>JAAYAX010000004.1 GCA_012719175.1 Methanomassiliicoccus sp.
CAGTTCCAGGAACCACGTACGGGTGAGACCGCGGAGGAAAGAGCGGTCAGGACGTTCTCAGGGATGGATTATGAGAAGGCATCGGCCAGTGCGAAGACGCTTCGCGAGGAGGTCGGTCAGTTCAGATATCCTCGCACCGGGCCAGAGTGCGAGCGAGGTCCAGGCGACACATCCCAGGGAGCAGGCGTTGTCCACAAGATGATGACCCGAGAGGAGGCTGGTCTTTACATGGACTGCCCCCTGTGCGATGTTGCTCTCAGCGGCGAGACCGAAGAGGACCTTTCTGATAAGCTTAAGGCCCACTTCCAGGAGCACCACCAGTAGACGATCTTCCATGGGGGGCTACCCCCTTCCAGGTTTTTTTCTAGCACCAGTACAAGGGAGGCACTGTGAAAATTCAGAAGGACGTATACTGACAGGAGTATATATCGGATTAGGCGAAGGTTCGTTTTTTTCTCACAAAGAGACCATAAAGTAATTAATCGCGCTGCCTTCGTCATTACGGTGATTTACTGGCAGAGAAGGTAGGATTGCTAAGCAAAATACGCAAGGCGCTCGGAGGCTCACCGAGCGACCGCCCTCATGAAGGCCAAGGTACCGTTGCCGAGGCTCCGGTGCGAGAACCCCTGGATATAGTTCGTGATACTGCCAGGGACCTATGCTCCGATGCTTGGCTGGCTAACAGCATGACCCTGGAGATAAAGGCCGAGGGCGGGAAGAAGACGCTCGTGGCAACACCGGCAGAGGCCTTGCCGTTCGTCAAGGCCGCCTACGCGATAAGGAAGGACGAGCTCCCCGCGGAAATGAAAGGAATGTTCGAAAGCTTCGCTGGATGAGCACTTCCTCTCTCAAACCCCCTTCCCAATTTTAATACGTGGGCAACAGGTCCCTCATCTTGGTCGATGGCCTGAGATCAGGGGCTACGCACGCTTCTAAGAATGAGGGGATCCTCTTTTTATCAAATCAGCAATATTGTACATTTTATTTGTCCAGTCGCTCTTATGCCGACGAGGGGCGTGCAGTCGAAAAAGTGCGCAGAAACCTAACTCAGCCACTCATTGAAAGAAATGATAATATGATATTCTTAATATAAATATAATAATAATAAGGTACTGGAGCAATGCAAAACCTGATGACGATCCTGCCAGTCTACAAGAAGATTGTGATGTATACCGCCATCGCCGTTATAGGTTTCGTCATTTTCCTCATTTTGCTGTCTACGATTATGGATGTTCTGGGTTCGACTCTGAACAAGGACCTGCTCATCTCCACCAGGATGACCGTCCTCAATCTCATCGGAAACTTCCTGTTGCTGGTGGTGTGCGTGGAACTCATGGACACCCTGTACGCCTACGCAGTCAAGCAGCAGATACATGTTGAGATCGTCATACTGGTCGCGTTGACCGCTGTCGCCAGGGAGCTGATAGTCTTCAACTACGAGACCGTCAGTGCCGAGGTCCTCATGGGAGTGGGAGCGGCAATACTGTCGCTGTCGATATCGTATTTCCTGATACGCCGCTGCAAGGTGAAGCCGGAAGGTGAAGCGGTCTAAGCGCGTGGAGTCGATCATATTCCCTGAAGCGGAGCGCCGACCGCATGTACTTCTTCCCTGGCATTAGCTTACTCTATCTCATATAGCCTGGTCCGAATATCGGGACGGATTACTTGAATAGCGCCTTTAGCTTGGCCAGGAAGCCAGTCTTCTCTCCTGCGCCCCCGGTGATCTGCTTCATGATGTCCGCCATGTCCGGAGAGGATTGCATGGCCATCTTGGACTGGTCACCAAGGAATGCGGTCAATCCCTTGTCATCCATCTTCTGCGACGTGAACATCTTGCTTACCTTGGCCATTATCATGGGTACAATCATCGCTAGCACCTGCCCTATCGCCGAGGCCGGCAGCCCGGTCTTTTTGGCAATGGCGTTCTGTATGGGGGCAAGCTGACCGCCCAGAAGGCCGCTGAGCATATCTGAACCTCCGGCCGACCCTCCGCCGCTGAGCATGGCGGCCATGTCTCCCGTGGGGTTGGCGGCATCCGCCTTGGACATCATTCCCTTGAGCATATCCAAGCCACCGGGCTTCGAAGCGTTATTGGCCATGGACCCTAATATGGCGGGGATACCCATCCCCAGCGCGGACTTTACGGCGCTAGAATCTCCACCTACCGTCTTGCTAATAGCTGAAAGGTTGTCCCCCGAGGACAACATTCCCATCAGACCCTCACTGATCGATTCCATGAAAAGGGAAAAGGACTCAAAGGTTATCATTTGTTGCATTGGTAAAAGACCAGCATGCTGGTAAAATCCGAGAACACCTGGACCCTGGCCGCGCATCATAAGCTATTTGTGCGATGACCCTTATAAAACGACGAGAGGAGCGGTCGATGCAGGACTTCGAGAAACTTGGGATATTCTACCTGGGACGTGAGTACGATCTAGCTAAAAAAGCGGCGAAGGAGAACCTTCTCCTTTATGACTCCAAAGACCTGGTCACGCATGCCGTCTGTGTGGGGATGACCGGGAGCGGCAAGACCGGCCTGTGCATATCCCTCCTGGAAGAGGCCGCCCTGGACGGCATACCTTCGATCATCATTGACCCCAAGGGGGATATGACCAACCTCCTGCTGACATTTCCCCAGCTGCGCAAGGAGGATTTCGCCCCGTGGGTCAACGCCGAGGATGCTGCCAAGAAGGGCCTGTCCCTGGACGAGTATGCGGCCAAGCAGGCCGAGTCATGGAGGAACGGCCTGGCCTCCTGGGGGGAGGACGGTGCCCGCATCCAGAGACTGCGCGATGCGTGCAGCTTCAACATCTACACTCCCGGGAGCAATGCCGGGACGCCATTGTCCATCCTCAAGTCGTTCTCCGCTCCCCCCCTGGAGATCATAAAGGACGAGGAGATGCTTCAGGAGCGGGTGAGCACGACCGTCACCAGCCTTCTAGGCCTCATAGGCATCGAGGGGGACCCCATCCGATCACGGGAGCATATCCTGCTCTCCACCATACTCTCGGAGGTGTGGAGGAAGAACGCCGATCTCGACCTCGCAGGCCTCATCCATCAGATCCAGTCGCCGCCTGTAAAGCAGATCGGGGTGCTAGAGGTGGAATCCTTCTACCCCTCCAAGGACCGATTCGCCCTGGCCATGCAGATCAACAATCTGCTGGCAGCTCCTGGCTTCCGCCTCTGGCTGGAGGGCGATCCCCTGGATATCAGGTCCTTTCTCTATGACGCCAACGGGAAGCCCAAGGTGTCCATTTTCTCCATCGCCCACCTCAGTGATGCCGAGCGTATGTTCTTCGTGTCCTTGCTCTTGAACCATGTGGTGGGGTGGATGCGCACCCAGTCCGGCACCACGAGCCTGAGGGCCATCCTGTACATAGATGAGGTGTTCGGATACCTTCCTCCGGTCGCCAACCCTCCCTCCAAGCTCCCCTTGCTCACCCTCATGAAACAGGCCCGGGCGTTCGGCCTGGGGGTCACCCTAGTCACCCAGAACCCGGTCGATTTGGATTACAAGAGCCTTTCCAACACCGGAACCTGGTTCATCGGGCGGTTGCAGACCGATAGGGACAAGCTCCGCATCCTGGATGCCCTGGAGGGGGCGTCCGCGGGAACGGGCACTCGGTTCGACCGTGGCCAGATGGACGAGATCATCGCTGGCCTGGGCAACAGGGTGTTCCTGATGCACAACGTCAATGATGATGTCCCCACGGTCTTCACTTCGAGGTGGGCTATGTCCTACTTGCGCGGCCCGCTGACGAGGGAGCAGATCAAGGTCCTAATGGATCCCATAAAAGCATCCTCACCTCGCCCTTCCCCGTCACCGACGGTCGCTGCCGTGACCTCAAGGGGCGCGATGGCTACCACTGCCACTTTCACAACCGGGGTCCAGCGTCCTGTGCTTCCGGCGGAGATACCACAATACTACCTGCCTGCGGGGACCTCTGCGGGAGGACAAATGTACCGGCCCATGATCTTGGGATCCGCTACGGTAAGGTTCGCTGATGCCAAGAAGAAGGTGGACGTGACGCGGGACATGTCCTTCGTGGCACCTCTGACCAACGACCCCATACCTCTGAGCTGGGACAACGCCAGGCCTCTGGACCTGGACCTGTCGGCCCTGGGAAGGGCACCGGTCGAGAGGGTCAGCTTCACCGAGCTCCCCCCAGCTGCGTCCAAGACCAAGAGCTACACCTCTTGGGAGAAGGAGTTCCAGGGCTGGCTGGCCAGGAGCCAGACCCTAGATCTGTGGTGGAGCCCCAGCCTGGAGAGGTTGTCCATGCCAGGGGAGAGGGAGAGCGACTTCCGGATACGCCTACAGCTGGCAGCGCGGGAGGTCACCGACGACAGCATGGAGAAGCTGAGGAAGAAGTACGCCCCCAAGTACGCCGCTCTGGACGAGAAGATACGCAAGGCCCAGATAATCAAGGAGAAAGAGCAGGAGCAGGCACGCAGCCAGAAGTACCAGACCGCCATGACCCTGGGCTCCTCCATTCTGGGAGCCATGGTGGGAAGGAAGGCGAGCACTGCGGCCAGTAAGTCGGCCAAGCAGCTCAGCCGCTCCTCCAAGGAGAAGCAGGACGTGGAGTATGCCAAGGAGAACCTGGAGGCCTTGAAGGAGCAGCGGGACAGGTTGGAGGAGGAGTTCCAAGTGGACGTAAGGGCTATGAGCTCGCGCATCGATCCGTTGACGGAGAAGTTGGAGATCATGTCCATCAAGCCCACGAAGACCAATATCACCACCAAGCTTCTGGCGCTTGTCTGGAACCCCAACCCCTGAGGTACGCGTCTCGCCTCCCGAAGGCTTGACCGCGCTCCTGTCCAATCGCAGGATAGGAAAGGGGAGCGAGCAGGTCTCATGCAATTCGCATGTCCGGCCTTGGACATGTGCCGCAGCCGAATAGCCGATTCCATAAAGATACTGGGTCAGTATATCTGCGTCAAATGACGGTCGAGGAAATTTTCCAGAGGGCCCGGACCAGCGCCCTCCTCTCCGATCCATATGTCAAGAAGGTGTGGAGCTTGGTCCACGAGGACCTCTTTTCCCTCCCTCCGGACACATTGGCAAGGCTCAGGAAGGAGCTGATGGGCGAATGCCTGAGGTTCTTTCAGAGGCGCAGCCCCTATTACGCCGACCTGTTCGAACGCACTGGTATCGATATCCGCGATCCCGATTTGACGGACCTGTCCCACATCGCCGTTCCTTCCGATATGCTCAGGGGCGATGGCCACAGGAGGTTCCTCATACCTGGTGTGGAGGAGGAGGGAGAGACGTTCTCCTCCTCCGGCACCAGCGGAAGGGCTCCGGTGAAGATCTACCGCAGCCCCTTGGACCTGGCCATCATGGTTCAGGCCAACACAGCATTGTTCGAGCACGTTTACGGGGGAAGCCTGGAAGCAGGAAAGGGCATCGCCCTCTTCATGGCGGCCCCCGAGCTGAGGTACAGGCTGAGCTTCGTGGCTTTTGTGGCCCTGACGCTGGAGTCCAAGGGGATCGATCTGCTCTACGGGATGGACCTGGAGGAGGGAAGGGACGGCGACAAGCCCTGGACCAAGCTCACACCCAACACCTCCAACATCATCAAGTTCCTGAAGAGCAAGGCCGAGCCCAAGCTCTTCTTCACGGCCCCCGCAGGGGTCCACCTCCTCACCAAGAAGATGGATGAACTGTCCTGGGGAAAAAGGTTGATGCAGAGGTTGGCCACGGGTACGCCCCCAGTGAAGCTGGGTAGGGGAGGCTTGATAGTCACCGGAGGTGGCACCAAGGGGTTCGACGATCTCCCGCCGTATAACGACATCGTGGATAACGCCCGGAGACAGTTCACTGCCCAGGAACGGGACGGAACCGCGGTGCCCGCTCCGTTCATGGACGTCCTGGGGATGACGGAGACCCTCACCGCTTTGATAGATCGGCTGGGGGTCATGGCCAAGGTGCCGCATCCCTTGTCCACCGTGTTCCTCATCGACCCCGTTACACTGGAACCACTTGAAGAGGGGGACACGGAAGGGTTGGCATGTCTGTTCAACCCCTTCGTCACATCTTGGTTGGAATGCTTCTATCCTGGGGACCTTATGACCTCCCGACCCTCCACCTCTTTCTACGGCAGGGAGTTCACCTACCAGCGCAGGCTGACGGTGAAGGAGGGATGGAGCCTGCAGAGGGCCTGCGGAGGCTCCATGGAGGAGATGATGACGGGAGGTCAGAGATGAGGCTTGTCCCTTGGATGTTGGGGAACGAACCGGAGACGGTTGTCACGACAGCGACCGAAGTGGAGGTGGAGGAGCTTACAGAGGGGTCGATAGACAATTTCCTGTCCGCAGGCCGAGCGGTGCAGGCAGAGCTGTGCAAGGTGCCCCTGGCCGCGCGTCTGACAGTACTGCACCAGCTGGGAGATATCTGGAGAGCCCGCAGCATGGATGGAGAGCTGCGCGGTGTACGATCGGAGCTGATGAGGTCCACCGGCTACTCCGAAGCGAACATGGACCTGGAGATGTCCCTGGTACCTCAGGCCCTGGACCAGGGTTCGTTGGAAGAGAACATCGACCTCTCGCTTCCCGGGGGGCGCGATAGCACCGAGCGATTCGTTCCCCTGGGGAGGTCGGGGGAGGTGCGCCACCTACCTGCTGGCCCCGTCCTTATCATAGCCTCGGGGAACTCCATCGTTCCTGCCGTGATCCCCACCGCCCTATCTCTGGCTTTGGGCAACTGCACCATGGTCAAGCCTTCCATGGCGAACCATCATGCCCTGCAACAGGTTTTCGAGCCCCTGAGGGAGCTGGCCTATCACGATCAGGCGGCGAACCTCATGGCCCAATCATTGGCCGTGGCCTACTTCACCCATGACAGCCCTCGCCTGCGACATCTCCTGAGCAACGGCGAGCTGGGCGTGGTGAACTACTGGGGCGGTGAGCCCGGCCGCTCCGAGGTCCTGGTGAGGGCAGCGACCAATCCCCACCATCCTCGCTGGCTGTCCCACGGCCCGCTGACCGGCTTCGCCATCATCGCCCAGGAAAGATCTGATGACAGGACCGCACGGGGGCTAGCCGAGAACATGGTCCTGTACGAGCAGCAGCTGTGCTCCTCCCCCACCCTGGGGGCGTTCATAGGAACAAAGGACGAGGCCGTCGATTTCGCTAGTAAGGTGGCCGCACACCTGCAGGAGATCGGAACTAAGCATGCGACCGCTCAGAGCGATGACCTCGGCTTCATCCGGGCCAGCTCCCTGAGGATCATGGAGCTGTGCGGTTCCACCGTCCTGCGGTCAAAGGATGGCAGTAATCCCTGGTCGATCGCCGTGACCCCGGGCGGGAGCGTTCTCGACGAGGCACTGATATCATTTCCAGCCTACGGACCTCATGTCCGAAGGCGTTTCATGGAGCTGGTGGTCGTGAGCGACACCGCCACTGCTGTGGACCTCATCGCTCGCCTGCCGGGGATGAAGGCATATCAGGGTGTGGACAAGGTGCAGACTGTAGGCCTGTCCCTGTCCGAGCATCAGCACGCCGAGGCCAAGGCGGCGCTGTTGGCCACGGGGGCGTATCGGCTGGTGCCTCTGGACGACATGTACCGCAGGGACCCTGCAGAGCCGTACGACGGCTCCCCTCTGGCGTCCCTGTTCGCATATGCCATGTACCACCGGGCCCGGGGGCCATGAGATGCGCCTGCTGGTCACCGGGGCCTCTGGCTTCCTGGGAGGCCATCTTTGCGAGGCGCTGTCTGGGAAACATGAGATAGTGGCCATGGTCCGGAAGGGCAGCGACACCTCCCTGCTGACCCCCCTGGGGGTGGAGCTGCGCTGCTGCGACCTAGCCGACCCTAGCAGCCTAATAGGGGTGGCCAGGAACGTGGACGCGGTGGTACACCTCGCCGCCTACTACACTTTCACAGGGGACGAGGAAAGTTACCGCCGCATCAATGTGGAGGGAACCCGCGCCCTTCTCGCTTCGATGATCAACAGTGGTGTCGCCCGCATCGTCTACTGCTCCTCCACGGAGGCCCTGGGGCCCACCGGGGCGGAGCCCGCGAACGAGGACCGTACCCCAGCTCCAGTGTACGCTTATGGACGCTCCAAGGTTCAAGGGGAGGAGCTGGTGCGGGAGCATGCTTCTAGGGGAATAGATCATACGATCATCCGACCGTCAGGCATCTATGGGCCTCGGAACTTCGAGGACATCTCATACTGGTTCATTTCTGCCTTCGGAGGCTCAGTGATGGGGCGCTTTGTAGTGGGTGACGGGCGAAGGCTCCTCCAATTCGTCCATGTGGACGACGTAGTGCAGGGGTTCCGCCTAGCCCTGGAGAACCCCCGGTCCATCGGGAGGACTTATCATATCTCCGACTCCCGAGCCTATACCTACGATGAGATATACGCCATGCTCGCAGCGATATTCGGGCGCAGACCCCCCCGCCTGCATGTCCCGGTCCCTGTGGCCAAAGCCCTGGTAGCCCCTGTGGAGGGTCTGAACAGGCTGATGGGTAAGGATTCCTTCATGTTCAGGTCGAGCACGATGGAGACCTTCCGCGAGGACCGTAACTACAGCATTGAGCGAGCCAGTATGGAGTTGGGATACTCTCCCCGCTGGTCACTACCGGAAGGGTTGGAGGCCACGGTCCGATGGTACCGGGAGAACGGCTACTTGTGAAACAGACGTAGTTCCAGTATCAGGGAAGGCTATCTAAGGAAGACCACATCTGGGTGAGTGCTCCACCTTTGTTATGAGAAAAAATGCTGAGGGGTTCAACCCCTGCAATTCAAAATGGTTTCATTTCTTGGTCCAGCGGATGCTTGGTAGCATCCCCTACGGGAACTTGATCCTCGCCCCAGTCCGGACTCGGATCAATATGGCCGTCCACAAGGCTGCGAATCCTATGACCAACTCATTGCCGAATGCCAACTCTAACATGTTCACCACTCCTCCGAACCTGCCTTGGGGGGCCTGATATAATGATTGGGAGGGTGCCCTATTTAACAATATTCTATTCGATAATATTTAAAATGCCGTCGATCGTAAATGCTGGACGCATCAGTATCAAATTTGACCATTCTTCTATAAAGACCGAATGGCACCAAGGTACGGCAACCCGCCATCGCTCGAGGTCAGCCCTCCAACGGCCCGTGGACGAAACAACACATTTTTCTTTCCCTATCGACACATATTGCCCGGTCAGCTATGTTGATACTTGGTAATGAGAACACGATGTCCTTGACATCCGTTTTCATATTATGAGGGGGGAAAAGGTCCCCTTCTAGGATCATTTGGGAAAGGTGTATGGGAGCCGCGCCCCGTCGTCCTGATCACCGCAGGCGAACCCTAAGGTCGACCTACCTTTTCCTTTCCTTTGCCCTTCTTATCCCCAGGGTCAACGCCAAGATGACCGCCAGCGCGATGATGCCCGCTCCCCACATCGTCCACCCTGATAACGTTACGGGGGAAGGGTCGGTGTCATCTATGGTGCCTCCAGGCTCCGGACCTGAATCCTGCGTCGGGCCTCTCAATACCACCATCTTGGTGAGCTCGCTTCTCAAGCCGGCAGAGTCTGTGATGACCAGGGTCACCTTATGGGCCGTGGCGTTCTCATAGGTATGGTCAACGTTCATCCCACTGGCCATTTGGCCATCCCCAAAGGACCAATTGTAGGTCAACCCCCCTTCCCCTCCATAGGATAGGCTGCCGTCGAAGTGCACGGTGGTACCGTTCACAGTATAAGCGAAGGAACTGACAGGAGGAACGATCCACTGCAGGTCCTCGAAAAAGAACGCATAAACGCTGCCCTCGCTCGATGTTAGGTATAGCATGTTATCGGAGATAGAAGGCGAGCTGGTTATGATCTGGGAGGGTTCGATGACCTCCTCCCATTCGACGAAGCCATGACTATTGACGGCCACAAGCCGGCCGCTGTCGCCCGTGGTCACTACCAGGGTCATGCCGTTCATAGCCAGGGGTGATCCGATGGGAACGGAGGGATCCAGAGGAGCGGTCCACTGGGGTTGGCCATCCAGAGATACCGAGGTCATCCCGTGAGAGGAAACGGAGACCACGCCATCGGGCGTGACCGCCGCAGAGCCTGGAGTGGGAGCGGTGGGGGCTTCCCATATGAGCGCCCCGTCGTACGATACCGCGGCCATCCCCCCGCCCGTGGGAATGCTATCTGTGTAGTTGGTATAGGTGATGACGACCCTATCGTCCAGTGCCACCGGCGAGCCGGTTATGGTGCCGCCTATGGTAACGTTCCATACCTCACCGCTCCCATTGCTCGCCATGGCGTACAGATTGCCGTTCTTTCCGCCGACCAGCAGCAGGTCCTTGAAGGCCGCGGGGGAGGACGCGAAAGTTGAGGGCACATTCATCGACCAGTAGAGGGAGCCGGACCTCGTTACCGCTAACAGCTCCCCGGGGTTGCCGGATATGATGATGAGGTTGTCGCAGACGATGGGGGATGTGACGTTGTCATCGGTCTTGCCTGTGCAGTAGGTCCATTTAAGATTGCCGTTCTCAGCATCGAGCGCGTACAGAACCCCATCGGCGGAGTGAACGTACACTGTCCCGTCCCACAGCAGGGGCGCGGCATCCTGGTGACCCTTCCCCACCTCCACCTGCCACAGCACATCGCCGGACTGAGCGAAGCAGAAGAGCTTGGAGCTGGTAACGTACGTGTCCATGACGCTGACGTGGACCCCGCTGCTGAGGGCGTACAGCCGGCCAGCCCCAGAGATTACGGGAACATCGATGGCCCCATTGCCTAGGTCCAGGCGCCACTTCATCTCCACTCCTGTAGCATTATAGGATAAGGCACTGCCCGAGTTCAGGAAATCATGCCTCTCGCTTATCCACGGGTCCCGGTGCTGCGGTGTGGCCGTTGGAGGCCCCATGTACGGATACCGCGTGTACATCAAGGCGATGGCCTTGGTGGCGAGGGGATCTACATCATCTATCATACTGGAGGTCCAGGTCCACTCGTCGACCTCATCGCTCCACTTGAGGAGTCTCCAGATATCATAAGGGCACACGGGACAGGAGTAGTTGTAGGTGCCGGTGTAGCCGTCGATGCTCGTGATGTAGTGGCCATTTGGCATTTGATATGAACTGCTCTCGGCCAGGCCCAACATGGCGGTGGCGTTCTCATACACGTCGAACCCGGTCATGCCCTCGGTCACGGGGACGTCTGCCCATAGTATCCTGCCGTTTCCGAAATCGATCAGAAAAGCGCATGTCGAGGGCTCCTCCGCAGCTGTGGCTGGTCCGCTGATGCAAAGGACCATCATCGAGGTGATCAGGATCGTTGCCACCGCTCTCTTAATTAGACCCACCGTAGGAGGCTCCTCCGTTACTCAGCGGTTTTAAGACATATTGTAAGTATAAGAACGCTCCTGCCGGACGCGCTCCTCGATCGGGGGGTAAGATGCCCTCGATCGATCAAGGTTTTAGGATGTACGTCGGATCGGAAAATTTATCGAAAATACACGAGAAGGCTACTTTTTTTATTATTGTATGAACAGAATGTTCTTTGAACCGCCCATTATACTGGTCATGATTACCTATTGCGATATTGACGGGCGAAAAGTTAAAGTTCTAGTACGTCTCCTCGGGACGGAAAAATGAGCAGACGACCATACCTTTTGGCTCTGGCCGCCGTAGCTTTCGTAGTTACATTACTCTTAACGCCTGTCACGGGATGGGCCGGGGGTGGCGGTAACAGCAATTTTCAGGCAGGCGATTGCAGCTGCCATGGCGCGGTTAGTAGTGCCGTCGTCAGCATGTCCGCGTCCCAGACCATCCTCTCACCGGGCGAGCAGGTTGTCGTTACCGTCACCGTCACCGGCGGGGAGGCGGAGAACAACCCCCTGGGCGTTATGATAGTTTCCAAGCTGAGCGGGGGGAACACCATGCCCACTGACTATGGATGGGCCATAGTGTCCGATACCTGGTCTACCCAGTACAATTACAACGAGATCACTGTCTACAAGGGAAGCGCTGAGTTCGTATGGACCCTGGAAGCGCCCGAGAAGCCTGGAGTGTACTCCCTGTACGCCAGGATGGAGAACAGCGATAATGGCATAGGATATTACAAGGACTACTCTGCGGGCATGGCCTTCACTGTCGAAGACGGCTCCTCGTCCGACGATACCTCCACCTTCCTATCGATCCTGACCCCGGTCAACGGGACCACCTTGAGCGGAAGCGTAACCATCGATGCCACCGTGGCAGCCAGCGAGGCCGCTGACATCACCTCGGCCAACCTTGAGATCGATGGCTCCCCCGTCGAAAGCACGGACGGCTCCTCCTACAAGTGGACGGTGAACACCTCTGATCTGCAGGACGGTGAGCACACGATAAAGGTCACTGCCATCACCACGACTGGGGAGACGGTGTCTAAGGAGGTCGATGTGACCGTGAGCAACCAGGCAGCGTTGATTGCGCCATTACAGCAGTTCAATCTCACCCTGGCCGATATCGGGTTCTTGACCGTGGTCGGCTTCATATTTGCCATCGGCATTATGGAGCTGAGGAGAAAGAACAGATGGCATTGAGGAACCCTCTGAAAAACACCCTCACCCTTGACAGATCCAAGCTCCCTGGCCCCTTGAAGGGCCGCACCCCTTCGCAGGTTTCCAACGTGCGATTGCCGGAGGCTGAGCAGCCTACCGCAGAAAACGTCAGGCCGAAATTGCCGAAGACGGTGTGGCGGAACAGCGAACGGTACCTGGGCTTGATGGCAGGCTTCTTCCTGTTCATCGCTCCCTTCGCGGTGTTCACCAGGCTGGCATATGGCATTGTGGGGTCAACCGATGAGGCGACTATACACTCGATCTGCTTCAAACTGCCGATGGAGCTTCTGATCAATGGGTCAGTTCCTGCGAGCATCGGCCCTATCGCTCTCGGCACCATGGTCGTGATCCTAGTGGTCGCGCTCCTCTTTGGTCCTCTATTCTGCGGACGTCTATGCCCGGTAGGGGCCATGAGCGAGATGCTCAGCAGGATAGTCCCGATCCCGGACCGATATCGCATGCGGATCCAGAACACCAAGGTAACCGCCAGCCTGCGCTACGGTTTCCTCGCTGGGTTCATCATCGTGGGATGGGCTATGGCCGGCCCGGTGGCCCAGTGCTCTTACGGGGTGGACCTGGGAAGGTTCTGCAGCCCCGCTCTGATGGAGTACATGTCGCTCGGTCTGTTCTCCACCGCTCCTGAGAACTTCTGGAACACCGGTGCTGTCCTGACCATGATAGTCTGGCTGCTCCTTGGAGGGATCATGATGGTAGGAGGACGAGGATGGTGCCTGTTCTTCTGCCCCCTGGGGGCGATATCGGGCATATCCCATGCCATCGGTGCCAAGCTCGGCTTCTATCGCCTGGAATATGAGGCCACCAACTGCCGGAACTGCCGGAAGTGCGAGGTCAACTGCCCCATGTGGGCCATAAGTATGGATGGCAAGATCGAGAGGTCGCTGTGCATAGGTTGCAGGGAGTGCGTCAACAACTGCTCCTTCAATGCCTATCACGGTGCCTATGGTAGAACCGGAGAGATGATACGAAGGAAGGTGAAGGACGTGGTGTCGAGGGTCCGTATTGCGAGCACTTTCATGCTGGCCGCGGCCACAGCACCCCTTGCGTACATGTTCACCGGCCCCTGCGCGGCCACGGGATGCGCCGCCTGTCCCCTGGGAGGTGCCTGCGCCGTATCCATCCCTCTTCTATATGGCGGTTTGCTGCTGTCGCGGACATCCACAAGGTTGAAAGCCGCCTGGTCATCGCTGCGAACCCGGCTCCGGAGGGATGGCCGAGAGATACGGTCGGAGTGAGTCGATGAACCTCGGAACGGTACTACTGGCGGCGGCGGCCGTGTCGGCCCTTGCGGCCAGCGCTGGCGGAGGCCTGTTCCTGGCGCGCGGGAACGGTCGATGGGAGCGCATCTCGCGTTACAGCGCCCTCCTGTCGCTAGCCTTCCTCACCGCCGTCTTCATTCTCATGGCCTACCTCTTCCTCACATCCGATCTCAGCATCGAGTATGTGTGGTCTCACTCTTCAGTGGGCATAGATCCCTTCTACAAGCTCGTGGGAGTGTGGGCGGGCGGTGAGGGCGGCCTTTTACTGTGGGCCTGGTTCATGTCCCTCGCCTTGGCCGTGGAGACACTGTTGGAGGGACGGCGGGGGCTCGGTCGTAGGTTCTCTTCAGCTTTTCGGATGGCGGCCGGCAGCATGGTGCTCCTCTTCGTACTGATCGTCATGGCGGCGGACCTCTTCGCCCTTACCGAAGCCTCTGAACTTGCACTCCACCCCCAGGGCCTGGGTATGAGCCTGTCCCTGCAGACCCTGGAGATGGCCCTCCATCCCCCTCTGGTCTTCGCGGCCTACGCGTTCTGCGTGGCCATATTCTCCGCGTCCATAGCCCGCTTCCTTTCTCTCGAGGATGATTGGCTGAAGGTGGCCCTTCCTTGGGCCAGGTTGGCAGGCCTCCTGCTTGCCCTGGGAATCGTGGTCGGAGCAGTGTGGGCCTACTACGAGCTGGGTTGGGGAGGATTCTGGGTATGGGACCCCGTGGAGACCGCCTCCCTACTCCCCATGCTCGTCGTCATGGCCTTCCTGCATGCGCATAGGTCCCGCGCCGCCGCTCAGGGATATCTGCTGCCTTTACTGGGCGTTCTCTCCTTTGTGTACGTGCTTCTATCCTCGTTCATAACCCGCACTGGCGGACTGTGGGGGTCCTCGGTGCACACCTACGGCAGCTCGGTGAGCGGCTCTATGGCCTCCCGCTTCCTCACCGTGATCGAGGGGGACAAGAGCATCATGGGCCTGTTCATCGTCATCGTGCTGCTCCTTCTCATCGGATGTGTCCTCAGCTACCGCATGTCGAAGAGGGAGAGGGTTAGGGTGGAGGACAGTGTCCTGGGTACGGTTGTCCTCCACGTGATGTTCTCCGTCCTGCTGCTCCTGCTGCTTATAAAGAACGTGGGTCTGGACCAGGGGGAGAACTTCATGGACTTCACCGAGAAGACCTCGTACCTGCTGACGATTATGCTCATAGCGCTCCTGGTGATGGAATCGTACCCCCGGTTGGGACGGCGCAAGGCTCTGATGCTGGGTACGGGCATCGGCCTGGCATCGGTCATGCTGGCCGTGGTCGCATTGGTGACAGGAAGCATTCCCCTGCCTGTTGCCATCATCCTCCCGCCGGCCGGGGCGACACTTACTGCATCGTTATTCCGGCTCGTAAGAACGGACCGTTCCCCGGCACGGCGTTGGATCAGGAGGGCAGGGCCGATACTGGCCCATGTGGGCCTGGTCATCGTGGTGCTGAGCTTTCTGATCTCATCGTACTACCAGTCCTCGTTGCCTGAGGACAGGGAGATCATGGGAATAGGGGACCAGGTATCGTTGGGCGACCGCACGGTGAGCCTCCTGGAGCTCGCGTCGGAACCATGGACATCATCCGCGGGGGTGCCGGGTGAGGTACGCACGGCCACCTTTGAGGTGACCGGCGGAGGGGGGACGCGAGTGGTCTCGGTGTCCAACCATTATGAGAACGGTTATTCTGGGTCCCTGCTGGTCCATGGAGGCACCCAGGTCCTAAATGGGCTGTCCGAGGACCTCTACCTCAGCTTCGATTGGATGTCCAACGAATCGGCCTTGGTGCAGGTCCGCCTCCTGCCAATGGTCAGCGGGGTGTGGCTGGGCTCGGCGCTGCTAATCATGGGCATGTCCATGATGCTCATCGCCACATCGTTCAGGGATGAGATGGACATCATCTCCGATCGGGCGCGCTCTGGAGATTGAACGAATTGATCCGATCCTTCTTAGGACCTCATGGTAGCGGCGGTTCGGACATGTGGCGGTGACGGGTGAATAGGAGCAGAAGGGCCAGCGCCAGCAAGCTCATCGCCCCGCCGTAGGCGAAAGTGATCTCAGGGCCCAGGGAATCCCATAGGATGCCGGCCAGGATACCGCCGGGTAGCATCACCAGCCCTACCGCGGTGTGGTAAATCCCTAGTGCGGTTCCGCAGAGGTCCCTCGGCACGACATCGATGACAAAGGCCTTGAACACCCCCTCGCTGGAGCCTTTGTACACACCGTACAGGATGAAGCCCAGCGCGAGCAGGGGCAGTCCGTCCGCCAGGCTCAGTGTCAGACAGGTGGTGGCAAAGAGAATGAAGGAGAACGCCAGGACCGGCCTCCTCCCCCAGCGGTCGGAGAGGATGCCAGAGGGGATGGACATGATCACGAAAACGACGTTGTACAGAATGTACAACAGTATCGTGGTCACTGTGCTGGACCCAAGACCTTCGGACCTAAGAACGAAGAACGCGTAGCTGATCTCCCCCAGGAAGAACACCACCACGACCAGTGCGAGGAGCCAGAAGTCCCTGCCTAGCCGCCTGGAGTCCCTGAAGATGCTGGTGGTGCACCTCTGTACCTTGCGGTCACCCTCCCTCACGTACAGAACGATGATGGCGACCGAGATCACCGCGGGGATCGTGGCCAACAGGAACACTGTTCGGAACGTGCCCTCGGTCACGGTGCCGGCGGCCAGCAGGATCGGCAGTATCAAAAGAGGACCTATCACTGCGCCCATGGAGTCCATGGCCTTATGCAGCCCGTAGGCCCTGCCCAGGTCCTCCTTTCCTGTGGAATCGGCGATGAGAGCGTCTCGAGGGGCGGCCCTTAGCCCCTTCCCGACCCTTTCCGTGATTCGGACACCAAGCACCTGCCAGTAGGATGCGGTCAGGACTAGGAGGGGCTTCGCCAGGGTGCTCAGACCGTACCCTGCGGTGAGGAACGGTTTCCTTCTGCCAAACCGATCGGAAAAGCGTCCAGACACCACCTTGAGGAGGGATGCCGTGGTCTCCGCAGCCCCCTCAATTAGGCCTATCACCGCCCCGCTGGCACCAAGGCCTGCCAGGAACAGAGGCAGTAGGGGGTAGATCATCTCGCTGCTGGCGTCGTTGAGAAGGGAGACCAGGCCGAGAACCAGCACATTGGTGGATATGCCCGTAAGCAGCCCCCTGCGCCTCTTGCCAGCCAATGAAAACCCTCCCTATGCTAGTGGTCGGCCACTGGAAATAACTTGCTGTTCCACAGTGAGCAGGGAGGGAGGCGAAGCGAGCATGGGACACAATGAACGATCGCATGGCCTATGGAACCATGAAACTGGACGTATCCGTGAGGAAGGGCCGATAGTTAGCGTGCGAGGTCCTAAAGATAAACGCCTCGCATCCCGTCCCTGGGGACGGACATGACGAAGCGAGCCCCCTTTCCCGGTTCGCCCTCCTCGGTCATGTTTATATCGGTTATGGCCAAGATCTCCCTCGATAGGAACAGGCCCAGGCCGTGATTCTTCCCGAAACCTCTATTGAACAGCTTGCTCCGGATGTCCGCAGAGATGCCCAGACCATCGTCCTCGCATACGATGGCGTGAACCCCGTCGACCTTCTCCACGGAGAAGCGTATGGTCGTGGCCTTCTCACCGTGACGGATGGCATTGTCGATGAGATTGTAGAAGACCTTCTTGATGAGAGGATCGGCGAAGACCTCTACCCCTGCTGGGACATCATTGACGATCCGTAGCTTGCTCGGTGGTACGTCCGCTACGCTGTCGATTACCAGGGCCTTCAGGTCCTGCCAAATGGCCTCGCGTACACCTATCTCCTCGTAAGCTTCGGCGAACTTGATGATGGCGGTCATGCTGTCCGCCGATGCTAGGGCCTTTTCCATGTAAACATCGAACGAAGGGTCCGCTCTCTTCATCTTCGCCAGGGCCATGTTGCCCGTGAGGGCGGTCATCTGGTTCTTCAGATCGTGCCGGGTGATGTTGTTCAGGAGGTTCAGCTTTTTATTGACCTGACGAAGGGCCTCGGAGGTCCTGATCCGCTCCGTAATGTCCCTGACCGCAGCCACGTGGACTTGGTTCCCCTTCCATGTAAAGTACCGACTGTTGACCTCCACTGGGAACATCCGGCCATCCTTTCTACGGTGGTATTCCAGAGGTATGATCACACTGCCGTTCCTGTTCTCGATTATCTTGCTCTCTGGTTCTCCCCTCTTTGCCAAGAGGTCGCGTGTATACGATTCCAGAAGCTCCTTGTGGGTGTAACCGTACATCTCGCTCGCAGCGGTGTTGCATTCGAGGACCCTTCCCGTTTCGTTGTCGATCAAGAATACGGCCTCGCTTCCTAGCTCGAAGAGCTCTTGATACTTCTCTTCCCCCTCCTTCAGGGCCTCATTGATCGCCTGAAGTCGCTTCTCTGCCTCCACTCGCTCGGTGATATCTATTACAATCCCCTGAATTTTGGTCACTATCCCTTCGGAGTTCCTCTCGAGGTAGGTGCGTTCGTCCACCCAGTGGTAGTCTCCGTCCCTGCTGCGGATACGATAAATACCTTCGTAGCTGTCCTCGCCCTGACGGATCTTTTCATCAAAGGCGGCCTTTAAGCCATCGAGGTCATCGGGATGAACGATGTCGGAGAAGAGCAATGAACCATTGAGGAACGCCTCCGGCTCGTACCCGAACCTCACGACGTTCCCGGATACCAGCTCCACCGGCCATCCCTCCTCGGCCCGCCAGCGGAACAGCATCACCGGGCTGTTCTCCACGATGAGGTTGGCCTCACGGAGAGCGTCATCAGCCAGCTTACGCTCGGCGATGAACCTCGCCTGCTGTATGTTCTGGTAGGCTATGGATGAGAGCTGGTTGGCCAGAGCGAAGAGGGTGTGCGCGATGTGCTCGAACCTCTCCTGAGGCATGACAGGCACCTGAAGGAAAGCCTCGCGGAACTGTGAGTCATCTACGCCTATTTCGCGTGCATACTCCACCATCTCCTCCTCGGTCTGAGCCTCGTTTCGGACCTGGCCGATCAACCAGTTAGCGATATGGCGGCCGCCGACGGTGATGCTCGCTCCCGCCCCCCACAGTCCGGCGCTCAAACAACGCTTGATCGTCGGTCCAGAGGGATTATGACCTCCGATTAAAGAGTCGGACGCGATACACTTCTGGCGCCCCTTCTCGTTCTTGCGGATGAACTCTGCACAGAAATGCGTGAAGTTGCTGGGACGGGTGATGGGGGTACCGTCCGGTCGGGTCAGGAGTACCCCGACGCCCCAGGCCTTCCCAAGCAGGTCCTGAAGGTGCTGGAGCTCCTGTATGTTGAAAAGGTCCTCGAAGACGATTTCCTCCATCTCGTCCAGAGGTCTGGTCAGCGCCAGTATGCGCTTCTCTAAGGCCTCCTCGGCTCGCTTCCTGTCCGTGATGTCCCGTAGGATGATCAGAGACCCGTCGTCATTGTTGAACCGGTAAGGCACGGCAGCGACCTCAACATCGACTGCTGTCCCGTCAAGCTTGATATAGACCTCGTCCGTCTTCTCCGTGGGCCTCTTCTCGACCTCGAGCTGGTATTTCCGCCTCCTCAACGTTGGTCTGAAGCGAGGATCGACGCGGTCCGAGACATAGGTCCCTAATATGTCATCTGCCGAGGAAGCGCCGAACAGTTCCATGGCGGCTGGGTTCAGGTATTTTATTCTGTCATCTACGATTATGAGCATCGCGTAAGGCGCGTTCTCGACCAGACGCCTGAACTTCTCCTCGCTCCCTCTCAACTCCTCCTGGATACGCTTACGTTCGGATATGTCCCGGAACACCAGCTCAACTGTAGACTTTCCTCCTTCGAGGAAGCTCGCGGCCGTGACCTCGACGTCAATAAAGTCCCCATCGAAGCAGATGAACTGCTCTTCGAGGATCGGCACCACGGTCCCAGGTTTAGCATACAGCTGTCGTATCCTCATCTCCGCTTGTTCCTTGGATTCAACGGTCAGGAACTCGACCAGGTCCTTTCCGATAAGAGCCTCCCTGTGCTCGGCACGAACGAGTCTGGCCGCTGTATCGTTGGCGAAGATGATCTTGCCATCACGGTGTGTGATCCTGGCGTCGAAGGACCTTCCCAACAGCCTGCGGTTCCGCTCCTCGCTCTCCTGCAAGCCCTGCTCGGCCAGCTTTCGCTCTGTGATGTCGATCACGATACCCTGGTAGTGAGTGACCCCGCCATCGGCATCGCGTTCCACCACGGTGCGGTCCTCCACCCATCGGTAGTGCCCGTCCTTGGTCCTGATGCGATAGGTCTGCTCGAACTGATTATTCCCGCTTCTAACGCACTTTTCAACCTTCTCAGCGGTGTGAGCCAGATCATCCGGGTGTATGATCGACGCATATTTTATCGATCCATCGAGCAGTTCCTGGGGATCATAACCGAACTGGGTGATGTTATTGGATACCAGCTCCACCGGCCATCCCTCCTCGGCCCGCCAGCGGAACAGCATCACTGGGCTGTTCTCCACGATGAGGTTGGCCTGCCGCAGGGCATCCTCCGCCCTCTTCTTCTCCGTGATATCGGTGGCCGTGCCCAGGATCCCGAAGACCTTTCCGTCCTTATCCCGCAGTGGGACCTTGCTTGTATCCAGCCAGCCGAACCTACCGTTAAGTCGTTGCTGCCTTTCGATGATGTGTAGCTTGGGTATCCCGCTCTCCATGACCTCAAGGTCGTCCGCCCTGTAAGCGTCTGCCTCGGTCTCGGCCCAGGGCAGGTCATAATCGGTCTTTCCGACATATTCAGAGGGGTCATCGAAGCCCACATTAGTGGCTGATTCCTTGTTCGCACCCAGGTAGACAAGGTTGCGGTCCTTCCAGAACACCACCCCAGGGAAGTTATCGATGACGATCTTGAGCATCTGCTCCGAGCGCTGCAGGGCCTCCTCGGCCTCCTTCTTCTCCGAGATATCACGACTATAGCCCATCACCCCGATGACCTCTCCTTCGGAGTTCATGTAAGGCGCCTTCCAGGTGGAGTATGTCGTCCTACGGCCCCTTATCATGCTGGTAGCCTCGTAGGTCCTGGCTTGGCGTTCCTTGATCACTTCCTGATCTTCACATCTTACCTGGGCGGCGACCTCGGTGCCAAATAGAGCTTCATCATCCTTTCCTAGCACATCATCGCTGTCCATCCCAAGGAGAGCGGCCCCTCCGGGGTTCATCATCATATATCTTCCATCAAGATCCTTTATGTAGATGGCATCGGGGATGTTCTCGGCGAAAGAGTTGAGGAGGTTATGATGCTCCTTCAGCTCTTCCTCGGCCTTTAGCTTACGCACGATGCGCCACATCCCGTCCATGAGAAGGGAAAGATCGGTCGTATCCTCTTCTGTATAGTCGCTTTCTTTATTGGCCACGCCTAGGACCGCCACTATGTGGCCACGGTCGAAAACGGGAACGGTCATGAAACGCTCGATCTTCACATGACCTGTGGGCAGGCCTCTCTTATTGGTGTGAGGTTCGCTGTAACGATTTACGATGATAGGCCTCCTTTGGCGTAGAGACTCCGTCCACGAACCCGTCTCCTCTATCCTGTATGTATTGGACTTGTTGGCCACCTTGCATTCTTCCATAGCCTGTTTCGACCAGTTCTGCATGTTCAAGGCCGTCTCGTCCTCGTTCACGAAGGCCACAAAGCCCAGCTTACTATCTGACAGTGAGATACAGCAGTTCATTGCCCTCTCGCAGAGGTCTTTGGATGTAGCTCCCGTCATCTGGGAAAGATCGTAAAGCGTATGGTTCCGGGCCTCCACTCTCTTCAGGGCATCCATGGCCTTCTCCCGTTCCCTCCTCATCCGCAAGGTGATGATCCCGAATGCAAGATCGCCCGCCATCTCCTCCAGAAGCTCCACCTCTTCCGAGGTGAAGCCATCGGTCTTGTCAGAGTAGATCATCAGGGCACCGAACGCTTCCATACTGTCCATCAGAGGAATGGCGATCAAGGAGCGGTAACCGTTCTTCAAGGCATGATCCCGCCAAAGGTCATACCTACCATCGTTCAACACGTCCTGTATGAAAGTTGTCCGTCCGGTCTTGATGCTCACGCCCGCAGGTCCGGTACCCCTCTCGTCATCGCCCCAGGTAGCTCTGACGCTCAGAACGTACTCTTCGTTGCAGCCGCTCCAAGCCACTGGGCGTATGTCCTTCTTTTCATTATTTTCCGCCAATCCCACCCAGGTCAATCGATATCCAGCGATATCGCAGACGATCCGGCAAATGGAGTCCCACAGCTCCTGTTCGCTCCTGGCCTTTATTACGGCACGAGCGCATTCCTTTATCGCCATCAGCTCACGGTTCAGCCGGCGCATCCTGGAGTCCAGAAGCAGGATGTCCGTGATGTCCCAGATGGCCCCCGACATTCTTACGGTCGACCCTTCGGTCTCTTCCATTATCTCCGCCACGGAGAGGACGATCTTGTTGGGTCCACCATCGGCAGGCACGACCTCGAACTCCATATCGTGCTCCTTCCTCTCGTTGAACAGCTGCCTCAATGATAGGCGTACCTTTTCAATGTCAGCGATGCAACGACAGATGGTCTCTATCGGTACGTATCCGTCATCCGGCACGATTATCCCGAAGATCCTGCCGATCCCCTCCGAGACCCATATCCGGTCCTTGTCTTTTTCCAAGGTGTATATCCAAGAGCCGGTGAGAACAGGATCCTGAAGTTCGTCCAACCCCCTCCCTCTCGCCTCGTTGCGGTCTCGGGACAGCCTTCTTCTAATGGCCCGCCTCGTCAATCGCTCCATTTTTGAGGTCAGATGGTTCTTCGAATTATCATTATCATGATCTATGTTTGGACCTGAACCTGCAGAGCTTATGCCGATCGCCTCCGAGGAAGAATGGTCGATGTAAAGCCGCATCTCATTGCTTCTCTAGAGGAGGATCGAGGATCCTTAGGTCTCATGGAAAAATGCCTGTCAGTTGAAGACCATGCAGGCGGAGTTGGTCCATACACTATGGATCTCAGCGTATCTTTGAACAGAGGCCTGCACCTAGGCATGAGCATATAGTTCATCCGCTCTTCTATCCCGGCCTCCGGTGCCATTTCGAATCACCCTTTAGAGATATATGGAAAGTACATCTGAACGTGAAAAACCATGAGACCAGGGGTTATTTATCTTTCGAGGTAATTGTCTAACAATGAGACGGACCTACGTAGATAGATGCCCTTCTGGATGCTATATGGAACCTAGATTCGATAATAGCCGGAACTAATCGCTTGATATGATGATGTTTATCGATTCATTCCAGGGAGAGAACGGATTAATGAGACAACAGCGAAGATGATAAAATGGATGAGCAGGGAAGGAGGATGGCCGAGATAAGATCGAACTTCTCAAAGAGCTCGGGAGAATATGATCAGTGGATTAGGAAGGTGATACCCCGATACGATGAGATGCTGGATGTCATCATCAACTGTGTGCGGCTCCCGGAGGGAAGGAGGTTACGGGCCATAGACATCGGCTGCGGTACCGGAACCCTGTCCGCGAAGCTTCTGGCGTCCCATCCCGCAGTGGAGCTGACCTGTCTGGACATGACAGAGGACATGCTGAACATGGCGAGGGAGAGGCTCAAAGGACACAATGGCGTCAGGTATCTTCTTCACAATCTTTATGAATTTGAGTACGATGGACCTTACGACCTGATCATCTCTTCCCTGGCCCTGCACCATATGGTCACCGATGAGGACAAGATCGATCAGTACCGTAGGATCTTCCAGGCGCTCTCTTCTGGAGGTTCGTTCTTCAATGCCGACGTGGTTCTCGCCTCCGATGAAAGGACGCAGGAACTCTATATGGAAAAATGGGCTGATTTCATGTATCATGGACTCCCACGGGAGGAGGTCGACGGCTCGGTCCTACCCCGCTATCACCGGGAGGACTCTCCGGCCAGACTAACAGATCATCTTAAGTGGATGAAGGATGCTGGCTTTTCGAAGGTGGACGTGATCTGGAAGTACTACAATTTCACGGTGTACGGTGGAATGAAGCCTTCTGCCCATTAATGCTCCCAGTCGGGAGGAGGGTCTGATGACACCGGCCGTGCTGAAAAAATATCCTGGTCCTGGACAGACCGGTGAAGATCAGGGATCTCCCCATGCTTGGTGAGAAGGAGAACCGTGAACAGATGTCCAGGAAGTGGGGCCGTCAATGCACGTGGGTCAGTGCCTCTTCGTCAAGAACGACGCTTAGATTAGGACCCACGACATACACTGGCCAGTAACCAAAGAAGTTGTGCTCGAAAAGATCGTAGATCACGATGCTGTAGAAGCTGGTCTCCGCATGATCAAGTATGTCGCAGCTAATGGTATCGGAACCGGTGTCACGGGCGAGAGAGAGGGCCTCCTCAACCGGAGCCAGGGCGTTCACTCTGATACTATCGATCCGATCGTTCAGCAGTGTGCGCGACATCCTCCTTCCGGAGATTGACTGAAGATGGCGCATAAGCACGATCTCGGCGATGAAGACCACGACAAGTATCAGGAGGTCAGAATCCACATTGATCTTCATGAAGGTCAACAGCTCCTCCCAGGTGCCACCGGGGAAGAGGATTGCACCTATGAACAGGAGCCCAAAGATGGCAAAGAAAAGGCCCACTATGGCGATGACGAACAGCACGGCCGTTATGCTCTCCCTGCGGGCGCTCTCGAACCTTCCTTTGAACCTGCGGGCAGTGCGAGCGAGCCCCCTCTCCTGAGGTTCCAGCACCACGAGTAGAATGAAGAAAAGCAGTATGACGATCATCTGCAGGATGAGATTGATGGCGCTCACCGGGTCGCTCCCGGGGGCGATGAAGCCGTAGTACCCTCCGAACAAGATGCCTGACCCGAACAGCACGAAAAAGCTCGGAGCCAGAGGGACCATCCCGCTGAGGAACATGGTGATGAGGATCTCCAAGCCCAGGACCTTCTTCTTCTTGACGATGTTCAGGAACGGGTCTTTGACCGTTCGTAGGGACAGATATTCCTTGCCCCATCCTTCCTGGTGCACGGTGCCCTTGGTGGTGGGGACGAACCAGATGATGAAGTTGAAGCTGTACAGGAGGAAGGCGACCAGGGCCCAGAAGAGGAAACCAATGGGATAGATTACGACGATGACCGCGGCCATCGCTAGTATGAGCAGGGAAATGACCCATCCCAATGCCTCGCCCCAGCGTGGCTCGTTCACGTCTGACAGCATCCGCTCCTCCCTGTGGACCTCATCTATGACCTCACGGCAGAACCTCTCTGCTTCCTCCAGGGTGCAATCGGACGCCTCAGCGAGCGTCCCTATGGCCATGTCAGGGTGTATCGCTCGATGATATTTACATGCCTTTCCTTGCAGCTGTCTTCTCGGCCCGTTCCACTCTGCTTTTTCAGGCAATGATGCTCAGCAGCCGCTCATGAAGGGCCACATCATTCTTAGAAAACTTACGATGGTGGCCACATTAGCACCGGAATTGATCAGCTGGTCCGATATACCCCACAGCTTACGCCGGGTACCGACCTTGTTGGCTTTACCCGTGCGGATATCGTCCAGCAAGGACCGGAGCTCCTCCCGAAGCTCACAGATCTCCTCCTCGAACTTGAGCTCGAGATCAGAGACACGCGACTCCAGCGCCTCGATGGTGAGGGCGAGCTCATCGTAATCGATGCCCGGGCCATAGGGGAGGTCGAGGGCATCGTATCCGGAGTCGGTGATGATGACCCTTCCTCCTACGATGTCCACATACCCCAGGCGCCTCAGCCTGGCGATGGTCGCTATGCATGCCTCCTGGTCCCTGCCCATGAGCTGACCGAGCTCATGCAGCCTGACACGCCGGCCTGATCCCTGCCGGGAGGTCCTAAGGAACATATCCTTCAGGAACAGGGACGCTTCCTTCTCCACTTCCATCATCTTCCAATATCCTCCATTGCACCTAAGTTCTCCATCCTCGAGGGGTAGCATCTGCGCTCATGTTACCTCACCGGCGGCACGCTCCGCAGGTCCCGCATCCATCCCTGGACGGCAACCCCCGGTTCTCTTGGCGGCCTGGGGTAAGTCCCCCTCCCTCCTTGCTGATGGTATGCAGCGCGGCCTCCACCATGAACAGCGCTGGGCATTGTTCCCGGTGTTCCGCCCCTACCTCATCCTCGATCCAGTTCTTCAGGATCGTCCAGTACGTCTCCAAGTGCTCTCCGTCCATGCTATCACATAATCCTTACCGGACGCGGGAGTTAAATGAGTGACAGGGAGAGGTGCCCGAAAAACGAAAAGCCAAAGGGACGGTTTCCACAAGAGGGTCGAGAAACGACTGGGAGAAATGAAATCGCCGAGACGTGAGCATGCCCCGTGAGAGCTGTCTCCGGTCCGAAAGTACCCTCCAAGTTCCGGCGTGCACCTTACGTCTTTGTGCTCACTCGAACCTCAGCACCTCGGCCGGAGATATCTTGCTCGCGCCCCTGGCTGCAGGGAAAACACTGAGCAGGGTCGCCAGGAACGCACCGATGCCGACGACGATGATCTCCACCCACGGAATGACGAAGTCGTAGCCCAGCTCCTCGAAGGCCTCCAGGTACACGGTGTAGCCGATGGATATGCCCAGAAGGGTACCTATCACGATGCCCAGGAAGGAAATAAAGGAAGATTCCAGGGCGAAGTTGGTCACCACCATCCTCTTCGTATAACCGATGGCTCGCATCATGCCGATCTCCAGGCGTCTCTCCCTGATGGAGCGGACGGTGATGATGCCCAGGCCGGTCACGCCTATAATGAGGCCTAGGCCGAGGAAGGCCCGGAACAGAGTGAACACTCCATTTATCTGCTGGACGATCTCCTTGGCGACGGTGTCTATGGGTATGGTCTGCATCCCATAGGCCAGGAACTCCCTCTCCAGAAGAGCGGCCTGCTTGTCCACGTCCAGTCCATCCTGGACATTGATGAGGTACACTCCCGCGTTGGTGATGTTGAGACT
Source organism: Methanomassiliicoccus sp. (assembly GCA_012719175.1). Classification (NCBI taxonomy): domain Archaea; kingdom Methanobacteriati; phylum Thermoplasmatota; class Thermoplasmata; order Methanomassiliicoccales; family Methanomassiliicoccaceae; genus Methanomassiliicoccus; species Methanomassiliicoccus sp. Next base: position 26,788 of record JAAYAX010000004.1, read on the forward strand.
ATCCCGCATGAACACATGGCTGACGAAGAGGCCAGTGAGGACGGGCTGCTTCATCACCCCCACCACCGTGAAGGAGTAGCTGCCGTTGGATGTGGTCATGGTGATCACATCCCCGATATCCGCCTGTGGCCCGGCTGTGAAATCGCTCATCTCGGTGCTGAGCATACTGCCGTCCACAATGACCAGGCTAGTATTGTCCAACACACCGTTCCACACCTCGTCCTCGGTTGGAAACCGCTCCTTGTCCCAGTCTGCCAGCCAATAATTGCCTTCAGTATAGATGCGGCTGTCGAAACCCAGGATGTTGTAGACCGTCTCGTTCATCACCAGATTTCCTGAGGAGTCCGTAGTGGACGTCTTCAGCAGGCCGCTACCCGTTTGCATGGAGACCACGTTGGTTATGTTCTCCCCATTGATGAACGAGGTAGAAGCATTGGTCCGCTCCCACAGGTCCCCATCCAGAGGCGTGAGGGGGTTGGTGGTGGCGATTATGTCATAACCCCCCGAGGTCTCCGCGGCCAGCTTTGGTATGCCCACGTCCAGAATTGCTGACACCACGGACAGGGTGGTGATCGTGAATATGACCAGTCCGAATATGAAGATGGTGAGGGCAGTGCGGAACTTCGACTTTAGGGGGTAGGAGATCGCGGTCTTCACCACTGCCCTGTAGGCCTTCTTGACGCGCAGGACCTTGGTGAAGAACCAGATGATCTCGTCGGAGTTGAACATCACCAGTATCAAGGCTGCGGTAACCATGAAGATCCCCGCGACCACGAACAGCTCGATGAAGCCGGAGTAGGGGAAGATGGAGAACGGCAGGGGGAGCCATATGAAGAGCGTGGCCACGCCCGCGATGTTCCACGCGATCCTGTCGCCCACGGCCTTGCGCAGCAGGAAGCCCAGGGACATGGTCGCGCAGGAAAGACCGGTCATACTGAAGAGCTGTGACTCCAGCATTATGCCGACAGCCATGAGGACCGCGCCGAGGGCGAAGAGCATAAGCCCCATTATCCAGCCTTTGCGGTCCTCACGCGAGAGAGGCGGCTCCGGGATGTTCCTGACCGCCCTGACGATGTTGAGATGGGATATCCTGCGGGTGGTGATGTACACTACCAGGAGGGTAAGGATGAACCCGATGAGGTAGGATAAGGCCAGTGAGATCGGGGTGAAGGTGAAGTAGTCGGCCAGGGGCAGGTCGCCCAGGTCGATGCTGGCCGCTGCCATGTTCACCAGGACATATGCAAGAAATAGTCCCACCAGGGTCCCTATGCCTGCTGCCAGAGCCGCGTACAGCATGCCCTCATAGGAGAAGACCCGGACCAGTTGCGACCGCTTCATGCCCACGGCGCGCGAGATCCCTATCTCGCTCTTGCGCTCCTCCCCCAGCATGGTGAATATGTTGACGATGAGGGCGATCCCGGCAATGATGGAGAACGATCCCAGGAGGAAGAACAGGCTGGTGTAGGTGGCCATGTTGTCCAGGCCCTCATCGATGATCTTCTGCCTGTCCAAGGTTATCGTGAGACCTTCTTCCTGGTAGTTCTGGAGGGTGGTGTTTAGGTTCTCCCGGGCACGTTCGAAATCCCCCTCCCCTTTCTCCGCCAAGGACAGGAAGAGGATGTTCTTGTGATCGGGACTGCCGGCCAGGTCCTGAGAGGTGGCCAGGTCGAGATAGGTTTGCGGTTTCAGGCCATAGCTTCCCAGGCCCTCATACAGGACTACGCGCTGCACCACTACGTCGATCGTTATGTAGCCGTTAAGCAGCGTGAGGTGATCTCCGATCTTGGCGTCCATCTCCGTGGCCAACTTCTCGTTTATATAGGCCTCCCCTTCCCCGGGAAGCTCCCTGATCCGCTCTCCGTTTATGTCCTTGAGCTCGTACGAGGTCAGGAGGCTGTCCGTTAGGCCCATGTAACCGGCCCCGGCGTCCGAGAGCTGGGTCTCGTTGTCCAGAACTCCGGCGGAGGACCACACGAAGGATTCCACGATCTGGACGTTCTCAATGCTTCTAAGGTCCTCCTCCAGCTCTCCGACCAGAGTGGAGTTTAACATGACGTTGCCCAGTTCGCCTGGCGCCTCAATAACGAAATCGGCTCCCCCGCTGCCCTTGGTGGTGTCGCCGATTATCATGTTGTCAAGGGTGTCCCCCACGATGAAGGAAGCGGAGATGATGGCCGTCCCTACCATGAGGCCGCAGATGACCAGCACGGTAGTGCCTTTCCTCCTGAGGATATTGCGGCTTCCGATGATCAAGAGGATGCGGTTCCTCATAGCGTCCAGAAAGATGAACGCTACCACCAGCACGATGCCTACCAGAAGCGCGTAGGGTGTTGGCAGCATAAGCAAGGCGACGACGAATAGGGCGATGAGGATGAGCGAGATGAGTACCGTACTTGATCGCACCAAGGCCTCACCCCATTTCATCTATTTCCTGCGTTATCCTGTCGACGCTCCCGTTATCGCTGACCACCAGTCCGTCCCGCATGTGAATGATGCGGTCACACCTCGCGCCCACCTCGGGGTCGTGCGTCACGATGACGAAGGTCTGCTTGTTCTCCTGGTTGAGCTGCCGTAGAAGGGCTACGATATCGTTAGCTGTTTTCTTGTCAAGGTCACCGGTAGGCTCGTCGGCGAACACTATAGCAGGGTCGTTCACGAGCGCGCGGGCGATCGCCACCCTCTGTCTCTCACCGCCGGACAGGGAGGACGGGCGCTGTAGGGACCTTTCGCTCAAGCCTACCCTGTCCAGGAGCTTCAGGGCCCTCTCGTTGGCCTCCTCCCTCTTGGTCCCGCTGATGAGCAGGGGCAGCTCCACGTTCTCGGTGGCCGATAGGACCGGCAGCAGATTATAGAACTGGAACACGAACCCCATCCGAACTGCGCGGAGCTCGCTCTTCTCGTCGTCGTCCAGCGCTGTGATGTCCTTCTCCTCGACGAGGACCTCACCGGAGGTGACGTCATCTAGCCCGGACAGGCAGTTCAGCAGGGTGGTCTTGCCGCATCCTGACGGCCCCATGATGGCTACCATCTCACCCTTCTCGATCTCCAGCGTGATGCCCTTCAAGGCCTCGACGCGGACGTCGCCCGTCACATAGGTTTTGGTCAGTCCCTGACAACTTATAATGGACACAGGACACCCCGTCTGTCCGTGGTTGATATGTCCAAGACCCTATAAAGTCTGTCGAGGGAGTGAAGGCAACGAGCATGCAGGTATTTCATTCGAGCTGTGCTTGATTCGCCCCAATTAGCGTCCTTCAAATACTCACCATCCTTTCCTTCAAAGACCGAAGGGGCCAAAGGCTCATTGAAGCAGCATCCTCCCAGGATCAATAATATTAGGGAGGCTTAGGCGTGACAGGTTTTTATTATCATTCAAACATGACCATCCTGGTCCACATTATGCGGGATCACATTTGTGGAGGGTGCGTGGCATTCTGAGAAGAAGTGCTCCGAAGGGAGATGCAGATGTAGATCGGCCGGAGAGACTTCCTTCCACATCCCTTGATAGGTTCATGAGCCTGGGAAATGACTTCATGGATAGCCAGGCCCGCATCCTGGTCTACTTCCACGGTCATGTGGATGAGGGCAGGCTGGAAGAAGCGGTGCGCCTCACGCTTGTGGCCTGCCCGTGGCTGGCATACCGGTACGTCGATGATAGGCACCGACCTTGCTGGCAACGTGTGGAAGAGGGGGAGTGGAGCCAGTTCTTGGACATGGCCGTCTGCCCCCTCACCGATCCCCGTTTCTATCAGTTCATCAACGAACCGCTGCTGACGGATAGCGCTCCCCAGGTAAGGGTGGGTCTGTTCCGCGGGGAAGATGATGTCCTGTGCATAAGGTCCAACCACATGGCCTTGGACGGAGGAGGTGCGGTTAACTACCTCTCCCTCCTGGCCTCCACATATAAGGAGCTGGGGAAGGACACGCGGCATTCCTCCATTAAGGTCACCGCAGATCGTCCGGGCCCCCTTCAGGTACTCAGGGAGGTGGGCGTTCTCAACGCCATCAGGGCCTTGCCCCACATCGATCTGCCCGGGAGGCCCTGGGGGGTCCCGCGGACCGGCGACGATGATGCCCGGGGGGTCTACACGGTGACGCAGCTCAGTCCCGAGAGGCTGAACGCCGTTCGCGAATACGCCAGGGTGAGAAAGGTAACGGTCAACGACGTTCTGTTGGCGAGCTTTTACCGCTCCCTCTTCGAGGTCTGCGCACCACCGGCGGGAGCGAGGCTGATGGTGGAGGTCCCCGTGAACCTCCGTAAATACCTTCCCCGCTCGCAGACGGATGTGCCCAGCGACCTCTCCGCTGTGTACCTCGTTAACATCGAGCGTGTGGAAAACGAAACCTATGAGCAGACCTTGGACAGGGTGCACCGGCAGCTGAGCAAAAAGAAGAGCAACAGGGTGGAGCTGGCGGAACTGGTGCTGCTGGAGCTGTTCATGTTCCCAGGCCCCTGGTTACTGAAGAAGTTGAAGGAAATTGTAGGCTTCAAGGCCGCCCATCCTGTCCTATCCAACTTGGGCGAGGTCAATACGAGGAGCGCGGACTTTGGAGGCCCTGAGGTGAAGGACGTCCATTTCATCGGTCCGCTCCTGTACCCCCCGAACATCGGAGTAGGCATCTACACCTTCCGCGGACGGCTCAACGTCAGCCTGAACTATCCTTGCTCGGCGGTGGACGAACGGACCATGGAGCGCTTCCTTGACCTTTTCCTGAAGGAAATACCAGGGCCGGCCGAAGTGCCGTCCAGTACTGAACTGGATATGGAGGGGGACAATGAAAAGAAGGCAGAACGTACCGTCACATCGGAGAAGGTGGTATGCATCTGTCCTCCTCCAACCTGATATCCGGCGAACGCTCCGTGCCGCCGTCCCGGTCCCCATGAGGTGCCCTCCAATGATCCATTATCGTCTCACGATTATGATGAGCGCTCCTGCGGACGTTGACGGCTGACGTTTTTCGGCGTGCTCAGGAACGGGTATGGGAGAACTTTTCGTTCATGACACGGGCGAACTCCTCCTCACCGGACATGACGTAGATGTGCTTGGGCTTCAGCTGTCCATAGGAGCGTCCCTCCCGGATGCGCCTGTCGATCTCGGCCTGTATCGCATCGTATGCGCTCGAGGGCAGGATGATGACCTCCAGCTTCCCCAGGTCGTTCGCGGTCTGGAACGAGTGGGGGATGTCCGAACGCTCCTCGGTCAAACGCTTGACGATCTCCGCCTTGAACTTCCTGACATCCGCAGGTTCCCTTTCCGGGACCACCACCACGGCCAGCCGTGCGGGCGAGCCCTTTATGTTGTACATCTCCCACCACCGGACATTGCTGGACTTGTGGAGGGCCTCGTTGACATAGCGGGAGTAGAACTTCATCCCCAGGAAGTTTCCGGACTCGTCCTGGGCATCGAAGTCCAAGGTCTCCACTGAACGGCCCAGGACGCGTATGAGCGGTAGACGGAACGTTACCTCGCCGCCATTTGCCTGATATCTGATCTCATGCGCAGGGTCCAGGACCTGTATCACATCGCCGGTGGGATAGCGGACGAGCGGAAGGCACTGCCCTGGACGGGTGATGACGAGCTCGCCCACCATCCCTTCCTTCCAGTCAGGCCACATCACGCCCTTGACCTGATGCCGGGGGTCGGCCTTTCCCTTGTGCACTTCCTCCGGGGAGGCTATCTCCGGTATGATGGTGTTTATGATCATGCTCAGACCGTTGACCGATGGGTCGATCTGGGCGGCCATGATGGGGTTCTCCGTGCTCCCGTAGAAGTCGTAGATGCGAAGCTGCGGGTAGCACTTTCTCAGCTCACCCATATAGGGGTTTAGCGGCTCCGCGTACGATATGGCGGTGCTGGCATGGAGCGTCGTCTCCTTTAGGGAGTCCAGGTCCACCCCCCTCAAGTACACCTTGCTGACAAGCTTCGCCAACAGCCGGGGAAGATGGTAGGATCTCACCGCCTTGTCCTCCACCAGGCCGCTCAGGAACCCCGGCTCATGGCTCATGCGCCCGATAAGGTACAGTATCAGCGCTGGGCTTGCCAGGATCTCGATGTCGCTCTCGGAGGAGGCACGGCGGAGAGCATTGATAAGGTCCTTATCGTCCTTGAGGAGCGTGGAGAAAGAGCCCCTCATGTCCATGAACTCCCCTACTTTGGTAAGGAAATAACCCGAGACGTCAGGCAACGGCCCTCCCAGGTTCCAGGCCTTCCGGCCGGGATCGATGCCGATGATGCGGGAGACCATGGCATACTCTTCCACGATCCGCTGAACATCCTCTTTGCCGTAGTAAAAGCGTTTCGGCCTGCCGGTGGAGCCGGAGGTGTGGAACGCCTGCTCCACAGGCGCCAGTAGAACATTGTCGACTCCTTCACGCTCGGTGCATTCCAAGATATGCTCGTATGAGGTGAGGGGCAATTCGCCCAGCTCTTCCAGCGAGGATACGGGCGTGATGCGATCAGCATAGATGGGCGACCTTAAAGCACTGGTCGTGATAACTCTGAGAAGGTCCTCATGCCTCGTCCTGTACAGCTCATAAGGAACGGCCAACTGCCGTACGACCTCACTGTCAAGGCGAGGTCCGATCGCATCTGCCATAGGATGACATTGAATGTCGTTCTATATATTATTAATTATTTTGAATAAAGAGTATTAACACCCCGCTATCCATGGGGACATCTTATGGCTTCACTTCTGATCGATGCGAACAATATCAATACCCAAAATATCGGGAGAGCTGACGTACGCTCCCGGGGCTGTTTTCCCTGCATATGCTTATTTTCCAATTGATGCATTCTTGATTACCGATGGATGTTGACGGGAGAGCGGGAACGACAGGGACACCACCCCCTGATGCACGGCCTAACGGTTCCATGTCCACAAGGAGGTGGAGCAGAAGAAGGATGGGTGTGGTGATCGCGGTCGTCGTGGTGGTCGTGATCGTCCTGATGGCCTGGGCATTCAGCTCTCCCCTCAAGGGTATAATCGCCCAGGCCTACCTTCATAATGGCGACTACATCCTCTACGAGGTCGAGGGCGATACGCTCCTGGGCGAGGTGACCGGTATAGTAAGGATCGACATATCCAACGTGACCATCGATGGATTTACCGCAACGATGACCTCCTCGGGCGTGCCCTTCCTGGATGACACTTCGTACGATTATTCCTGGGACGATCCCGTGTGGGGAGATATGAACCTGGGGTCCAAGGTCAACACCACTGAGGTCTCGACGCCCTGGGGTCAGAAGGCAGTAGATGTGTACATTGCTGATAACAGCAGCGGCAAGATAACCACGTATCTAGGGACAAACCCACAGGTGGTCTATCGTCTGGAGGTCGATGCGTTCCTGTACGCGCTCACAGCGGAGATCTCTGATACCAACATAGGGATGATCAAGAGCGGGAACTGATGAGCATGGAGGAACACGGAGTCCGTATTCTTTCACGAGCACAATGAGACCATACAGAAGTGAGCTCGTTCCTATGGGGCAGAAGAGATAGATTCGGAGAACCGAAAGAAAAGATCGGAGCTCCTCATGCTCTCTTATGCTGTTGCTGCGGGCAACTTGTTATTATCTCCAATGTCCGTGCAAAAAAGGAGATGAGAACCGGGAACAGCACTCCCCACCTCCCTGAGGACTACGATGCTCAGGTGATTAGGACCATACCACATTATGAGACGATTCACGGGGAGGTCATCGATCTCATCCTCTCCCTCCGGTGCCCACCGAAGGTGTGGCTGGACACAGGCTGCGGGACCGGGGCCATGGTAAAGCGGGCATTGAGGGTCATACCCGATACCCAGTTCGTACTGGTCGATCCCTCACCGACGATGCTGGAGCAGGCAAGAACGAGGCTTGCCCCCGAGCCTAGGGTCCGCTTCCTTGAACCGTGCCGGACCCAGGACCTCCTGAGAAAGGTCGATGAGGCCCCGGATGTCATCACTGCCGTGCAGTGCCATCACTATCTTTCCCGTGAGGAGCGGGCCGCGGCCGTCCAGGTGTGCTATGACCTCCTGACCAAGGGAGGGATATTCATCACCTTCGAGAACATAAGGCCGTTCACGGATGTGGGCACGGAGATTGGCAAAAGGAAGTGGGGGCGGTTCCAGGTGGCCAATGGCAGGGTGGAGGCAGAGGTCGAGGCCCACCTCGCGAGGTTCGACACGGAGTACTTCCCTATCACGGTCGTGGAGCACCTTGAACTCCTCAGGAGGTCGGGCTTCAGGGCGGTGGAGCTACTGTGGTACTCTAACATGCAAGCTGGCCTCTACGGCGTGAAGTGATATGCGATCGATAGCAGCCGTGATGTTCATCCGCCCGTCTTCCTGGACTCACCTGTCTGCTGCTCCAAGCCTTGAGCGAGGAAATCGAGAACCAGCTGAACCACCAGCTCTGGGGCCGTTATGACCGCTTCATGTCGCTGCCCAGGCAGCAACGAGACGAGGTTGTTGGGCAAACAGGCGTGCACCGCCTCGATAGCCGCCTTGTAGAACGGAGTACTGTCCTCACCCAGCATAAGGAGTGTTGGAACCATCATGCTTTCGAAGCGGCGGGGGTCGAGCTTGTATCCCCGGGCACTGAAGAACTCTCGAGGCATGGTCGGTGCCGAGAGCAAGCGGGAGCGCCAGTTTGGTTGAGAGCGAAGCAACTCAACCTCCTCCGGCGGAGCATCTGCCAGTTCATATACCATCATCACGGCCTCCTCGTTCCTACCCTCCTCGAGGTAAGAGTAGTACCTGTCTGGGGCGTCTGGAGGGTAAGGGATATCGATGTGGGTGTAGATCGGCGGTTCATACAACACCATCCTGCGGATCCTATCGGTCAGCAGGGACGCTTCCAGGGAGCACAATGCCCCGTATGAATGGCCCAGCACGTTCACCGGCCCGCCGAGGTGGTCCACCACCGCAGCGACGTCCTCAAACTCGCGCTGGATCGAGTATGGCAGAGTGTCCCCGCTCTCCCCCCGCCCCCTCCTATCCATGACGGTGACGGTGAAGCACCTCTCGAGCATCGTTCTCACAGGCTCCCAGTAAGTGCGGTCGATCCCGGTCCCGTGGACGAGGATCAGCGGCGGTCCCTCACCACCCGATTCACAGAATATGGGAGTGCCGTCCTTGGAGATGATACGCTCCATACTATCATACCATAATAAAAATGGCATCTTCACCTACTTGACACCTGTTGGTGCTATTGGAGAGAACATTTAGGACATCATCAGACCGCAGCGATCTTAACAAACGGCAACAGGGTCATTTCGGGGAGGAGGGACGCGCCATGAATGAGCACCGTTCATGAGAACGTGGCTTCAGCGAGGCACATGTCATTAATATCCGCTTGCGCGTGAGGTGGTTCTGCTGGATCGTGAAATGGACTCTGAACTTATAAGGGAATTCTATGCCGGGCACCTGCCTGACCTGTCCCGCATTACGGATGTCAACAAGAGACATTTTCGCCTTCTCCTTCCTAATGGCAGGTTCTTCAAGGTCAAGGACGTCATCCGCACGCCTCAGGACCTCCAGCGGTGGCTTATCAGATTGAAACCCTTGGACGTGTACTACTCGACCTCGACATACCTTAACCCTACCTCGGTATCTCCACGGCCCAGGTCTGCCGCCGAGTATTGGGGCCCCGGTAACATCATCCTCGGGAACGATGTGGCCTTCGACCTGGACCGGCGACCTCTGTCCATATTGAACCTGGAGAGGGCCCGCAGGGATGCGGTCCGTCTCCTCGACCTCATGCTGGATAGTGAATACCACCCGAAGTACGCCGCGTTCAGTGGTAGCAAGGGCTTCCATCTCGTTCTCTCTGACCGGGATCCGGAGATGGAAGCGGACCATCGATCGAGGGAGAAGGCGATCATCGAACGGAGGAAGGCCTTGGTGGAAATGGTGTCACAGAGAGGGATCCAGACCGATACCTCTGTAACTGTGGACACGAGGAGGATCATCCGTCTTCCAGGGACCCTGAACTCCAAGACCGGGTACTGCTGCCAGATCCTCACGCTCGAGCAGCTTCGAACTCCAGTGGCGGAATGGCTGGACGATATAGAAAGGATCAAAGAGCATAGAGTGATTCCGAGGTTCGGGTGGAAGCCACTGTCAGGCCACAGGCCCGCCAGGACAGCACCTCAGCCTGACATTGCGGTCGGAGCGGGGTATACCACCTTCATCACCAGTTCCGTCCTGGGGACCAAGGGCCGCCACGCAGTGTTGCTGACCCTCCCCAAGGGTATGTTGGAAAGCGTCACCATGAGATTGGCGCGGGCCCAGCAGGAGTACGATCTGACGGACATCTACATCTTCGAGCTGCCGCGATCCTACCAGGTGATCTGCCTCAAGACTGTGCAGCGGAACCGTTATCAGAAGATCCTGGACTCGGTACGCTCACCTTCGGCGGGCCAGCTCAGGAGGTACGAACGGGTCTCCCTGAGAATGGGTCCGCTCATCGACCAGAACATGCGCGAGCTGGAGCCCTCAGCAAGGTTCGTGACCTTCCTGGAATGCCCTGAGGTCATCAGGGAACGCACCTTTGTGAGCCGTGGCCATATCGATTTCCTGGAGAAGCACGGGTTCACCACGATGGTGCATCCGAAGGTGCATGGTAGCGGGGAGTTCAAGCTGGTCGATGCCGAGGTCCGCCTGTGAAGGAGTCATAACCCACGATTAGTTTTTTATGTCCCGGCTCCGATACACAGCCGCACTCCACCTGATTCCTTCGGGAAGATGATGCGGACATTCGTCTACGAGTACTACCTCGGGCGGCTGAACGGGAGTGGTTCTCCGCCCTACCTTTCATCTTCAGAGGTCAGACATGGGACTGTTCAAGGGTCTTCTAGGTAAGGATGAAGCGGACGGGCGCGGGAAGGCACCACCGCTCAAGCTTGGTCCCCAGTACCAACGCCTGAACAGATGGATCGAGTCAAGGATAGGTCCTATGGATCCAGCCGACCCCAATCTACGAACGAGGTTAGATAACCTCCTGAGCAAGGAGATGAGGAACTTTCCATCCGCTAAGGGTTCTTTGACGTTCACGAAGGTCGGTAATGACACCATTGTTAGGGGGGACACCAGGCCGTTCAAGGGGCGTCTTCGCAGCCTCGGACTCGCCTATGACGGAAAGAACAAGCAGTGGGTGGCCAAGAACCGAACCGTCACCGAGGCTGACCTCGATGTTCCCAGCGAGCTTGCTGGCCTAAAGAAGTACATTGAGTCCATACCCTATAGGGCGCAGTTCGGGGAAAAATGAAGTAGGGCAGATCGTCCGTTCGATCGACATTGATGAGATGTTCTCTTCCTCATGCTGTGCATAGGTCACTAAGCAATGATGGATGGCGATTAGGAGGTGGCTCCATCGAGCCCGCCGTTGGTCTTCAACGTCCTGGAAATGGTATCCTCCAGCTCCTTCAGAGTATATGGTTTGGGCATGACCTCGACGAAGCCGAAGGCCCTATAGTTGCTCATTACCGGATCGTTGCTGTACCCGCTAGATACAATTACGCGGGCCCGTGGATCAAATTGAAGCAGGCGGGATACCGCCTCCTTGCCCCCCATGCCCTCGGGAATGGTCAGGTCCATGATCACCGCATCGAAAGGCGTCCCGTTCCTTTTCGCCTCTATGTACTTCTTCAGGGCCTCGGCCCCGTCGTGAGAACTTGAGGCCTCGTGCCCCAGCATGTGAAGCATCTCGCTGGCCACCTCCAGGATCATGTCCTCATCGTCCATGATCAGGACCCGCGCCTCATGGGGCCATTCACCGCAGGCTTCGACGGTAGAAGCTTCCTCCTGAGAGTGCACGCAGCTGCTTGCAGGAAGGTAGATATGGAAGGAGGTGCCGACACCCAACTTCGATTCCACAGTGATGTCCCCATCATGCTGTTTGATGATGGAGTGGGTCACTGCCAGGCTCATTCCTGACCTTCCCTGCTTGGTGCTGAAGAACGGTTCGAAGAGATGGGTGAGGTTGGACTCCTCTATGCCCAATCCCTCATCTCTGATGAGCAGGTGCAAGTATTTCCCGTCTGGCATTCCCTCATGGTCCAGGTGGACGTTCTCAATGGAGATGTATAGATTCCCTCCGCCGGGCATGGATTCATGAGCGTTCTGGACAACGCACGAGAGGGCTTGCTTCATCTGCCGGTTGTCCACATCCACGGTCATCAGGTCACCGGGGATGGACTTGTGAACCTCTATCGATGAGGGTAGGGACGCCTCCTTCAGAACCTCATCCACCAGGGTCGAGATCTGAATGGGGCGCTTCACCGGTCCTCCTCCGCTGGAGAACGTGAGAAGCTGGCCGGCAAGCCCCTTAGCCCTCTCCAGGACGTTCGCGGACTCCTCCAAACGGGCCCTCATCTCCCCCATGCTCAATCCATCATGCCTCATGACCTCATGGTGGCCCATGAGGATGGTGAGAACGTTGTTGAAATCATGAGCGATGCCACCGGCCAATATGCCCAACGACTTGAGCCTCTCCACCCTCTCCATCTCGTTCTCTAGCCTCTTCTCGGTGCTGACATCGTGCAGGACCACAATGGCCCCGATGACCTCACCCTTCCCATAGATGGGCGCGGCGGACTCGTTTATCAACATATCCCCCGAGATCGCTGAAGGAAGTACCTGCCTATAGTAGGTGAAGGGGGACTTCGTTCTCACTGCCCTCTCCACCGCGCTGATGACGCCCTCCTGGTCCCTTTGAGCGGGGAAGAGCTCTTCCAGCGAGCTGCCGAGGGCTTGACCGCGGCTCAATCCCAGCATGTCCTCCGCGGTCCTGTTCATGAGCAGGATGTGGTGCGAGGAATCCACAACCAGCACTCCATCGGTGATGGTGTTCAGGGTAACGTCTAGCCTGTCCCTCTCCAAGCGCAGCGCGCTTTCCGCCGCCTTCCTCTCAGAGATGTCCCTGTTGATCATGAGGAAGGCCTGCTGACCCTCATATTGCACAGGGCGTGCGCTGGCCTCAGAGATCATGTGGGTGCCGTCCTTGGCGATGCTAGTGACCTCTATGCAAATGCTGCCTTCGCGGAACAATGTGGCGATGGCCTGGGGGATCCTCTCCGCTGTCTCTGCGGTTACCAGGGACATGATGTTGGCCCCCAGCAGCTCCTCCCGCGACTTCTTCAGCCTCTCGCAGCCTTGAGGGTTGACCTCGACGATGTTCCCTTCCCTGGAGAGGATGAACATGGAGTCCCCGGCATTATTGAACAGGGTGCGAAACTTCTCTTCGCTTATCCTTATGGTCTCGTCGGCGATCTTCTTGTCAAAGGCCTGACCGAAGACGTTGGAGAAAGTTTCCAGGATGCGGACCTCCTCCTCCACCCACAAGCGCTCCCTGGTCACGGACTCTAGGACCACCAAGCCTTGTGGGCTGTCGGCCCACACCAGGGGGTATCCCAAAAAGGAGCGGGTGCCCTGCGATTCCAGGACCTTGCGTTCATTCGTGGCCTTAAGAGGGAGGTCATGAACGCGAGGGATGTTGATGACCTCTTGGGCCTGAATCTTTGCCCTGGACCAGGGGATGTGGTCACAGGGTATCTCTTGCAGCTCCCGAACGGGAGATGATATCCCTGGTGCACACCAGGACTGGACGACGCCGATGGTGGTACGGTCCTTGGAGTACTGTAGGAGATAGGCCCGGTCCACCTTGACAAGCCCCCCCAATGACGACAACGCTTCCTGCACCACACCCGGGATCTTCTCAGGAGTTATGGAGATCAGCCTCGAGGACACGGTGGCGAAAGCTGATACCACTCTCATCCGCATCCTTTGCTCCTCCTCCATCCTCATCCTGTTGGTCACGTCCCTGATGATGTACAAACAGCTCAGGTTCTTTCCCGACCTCGTGTATATGTTCGATCTCTGAACATCGAAGAAGCGCCCTTCGAATAGTTCCAGCTCAGTATATTCTTGATAGGTCATCCTGCCCTGGCGCTCTTTCACATCGACATTGAGACCGGGGATCAGATCACTGATGTGCTTTCCGATGTTATCGGACAAGCTTACCACGCCTAGTATGCTCCCCATCGCCGGGTTGAGGTAAAGTATCTGATTGAACTCATCGGCGATGAGCACCCCATCCTTCAGGGTGTGAACGGTACCATCGAAGGTGAACGGCAGCATCCTGAACATCTCGAAGCCGAACGTACCAATGAACAAGAGGATGCTGCTGAGGAGGATACCAGTGATGATCATGACCTCCGCCGGTATGTACTGCCACAATGGGAACAGCAGCGTCATGCTCATAAGCGGCAGGAGAACGGCCAGCTCCATGATCATGGTCCTCCTCTTCAGGGCCAACCCCACCTTGCGGTAGTTGGCGTACAGGACGCCAGCGGCGATGATCATGGTGCTGAACACGTATGTCACGTACATGTAGTACACCGGTCCGCGCTCAGCTTCAAATGAGCGTACCGGGTCCTGTAGAAGGGTCACATTCGTGTAGTGCAGGCCGTGAAGGGGGTTTGTTGCCACCAGGATGAAGATAAGGGTGCCAATTCCAAGCAACGGCATGATGTACCTTTTTGACAACCACTTCTCCTTTTGGGCGATGAAAAGGGAGAATATGAGGACCAATGTGGGGGAGAATATGTGGCCGAAATATTCCACGATGTTCCAGTATAACCGCTCATCTAGCGTTGCTGAGGATATCTCAAAAATGAAGCCTATAAGGATAACGAGGACACAGCCCAGCATGACGACGAAGACATACCGGCTACGCTGGTGGCTCACCCTCCAGACGATGATCAGAAGGGCTAGGGTGAGAAGGCCCACTATTACGGTATACATCGTAACGAGAGAGACCGCGTCCACTACTTCACCACCGTATAAAAAATCAGCAGACAGATATAATAAACCGGAGTAGCACATTATCAATTTCGGTTTCTATATTTTTTTAATGCATATACTAAACCCATGGCACCTCAGAACGGCAGGCGATAATCAAAATGAAAAAGGCGAAAACTGTTAGCGTCTCTCATTCTGGGTAAATGGTTCTAAGGAGTCCAAGTTCCCGGGCGGTAGCATTCGAGGTAGGATCCGACGGTCAGGGAGGTGTTCAGAGCGGTCAAGAGCTACGATCTCGACGCCGAGCGGACCATAGCTCTGCCCCAGGAAGGGTTCGCCAGGGCATGCTGATGCATGTAGGTGCCCATGGACCTTCTTAACATGATGCCGTCCATGGAGTGACCAATCCCTGTACCACGTTGTATCGAGAAACCGTAGGGGCCTGAAGGTATGGGCTCGAGGCGAGAGTAATGGAACTCGTGAGCCCGGAGGTCCAATCCCGGGAAGAGAAAGTTATCGGCGGTCCCCCGCGCCCTCACATATGCCAGGCCTTGGCGGTCCGCGGTAAGGACGGCACGGGCATCAAAGATGCCTGCCATGCGTCTAAGCTTGCCGAAGGCGTCGATGGAACGGCACATCACCATCATGCCCCCGCACTCGCCGTACACGAGGGCACCCTGCTCCGACATCTGCCTCAATCCCTCAAGGAAGTCGCTGTTGCCCTCCAGGAGCTCGGCATGTACCTCAGGGTAGCCGCCGCCGAGGTACACTGCGTCGCAGTCCGGTAGCCGCTCGCCCTCGGTGGGGCTGAAGAACAGGAGCCTCGCCCCCGCGGCCTCCAGCGATTCCAGATTCTCCGGGTAATAGAAACAGAATGACTGGTCCCTAGGGACAGCGACCCTCACCTCCTGGGCGACGTCGTTCTGGTATGGCGATCCCTTGTCCAGCTCGATCTCCGGGGCGGAACCCGCTATCTCCAGGATACGTTCCACATCGATCTCCGCCACCAGGTCCTCGAGGTCCCGTAACAATGCCCTGGTGTCCTCTCCCCCGTCCACCGTCATCAGTCCCAGGTGCCTCTCCGGCAGGCTCTCCCGACGCCTCTCGATCGTTCCCATGATCTCCGTACCGGTGAGCGATTCCACTGCCTCCACCGCCTTTCGCCTATGCCTGTCCCCGCCCACGTTGTTGAGTATCACCCCAGCGATGTTCACCGTCCGGTCGAGCATCTTGAAGCCCAGCACGTGCGCGGCGGCGCTCTTGGCGAGGCTCCGGGCGTTGATCACCAGGATGACCGGCGCCTGCAGGAACTTCGCGATTTCCGCCGTGGATCCCGTGTCCCCGGTCGCGGTGAGCCCATCGTACAGGCCTCTGACCCCCTCCACGACCGCCAGGTCCGCGTCCCTGCTCGACCACCCGAAAAGGTTGAGCAGGGTACCCTTCTCCATGAAGTAGGAGTCCAAATTCCGTGACGAACGGCCGGTGGCCGCTGTGTGGTACATGGGGTCGATGAAGTCGGGACCCACCTTGTACCCCTGCACCTTGCGCCCCCTCGACAGCCGGGACATGAGGCCAGTGGTGATGGCCGTCTTCCCTACTCCGCTGCCTGAGCCAGCGATCACAACCCGGGGCGGAGCGGTCATGTCATCTCCCGCAGGATAGCGCGGATCTCCTCGGGGTCCAGGGGACGGGGGACGCTCAGCTCGCGGTTCCCCAGCACCGCCTGGCCCAGGCGCCGGTAGGCGTCCGCTTGCATGTCCTGCGGCGCCCCCTCTATGACGGTGACCCCCCTGTTCTCGCACTCCCTGACCACCGGGCTGCGCGGAATAAAGCCGATGAGCCGGGAGCCGATCCGTCCAGCGTACTCGGCCACGGCCTCCTCCTCCCTTAGTACGTCCCGGGAATTGCATATGATCCCGCCCAGGGCCACATTGAGGTTCGCCAGACCCCTGGCGATGTTGTTCGCCGCGTACAGGGCAAGGTACTCACCGCTGGTAACGATGTAGACCTCATTGGCGTACCTCTCCCGCAGGGGGGCGGCGAAGCCCCCACATACGACATCGCCAGGCACGTCATAGATCAGGACGTCTTCCTCCTGCCGGAAGTGGTCCTGGGCCAGCTTCTGGACCGCCACGATGATCCCCCGTCCCGCGCACCCCACCCCGGCCAGGGGACCGCCGGTCTCCACGCACCTCACTCCCCCAAAGCCCGTGAACACCACCTCCTGGCCCCCTGTCCTCATCTGCTCCAGGAAGGTGGGTATGCTCCTCCCCTGAAGCAGGGTCATGCTCCCGTCGGACTTGGGATCGCACCCGATGTACCAGGTGCGCAGACCCGCCTCCGCGAAGGATGCCGCCAAGTTCGCGGAGATGGTGGACTTGCCTATGCCCCCCTTCCCGTAGATGGCCATCTGTCTCATGCCCATCCCCCGTCCACGATCTCCCTGATGGTGTTGCCCAGCTCACTGTGCAGCACCCTGCTCGTGCTCATGACATCGGCGTGAGTGTTGACCTCCCCCACCGACAGTGGGAACCCTTGCTCTATGTAGTTGCGAAGCTCCCGGGGCTGGTCGGTGACCAGGACGTCCTCCCTCCGTAGTCCGGGCACCGCATGGGGCAGGCCGGTGATGACGCGTAGGTCCGCACCGCACTCGCCCAGGGCCCGGGCCGCTGCCTCTCCGGCCACCGGGTACTCGTCCAGGCCTCCGGTGAGGACAACATCCACCACTCCCGATCCCTTGAGGTCCCTAAGAATGTTGGTGGCGTAACGGCGGATGCGAGGCAGGCCTATGTCTGGATCTAGGTTAGCTATGTGGATCACCTCCCCCCCGACCTTATCACGTGCGTACTGCACCGCCCGCATGGTATCGGCGAATCCGTAGGCCGTCTCTTTCTTTGCGTTCAGGGCCACCGCCACCCTCTCCCCCTCACGCAGGGCTTCCACAATCCTCAGCGCTACTGACATCTTCGTCGCCCCCGGATGGGGCTCGAGGTACTCCTTGCTGGTAAGCCCCCGCTCTCGCTCGATCTGTGTAGCCCTCAGCAGCATGCTCCTCTGCCGGTCCCTCTCCTTGAAGGTGATCACCCCTCTCTCCGCAGCTACCTCCAGGGTGCGTATGGCCCCGGAGGTGTTGGGGCCCGAGCAGCCGTGCACATCAATGGGCAGGACCGTGGCGCTCAACCCCGCCTTCTTGACCGAGCCATCGAGGTTCTCGCCTATGATCATGGATGCGCAGGTGCCCACCACCCCCATGAGGCGGGGGTGGAACATCTCATCCACGTTCCGGAGTATCCTTATAAGCTTCTCCTCGGCCCCGAAGATGAGGTCGTTCTCCTGCATGCCCGTAGTCATGACCCTCACCCCCGCCTCCTCCAGCCTGCGGGAGGCCATGAAGCCGCAGCCCGCTGGACCGTGCATCACGATGATGTCCGTGTCCAGGTCCCTGAGCGTGTACATGGCCGCGATGATGGGGTTGGGGCGGGGATGGAGCACGTCCTTCAGAGGTACCCCTCCTTGATGCAGTGTACTAAAACCTCATGCTTCCCCATGACGTCCCCCGGCCCATCGATGCGACGGTAGCTGCTGGACTCCCGTGTCAGGCCGGGCATATTGATGACATACAGCCCCGTCACCGAGGGGTGCCTCAAGAGCACCTTGTGGACATCCTCCATGTTTAGCTTCTCGCATATCTTCACGTTGACGGGATCGATGGCCACGCCGATGTCCGTTTGCGAGTAGTAATGCTCTAGCACATTGATGTTCCAGTCGATGGACCCCGCGCTGACCCCGGGGTTGCGCTCGCGTATGAGGAATCTGCCTCTCTCTCGCGTCACGTCCGCCCGGCCGGGGACCCCGTTGAAGGTGGCCAGGGAACTCACGGCCCTCTCCATGTCCACGCCCATCGCCAGGGCGGCCGCCAATCCGCTGGCCAGGGCGGTGGAGTAGCTTGGCGCCAGCAGGCTGCCGGGGAGCCTGATGACAGACCCTCTCCCGTTCCATCGCACAGTGAGCGATGCTCCCTTACCCAGCTCCAGACGCCCTGGGAGCGATATCTCCAAGTCACCTCCATCCCCGAAGGTGATTATGCGCGCGGAGGATGGTGCATGGGGGGCCCACATCTGCCTCTCTGGCTCGGGACAGACCAGCACCTTGGCGGTGGAGGCCATGTGTACCTTTCCATCGAAGGCGCTCCTGGTACCCCCCGCTATGGAGTAGTTGTCGTCGAGCCCAGTTATGACCGACACATCGGCTAGGCCCGTGCCCCCCAGGCTCACCTCGAACACCCCCACGTCCGCTTTTGGATGCTCCAGGGACAGGGCGAGTATGGAGGGTGGGGCTATGCTCACCTTATCACAATGCCTGACATGACGCTGGGCGTCCATCGTGCACAGCCCCCTGCTGGTGTGTAGAAGGACCTTTGAGCCGCTGAAGGCCAGGATGTGGGCGAGGACGTGACATGCCGACGTCTTGCCCCTGGCCCCGGTGACCTCCACCGTCGGTATGGAGAACTCAGCCAGTTCGCCCACAGCCTGGTGAGCGGTAATCCGCCTATCCAGAGTGGCCTGGCCTATGAAGCGGTCTGGGCAGTGGATGGGCACCACCCCCAGGTCGAAGTTCTCAGGCGGAGCCTTGATCAGGACGCGGATGCCCGCACGCGTCAGACCGTCCTTCTTCTCAGCGGAAGCGGTACCGTATATGTCCACGGCGGTGACGCTATCGCCGCGGGACGCGAACACCTGGGCCAGGACCTCCCCACCATGGGTGAGGTCCAGCACCAGGACCTTCTCGCTCATGTTTAAGCCCGCTGCATCCGAGCCCTGGTCCTATCGGCCAGGATCTGGGCGACGCGCTCATCGTCCCCTATGGGATCGCAGCAGCGGAGGGTGATGTCCTTGCCGTCCACGTTCATCTTCGCCTCGCTCTCTCCCTTTTTGAGGCCGATCTCCCCGGGTATGTCCTCGGTGAGATGGATACCAGACGCGAGGAAGCATGGCTGGACATATATTATGTTCACGCCCATGGCCACCAGCTCCCTTATGCCGGTCTTTATGTCCGGTTCGTTCAGCTGCATGAAGGCCGCCGTTACCGGCCCGAACTCCTGCAAGGAAGCCATCCTCTCTGCGGCATTGACCACCAGGTCTCTGTTGTGCTGCAGCTTGCTACCATGCCCTACTACAAGTACTCCGTTCTTCATCTTCGAAATCCCCTTGTCATTGACCGCAAGAGCGGTCTAGCGGAAATGCACCGGCCCCTTTATTAAGCTTCCATTCGAAGGCCGGCGAAGCATCCAGCGTAAATGGAAAATTAGTTGGATGATACATCCAATTAAATACGATGATTGTATTTACGTCCTTCACCAATACAGGTTCGACAAGGGGTAACGATGCTACCATTATGGTTAGATCTTAGTAGCCGTAGGGCTGTCGTTTTCGGCGGCGGCCCCGTGGGAAGGCGGAAGGCCGCTTACTTGGCAGCGGAGGCAGAGGTGGTTGTGGTATCGGAGACCATCGATGGTGACCTGCCCTCCTCAGTTAGTGCCGTCCAAGGAAGGGCCGAGGACCATCTGGTCGAGATGGTGGGATGGGCGGACCTGGTGGTGGCGGCGACCAACGATCCCGCTCAAAACGAAAATATAGCTAGAGAGGCCAAAAGGCAGGGGAAGTGGTGCAACCGTGCTGACGGTGTCTCCACTCTCCTGATACCTTCTGTGGTGGAGAGAGAAAGGTACAAGGTGGCGGTGTCCACGGAGGGTCGCAGCCCTGGTATGTCCAGGTACCTTCGTCAGGTCCTTGACGAGCACCTGGACCATAAATATGATCTCATGGTCTCCCTCCAGGAGGAACTCCGTGAGGCGGCCAAGAGGGCGGTCCCGTCCCAAAAGGAACGTGAGCAACGCCTTTGGCAGGTACTCGACGACAGGCGGGTGTGGGATCTGCTGGAAAGTGATCCTCAGGAGGCCCGTAGGATCGCCCTTGAGATGGTGGTGAGATAGATGGAGTCCATACTTAGCGCGCATATCACGCACAAGCAGGCTAGTGTGGCCGACATGGAAAGTTTGGGTAAGGTGGACCCGGAGCTGATGATGAGGAACGCCCTCTCCCTCCCGGGGACCACTGAATGTCTGGTACTTCGCACCTGCAACCGAATGGAGATTTACCTTGCTACCAGTGACTTGAACGCCACGCGCAAGGGCCTCGAGGACATGATCAACGCCCTGGTACCATTTGACGCCGAGCAGAACTTGGTGCAGTACCTCAATGGGAAGGAGTCGGTGAGACACATCCTCAGGGTGTCCAGCGGCCTGGAGTCCCTCATCGTGGGGGAGGACCAGATCCAATGTCAGGTAAAGGAGGCCTTCGACCTGGCGAAGCGCCATGGCAGTATGGGGCCGGTCCTCACTATAGTGTTCCAGAAGGCCATCTCGGTGGGGAAGATGGTCCGCAGCAGGACCAACGTCAACAAGGGGTGCGTGTCCATGGGCACGGCAGCCGTGGAGCTTGCCGAGGAGAAGGTGGGTTCCCTCACCGACAAGAACATCCTGGTGGTGGGGGCGGGGGAGATGGCCGATCTTATTGCCAAGCATCTCGTGGGCAAGGGGCCAAAGGCCGTGTTCGTATCCAACCGCACCTACTCCCGGGCGGTGGAGCTTGCCTGGGCGCTCAACGGAAAAGCGGTGCGGTTCGACAGCCTCTTGGAGTTCTTCTCGCGGGCGGACGTGGTTTTGGTGGCCACCTCGGCCTCTCATATGATCATAACTCCCGCGCATGTGCGCAAGGCTCAGGACCTCAGGAAGGTGGACGGAAAGATCCTGATTATCGACGTCAGCTTCCCCCGCAACGTGGATCCACAGGTCGCCTACCTGGAGGGAGTGGAGCTTTACGATATCGACGGCCTGAGAGGAAAGGCCGAGGAAAATCTCCTTAAGCGTCGCTCCGAGATAAGGAGCGCAGAGCTCATAATCACCCAGGAGCTAGACTCCCTCGGGGAGCGTATGAAGGAGATGAAGGCCAATGAGATCCTCGGCCAGCTTTACAGCAAGTACTTCAGCCTCCGGGACCGCGAAGTCAGGAAGGCCTTGAATCGTCTGTCCTCAGGACAGGAGCCTGCTGAGGTCGTCCTCAAGGAGTTCGCGGACGTGTTGACCAGAAAGTTCCTAGCGGATCCCACCGTGGCGTTGAAGGACGCCTGCCGCATAGGTAACGAGGATGTTTTCGAGAAGGTGCAAAGTTTGTTCAAATTGGAAGGTGTTTCGATTGTTCCCACAGAGCAGGGCCCGAAGGCTGCGAGCGAGACCGAACATTAGGGACCTGGTCCGGGAGACCGAGCTTTCGGTCCATGACCTGGTGTACCCAATATTCGTTAACGAGAACCTGTCCTCTCCCAGGGAGATTGGTTCAATGCCAGGGGTCCTATCCCTGCCCATCTCACGGGCGGGGGAGGAGGCCCGATGCGCCGAAAACCTGGGAATCCCGGCAGTGCTCCTCTTCGGAGTACCCAGCAAAAAGGACCCTCGAGGGACTCCCGCGGACGACCCCGATGGGGTCGTGCAGAGGGCGATAAGGGAGATGAAGAGGGCATCGGACATCACCATCATCACGGACCTGTGCCTCTGCGAGTACACCGACCACGGCCACTGTGGAATCATTAACAAAGACGACGTCGATAACGATGCCACCCTCCAGAGGTATGCGGAGGTAGCTGTGAGCCAGGCTAGGGCTGGGGCGGACATGATCGCCCCCTCAGGTATGATGGACGGGCAAGTGGCAGCGATAAGGGATGGGTTGGACCAGGCAGGCTTCGAGAGCATACCCATCATGTCCTACGCCGCCAAGTATGCCTCCTCTTTCTACGGTCCCTTCCGGGACGCCGCCGAGAGCACCCCCCAGCACGGAGACCGAAGGAGCCATCAGATGGACCCGGGGAACGCAAGGGAGGCGTTCCGGGAGATGAGCTTGGACCTCGAGGAGGGAGCGGACATCCTCATGGTGAAGCCGGCCTTGCCGTACCTGGACATAGTACGGAGGGCCCGGGATAAGTTCAATGTCCCCATTGCCGCGTACCAGGTAAGCGGGGAGTACTCGATGATAAAGGCTGCTGCCGCCAACGGGTGGATCGATCACGACGGGGCCATGATGGAGTCCTTGCGGTCGATAAAGCGTGCGGGGGCGGAGATCATCATCACCTACTTCGCCAAGGAGGCGGCGAGGATGGTATCGTCATGACCGGAAGATCCGAGTGCCTCTATCATAGGGCGCAGAGGGTGATGCCGGGAGGCGTATCCTCTCCGGTGCGGGCGTACCAGCCCTATCCCCGCTACATCGCCGAGGCCCAGGGGGACCGGATAATCGATGTGGACGGCAATGAGTACATCGACTACTGCATGGCCTTCGGCCCCCTCATACTAGGCCACGCTCACCCGTCCGTCGTCAGCGCCCTGCAGGCCCAGGCGGGGAAGGGAACGCTCTACGGGGCCCCCATCGAGGCCGAGGCCCAGTTCGCCGAGGACATATCCAGGGAGTACCGCTCCATGGAGATGCTGCGCTTTGTGAGCACTGGCACCGAGGCGACCATGCACGCCCTGAGGCTGGCGCGCGGCCACACCGGCAGGAAGAAGGTCCTGAAGTTCGAGGGTTGCTTCCACGGGGCCCACGATGCAGTCCTGGTCAAGGCCGGCTCCGGGGCCACAACCCACGGCGCTCCCAACTCCCTGGGTGTCCTGGAGGAGGTCGCTTCCAATACTCTCTTGGCAACGTTCAATGATCTGGGCACGGTGGAGCAAGCGCTGAGGGCGAACCGGGGAGAGGTGGCCGCGGTCATCGTCGAACCGGTCATGGGCAACGTGGGTCCGGTTCTCCCCTCCGAGGGCTTCATCCAGGGGCTGAGGGAGCTGACGACCGCACACGACACTCTCCTGATCTTCGACGAGGTCATCACCGGCTTCCGGCTTTCTATGGGCGGGGCCCAACGTCGCTACGGGATCACCCCGGATATAACCACTCTGGGTAAGATAGCAGGCGGGGGGATGCCCATCGGAGTGTTCGGCGCCTCCGAGGAGATCATGAGCAAGATAT
Source organism: Methanomassiliicoccus sp. (assembly GCA_012719175.1). Classification (NCBI taxonomy): domain Archaea; kingdom Methanobacteriati; phylum Thermoplasmatota; class Thermoplasmata; order Methanomassiliicoccales; family Methanomassiliicoccaceae; genus Methanomassiliicoccus; species Methanomassiliicoccus sp. The sequence continues at coordinate 50,641 of JAAYAX010000004.1, forward strand.
CCCCGCTGGGAAAGGTCTACCAGGCAGGTACATTCTCTGGGAATCCCATGTCCCTCGCCGCGGGTATGGCCACCGTGAAAGAGCTGCGCGCTCAAGGCCACGAGGGTCTGGACCGCAAGGGCGATCTGATGCGACGTGGCCTTGAGGAGGCGCTTGGCGACATGAAAGTGCCGCATCAGGTGGTAGGCATCGGCTCCATGTTCCAGCTCTTCCTCTCGTCCGCCCCGGTGCGGAACTACCGCGAGGCGTTGTCCTCGGACAGCGCCATGTTCGACCGCCTCTTCCGCCGCCTTCTGGAGGAGGGTATCTACCTGGCACCCTCGCAGTTCGAGACCAACTTCCTCTCCACGGCTCACACCGATGAGGACATTAAAAGAACGGTGGACTCCTTCGCCACATCCCTGAGCGAGGTGTCGGCATGATCCTCGGCACCCGCGGCAGCGCCCTGGCGCTGGCCCAGACGAGGATGGTCATGGAGATGCTGGTGGCCCGCAACCCGGACCTGGAGGTAGAGGTGCGGGAGGTCAGGACCATCGGCGACAGGGTGACCGATCGGCCCCTGTCCACGCTTGGCGGCTACGGGGCCTTCACCAAGGAGCTTGACCAGCGGATAGTGGATGGGGAGATAGACGTTGCTGTCAACAGCCTCAAGGACATGCCTGTGGACCTTACCCCGGGGACGATGATGGCGGCGGTCCTCCCCAGGGGGCCAGTGGAGGACATGCTCCTATCCGAGGTACCCCTACCAGAGCTTCCCCAAGGAGCGGTGGTGGGCTCGTCCAGCGTGCGGCGTCGCTCGCTGCTGGAGGCCAAAAGGCCGGACCTGAACGTTCGGGACCTGCGCGGGAACGTGCCCACGCGCATAAAGAAGTGGAAGGACGGACAGTACGACGCCATAGTGCTGGCCCGGGCAGGGCTAGAGCGGCTGGGCATCACGGAGAAGGGCTATGTCCTGGACCCCGAGGAGTTCGTTCCTGCCCCGGGCCAGGGGGCCATCGCCCTGGTATGCGCAGAGGACAGTCCTTATCTGCTTGACCTACAGGCTTTAAACCATGAACGGACGAGAGCAGAGGTGGAGGCGGAGCGCTACATACTAAAGTCCCTGGGCGGTGGCTGCTCGGTACCCATAGGGGTGTGGGCATCAATGCTCGGGAGCGAGATCAGGATAGTCGGTACGGTGACGGGAGGTGCTCACGTGAAAGGTGTTCATATTGACCAGAATGTGCCATTGAGCGATATGGGAACGGAGCTGGACAGGATCGCTGACCTGTTGCGTCCAGCGGTGAGGGGATAAGCTATGCCCGGAAAGGTTCACCTTATAGGGGCGGGTCCCGGGGATGCCGGCCTCATCACCGTCAAGGGAATGGAGATGCTGAGGCAGGCCGATGTGGTGGTTTACGACGAGCTGGCCAACCACGACCTTCTCCAATATGCCCGTACCGGGGCCAAGCTAATAGATGTGGGGAAGCAGGGTGGACGCCATAAGGTCCCCCAGGACGGCATAAACCAGATCATCGTTGATGAGGCCATGGCCGGTCACTGGGTGGTAAGGTTGAAGGGCGGTGACCCCTTCCTCTTCGGCCGGGGCGGGGAGGAGGCGGAGGAGCTCCGGAAGGCCGGGATCGATGTACACGTGGTGCCTGGGGTCACCTCGGCCATCGCAGCCCCGGCGCTGGCAGGGATCCCGGTGACCCACCGGGACCATGCACCCATGGTCACCTTCGTAACCGGTCACGAGCGCGGGGACCGTTCAGACGAGCGCATCGACTGGGGCGTGCTCGCCCGCACCGGGGGCACCATAGTGATACTGATGGGCATGAGCAACCTGGAGCATAATATGTCGCGCCTCATGGAGGGGGGCATGAACCCGGCCACCCCTGTGGGGGTCATCCACCGTGGTTCGACACCTCAGCAGAGGGTGGTGATCTCCACCCTATCAGAGGTGGTGAAGGACTGCCGGGACCAGGGCGTGGGCTCTCCCTCGGTCGTGGTCGTGGGCGATGTGGTGGGCTGTTATGACCGGCTGGGTGATCTGCGATGAGGCTGGCGGTCATGCGCCCACAGGACAAGCTCGACGAGTCTCTCCAGATGGCCAGGGAGAAGGGTTTGGAGGTGATCGCAGCGTCCCCACTGCTGGTGAGCCCTATAGACGGTGTTGAGGGTGCTACCATGATCGATATGCTTAAGGAGGGCCCCGCCGAGGTGGTGGTCCTGACCAGCACCACGGGGGTGGAGATCCTGGACAGGATATCGGCGCAGGGAGGTGAGGACCTGGCCTCAATATTGTCAGGAAGCTGCAACATCGCCATCGGGCCGCTCACGGCCAAGGCCATGACGGACAGGGGGATAAGGGTCGACCTAATTCCCGAAGAACACTCCTCTGAGGGCCTGGTCCGGCAGATGGGGCGGCAGCTGGCAGGCAAGAGGGTGTACCTGCTCCGTTCGTCCCATGGGGAGAGGTCCCTGTTCGACGGGCTGGTGGAGTGCGGGGCAGAGGTGACGGAGAGAGTCCTGTACCGACTGATCCCGAACCTCGGCAGCCTGGAGCTCAAGTACCTCATCGATGAGAGCATGGCAGGGAGGGTGGACGCCTTCGCCTTCACATCAACCCTCTCGGCGGAGACCTACATCAACGCCGCTGAGCTGTCATACCCGCGGGAGGACATAATCGCCATGCTCAACTCTCACCTGGTCGCGGCCATGGGAGGACCGACTAGGAGGAAGCTGGAAGGGATGGGCATCCGTGTCTCCGTGGTGCCGGCCAGTGCCACCTTCGCGGCCATGCTAGAAGGGATAACCACATGGAGAGCGCGGTCCCCTACACCTACAGCCTTCTAGCCGTGAAGCCCTCGATTGGAAGATTAGAAGGCTCCTGACGGGGGAAAGTGAGAGAATTTTCAGTAGCTCACACGATCAGGCGGAATGATACAGAGGCTCGATTATACCATAATCAAGGATCACGCTCGTTCCTGGTTGGCGCTGGTCTCCGCCCTCAGAACCAGTCCCGTCTTTTCCTCCAATCTCCGCAATTTCGATTCCACCAGCGTTATCAGAGAAGTGTCTGTGTACAGAAGATACTCGTTGCCCAAGCTTGCCTGGAGGATGGCATTGTCCATGGCATGGAAGGAGTTATGGACGCTAATCTTCCCCTCCCGAATCATGCGCCTGGCCTTGGCACCGTAGGCTCCTGAGTACAGTTGAGAATCACTCATCCTTTGTGAGGCCTCCTCGGCCAGGGCCATGCTCTCAGGGTCGTTGACATCGATTATGCGTACCTTGCCCCCCGGCCTCCCTGCCTCCGCCCACACCCCAGAGCTCGGGAAGCATTTCTCCGCCACCTCCATGAGGTTCCTGGGCAGGGGCACCAGCGGGGTTGCCTTGCGGTGGTGCAACTGCTGGTTCATTAGCACAGGGAAGGGAGGGACGAGCCTCAGGCGGTCCACAAGCCGCTGATCAGCGAAAAGAACCTCTGGGGTGCCGGAGAAGATGACCTTGCCGCGGTGCAATACCTTCATCTCATCCGCCCATTCGTAAGCGGTCTCCATGTCATGAGTGGACATGATCATGGTCATGCCCCGGTGGTTCAGCTCGTCCGATAGCTCGATGAGTTCATGAACCATCTCGGGGTCCAAGCCGGCCGTGGGCTCGTCCATGATGAGCACCTTGGGCCTCATGGCAAGAGCTCCCGCGAGTGAGACCCTCTTCCTTTGACCGAAGGAGAGCTGCTGCGTAGGCCTCTCCCTGAGGTCCTCCAGCCAGACCAGGTGCAGTGCCTCGTCTATGCGCCTCTCCACCTCCTCCCGGGGCAATCTCAGATTCATGGGTCCAAAGGCCACATCCTCCTCCACAGTAGTGGAGAAAATCTGGTCATCAGGGTTCTGGAGGACCATGCCCACGTTCTCACGCAGGAAGGAGAGTGAGCGCTTATCGTACCTCACCTCCCTGCCCTCGTAGAGCACCTTACCGCTCTGAGGCCGGAGGATACCGTTGAACTGGAGGAACAGCGTGCTCTTCCCCGCCCCGTTGGGTCCGAGAAACACCACCTTCCTCCCCCTCTCCAGGACCATGTCGACGCTGTCTAGGGCAAGGACCTTGTTGGGGTAGGAGAAGCTCAATCCCTTTGTCTGGATGATAGGAACCAGAGACATTGTTCACAACCGGAGGAGGGACACCACTGTGGCCAGATCGACCACATGGAGGTTTATGGAGAACAGTAACAAGAACACCGAGATGGCTGCGATCCCCCACTTGAAGGACATCCTCGCGGGCGGACGATAGCAGTGGAACTCCCCGATGAAGCTCCGACAGTTCAGGGCGGTCTGCGACCTTTCTGCCATGTCCAGGGACCGGATGAAGATGCCGACCAGGAGCTTGCCGGTGGTACGGAATCTGGCCCTCAGGCCTCGGAAGCCAAGGCGGGAATGGGCGGCCACGTACATGGTGTCGAGCTGTTCCAGCAGGAGGAACGAGTAGCGATACACCAGCACCGTCAGCTCCACCAGCTCCGCTGGTACCCTTATCTGCCGCAGTGCATTGGCCAGGTGCGGTATGGGGGTGGAGGTTGCGAAGAACAGCATCACCGTGATGCCGGCCATTGCACGCAAGAACACCAGGCCACCTAGCTCCAGCCCCTGCCTGGACAGTGTAAGGACGAAGAAGCCCAGGTCAACCGACCATACCGTGTCACCTGCGGTGACCAGCGCGATCATGAAGGAACCGAGGACAAAGATCCCCACACCCTCCAGCAAGGCAAGCGATATGACCCTTGGAAACCGCATGCGGCTCGACAGGAACAGGAGGACAAGGCCTATCAGGGTGACGATCAACGGTATGTCCAGTGAGGATGCCATCAGCGAGGACACCAGCAGGGTCATGGCGAAGATAAGCTTACCTAGCGGGGACCAGTCTCGGAAGGGAGAGGCATAGGCGATCTCATCCATCGCGTGCATCAATAATCACTCCCTATTGGTGATGCTTTTCCTCGTTGAGGCAACGAGGGACGATCGTGCAAATGATGCCTGTTACTTTGGGACATGAGGCTGGTACTGGGACAAGTGACCCTTACGCCAGGACAAATCACCGATTCTACGGGGCCTCTAAAAGGATGGGAATATGAGCTCCGTCCACGAGCCCAGGAGGCCCGTATCGACGTGGACATGGCGATGGGCTTCAGGAGTGTGATCGACCTAATGCTCAGGAGTTGAGGGCTTGTATACCTATGATCAAGTGATGACTTCAGGTGATCGATCGATCTGCCAGCCATCACAGGCGACCAAGGAGAGGGACACGATCTATACAGATGCCGTTGCATGTTATCGTTGAATGTGTCCATCGTGGTGAGGCCTCCTTGAGTTGAACCCGTTATCCCATTTCCGATAATAGTTGGATATATCATCCAATAAGCCTTGTTATCGGCCATCCTGATATTAAAGTTTTGGCTAGAACTTAGTCTTCTCCGCCCCCACAAAACAAGCTCCTGCACCATCGGTCCGATGGTAATCGCTCAAAGGTGCTTTACGATGGTGGGCACGATCAGCCATATGATAAGCAGCGGTTTCTGGAGATAGCCAATTCCTTTTTGGAGCTCTCAGGAAACATGATAGTGTATACCGCTAACTCCACAAGGGAGGCTACGTTGGTTATGGAGGGAGGCACGTATGACGCCATATTATCCGATTACCAGATGCCGGAGATGGACGGTATAGAGTTCCAAAGTTTCCTGATGTCCCAGGGTGAGAATGTCCCGTTCATACTCTTCACCGAAAAGGGCCGGGAGGAGGTATTCATCAGAACGTTGAGCTGCGGTACCGACTTCTACCTCCAGAAGGGTAAGTAACCGACAACCTTGTTCAGGGAGCTAGAGCATGTCGTCTGAACCGCGGTGAGGCACCGGGAGTCCGAGGAGGCCCTGAAGAGCAGCGAGGCGAAGTATCGCAACCTCTTCAATAACCTGGGCGAGGCCGTGGGGATATAACGGTACGTCGTCGATGACTGTCATGGGGTGGTGGACTTCACCTATTTCGACCTCAATCCTACTCTGTGACGCACCCACGGCAAGACCGAGGAGGAGATGAACGGATGTAACGTGGGACATGTCTTCGGCATGGATAATATATTGCCGAGTATCTCCCTGTCCTCAACATGTGGCGGAAGGAGAGCAGGGAGATCGAGATCGAGGAGTACCTCTCGCTCGTACGGGGTTACTTCAGGACCATCTGGGTACCGCTGAGCAGAAAGTTGTTCATCGCGTATTCGCTCGACATCACCGATCGTAAGTGGGCCGAGGAGGAGCTGGTTAAGGCTAACAATCTCATGAGCTACATCATCGAGCACAGCCCCAGCGGCAAAGCCGTGTTCGACAGAGAACTCCGGCACCTGTACGCCAGCACCTGGTTCTTCAAGGTTTACGATGTCACCGAGAAGGACCACATCGGCATGAGGCAATACGAGGCGTTCCCGGACCTGCCGCAGAAGATAAGGGGGGGGGGTGGTGCACCGTCGGGCCCTCTCCGGCGAGGTCGTGAGATCCGAGAGCGACCCCTTCGTCAGTGAGGACGGCACCACGTAATGGACGAGGTGGGAGTGCCGGCCGTGTCATCAGCACGACAGCGCCATCGACGGTATAATACTGTACAGTGAGATCGCGAACCAGAACATGAAGCTCAGTGGCTATAACGTTGATGAGAGTGACCGCTTCTATGGTCAGGACTTCGAATGAGGTCCATGCTTTTGGCATACAGGTACGACACCGCACCATTTTCCTAAATATTCTCTGTAGATACTGCCCATCAAAATTTTCTCACTAATGATCTACCTCTTCTCTTATTCTCCATGCTCGTCTCCCGGCCACCACGAACAAGAAGCACCGCTCAAGGAAAATCTTGAACTCAAGACCAGGGTTTATGGGGCAGGAGTACTGAATATTGGTCACTATGCATAACCCCTCCTCGAAGATAACGTCAGTGTACGTGGTCGCCTTGATGGCGATAGGTCTCCTGGTGGCCATTACGAGGGGGGACATCTACTGGGTCGGGATCGCCCTATGGGGGCTGTTCCTGGTGGCCTACCCTGCCCTCCGCCACCGTGATGTGGAAGTACCAGGCGCATACCGGCTCATGCCTCTAGCAACGGTCCCCTTCATCATCGGACTTTTTATGGACATGGAAGGAGGAGGTCTTCTTCCAATTACCTCGCCGTGGTATTGGCTCTCCTTCAGCGTGGCCATATTTTCATTGAGCTTGGTGACGGTTGCATATAGCGACATCTATGGGGATCTAAAGACCAACCTCAGTTTCGAGCTGCGGCTGGCCTTCATGCTTTACATGTCGATGGTAACGCTCCAAGGGCCCATATTCTACTACGGCGATCTTTGGCTGGGCACGGATATTCTGGCAAGTAATGAGGGCTTGATGTTCAATATTCTGATCAATGCCATCGCGGGCCTGGTCCTAACCCTCGCCTTCTACTATGCGACCATGAGGGCAGAGCCTAGAGGTAACGTGAGCGAACGAGAGGAGGGAGCGGTGTGAGACGGCAGACCATGGCCATCACCGTCATCACCGAGGCGATCCTCCTGGCCTTGCTGGTGTACGGTATCTCCAATTGGAGGACCTATTGGATCTCCACTGTCCTCCTATCCCAGGTTCTCATGCTCGTCCCCCTGGTCCTGGAAGCTAAGAAAATGATCCTGCTACCATGGCCCATTGTCCTGGGAGCTTCGCTCTCCCTGCTCCTGCACAGCCTCGGCCTTGCAACCGAGTGGTACTTCACCGTCTTCTGGTGGGACAAGCTGACACACATGACCTCCGGTGTCGTGCTCTCCACCCTGGTGGCCATAGAGGTCCTGCTCCTCGACCTGCGCAACGAATCCGTCAAGATCCCGTACATCTGGTATCTGTTGATAGTCCCGATAGCGATCCTCACCCTGGAAGGAATATGGGAGCTCCTGGAGTACACCATCGATGTTGTGCTGGGAACTGGAATGCAGCACGGCCTTACCGACACCGTCAACGACATTGCCACCAACCTTATCTCCGGGATCGTGAGTGGCGTAGGGGTGGTTTACTACCTAAGGCGGCGACCGGTGGACGAGTTCGTTGCCAGCCTTGAGGCCGAACGTCTAGAACAGTGGTTCCTGCGGAGGCTCGGAAAGGGAAGCCGCCTGTTATGACAAGTTCAATATTGAACACATTTTCCTCTTGGGGGTCTCACTAGGGTTGACGCGATAAGCGAGAGAGAATAACATTGAGCATTGAATTCATCGGCGGTCATCCGCCCTCACAAGCGGATGTACAAAACACCATGATCGATCGTGGGCGAGAAAGGAGGTTGGCCCCCGGGCCTCATTGAGGCAACGGACCCAACAGCCCCCCTCTTGTGCTGGTGACCTATGATCACGCCTTTGACCTACCAACTTAAGAGGAGCTGGCCCACTGCGAAGATAAACCGGAAAGGCATCTTTAATTCAAACGATTTTAATAAATATTGGAAGCTCCAAGTATCATTGGTGTTCGTCCGCATAACATCTTCAAGCAGCAATCTGGCGGCCAGGGTCTGGTGCAAGAGGTTCAAGACCGAAAGGGTCTGCTCGTTCGGATTCGATAACTTCGTCATGGGCTTTCTGAGAGATGCCAAGGAAGAGGACGACAAGATAATCCTTATGGTCGAGGTTACCAACCCTCTAGCCAAGCAGTATCTGTCGGAGATGAGCAAGGGTGAGAGAGTGATCAACAACTGATCTTTGTCCCCCGCCCAAAGTCGTTCGTCCACTGGGAACTCTCGATGATGTTGGTGTTCCGACCCGCCCGTGCGCTTCCAATGTTCCCAGATCAAATATTATGATCACCTCTTATAGATCGGGCGTTGAGATATCGAGGATGGCATTGAAATAGTAAGCTCAATTCTGAGCTGCCGGGGGTTTAAGAGGCATATATAATCATATATATTGTATTGAGTTATCGTCCCAGGGGTATTACCATTTCAGAATATGTCATCCAGAACATCGTAGCATCAGCGAATTTGGGCATTGAGCTTGACCTCGGAACGCTTGCGCTCAGCTTGAGCGGCGCGGAATACGAGCCGGAGCAGTTCCCAGGTCTGATATACAGACTGAAGAGCCCGAAATCTGCTACCCTGCTCTTCCGGAGCGGAAAGCTCGTGTGCACCGGGTCCAGATCCCTGGCAAATGTCAAACAGGCCATCGAGACCGTGGTATCGGACGTCAAGAACGCCGGCGTCCCCATCACTGCCTCGCCGGAGATCATAGTTCAGAACATCGTGGCCTCATCGGACCTGGGGCAGGACATCAACCTCAATGCCATCGCCATCTCCCTGGGTCTGGAGAGAGTAGAGTACGAGCCCGAGCAGTTCCCTGGCCTGGTATACCGCCTGGAAGAGCCCAAAGTGGTGGTGCTGCTGTTCGGTTCCGGCAAGCTCGTCTGCACCGGCGCACGGACCCCAAAGGACGTCGAGGCTGCTGTAAAGAAGATCACGGAGGAGCTTCAGTCCATCGGTATGCTGAAGGCGACCGGTTAAGACCCGGAACTCGTCTATGCCCCGCTCTGCGCGGGCGCAATTTATTCTTACCCGCTCCGGTCGGAAGATCTTTCGCTACCAGATCATCAGGATGGGTCTGGCTGTCTTTTTTTCGCTCACTGCCTCGTGTGCTTCCAGACGTCCTCAGTGAGGGAATCATATACCGACTCTTTGTCAGTATCCTCATCGGCAGCGGCCTTATTCTCGATCAGCTCACGGATCCGCTCCTTGCGGAACAACCAGTAATGGATCCTCCATTCCCTGCCATCATAGAGGGTGATCTGCTCCATCTCCGTGGTCAGGATCCCAGCGTCCTCTAGCATGTAGAAGGCGTCCCTATCCACGGGCTCGAGCATGTTATCGACCACGCGTTCGCCGTGGCCAAAGAAATTTAAAATGCGATGGGCAAGCTCCTGGGCCACTTCGTTGGGCATATCGTGTTCATCAATGGTTCTCTTTATCGCGAGCGCCAGCTCTTCTAGGGTTAAGGTCTGATGATGCTTGGATCGCTCCGTTATTGCGCTGCTGTCATCTTCTGTCATATGTGTGAACAAAACCGGTCGTTGAAAGATGCGAATGGACTGAATAGTATTTATTGAAGCATGTTGTCAAACACACTAACATCCCGTTCATGCATGAACAGTACCATAATTCCAGGGTTTTCCATGAATGATCTATTCTATGTTTCGATTAGGCTCCGTGATCGCCAGATCAAGTTATGATGTGGATATGAAGATGCACCCACAGAGATCGGAGGGAATGGAGAGGCGTTTCATGATATCGCCCTACTATCTCGACATTACAGTCCTAGATCGCCATTTGTCACAACAAATAATTTGATGTTGCATCCCTAGATATGATTAAGTGAACTTGATGGCTCATTGGCGAATATCCATAGCATATGACTCACCTGCCCTTTCCTCGTTTAGGGAGGGCTGGGGGTTTTCAGCGGTAATCTCATCGGATGCTGGCAATATACTCTTTGATTGTGGTTGGGACGGTAACATACTGCAAGAGAATCTCTCTCGCCTGGGATTCGCCTTCTCGGACATGGACCTGGTGGTCCTATCCCACTACCATTGGGACCACCTCACAGGGTTGCCGGTCATGCTGGCAGACCCATTGAAAAAGAGGACATTGGAGGTATTCGTACCGTATGGCTTCTCTAAGAACCTGATGAAGGAGATAAACCGGAAAGCGATTGCCTTAGATGTCAGGTCACCCCAGGAGATATCTCCGAACGTGTGGGCCACCGGTCCTCTGGGCGGCGATGTGCCGGAGCAGGCCCTTGTCCTGAAGGGTAAGGGCGGAGTGGCAGTTCTAACCGGCTGTGGACACCCCGGGCTGAAGGCAGTTCTATCGGCTGGCTCCACGCTAGGGGTACCTCGATGGCTGATAGGCGGTTTACACGATTGCACCCTCTCCGACCTTGAGGGCTCGCTCAAGGAGAACCCGTTCTTAAGGGCGGTGCTCTGTCATTGCACCCGATGCAAGGAGGAAGCTTCGGCCGCCCGCATCGACAGGGTCACCATCGGTGCGGCCGGTGAGATCTACGAAATAGAGCTATGAGATGGCCGGAGGACTTGAAGAAAAGAAAGGGTCAAGCGCCTGAAGCCCGGTTGGTTCAATAGTACCAAGGGCCCCGGCCGCTCTTTCCCATGGCCTTTAGAGGCTGAGTCCACAGTTAATCCTAATGGCAGTGGCTTCCGCCGCCGCAGACGTCCTTTACGGTCGCTTCCATGAGGCTACCGCCAAGGTAGTTCTGGAGGGCGTCCTTCACCGTTCCCGCCGCACCCACGAAAACCTTGATGCCGCAGTTCTGGAACTCCATAAGAGGACGGCGTCCAATGCCCCCGATCAGGACAGCGTCGATGCCTGCATCGGCCATCTTCCTCACCGGGATCATGCAGTTATGCTCGCCATTGTTATCAATGGTCCAGACTGACTTGATCTGGCTCTCCTCGATCTCCACTGCAGTGAACAGCTCGCAGTGCCCAAAGTGTGCGGAGACGCCTGCGTCAAGTCCGCCGGGGTTGTTGCTCGGTATGCCTACTTTCATTTCCTTACCTCTTTTTCGATGCTTAGTGGTCCACTCTCGATCGCTGGACCTGAAATGCTGGATGTTAGACCCTCTTGGGTCCGATGGGGCCTAAAGTGGATCCATATCCGCCCCTGGTTTCATCATTATGATAATGGCTTTCGGCATGTCTCTGTGACCATGCCTCCATTTTTGGATGAGGCCGGTCCGGAGAGGCATCGTTCGCCAACCATCCTCTCACTCCTCTTCATAGTCCCAGCTCCGCGCACCATTATTCTCGTCATAGCGGCATCGACATCTGTAGGTGGACCTCCTTTTGCCGACATCCTGCCCACTCCGCTGTCTCCTTACCTCATCCCGTCCGCAGCTAGGACAATGCGGCGGTTCGAAGTCGCCATCTGATTCCTCCCCTTCGCCCTTGCCCTCATGGCAGGTGCAATTCCGCCCGCCATCCAAGGCATAGCTGCCTCCCTTGATCTCGATGGCCTTCCCTGATACCAGGGCGTCCACGATCTTGCTTCTGGCACTTTGGAGGTCCTCCCAGAGAGCACGCCTTGATATGCCCATCCTATGCGCAGATTCCTCCTGGTTCAACCCTTCCAGGTCTGTCAGCCTTACGGCCTCCAGCTCCTCTAGTGTGAGGGACGTTACTTCTAGCTCTTTTAGGGGCACTCCTCGAGGCTTGAAGTATGTTACGACCGGCTCTGACTGGATCCTTCTTGGGCATCGTGGTCGTCCCGGCCTCATAATTTCACTCAATGACGAGGAATTACTTAATCTTAACTATGCACCTTTTTCATAATTTTCACCATTATAGTTGGTTGTGGTGGTGGGATGACCGCTCACCACCTACGGAGGAAATCGAGCTTTCTTCGCTTTGAATGCTCTCCGCGGCCCTGTAGTCTATTCTTCGGCAATGGTGCTGAAAGGTGGAATCGTTTATAGGCAATATTCACAGTACCAGCCTATGAGCGGTGATCACACATGGAGAATGGTAAGATCGAGGGCATCGTGGGTTTGACCAAGCTGTTCCGGAACGAGACCATCGAACTATCGAAGGGAGATGTCATCATTTTCGCAGGTTCGGAGGCCGTGTGCGCTCCCTTCGCGGAGCTGTTGGGATACTCCGTACGGGACAAGGACCTCGCTCTCTACTTCTCACCGCTGGCGAGGGAGAAGGATTGTCGACCGCTGCAGTGGAAGGATGGGACCGGGTACAATATCTCTTCCTCGGGTGAGGAGATCGCTGGAGCCGACCTTGTAGTGGTCCTGGGAGGACTGGCCATGCCCAAGTTCGGATGCCCTGTGGAGGCGGTGCAGCAGTTCATCGCAAAAGTGTCCAAGCCTGGAGGAACGAGGGTTGTCGGCGTAAGCTTCATGGACATCCTGAGAAGGTCTGGATGGCAACACCACATCAGGTTCGATTCTATCCTCAACGCGACCATGGAGACGGAAAAGGTATCTTTATCATGATATGTCGGACCGCGGCATTGTGGCCTTTGGACGTTGTACAGTGCCGGAGGGGAACGGCCCTCAATTATCCGATTTCCCTTATCATCCCCTGGGAACGGTCCCGAAGTTCTTTTCGAACAGGGCGATGCCGTTCTTTACACACTCCAGACCACTCCTCTTATCCTCCCAGCCCAGGATCTCCGTGTTCTTTCCCTCTTCTAAGTGTTTGTAGGTCCGGAAGAACTCGGCGTACTCCTCGAGATAGTGCTTCGGCAGATCGTACAGATCATGATACTCACGGTTCCGGGGGTCCTTTATGGCCGCACACAGCACCTTATCATCAGCTCCGTTCTCGTCCCGCATCCGCAGAAGGCCTATTGGCCGGGCCTCGATGACACAGCCGGGAAAGGTGGGCTCGGAGATTATTACCATCGCGTCCAGAGCATCCCCATCTTCGTAATATGTCTGGGGGATCATTCCATACTCCAGGGGAAAGACGACACTGGAGTGCAGCACACGGTCAAGGACTATGGCCTTGTAATTCTTCGATACCTCGCACTTGTTCTTGCTCCCCTTAGGAGTCTCGATGATGACGTTCACGATGTTGGGGGGGTCTCGACCGACAGGCAATGTCTTCCAAAGGGTCATATTTTCGCCACCAGAGAACGGTACGTGCCTCCCCCTCATAATCCTATGGCCTATTGTACGGGGAACCTACGGTAGGAGGCTGATCATTTGATAAAGCGGGCGCCAGTTTCTGCCAGCTAGGAACGGGACAGCAACATCATGATGGTCCGTTGATAGGCGGGGAAGGTACAACCTTAAACTTCGGTCGTTCGATGAGCAATGTATATAATCATTTACCTCGAATAATAATTTGTGGACCCCCTGATAGGCAGATGGCTGTGCAATGAGGCAGAGTACCTGCGCATACTTAGCGAGGTGACCAGTTCCCCAATGGAGGAGGACGATGAAGTCCTTATGGCCAGCATGAGGGGGACCCATCCGTTCTTTAACGAGGCCCTCATCAAGGACGCGTCCGCCGCACCGTCGCGCAGCTCGCTATGGACGATGGAGAGCTTCTACCGTCGCCATGATCAGCCATATATGGTCCATGCCTGCTGCACCCCCGATCCCGCGAGGTTCAGGAAAGTCATGTCTGATAACGGCTATGCCCTGGAGGCCATCAACACGGCCATGGCCGTGAACGCATCAACGTTGAACCCTGTGCCCCGGCCATCCGGGGTGCGCCTTCGGCCGGTGGGAACGTCCGAGGACCTGATGCGGTTCTGCCGGACAGCGTGCCGGGGGAACGAGCTCCCACCATCCCTGGAGGAGGAGCTGGTGCGTCTGATGTCAGGCATCGATCCTCGATCGGCATCCCGGCTGACGCCGTTCATAGCGGAACGGGGGAATGAGTCCGTGGCCACCTCCGTTCTCCTAGAGAGCGTGGATTGCGGCGTGTATTTCGTCTCCACCGTCCCCGAGGAGCGCGGGAGAGGCATCGGTGCATGGCTCACATACGAGACCGTCAGGCGAGGGCTGTCCGATGACTGCAGGTCGACCTTTGTGGAGGCTTCACCGGCCGGGTGCTCGATGTACCGCCGTCTGGGATTCACCGATATTGCCCTGGCCGATGAGTACGTGAAACTGCGGTGATCTTGCACAGACCATATCCTCCTCATCAATTGACAGAACAGAGGATGGTTCAACCAGGCTCAAGATGCCCGCAAAATAAAAAGTACCGAGCACGGTTACCGCGGGTGATGCATACGACCGGTCTCCCACCAGTCATCAACGGCTCGTCCCGTGTCATCGTGCTCGGGAGCATGCCGAGCATCATGTCTCTTAACCTGCATCAATACTACGGCAACCCCAGGAACCAGTTCTGGACGATCATGTACTCACTGTTCGGGATGGAGCCTCACCTGGATTACGGGGAACGTATCGCCTTTCTGATGGAGAGGGGGATCGCCCTATGGGACGTGATAGAGAGCTGTGTGAGGAAGGGGAGCCTGGACAGTTCTATCGCACAGGAGAGGACCAACGACCTGAACCGCCTCTTCATGAGCTTTCCCGCCATCGGTCTCGTGGTCTTCAATGGCATCAAGGCCGAGAGGTCCTTCCGGACCAAGGCGGTCCTTGAAGACACCGTTGAAGGAAGACTGCAGTTCTATACAGTTCCTTCCAGTTCACCTGCCAATACTGCTAGGCTCGAAGTGAAAAGGAAAGAGTGGTCTACCATCAAGGCATATCTGGATGAGCGGAGGGACCGCTACTAGATCACGACATCCGAGCTCCGCGTTTTTCAATTCTGGAAGGCCTCAGCGCCCCTGCCACGATTCAGGCCTTCTTCTCAACAATAACGATCCTGCCGTCAGGGGTTCGTGACGAAGGGAGAATACGAGCATATATCATCGACATGAATATCGGCATAGGCGAGATCGTGCTAGCAAGAAAGACCGCGGGCGTGCTGCAATGGAATCGATGTCGAGGCCTGCTCATGTCCATCGAACTGTATGATCACATTCTTTTGGAGGCATCTTCTCCCTTATGTGATATAGGATGGGAGGTGGCGGACTGGCAAGTTCCATAGACACAGCAAAGGATATGCTGGTACGCACGAGGCTCATCAACCAGCGCATCGATGGACTAATGGAGCTGCATAAGCAAGTGATAGGGCACAGGTCCCAGTTGGAAACGGGTCCTTTCACCAGGAACGATAGGCTCCGATCAGATTTATTGTTCAGGCTGGAGGGGATCGACAGGCTCATCAGGTCGGCTAATCATACTGAGGCCAGAGGTAGTTTGAACGCTTACGATCTGGCTTTCAAGTGGAGCCAACCTCTTTTGATCAGGATGTTGAGGGTCAAGGACCTATCCCAGGAGGGCGGTTCCGACACCCTTGGAAGGGTGGATGCCTCTCTGCAGGAGATCGAGAACAAGATAATTCTCGAGGACTACCTAGGTGCAGACGATGCCCTGAAAGAGATGGAGGCCTTGATAGAGGAACCCTCGGCTGACGTCGAGGCCGTTGTATCACAGCCCACCTTACCCACACCAGAGGGCATCCGCCGTGGTGATACGGTATGCGGCCTCTGCGATGCGGAGATAGCTCTCGGAGCGATCATGTGCCCCGTTTGCGGTTATGATCTAAGATCGGCCATATCGGAATGCGGCAGCTGCGGTCGAAAAGTGTCCGAAGCATTCAACAACTGCCCATACTGCGGAGCGGGAACGTCGAGAGGGAGAAAGATTTGACGCTTTTCAGGACCATCGCCCCTATGTTGAACGGGCGATCATCCTCTCTTAAGATCTCTCATCAGCTGAGCGAGCCCTATACCATCTTCATCGATCTCTAGACCAACCTCTCTGGCCCTCTGCATTTTGGATGTCGTTGTGATAATCTCTGTCTCTAACTGCTTGGTTATGCCGTTCAGTTCTTCAGCCTCGCCCAACGCCTTGTCCGCCAGCTTCAAGCATCGATCGTAGTACTTACGCTGGAACAGGTCCTCGCACACGGACAACCTCTCCTTGAACTCCGGCCGGGCGAAATCTGCCATCTCATCGACAGCCTTGGCGAGGCTGACGATCCTCTCCTTCGCTATCGGCCTCCTCTTGACCTCATCATGTACGATGAACCAGTACCCGATGGCGATGGCGCACAGGGAGATGACGAAAATGACGTAAATGTATGGCCAGAGCTCGTCTGAGATGAGTGCTGCTTCGACAGTGCTCAGAGCAAACAACGGTCCATAGCCTCCTTGTGTTTTGATAGAACGGGTGCGGGTGAGAGATGTCCGCTTATCGAGGGTGATGATCGGAGCAGGTCTGATCTCATACTTCCTGGACGCCTTCCGATGAGGTCATGATCAGACCGTCTTGTCGCAGAAGCGACCATGGTGCGGTCAGATGTTGAAGGGGCGTTGCTTGCCCGCGGCCCCATGGAGATCGCATGAACTGTTCCCGGCATCTTAGACCCACCTAAATAAGGCACCATAAGAAATAATAGATGCGGTGCCGCGGCACGAGATCGGACTTTGGACCAGGGGATGGCCAGAAGTAACTTTTCTTCCGAGCGTCGGTCCTTACCTCCGGTAGGGACCTTTTTATTTTAATCATACATTCGATTGACCGGTGAACGGGGGTGTCGGAAACAACCATCCAGACAGCGAGCGTCCAAGATGGCGGCTTCAACTGGAACACGGAGGAGGACCACTGCTTCCGCTACTCCGTGGGGAAGCACAGGACCAAGGTCTTCCTGGGCGGGGACCTGGTGACGTCGTTCGCCGACCACTCCCTGTCCAGGCTGAGAGAGCAGATCTCGAACGCCATGGATGGCTGGAAGAAGAACCTGGACTCCATCACCAGGGACCAATCCCTGACGGAAGCGCAGGCCAAGCGTAAGGGGTCCGATGCGGAGAAGGAGCTGGATAAGCTAAGGATCAAGATGGAGAGGTTGGACGCCCTTGCGCTGGACGATTATCTGTACGATGTCGTGAGAACGGTTTTCCTCGCGGACGCCGAGTTCGGCCAGATGACCCACCTCTTAAAGAAGAGCATCTCCGAAAGGAAGGGCCGTACGGAGAACGAGCTTCTGGTGAGGCATTGGGGCACCGTCGACGGCAACTTGAGCGATGAATGGGTATCGATCCTGAGCGTCAGGATACCTATCCGCTGCACCGACCTGATGGCCAGCGTCTGGGAGGCATCAGGAGCTGAAGAAAAAGGTCTGAACGAGGACCGGTTCATGGAGAGCCGTATCGTACCGTTATTGTGGCTTATGGAACGTTTCATGTCCACCGAAGCCCTGGAGATAGAGATGGGGCAGATGGCCTTGAGGACATCCAAGGTGTTGGCAAGGTGGGATAAGGACCTCGATGGGGAGCTCGGGCAACTGCACCGGGATATTGTCAGAAGGGCGTGCTACGTGAAAGGCCTCATCGACTCCATAGACCTTGAGCGCAGTCCAAGGAGGAGCACGATGTTCCTGGCGCTGAGGGAGGACTACATCGCCTCGTTCCTGTCGTCCTTCCAGGAGTACCGGGGTCTTGCGGACCGCCTGAACCGCTCTAAGGCGATGGACCAGGCGGGATTGGTGGTGGTGGGGATGGGCGGTTCGGGAAAGACCACGTTCCTGCGCAGGTGCTACGAGGTGATGAAAGATGACTATGGGAACGGAGGCCTCGATGAGGACATTGATCCGAAGAGCACCGCTTTCGTGGTCGGACACATGTTCAAGGACATCGAGGTCCCCCTCTTCAGCAGCATGAAGAAACTTTCCTTATGCTGGATGGACACAGCAGGTTCCGAGGACTACCGTCTACTGGGCCAGCAGCTGACGATCTCGGTGAGGGAGATGAGGAAGAAGATGTTCCTCGAAAACCCCGTGGAGTACAACCTGCTGTTCGCGTGGTCCTGTGAGCCCAGCTATGACCTGGTGAAGGACCTCCACGGGTTCGACGACGTCTTCGTCAAGTTCCTGGAGGAAGTGCACAACCTCTCGTTCTTCGACCTCGAGCTCCCGAACAAGATCTTTCTGCTGCTGAACAAGGCCGACAACGCGGAGAAGGCCGGCATCGCGGGGCAGTTCAAGAGCGATCACGAGCGGTGCTTCTTGACCGCCATCAGCGACCATGGGGAGGGATTAACGGGTGAGAGCCTAGGATTCCTATCGACATTGAGCATGAATAAGGTCGAGATCTCCGGGAAACTGCTGATGGCGGTCTTCGGGACGACCGATGACGACCGACGGAAGGCATTCACAGCGGTCCGACTGGGGATCAACCAGGGAGTGATAGGCAACCTGCTGCCGGGTGACGATGCCCAGAGCTTCAAGGAGGAGGTGTACGATGCACACGGCACCGAGGGGCCAGAGGAATATTTTACCGCCACAGTGGCCTGGATCGACCGATACATGTCAGGCCCAGGCCGGGAGAGGTCAGCGCTCACCAGAGCATTGCTCCTGAGCCTGAGGTCTTTCCTGGGAGAGATGAGGGAGGGGGATGAGATCGCTTAGGGCCCTCGACAACGAGCTGGTGAAGCACGACCTGCTCTTTGGGAGGGGGATGGAGAAGCGAACGCTGTGCCAGCTTCTAGCCGACAGCAAGGACGGCGTTCTCCTGGCGGGGCTGGGAGGTATGGGGAAGACCACCCTGATGCTCCATGTCCTCAGGGACCTGGGAGGGGTACGGTCAAGGATCGGCTCATCCCAGCACACCTGCTCCGAGTCCGGCCACTCCCTGTACTTCGAGGACCTGGAGTCCTTCGTCCAGTTCCTCAGAGTGAGAGGAAAACCGGTCCGGCGCTGCGCAGCCACCATAGTCGTGAAGTGGGATGCGGACGGTGCCAGAGAGGAGAGGAGCTTCCAGTTGAGTAGGGAGAACAACGGGGATGAGAGGTCGAACGTCACCACCATCCACGGGGCCTCCACCCTGATGCAAATGGACAGGACGCTCGTAGAGGTCCATCTGGAGGCCAACATCGAGCAGAGGTTCGATGATGCCCAGGTGACCAAGCTGGCATCATCGTCCCTGGTGCGGTTCTCCGAGGGATTGGCGCGGGCGGTCTGTGATGCCAAGAGGGCCCCGGAGATGCTTGACGATGAGCAACGCCCTCGTCGTGGAATGATTGAGGACGAATGGGGGCATATCCCGGCGCTGCTCGTCGACCACTTGAGGGGTTCCGACGCGACCTCGGACAGGAGGTACGCGATGCTTCTGAACCTCCTCGATGAGCGTGTAGGCTCGCTGGTCGAGGACATCAACAAGCATGTGTACATGTCCGCATCCACCTACCTACGGTCCGAGGACAAGCTCCGGCGCCGAATATCCCTCCACGAGTTCGAGGAGGAACTGACCGTCTTCCTGGAGAGCATCAACCTGGACAGGCTCATCCCCGGCGATTCCACGTTCTGGCGCTGGTACATCGGCATCGATCACCTGGAGCGAGGATCGTTCGGATGGACGCTGGACACCAAGAGGGAGGCGGTGAGGGTGCTGTACGAGAAGATCATGGGGATGGACGGTTTCCGCCTCATGACCGCCATCGAGAACAATCCCCGAACCCTCTTTCGTCATGTTGAGGATGGCGCCGGTACGGCCAGTTTCGTACAGGGAGGAAGGAAGATCAGGATGCTGAGCTTAGGGATGCCGGACCAGACCCAGTTCGTCCAGGAGGCCTCGTCCCTCATTACCGATGAGGTCGAGGACCTGGAAGGGTTGTCGCCGTCCGTTGTGGGCAGGAGCATTGCTCAATTATATGAACGATGTTCGGGCCGGATGCGCCTGTACTTCCTGGTGAGGAGCATCAAGAACCTGCCGTCGATCGCCCAGCGCGGTGTCGATGACATATCGCCAGACACTTCGTTCCTGGACAGGCAGATAAGCGAGGCGCTGTTACACCTGGGCATCCTGTACGAGTACGACCGCAGCATGGAGAACATCCCTGCGGTGCAGCCCCTGATCGTTCTAGCTCACATCATGAAGGATGATCGGTCTCCGAGCTCAAGGAGAGGGATCTCAAGAAGGGTGATGGCATGGCTTCTGGAGACCTTCGAGAACGTCCATACCATGGAGATCGAGCAGTACCTGGAGGCGATGGAGCTGTACGGTGTGCTGTCCGGGAATGGAGACAGGGTCGAGTTCTTCGACCCCGTGATCGAGCGGGAGTTCGATGGACTATCGGAGAAGAGGGCGATCATAATGCTCCCGTTGATCCGCACCTTCCAGTCGCGCTCGCGTCTAAGGGAGTTCTTGAGCTCGATGACAGTGGAAGACCTGAGCGATATCTCCGGTTATGCGGAAAAGTTCTTCACGAACACCTCCCAGACCTTCAGGCCGGACAACGGACCGTACGAACTGATGCTGGCCGAGCTCGACGCCGACGACGGCCAGCAGAAGTGGAAGGAGAAGATATCGATACTTCTGTCCCTGGCGGTGCTGGGGAAGGTACCCTTCTCCCCGAGCCAAAAGAAGGAACAATCGACCAGGACGGCCAAGCTCATCAGCGAGATGTTAGACAGCGTTAACGATAGTAAACTATCTTCCAACTTTTCCAGGGTTCTGCTCTTGCTAATGCAGGAAGGTTCGTCGAGGGCCTGTGTTAGCTGTGGTCAGCTCCTCGAAGAAGGCCATTTTTTCTGTCCTGCATGCCACACCGATCACAGGCCGGTGTGCGGCGGCTGCGGCGCCCGCAACTCCCCCATCTTCATGTTCTGCACCAACTGCGGCTTAAAGCTCAAATGAGCACCAGGTCCACACGGGAGCGTTATTGAAGGTGGATGTTAGGCCGCTCATTCTCGACAACCATCAGACCTTCATAGCTTAAGGGTTCGTTCGAGAAGGGCCCTCAATATGTGAGGCACGGACCTTGAATGCAGAAGGTCGGCCCGACTTCTAATTTTGTTATCGTTCACCGGGCCTTCCATTTATCTAGACCTGTGGAACGAGCGGGGAGGGCTTGTTCTGGCGACATGATGGGAGTCATAAGGGTCTGGAGGAAGCGAAAAGGAACAAAGTGAGAGAAAACGGGACATGGGGGAGAACGATGGAAAAAAGAATAGGCGAGATGAAGGGAGGAATAAAATGGACAAGAAGTTGATCGCGACCGCAATCGTCGCGGTATTGATGATAGGTTCTGTAGGCGTTTTCGCAAGCGCCTCATTAACAGGCAAAAATGGCACTTCGATAGCTCTGACACCGGTAGCGTCGGTCATTGAGATTGGTGAATCCATCCACATAGATGGAAAACTGCGGTCGGGTGGGGGCATGCCCGACACCATGGTGACCCTGATGATCACCAAGCCGGACGGAACGAGCGACTACCCTGTGCAGGGTGCTAACGTGAGGACTGACAGCTCAGGGGATTTCGACATCGACTATGTGGCGGCCAGTGAGGGAACGTACAAATTCACGGCGGCATTCGCTGAGACCGAATCCTACAAGGGATGCTCTGTCATCACTCAGGTATTAGTGGAGAAGAACCCTCTCCCCGTAGGAGATAAGAGAGAGACCACAGTAGTGCTGACCCTAGCGGCTTACGATGTTGACATCGGTAAGAACATGCATGCAGATGGACAGCTCACAGGTACTTCAGGCATTGCAGGAGTGACCATGACGCTGAACGTAAAGAAGCCTGACGGAAGCTCCGCCAACCCCTCTCAGGGGAAGAGTGTTGTCACTGATAGCTCAGGCAAGTTCTCAATTGATTATGTACCGACCGCGGTCGGTTCATACCAGTTCACCGCCACGTTCGCGGGAAATGATGAAAACAAGGGGTCGACGAAGACTGTTTACTTCACTGCGAACGAGGGGGGTAATAAGGTCTGCGCTATGCCGTGGCCATCCAAGATTGATATGATCCAGGTGCCGACCTCGATGATCGCCGGCGAGACCTACACTTTCAAGTGCCAGCTGTTCGTCAAGACGTACGATGAGTACTGCAAGGTATCTCCTTGGAAACCGGGTGCGGACGCGGAGATCACCTGGACCTTCAAGAACAGTAACGGGGTCTCGGTAAGCATCGAATCCACATCATCGCTTAAAGAAGGGATAGCGACAGTTGAGTTCCCCTGCTACATGGCGGGCCAGTGGAGCGTGGAAGCCCACTTCCCAGGCAACGAGAAGTACCTGAAGGTGGACGGGCACGCGAGCACCAAGGCTACTGGGAACACAGTTTACTGGCATGGCCTATGGATAACTGTCGAGAAATGGTACATAACCGCCGATCCCAGTAAATACCCGACCGATTTCGGCTGGGATATCGGATACATGTACGATCCCGTGTTCGTTCTGCTGAAGGTCAAGAACGCTCAGGACACCATCAACACGAACATGGTTGTCCAAGACCTATATGTGACGGACACTGACGGACAGGCCTACTGGGGCATGTCTGGCAATTTCATCGGAACGAACTTTTTCACCAGCGGTCTAGCCCCTGGCGGTGAGGCCAAGGTTTGGGTCTGCTTCTGGGTCCCTAACACTCAGTCACTGGTGATCAACGGACTGTACGGCGTGGTGCACACAAGCAGCGATTGGTACTACCAGGACTTCGGATACCTAGGTCCTAAAACCTACAATGTGAACATCCCGTTACCGGTGCAGTCACCTGCATAAACCCTCTCCTTTTTCCCTTTTTTTATTTTTTATTACACTGTTATTTATAAATTCAGAGATGGCCAACAACATCAATTCATCCTCGCTCGAACCCAGTATGAACCTCAGCTATCTGAGTGCTTACTCATTTTCGTAGAAGGTTCGTGGACCTTCGATTTTCAATAACCTTCCGTGGGACATCAAGATATCTAGCTCAAGGGATCGTAACATCGATCACTGATAAGCTGGAACAGGTGAAAAGCGTTCAGGGATCCTCGGGATGAGACCTTGATGAAATAGTAACAAGCGAAGGGGGAATGGTGTTGAAAATGGTGAGACTTTCAGCGCATTTGGTGGCCACCATAGCCATCATAATCACCGCTGCTTTTGTACTGGTGATGTTCATCGGCCGAAGATTTGGATCAAAGACCTGAAAGGCATGAGCGGGATGTTGCCAGCGTTCTGTAGACGCATGAAATGATTTTAGTGATGTCAGGTGAACGACCAAAATGAATAGGGAGATATGTGGCATTAGGCAGGTCGACCAATAAACAACTCTATCTTTATGCCTTCGAGGACGATACACCATCTCATACGGGTCAGACCGTTGAGGTTCCCTAGGTGCATCACAGGGACTGTCAGGCTCTGCCCCAGCAAGGTCGGTCCGAGTCGATTGCATGAAGGGCGATGGCACAAGTATTTGGAAATGGGGTTTTCTCGCTGTAATGGTGTTCGTGGCCTTGGCAGCTACCACATTGCTTCTGCCATCGATCTCCATGGCGTTGGTCTACGATGATCCACTCACCACCAGCAATGTGAGGATAAGGTCCGGCACCGGCTCTTTCTCGTCCTTAACTGACGAGGTCAAGCGTGTGAACGCCCAGCCCGGTGCCACCCTGTCGGGGACGATACGCCTGGACACCTCTAATGGGATGGACTCGGCCTTCGTCGCCCCCCTTATCTGGACCCGTTCCTGGGGTGCGCACTATGCGAGCTTCGAGACCATCGAGCCGTGGATAGGTACCGGGGTCCGCGAGCACACGGTCGATATTTCTTTCACCGCACCGGAGGAACCGGGTACATACTACCTCATCTTCGCCTTCAACGCTGAATACAATGGATCGCAGGTCGCCTCCCTCACGAACTGGCGTTATTATGATGAGAAAGGGAGCGTTTCCTGGGGCGATGGGAATGACGTGGCCGATCTGTCAAGTTCCAAGATCGCGGAGGTGCAGGCGAACGGCCGCACCAACGTCAGCTACCAGTTCAACGGGTGGTCGCAGGGGTGGACGCTGCCCGCGGACGCCGTCACCATCGTTGTCGGTGGGAGAAGTGATGGCGCTACTACGTTCCCGGACTGGGTGCCGATCGCCTTCGGTCTGACGGCGATAGCCTTCGTCGGGGTCATGCTCATGATCCGAAGGTCATTGTAATGGGGGGCGGTGATATGCTTTAATGAACTATTCTCCGTGATAGTTCTGAAACAAGGTCCTTTTTAACACATTACGTTTGACAACGTTCTCGATCAGCCAACAACTCCGCTGTTCGACCTTCCAGCCCATGAAATTTTTCATCGCGATGGAACGAGGTCGTTATCGTCTATCGTGTTCCACAATCTTGAAAGCGGGTTCCACGTCCTTCCTGCGGTAGATCAGCAGCTTGATGTGATGGAGGGGGTGGGCAAGAAATTTGGTGCTCTGGGCGGCGGCCCGGGCCAGCACCGCCTCGGTGGAAAGGAACGCCGCCTTAGCAGCGGCCAGCTCCTTCTTGGGCGAGAAGAACATGTATATAGGGACACCCACTGTAAGCAGGACCATGGATACCAGGATCTCCCACGGTCCTGTTAGGAATATCAGTAGGAGGGAGAATGCTGCGCCAGCAATAGGTACCGCTAGCTTCCCTCTGAACGACCTCCCCCGTTCGGGATATTTTTTCATCAGTCCGATGGTGGACAGGCACGTGCTCAGGTAGACGAAGGATAGCAGGAACACGGACGCGTTGATGAGGGACGACAACCCTCCAAAGACGCTGATGATGAACGCGCTGGAACAGAGGACGATGATGGCGACGTACGGAGCATCGCTCCTCTTGCCCTTTCTAGCCAATGAATGGGGCAGGAGACCGTCCAGGGACATGGCGTAGGCCAGTTGAGTGGAGCCAATGGTGCCTGACTCGTCCGCCCCCATGATGGAGAACAGGGCCCCTATGCCTACGATCGCCAGGAGGATCGGGGCTACGGCAGTGAAAGGATCGAACAACAGATGGGCGGTGGTGATGAGCGGTGTGCCTGAACTTATCAGAGCTTCCTGGCTGACGCTACCGACCACTACCAGGTTGGTCAGTAGGTAGAAGGCGATCACGATCATCATTCCGATCATAATGGAGCGAGGGATGGTCCGCTCCGGCCGTTCCACGTTCTCCGCCGGCAGCGTCGAGAGCTCGAACCCCGCGTAAGCCCAGAACACTAGCACTAGGGCGTTGCCAAACGACCCGGCATCACCGGTGAAAAATGGGCTCAGGTTGTCGCCCACCGTCGATGGATGGATGAACATGAAGAACAAGCCACCTATCACAATCATCACCAGCGGGAGCAACTTTATGATGGTGAGGACATCGTTCGCCCGTCCCGCCGCTTTAACGCTGACTATGTTGGTGACCATGATGAACGTGACGAAGCCGGCTTTCAGCAGTATGACACCGAAGGCATCGACGCCCGGTACCAAGGTCGTGAAGTACTGGGCGAAGGCCACCGGGAACACCGCTAGGGAGAACCACTGAGCCAAGAGCAGGCTCCACCCAACCATGAAGCCAGCGAAGGGAGTGGATACGTCCTTCACGTAGGCGTATGGGCCTCCCACCCGGGGGAGCAGGGTAACGCAGTAGGAGAAGCTCAGGGCGATGACCATGGCGATTACGCCGGCGATTACCCATATTACAAGCGCAGCAGGACCAACCAGATGGGCCGAGAGCCCCGTAGCTATGTATATGTCCGCCCCGATGATGGAACCGACCACCATGTTCGTCACATCGAAGGTATTGAGCTTCCTGGTGAGCACGACCTTCTCCTTTGTCGGTGGTCCCATTGAGAGTGGATTCGCCTCATAGGGTATTTTTAAACATCCATGGTGCTCTCTTTGACAAGTAAACAACTTTCTTGGTAACTATTAGGCTGTTCTGAAAAAGGGAGGGACAATATCTAGTACCGACAGCAGAAAAGTTTGGTCTTCAGAACGTGGACGCCTCCTTTATCTTCGCCAAGGTCATTAGGGGCCGGCGATGGACGAGACGGACGTTCTTATAATCAAGGAACTGGCGATCGACGCTCGACTGCCGTACCGGGACCTCGCCGACCGCCTGTCCCTTTCCGTAAACGGACTTCATAAGCGCATCCAGCAGCTAATCTCCAAGGGCATCATCGTGGGATTTCGGGCCAACATCACTCCGCTGGTGACCGGCGGGAGCGTCATCGGCCTGTGCGGCCGGTCCTCCTCCACCGACCTGTCCGCTACCATCGAACACCTTGGCGGCCATGAATGCACCGCCAGGGTCATCGCCACCGGAGGCCAGTTCCTCTACGTGGACGCCTTCCTTCGCAACAATCAGGAACTGTTCGATTACCAGTCCTTCGCCCGTGAGGTTGGTAAGATCGACGACCTGAAGACCCTAGCATTGTTCACCATCGGGGAGCCGCCGTCGAAGGATCCCTTGACCAAGCTAGACTACCGCATCGTGCGAGCGTTGTCGGACGATTGCCGCCGCCCCCTGCAGGAAGTGGCCGCTGATATAGGCTCAACCGCCAAGACCGTGAAGCGGAGGATCGAGCACATGGAGGCCAACCACTATGTGAGCTTCAACATCGACCTCATCCTATGCTCCTCCGGAGACCTCATATCCATCGTCCACGCCAAGCTACGGCCGGACCGCCGCCTGGAGGACATGTTCCCGGTATTGATCAACAGGAAGGACCCCCACACCCTGGGGATATCCGCATCGAACGTGGAACCGGGCATGATGATATTCTCCATGTGGGCGCGGGACCTCAAGGAGCTGCGGGAGGCGGAAAGAAGCCTCAACTCCGGCGACGACTTTGAGTCCATGTTCTCGAACCTGTACTACGACATGCGCATCTACCCCACTTGGTCGAAAAAGCTCGTCGAGGCGCGAGCGAAGTGACTGGCATTATGGCCGGTCGTCGTTCCGTACCCTGCCGGGGGGACGAACTGACCATATTTATGTCAAAGATGACGCTTTCCGTTGGCCGCCAGGGTACATGACCTCAAGAGCCCGCCCCTCGGTTCGATGTTCCAGAGAGTTGAGCACATGGAAGCTATCATCATCGAGGACCTGGTAAAGAAGTATGGACAGTTCACGGCCGTGGACCGCGCCACCCTGAGGGTGGACGAGGGTACTGTCTACGGGCTTATTGGGCCGAACGGAGCAGGCAAGTCGACCATCATCCGCTCCCTGCTGGGGCTCATCCCCTACCAGAGCGGGAAGGTGATAGTGTCGGGGACGGACATGAGCGGCCCTGATGCCCAGAGGAAGATCAGGGTGGGCTACCTTCCCCAGAAGGCGGCGTTCCAGGAGTGGAGGACCTGCGAGCAGGCCCTCCTGACCCTCGGGCGTCTCTCCGGCCTGGAAGGCGAGACCTTATCCACGAGAGTGGACGAGGTATTAGCCCAGCTGGGCCTGGAGGAGCACCGGAAGAGGAAGGTCAACAAACTTTCCGGGGGGACGCTGCAGAAGCTGGGGCTGGCCCAAGCGATGCTGCACGAGCCATCCGTGCTGATTTTAGACGAGCCCATGGCCTCCCTGGACCCGGCCAGTCGGTTCATGTTCAAGAAGATCATCAGGGAGCTGAGGGATTCTGG
The DNA here is from genome assembly GCA_012719175.1 of Methanomassiliicoccus sp. Lineage (NCBI taxonomy): Archaea > Methanobacteriati > Thermoplasmatota > Thermoplasmata > Methanomassiliicoccales > Methanomassiliicoccaceae > Methanomassiliicoccus > Methanomassiliicoccus sp. The sequence continues at coordinate 78,630 of JAAYAX010000004.1, forward strand.
GACCACTATCCTATTCTCGTCCCACATATTGTCTGACGTTGAGGACCTGGCCGATGCCGTGGGACTCCTACAGAACGGAAGGGTGCGCTACTCCGGACCGATTGACGGGCTGGAGAGGATGGTGTCCCTGCGCTCGGAGCTGGTGGTGGAGCTGGCGGACGATAAAGGGGAGTGGAGGTCGGTGAGCGTCCCCGGGACGGACATCCGTCAACCCTCGCCCGGCTGGCTTGTTGTGCACATCGAGGATGCCGCGCAGTGGGATGCTCTGGCATCGAGGATCGTGGAGGCTCTGATGAAGGCTGGCTGCCACATCCGGGCGTTCAACCGCCACGACCCCAAGCTCGAGGACGTGTACATGGCCTACGTGGGGGGATCGCAATGAGCCTCGGCCTGCTGTTCAGGGACGAGGTCAACGGATTCTACCGCTCCAAGGTCATGATAGCCCTGCTGGTCGGTATGCCCCTTATCGCCGTTCTAATGTACCTCCTGTCCCCGGACCTGGAGGGGATGCCCCTGGGCGCCTTCACCGCAGTGACCATATCGTCGATGGCAGGGCTGCTGGCCTCGACCACGCTCGCTGTGAGCATCATCAACGAGAGGACGCAGGGCGTGTACGACCTCTTCCTGGTGCGGCCGGTGAAGCGCTCTCACCTCCTGCTGGCAAAGTACCTGGCAGTGGTGGCCTGTGTCATCGCAGCGGCCATCTTCGCTCTGCTGGTGGCGAACGCCTATGACTGGTCCGTCTTAGGTTATGTGGAGCTGGATGGGCTGGGGCAGCCGGCGCTGGTCGTGGTGACCATGGCGGCCGTGTCCTGCGCGGTAGCGGTGCTGGTCGGCACCCTCGTGAGGTCAGTGCTGCTGGGCGTGATCCTCACCATCTACGGAGGGAACCAGCTCTCGGCGGTGATAGTCCTCAGCTCGCTGGAGAACGTGGTGTCTATGGAGATGGCGGCGATGATCGGCCTGGCGCTGGCAACGATCGTACTGGCATCGGCCCTGGTGCTCTTCTCCCGCAAGGTCAGCAGCTGAGGATTGGACCCGATGATCCCTGGGAGGGTGAGGGTTTTTCCTGGTGATTTTTAGAACACATCTACGCGCCGTTGACTTTCTCTTTCCTTCTTGAACGAGATCCGGTCGAGGTCGGGTCCTAATGAGACAGGTGGTCCAGATACCTTATTCCCTCATCATCTGGAAATTGAGTTTCACGGACGATTGTTGATATATAAAGAAAATATGAGATTTAATGCATGGCGATGTCCAAAGGCTCCAAGAATGGAACTATCACCATCGTGACAAGCCCCGTCACGGAGCATGAGAAGGCCATCAGCATAGATGCTCCTATCGTGCTAAGGGACATCATTGAGCTAGACCGACTGCAGAAGATCATGGACGATTTCTTCGAGCTCACCAATATGGGCATCTCCATCATGGACATGAACGGTGAGCTCCTGGTCCAGTCAGGATGGCACAATATCTGCACCCAGTTCCACAGGAAGAACCCTGAGTCGCTGAAGAACTGCATCTACAGCGAGATCCATCCCACCAGATCATTGAAGGTGGGCGAGACGGTCGGATACAAGTGCAGGAACCACATGTGGCATGTCGTCACCCCCATCATCATCGAGGGACACCACCTAGGTAACGTCTTTCTTGGACAGTTCTTCTACGACGATGAGGACCTCGACATCAACGTGTTCGCCGATCAGGCGGACAAGTTCGGGTTCGAGAAGGAGGAGTACTTGGAGACACTGGAGAGCGTTCCTCGATATAGCAGGAACAAGGTAGAGACATCGATACGTTTCTGCGTCAATCTTACCACGCTCATCTCCATGCTCAGCCTGGGCAAGTTGAACCTGCTGAGGGAGAACGCCGAGCGGAGACGGATAGAGGAAGCGTACCGGCGGACGAACGAGAAGCTGAACCTGTTGTCCAACATCACCAGGCACGATATCAATAACCAGCTTCTCGTCCTGAGAGGCAACCTCGAGCTGGCCCAGAAGGGGACCACCGAACCCGGCATGCTCTCCAGGATGGCGAAGATCGAGAAGGCCACGGACAACATCTGGGCACAGATCCGTTTCACCAAGGACTACCAGGAGCTGGGGTCGACCGCCTCCCGCTGGCAAAGGGTCGGGGACCTCGTGGCCGAGCGCGGGCGGGCGCTGGATATCAAGGAGATCAACTTGTGCGAACAAGTGCTAAGACTGGAGCTCTTCGCCGATCCCATGCTCGGCAAGGTGTTCTATAATCTCATGGAGAACAGCGCGAAGTATGGCGGAAAGGCGATCACCGCGCGATTCTGTTGCCATGATGACAAAGAGGACCTGCTGCTCATATATGAGGACGATGGCAACGGCATATCGGCCGCGGACAGGGAGCACCTGTTCAAGCGGGGCTTCGGCAAAGGGACGGGGCTCGGACTCTTCCTTTCAAAAGAGATCCTAGGCATAACGGGCATCACCATCCAGGAGACCGGCGAGTACGGCAAGGGAGCAAGATTCGAGATGAGAGTCCCCAAGGGCATGTTCCGGTTCGCTCAAGGGGACCCGGGACGAGATCCGCGAGAAAAGACTGGTTAATCTTGATGGTTAATGTCTCTAACCATACCTTATGATACGGCTGTTGTCGATCATGAGCATGTCGCTCGTTTGCGGTATAGCTAATCACCTTATGGATATGGGTGTGTCGATACCAGCAGAGAGCAAGTCCTTGAGCGACGAGCTACGTCATGAACGATAGGCCTGTGGATCCTGTTCAAACGCGAATCTTGATCCCATCAGATTGAGGCCCAGGGTAGGTCACGGGCGTCAGCTCACCGCTCTCCTCACGAGATCGGCGATCTTTTTCTCCTCAGCGGCGGTCAGCTCCGTCAGCGCGTAAGCGACCGGCCACATATTCCCTTCGTCGAGGTTAGCCACATCGTCGAAACCGAACGTCATGTACCTCTCCTCGAACTTGTTCCCGCCGCGGAAGAAGCAGACGACCTTCCCGTCCTTGGAGTACGCGGGCATTCCGTACCAGAGTCTCGGCACCAGGGCCGGTGCCGTGGTCCTGATAATGGCATGGATCCGCTCTCCCATTGACCGATATGGCTGTGGCATCTTGGCGATGGCCTCGAGGACGGCGCTCTCCCCGTCCGCTTTGCCCGCGCCCGGGCCGGGGGATTTGGTCAATCCCTTCACGCCCACGTCGGCAGAACCCTCGCTTGACCTATGCACCCCTTTGCGAGATGGCTGTGGTGTATTCGCCATTTCTTACCTCGGCATTTACCTAGTGTTCACAAAGACTATTAGTTTTCTTTCGATCTCATCTAGGCTACATTGTAGGTTAATACCGGATGTCTGGTCGTTGAAAACATTCGATTTTCTTATCTCCCGGGTGCCCCCTAAAAATAGACTCGTAATTATGAGGACCATCAATGGCTGGTTACGGCCCCAGGTGACTTCCAGCGAGGCCGTTGAACTCGACACCTAACATGATGTTCACGCCGGCAGCAGCAAGGGAAGTGGCTTTCACAGCGTTCGACTTTCAATCGATCGGGAATGGACCTTGAACGATGATGTGGTGGATGGCTCGTTATAACAGTCTTCAGGAGAACATCGGGGAAAAGGGCGGTTTACTTAGGGTTCCCCATTCATCTCATCGGAGTTGCTTCCTTCCTCCACATCTTGACACCATAGGCTGATATAACAAAGTACGCCAGCCACATCGGGAGCTGCCCGAGCATGGACGGTTCAAGGATGCACAGCGCACCCCACGCCCCGCTGGTGAGCATCCAGACGTAGAATCCCTCTATCCGCCCTCTCGCGTTGATGATGCCCCCGATCACCGAGGTGATAGAAAGCAAGAGGCCAAGCCAGATCGGTATCATGTCACATCTCTCCTTTCTTACAAGGGTTAAGAAAAAAGGGGTAAGCGTTTCATGCCCCTGGAGCTCATGCATTCCATCGCGGTACCTCGGTCTGACCACATGGCCATCATCGCCTAACGTTCATAGAGGACAGCTGGTGGCCGCCCACGCCCATATTCTCCCTGCTGAGCTCACGTATGAGCACGACCATCGCCTCCGGCGGCATGCCTGTCACGTCGCAGACATCCCGGGTGAATGAGATGATCAGCTTCTCCTTCTGTTCGCTCGACAGCGGCCCCATTTCCAGTGTAATTATTGGCATCGGTTCATCTCTCCTTGTCCATTTTCCATGCATCCTTTTACATCTTTTTTCAGGCAGCGGAAGATTAACGGTTCGCTGCAACACAGGATATGCGGTATCGATACATAGCGTGAACAGAATACACCTTGGTATTAGCTACCAAATTGTATACTGGTGGTCGATAGGGGAGCTTTGCCTATGCGTCAGAAGAAGTACCATGGTCCGGTCGAAGCGACCGTTGACATTCTAGCCGGCCGGTGGAAACCGCTGATCCTCTGGGCTCTCCGGGACGGAACGCTCCGGTTCGGGCAGATCGCTGACGAGCTCTCTATCGTCACTCCGAACATCACTCAGAGGATGCTCACCAAGCAGCTTCGCGAGCTGGAGGACGATGGGCTCGTTGCCAGGAAGGTGTACCCTGAGGTGCCGCCCAGAGTGGAGTACACGCTCACCGAAAGATACAGGACGCTAATGCCAATAGTTGAGATGATGTACATCTGGGGAAATGAGCACATGGCCGACCGGATCGGAAGTGGAAGCGAAGATAAGGATCCTCAGCAACGGTGATGTTTCCATTATTGTTGGATCACCATACCGAGGTTCGCTCGAAGATCGCCTCGCATGACATGAGGATGCTGGCCTAGATATCGTTAACATCAATGGAACTAACTTCAGGGTCAACAACTAAAGGTTCGATTTTTCTCGTAGATTAGAGCGCTCATCCTTTTATTCTATGGATTGATAATGTTTTGATTCTGTCGAGGGAACTCTAAACAGAGTCATAGGGGAGAGGAAAAATGAGGCATAATAGGGAATGTGCTGTCTTGTTTTTGGCACTAATGATGGCCATCTCGGCAGGTGCGTCCATCGTTGTGTCCATACCTGGAACGGCAGAGGCTGCGGATGCGGGGGACCCATCGATCCTGACGATCGACTCCGTGGGGGACGTTGGCGAGCGGAGCTCGATAGCCATCGATTCAAAGGGTTACGTCCACATCTGCTACTATGATTACGACAATGGGGACCTAATATGGGCCACCAATGTGAGCGATTCGTGGGCCAAGTGGATCATCGACACCGAGGGAGATGTAGGCTACAATCCCTCGATCGCGATAGATTCACAGGATAACGTCCATATAAGCTACTACGACGCCACCAACATGGACCTGGACTATGCTACCAATGTAGGTGGTTCGTGGAACCGCTGGATAGTCGACGGCGATGGGGATGTGGGGGTGGACTCGGCTATCGCCATCGACTCTCAGGACAATGTCCACATCAGCTACTGGGACTATACGAACGAGACTCTTAGATATGCCACCAATTCTGGGGGTCCATGGAGCATAGATATCATCGACAGCGAGGTGGCGGTCGGCTACCATTCGGCGATCGCCATCGACTCCAAGGATGGCGTCCACATCAGCTACTATGACGCCGATAACATGGACCTGAGGTACGCCAACAACACTGCAGGTACATGGCAGAAGTTCATCGTGGATCCAGAGGGGGATACGGGGTACGACTCCTCTATCGCCATCGACTCCAAGGACGGGATCCACATAAGCTACAGTGACGCCGAGAACGGGGACCTCCTGTACGCGACCAATTCCGAGGGCGATTGGAAGCTCTATATTATGGAGGATACGGTAGAGGTGGGATATCACTCCTCCATAGCCATAGATTCGCTTGACCAGTTCCACATCAGCTACTATAGCTAAGAGGAGGGGGTGCTCTGCTATGTTACCAACCCAGGCGGAGAACCAAGCTACTGGGTGATCGACAGCGAGGGTGATGTGGGAGAAGACTCGGCCATCGCCATCGGTCCTGATGACGGGGTCCACATCAGCTACTACGACTATATCAATGGGGACCTCAAGTATGCCACCTTCTCATCGGTGGGGTCGCCATCTCTTGGGCCTCCGATCGGACTGACCGCTACCCCAGGGCTCGGTCAGGTCCAGCTCGATTGGACCGCCCCGATGAATGATGGAGGTTCGGAGGTGGACCACTACGTGGTCTATCAGAACGGGACTGCCGTGACGACGGTGACGAACACCACCGTGGTCATTGACGGCCTCATCAACGGCGTCAGCTATGATTTCGCCGTAGCCGCCAACAACTCTCTGGGGGAGGGTCCGGTCAGCGGAACGGTGAGCGCCACGCCCTCAGCGATGCCATCACCCCAATACACGGTTCCGGGAGCTCCTGACCAGCTGAACGTCACACCCGGAAGCGGTCAGGTGCAGCTCTCGTGGAACGAGCCTGCGAGCGCCGGTGGTGCGTCGATAACCGGCTACGTGCTCTACTGGAGCCTGAACCCGCACGCGGACTTCAAAAGCATACCGGTCCAGGGAACGAGCTTCCTGCACACCGGCCTGCAGGGCGGTGAGACGTACTACTACTATGTCACCGCCCAGAACCAGGTAGGCGAGGGCGAGCCCAGCGGCCAGGTGAACGCGACTCTGGTGAATGAGACCATGGTCCCGTCGGAGCCCACGAACCTCACCGCCGGCGTGGTCGGCGGCGACATCAAGCTAACGTGGGATGCGCCCTCGGACGACGGAGGCTCACCGGTGATCGAGTACACCGTCTACCGTGGGAACGACTCAGCAAACATGACGCAGGTCGCGACCGTCACTGACACCACGTTCGTGGACACCAACGTGAGCGAGGGCGTCGATCACTTCTATCAGGTCAACGCCAAGAACGCCAACGGCCTGGGGCAGTCGTCGAGCAAGGTGACCGCGTCGGTTGGCGGCACCACCGGTACGAGCATCCCGCTGGAGTACGTGGCGGTGGCCGGCGTGGGAGGAGCGGCAGTGATCGGAGCGGCAGCGGTAATGCTCAGCAGGAAGAGGAGGGCACCATAGGAGAGAGACCTCCAGAAGAGACAACTCTACACCCGCTTCAATCCTTTTCAATTCTTTTTTTCCTTTTTTACAAAAAGAAACACTTTGGCATAATGGTGTGCATAGATCCAGGGAGGGAGAAGTACGATGGCACGGGAGGTCTTGGTCCTCACATTCACAATGGCAATCATCATCACCACGGTCGGTCCGATGCTCATAGTCTCAATGGACGTCGTGTCAGGGTATCAGCAGAGCGATTACAACTTCGAGGTGAGGGACGGCGAGGTCACCGTGACCAGGTACACCGGCAGCGCCAGTTCTGTAGAGGTCCCGAGCGAGCTAGGGGGATACCCGGTGGTAGGCATCGGGTTCTACTCCTTCAAGGAAACCAAGGTGACATCTGTAGTCATTCCCAAAGGCGTCACATGGATCGGGGACGATGCGTTCTACAACTGCATCGACCTCACTTCAGTGGCCATACCGGACACTGTAACGTTCGTTGGGGACTACACGTTCTTTCAATGCTCCTCCCTGCAGTCAATAACGATCCCTGAAAACGTGACCAGTATAGACAACGGGACCTTTCGTGGCTGCTCCGCCTTGAACTCCGTGATCATCCCGGGCAATGTGACATACATCGGAAACCTCGCTTTCTCCAACTGCATCGGTCTGACACAGATGACTATACCCCAGAGCGTCACGTGGATCGGCTATATGGCCTTTGACGGCTGCCGCTCCCTGACCGACATCGATGTGGAGGTAGGCAATCCGAACTATACTAGCGTTGAAGGCGTGGTGTACAACAAGAACCTCAGCGTGCTATCCGTATGTCCCGGAGGAAAGAGCGGATCGTTCACCGTCCCTCACGGGGTGTCCACCATCGGGTACAGGGCTTTCTTCCAGTGCTCCGCTCTGACCTCCGTGAACATCTCTGGAAGCGTGACGGGCATCTATAACTTCGCGTTCGAGGAGTGTTCGCTCACATCGGTGGACATTCCTGACAGCGTGACTAGCATTGCCTTGGGGGCGTTCAAGAACTGCCGCAATCTGACGTCGGTGAACATTCCGGACAGCGTCACGAGCATAGCGGACGGTGTGTTCTACGGCTGTTCCGCCCTAACTTCGGTGAACTTGCCGGTCAGCTTGAATTTCATAGAGGACCATGCGTTCTTAGGCTGCGGGTCCCTGACGTCCATCACGATCCCTGAGAGCGTCACATCCATAGGGTATTCCGCATTCGCCATGTCCGGCCTGACCTCGATAACCGTACCGGACAGCGTCGTTCACATGGGGTACGATGCGTTCAACGAGTGCCCTCTGACGACGGTATCAATTGGACAGGGAATGGAGGCGATACCGAACGGCACGTTCGCCAAGTGCAGTTCACTGAGCACGATCACCATCCCCACCGGCGTCACTACCATCGGAGGATGGGCGTTCTCCGAGAGCGGCCTAACCTCAATATCTTTACCTGAGGGCTTAACACACATCGGGGAGGGGGCTTTCAGCTACTGCCCTCTTGAATCGATATCCATCCCTTACGCCGTTACCTACATCGGAGAGGCGGCGTTCCTAGGCTGTCCGTCCCTGACCTACTTAGTCATTCCAGAGGGAGTGACGTCCATCGAGGGGTACACGTTCTGGAACTGTTCCTCACTTAGCCACTTATTCATTCCGGAGAATGTCACTACCGTCGGATATGGCGCGTTCGCCTACTGCGGGTCCCTGAACGCTCTAAACATCCCCGACAACGTAACGGATATCGGAGGTTACGCCCTTTACGAGAGCGGTCTGACATCGGTGACGCTGGGGAGCGGTCTAAAGTCCATAGGGGACATGGCGTTCTCTGGCTGCATCGATCTGACCTCTATCTCCTTTTTGGGTTCGGTCGCACCAACCCAGATCGGTCAGAACTGGATCAATAACACATCGGCGGAGATAAGGGGTCATGCGTTCGCGGCCTCAGATTTCCCTTCGCCGGGAGAGGTGTGGCATGGGTTGACCATGGGCGACAACATCGAGAGGCTCTCACCTCCCAGCGAGCCTTCCGGTCTGACCGCGGTCCCCGGTGATGCTGATGTTACCCTGACATGGAACGATACGATGGCCGACGGAGGCTCACCGACGATCGGATATCACATCTACTGGAGCACAGAGATCGATGGTGATGTTGCAGTCATTACCACCAACAGCACGAACTATACCCATCAGGGACTTGACGAAGGGAGCACCTACCATTACCAGGTCAGCGCCTTCAACTCGAACGGTGAGAGTGAGCGAAGCAGCATCGTGAACGTTACGTTGTCCACAACATCTGCTCCGTCAACACCAGCACCGTTCTTGAATACCATCGAGGGTCAAGTTGCGCTTGCCGGTCTGGTGATCCTCAGCGCGGGGGTCGGGACGCTCTCACTGTGGCGATGGAGGCGTCATGGTCATTGAATTTATCCCTAATGTCAATCCATTTGAGTGAGATGGTGCTGACTCCGGGCAGATCGTCCTTCACCACTGTGGTCAGCCTAAATGGCGTGGATGCAGTTAGGCATCCTAGAGTTCATTCGTGAACTAGACCATCGTGCTCAGAGACCAGATCAAGTTCAGGACCTTCTCTTGTGACGAGTTTTTCCAGTAAGTCATTATGAATGCTTTCTCGACCGGTCGGAGAGTATCAAGCTCATGACCTGATCTTAGAAGGAGGCGGGTTCTTCTATTTTTTTTATGTTTCCTCAGGGCCTTTCGAGGTCATGTCCTCAGAACGGGACTGGACAGGCGCCTCCCAGTTAACTCAGGAAGGGACATTGATGGAAGTTGGATGTTTGAAACTGGATTTATAGGTGAGGATGTGAGACAGAGAGGTATTGACATGAAATGTCCGGAATGTGGGGAGTACAAATTCGGCAACCCTGGTGGGAGCAGCGATAGATGGTGTCCGAAGTGTGGAACTAGGATGAGAACCCTACCGGTCAAGAGATCGGAAGACCGACAATGCCATAGTGGTATGCGATTCAGTTTGGGAGATTTCGAGGATCGTCATTTTAAAATTAAGAATAGAGTTGTGAGATGACGAGACCAATTTGGACGGTTTGAAGAACATCCGAGAGCGGACCGGTCGTACGCTCTCCGACCATTTCCTAAAAAATTCGGTCACCAAGGGACGACATTAATTAGGATCTCCAAACAGATTGAAGTTTTACTCAAAGAGATCGTATTAGAGCCCGACCTGACGGCATCTTCGGTAAGGCCTATTGCCTTGATAGAGTTGATCAAGAAATCATATGCTGTCACCTCGATACCTCCATATTCAGGATCTAAAGTATCTGATCCAACCCACTTCTAAACCGGCCCTTTGAAATTATCTCAGATTGAGTATATCTTATCGCGGATCAGGATTGAATACAGGTGGTATCAATTATGATAGCCAGATTTTATTGTTTTTCATAATTTTTTTTCAATAGATATATATAATTTAACCTGCAAATATCATTATCAAATCTAACTATCAGGAATCAAAATCAGGAGAATAGAAGATGAGAAAGAAGGCAGTACTAAGCGTAACAGTAACGATGATGCTGATGTTCAGCATGGCCGCCGTCTATGTTTTTAGCTCCCCCGGTCCCAATCCGGAGGGTCTGGTCGTTGGCCCGCTGCCGAACATCACCACGACCGACGACACGCCCAGCCCTGTGAGCGAAGAGAAGGCCATAAACAACTTTGACAGCTACAGCGGCGACGCCGAAGACCAGGGATCGACAGAGGGCGATGATTGCGAGGTCCCACCCGAGGATGAGTGCGGGAACAGCGACCCATGTGATCCCTGCAACCCTTGCGACCCTTGCAACCCATGTGATCCCTGCAACCCTTGCGACCCTTGCAACCCATGTGATCCCTGCAACCCTTGCGACCCTTGCAACCCATGTGATCCCTGCAACCCTTGCGACCCCTGCGATGATGAGTGCGGATGCACTTACACCATCGGCTACTGGAAGAACCACGCTGGCATTGGGCATGGTAACCAGGCCGACCTCGTGACCCCGCTGATCGCATCGGCCGGTGGGGTCATCTGGCTGGGAGACAAGGACGGCACAAAGAGCGTTCAGGTGAGCACTGCCGCCGAGGCTAAGAACATCCTCGACCGCCAGGGCGTCTCCTCCAACGGGATCAACCGCCTCTACGCTCAACTGCTCGCCGCCAAGCTAAACATACTGAACGGAGCAGGCGACAACGCTGTGGATGAGACCATCGCCGCTACTGAAGCGTTCCTCGCGGAGCATGGGTCCGCGGACTGGGATGGACTAAGCTCAGAGGATCAGCAGAAGGTCAACGAATGGAAGGATGTGCTGGACAACTACAACAATGGGCTCATTGGACCGGGCCATTGCGACTGATGGCACAAACCTCTTCCTAATTTTTTTATTACTTTTTGCACTGGTGTCACCTGTTCACATCATTTTTCTCTCACAGGGACTAAAGACTTTTTTCTGATAAGCTGGCAAAAGGCGAGCTTAACAAGGAGAAATGCAGCAAGGAAAACAACAGAGCCCTGGCCAGCTACTGCCCTTGGGGAGGTGAAGTAGAGGTGAACAGATGATCGCAAGACCCATCCATCACTTTCCTGGCAACAGGGCAATGAATGAACAACGATTATCTATAAAAAGAATTTTCCTAATTGATCAGATGGGGCACCACTCTCAGGTCATGTCTGCAAAGTGAAATAGGCCGTCGCCGCGCTCGCGTTGCCGATGACGTCCACTACCTGCACCGTTACGGCATGTGCTCTAGCGTTCACTTACAATGTCGAGGCGCCCTACTCGATGAGGTTCGCATATTATGAGGCTCGCATGAAACTGCCGCGTAGGCGACCTTTCTCCAACCGCTCTCGAGGATGAGGCGGGATTAAATATGATGAGGTGCTGGCCGAGAGGCCGGGCTGTCCGAGCCGGTGCGTGGTCCACATCCACGAGAGCAACACGGAATGATCCACTATGATATCTGTCAAGGTCTGTAGGAAGTGCGACAAGCAGTATCCGTCCAATATCATGTTCTGCCCCGACTGCGGAAGCCTCATAATGAAGATTAAGGAACCGGAGCCCGAGCCTCGGCCAAAGGCGGTTAAGGTGAAGCGCGCCCCCATGGTCGCGCCCACCATCAGGGAGGAGCCGAGACCTCGGCCTCCCAAGGTACGAACGGAGCACACCCGGGACGACTTCTTCAGGGCTTTGGCCGAGAACTCCATCCCCCAGGAGGACCTCGAGACCATCAGGGAACTGATGGCGTGGTCAGAGGGACTCGCATGCTCGGTGTCCTTCGGTGACAGCGTCACCGACTATGGAAGGATGGTCTTCCGGCCGGCGGTGCGCCTGGGCGAGAGAGAGGTCAGCCTTTTCTGCGTCGGCACCAACGGCGGAATCGACATCCACTTCAAGGATTGGGTCGACCTGCCTCCGTTCGACTCCCGCGAGAAGAGGATGGAGATGCTCAGCATGCTAAACCGGATCAAGGGTGTGAAGATACCGGAGGCCAGGATAATCGAGCGCCCTCCGATGCCGGTCAGGGCGCTGAGGGACAAGGATGGCCTTGACAGGTTCGTCGGTACCTACCGCTGGTTCCTGGAGATGGCCGGCGGGCAGTGCGGCTCCAGCGCCTAATGAGATGAACATCACCGCAACGGGCTCTTTGAGCGAGCATCTGCGATGGTCCTGGCAGCACCCCATCCACTTTTTTTTCGACGAGCCACCAAATCACTTCCCGGTGAGCTGACCGGTCATTTCTATTTTTCCAATGGTGCACAACATCGACCACCCCCCCCTTCTCAGTTAAGGACCAACATGTTCCGCACCGCTCCGTCATCGAGAGACAGCCCTCCTGAAGAGGGCGATGCTCGCTCCCAAGCTGACAATCCCAATTAAAATTATGACGATAATGGCGTTGCCGATCGACTCCCACTCAAAGCCGCGGATAATCAACCCCTGAATCGCATTGGCAATATAGGATATGGGATTGACAGCTGCGACTGTTTGCACCCAATTTGGAAGTAGCTCTTTAGGCATGACCGCCGTGGAGAGGAACAGCAGTGGAAAGGTGGTCAGCAAACCTACCGATAGAGTCGTCTCGGTGCTCTTGGTCCGAAGACCGACGAACAGAGAGATGCCAGACCATGCTATGCCAAAGGCCATCGCAAGAAGAAGTAACAACGCTATTCCGACCACTCCGGTAGCGATGTTCACCCCGACGATCAAGGCCAATGCAACAATGATGCCTACCTGTATCAAAATGCTGATGCCATCGCTTAATACCTTGCCGAGCAGGATCGAGGACTTGCGGATGGGTGCGACCTTCATCTTATCCAGATAGCCGCTGTCCAGGTCGTTGACCATACCGATCCCGGACTGCAACGCCGACGACGCCACGGTCTGGATGATGACAGCCGCGGTGAAGAAGGTGATGTAGTTGTTGGTACCCGTGATCTGCTCAAAGTCTGGTATGTTACCTATGGCCGAGAAGGCCTGGGTGAACAGCAAGAACCACACCAGCGGTTGGATCAGGGAGAAGAACAGGTAGATAGGCTTCCTCCGCAGCTTTATTATCCACCTATAGAAGACCACCCCGATCTCAGAGACCCATTCCATCATAATCGGGCTCGCCTCCTGCGCTTGCTCATCAGATCACCGTTCGCCTTCTCGCTCACCTTAAGCGTTTTGCCGGTGAGGCTGAGGAACACATCATCGAGGGTAGGTGTGGAGAGGGTCAACTTACCCACCTCAACGCTCGCGGCATCCAATGCCCTGACGACCTGTGGCATGATCGAGGAACCGTCCCCAATCGTCAGCACCAGCCCATTCTCGCATATGTCATCGAGCTGGCACTCCCGGATTTCCTTTATGCCGGTAATGGAACCCAGGGCATTTTTAGCCCGCTCGAGCACCGCAGCATCATACTCCCGGAGGCTCATCGTGATGGTGTCCGCCCCTATCTTGGCCTTTAGCTCCTCTGGTGCTCCCTCCGCCACAATCCTGCCCTCATCGATTATGCACAGCCGGTCAGCCAGCTGATCGGCCTCCTCCATGTACTGGGTGGTGAGGAAAATCGTGGTGCCCTTCTTGTTCAGCCCCCGAATATAGTCCCAGAGCTCCTTGCGGCTCTTAGGGTCCAGTCCGGTCGTCGGCTCGTCCAGGAAAAGTATCCTGGGATCGGACACTAACGCCGTGGCGAGGTCTAGGCGCTTTCTCATTCCTCCAGAGTATGTCGATAGCTTCCTATCCCCGGCCTCCACAAGATTGACGGTCCTTAGCAGATCCTCCACTTTTTCCCGTGACTTCTCTTTAGGGATGTGGTAGTACCGGCACTGGATGAAGAGGTTCTCCCGTGCCGTAAGGTCGTTATCGACGCCGACCTCCTGGGACGCGTAGCCGATGATGCGTCTAACCTCATCGGCTTGCGCGTCCAGGTCCAAGCCGTCGATGGTAATCGTTCCGGAGCCCTTCCCGATCAGGGTGGTCAGGATCTTGATGGTGGTGGATTTCCCTGCTCCGTTGGGGCCGAGGAATCCAAATATCTCCCCTCGTCCAACATCGAAGGAGATGTTTTCGACCGCCTTGATGTCCCCAAAGGATTTCACTAGCTCTCTGACCTCGATGATGGTATCCATCGGACGGCCTCAACCCCTCCTTTTCCTTTTGTTCACCAATGGTCTTTGATATAACTGTTATGATTTTTATCCCAACGATGCGGTGAGAGAGTCTCCACCCTGAGGACGGGGGCTCCAAAGGTTCCATCGATCCGCTCGAGGTTCTCCGCACCATCAACTATCTTGGTCACCTTCACTGGTAGTTAAAGACGACAAATGATGGCCGTGCATTTTTTGCTCTGTGGAGCCTGCTTCCGCTAGCCAGGTTGCTGTCGAACAAGAGCATTATGAGGGCCTGCATGTTTTGTCCCGCAGGCCTAGAAGCCACAGAGGCCTGATCATATCCCCTCGTTAATTCGGAAAATCCGCAACCGATCGTTTGTTATTCACGTGCCGGTCGTTCTTCAATCTCATCATTATTGGCCGTCCGACGGAGTCGTAAGTTTTTAGGAACTCAACGGGGTCCTCTGCATACTTTTTATAAAAATTCACAGCGATTGTTCGACGGATGTGAGCATATCGTTTGGTTATCTCGAAAGCGAATGTTTCTTCGTATCCTGGACGACCTTTCTTGGACCGGCCTCATGGACATGCTTCGGTGAAATGAGGTAGTTGGTTTCGAGATTCTTGTAAGTAGCACCGGCGGCTACCCAAAGATCATCGGCATTGCGATAATAATCCTTGGCGACTGTCAACGTGAGTAGAAGGACATGTTCCAACGAGCCCTTTTCACACCTTTGACATTGCATCATCTGGCATTTCGGTTCGATCGTGGATCCCGGTGGAGGTGAACAGGGAAAATAATTCGGGGGCATTGGTCCTTCGCGTTCGACATCGATGGTAAGTGCCAACGATAGCTCTCATTTAACCTATTGATCCTCAAATATCTAGCAAATAAAAAAATCAAAATGTATGGCAAACACAGGAAATGCCAAATCTGGTTAGGTTCTCTCAAAGAAGGTGACCGCGAAGTCGCAGAAGTCGATGATGGTCTGCCTATCGAGCTTGAACTCCTTTCGATAACCAAGATAGTTCTTCGACGAGGGAGATATCTCCATTCCAGCTTTGAGCTCCCAGAAGGAGATGCATTTTATGTGTTTCTTCGAGACTATTACGAAGTAGGTGTTCTCATATGGATAGTTGGATGGTAGATCCGCTATGCTGTACTCTTCGCTGGAGCGATATTTGACCTCGATGAAATAGACCTTATCGCCTCGTTGTACAACGAAATCAGGCATCAATCGGATATTATCGGCCACATCGTTCCTCATGCCCTTGAGCAGATCCAAAATGCCTGGAACGGTGTTCTCCATTCCGTACCTGAACACGTTGTATCCCAGAGATAGGAAGAGCTCCTCTATGAGGGTCTCAGCGATCCTGCCTTTGATCATGTTGTATCGGAAGTTAAGCTCCTCCCCAGAGAGCCCATTTTCTTCCTGAGAGGTGACTGATTCTTTCTTCGACCCTTTCGATCTGAAACAACTGAGGCAGAGATCATGATGTCCATTAAGGGTCTCTGAACCGCATACCCTGCAGGAAGTCATGAATATTATAATTAAATTATAACGATAAAACTACGCTGGAGATTATCAAGAAACGTTCTCTCAGTATAGCATTCGTAACAGATCATGTCATACTGATCGAAAGCTCATATCCGCACGTTCGAATAAGGTGGTTATTGATATACATTATCGATTTATGCTCCCAATAATCATTCTAATCGTTCAATGTCTCTTCCATTCCGGCCCTTCGGCGAAATCGCGTGCCGCTCTCACCATGGCGTGAACATTCACCGGAGAGCTCAGTGCAGGGAGTTCACAGCCCGGAGCGACCATGTATCCCTTGGGACAGCGGTTAGCCGCCATCCTCAATTTAGTCATGGCCTTATTGTAGATCCAATCCACGTCACCTAGCGTGAATTGGATGCACTCGATATTGCCAATGATCATAGCGTCCTTGCTAAACCTGGAGACACCCGTCTCCAGGGGAGTACGAAAGTCGAAGCTGGTGGCGAAGGTCCCCGGCATCTGGGCCCAATACTCGATGTTCTTGGTCTGATTTCCACATGGATGAGAGATGAATTTGGTAGCACCGGCTTTCATTGCCTTTCGGCGGTATGACATCATGGGAGGCAAAGCGAACTTTTCGAACTGCTTAGACGTGATGAGGTCGTTGGAGTCACTAGGCCCGCCATCAAAGAAGTAGATGTCCCCGACATGGGTCAAGGCATATTTCACCAGCTCGACCTGGAACTCGCTGACCTTGTCCAAAAGTTTCTTGGCAAGATCAGGTTCGTTCTGCAGCCAAATGAGTAGGGTATCAAGACCGACGATGTTACCGGCCCATGTGAACGTGTCGCCTGTCACCAGGATGGGGTTCCTATACCCTTTCGGGTAAGAGTCCATGACGAACTTCGCACCTGCAATTTCTTTGGGGATATCTCCCGCCTTGTGCGGGTCAGGGACCTCCAGCTTGTCGACATCCTCCGGTTTGTTCACCGGCCTCCGTGTTATAACGGGAAAGAGTGCCCGGGAGTTGCTGCGAGGGTACGATAGTCTGCCGCCGAACTCCTTGACCGCGAACGCTGGGTGTCCGAACAACGGCCCCGAATCGAAGCCCAGCATCTGCTGTACGCTATGAAAGGCCTTAGCGTATCGGATCGGATATTCATAGCACTCTCCGATCGTCAGGTTCCCGGTCATCTTGGGTATGAAGCCGGTGGCCAGAACGAAAGCTCCAGGGCGGTCGGCGAAGCCTGTTTCATGGAGTGATTCCATTCGCTCCGATGGTGTCATTTTCTCGTGGAACATCTAGGACTCTCCTGGGCGGTTCAGCCGAGGTTCCCCAAACAACATCTTTCGATCGATGCTCCCCATACCTCGCCCAATGTTGGAATTCTGCATAAGTTTAGAGGTATTTCATCGTTGTTAATTTCCCACTCCGTCGATCGTGCGTCCCATGATCATTGATGTATGGAGAGGGCGGGGGACGCGGTGCCCCCTAAGAGGTTTAGAGGAGGGTGGGAAAGGAGGAACCCTCGTTCTTCATGTTAGATCTCATTCCGATCGGCCTTATTTCTTCACCTCGCACATCATGAGGGGGAGAGCCATTTTGCCGTACACTGTGTTCAGGGTAATGGCGCATCCAGTGTACAGGGCGAGCACACCGACGAACATTCCCCAGATGCCCCAGACCAGTTGCAGGGTGTCACCGCCAAGAACTGCATGGAGGCCTACCATGAAGAAAAGCAGAGAGGCGGAGAAGATGGTGATGCTCAGGAGACGGCAGGGCATCTTCAAGGTGATGAATCCGAGCACTCCTACAAAGGATGCGAACACCATCAGGAACGCCGCCACCTCACTCGCCGTCGGCGCCGGTATTATGCCAGTACCGGGCAGCAGGGAAAAGCTGGAGAAGGCCCACACGAACACCGCTATCGCTCCGAAGGCGAACAGGGTGAACATCTCTCCTCTCCTGTACCCTATGAACGAGACGAACAAGAAGCCAAACCCTGAGAAGAAGACGGTAAGGAGGACCATTCCACCCATCGGAACGACGTTAAAGGCGGTAAGGGCCAGCAGTACGGTCACCCATCCCAGCAGCATCGAGCCAAGCGCGTCCGGGCTTGCAGTTGTGTCTACCAATCTGACGTTAGTTTCCACTACATTTTCGACCATTTTGATACCTCAAGTCCATTTATTTTTTACAAAATAAAAAAATGATGGAGGGACCAACGGTCCCTCGATGCTCACCGCGGACGCCTCTCCTGCCACTCTTTGCTTTGGGCATAGTCCCTGGTGGCCTGAAGCATAGCACCAACATGTAGAGCTGGGGTGTCGGTCGGTATCTCGCAGCCGGGGCCGACCATGTAGCCATGCGGACAGTTGGTGGCGGCGATCTTCATGTAATCCATGGTGGTCTTGTAGATGTAGTCGTAGTCGCTGTACTGGAACTTTGCTGGTTCGATGTTCCCGATGATCATTGACTTCGGGCCGAACACCTTGACCACCTTCTCCAATGGAGTGCGGAAATCGAAGTTGACGGCAAAGTTACCTGGCGCTTCAGCCCACATCTCTATGTTCCCGTTCTGATCGCCACAGGGATGGCACAGGAATCCGGGAATACCGGCCTTTAGCGCTCCCTCGCGGACCTTCTTCAGGTAGGGCAGGGCAAAGGTCTCGAACTGCTTGGGGCTGATGAGATCATTGGCCTCGGTCGGGCCACCGTCGAACAGCATTATCGGACCAACGTTGGCGACGATGTACTTGGCCTTCTCGATGAGGAACTCGCTCATCCTGTCCATGACCTTGTGGACCAGATCCGGCTCTTCGATCATCCACAGCAGCATCTGCTCCACGCCGATGGCGTTCCCTCCCAGGGAGAAGGGCGAACCACAAACGATGGACGGACCATTGAAGCCTGCAGGATAGTTCTCCACGACCCAGTTCGCGCCCTTGCATTCGGAGACCACTTCCTTGACCTTAGAGATCTCGGGCACCTCCATGGCGTCGACCTTCTCTGGAGTGTCGATTGGATGCTTCCTCACCATCGGCGACTGTGCTCTCGAGTTCGGAGCTGGATAGCTCAGCTCGCCGCCGAACTCGGCCGCACCTAGCGAGGCATGGCCGAACATGGGGCCAGAATCGAACCCAAGCGTCTGCTGCACTCGAATATACGCCCTGGCAAACTTTTCTGGGTCCAGGTAGCACTCCCCGATGCTGAGCCCAGGGGTCATCTTGGCGATCAGGCCCATAGCGAATGTACCCGCTCCGGGACGATCCGCCCAGCCGGTTCCATAGAGAGAGCCTAGCCTCTCCCCTGGCGTCATTGACTCGGACCACATGTTCAAGCACCTCTGAATAGGGTGGTGGCCAACTTAACGGCGGTCTCAGCATTGGTGGCGGTCATATCCGCACCGATGCGCTTTCTGAAGTCCTCATTGACAGGAGCGCCTCCGACGGCCACCTTGTAACTGTCGCGGACGCCCTTGCTATTGAGCATGGACACGACATCTTCCATTCCCGCCATGGTGGATGTCATCAACGTGCTCATGGCGATCATGTCCACATTGTCCTTTTCGGCGGTCTCGATTATCGTGGTGAGGGGTACGTCAGCTCCCAGATCGTTGATCTCATAACCGGCGACCTTCAGCAAGGTTCCCACAATGGTCTTACCGATGGAATGCACATCCCCCTCGACCGTGCATATCTGGATCTTCTTCTTGACATCAACGCTGCCATCGGCCTTGAGGTGAGGCATAAGAATGTCCAGAGCGGCGTACATGGCCTTTGACGCAGCCATTACCTCTGGGAGGTACATCTGCCGGTTCTCATAGCGCTCTCCTACGACATTCATCCCTTCGCTCAGTCCGGACGCGATGGCCTCCTTAGCATCGATGCCCGCAGCGACAGCCTGGTTGGCCATGCTCACGGCTTTCTTGGTATCGTGACTCACCACGCTGTCCATCAATCCAGCTAATATCGCTTTCTTGTCGGTCATGTTTTTCCTCCTGTTGTTTTATTAATGGCTCATGTCAGCAAACGGATCTCCATAGCGTTTGCTAGTACATGAGCAAGTTGATATGTTGGCTTTTTCAATGCCTGGCAAGCCCATGTTTTATTGAACTTGCCTCATAATTCCTGTAGTTATAGTGTATTACACTTGTATCATTTAATACTTTCTCGTCTTGCTTAGAAGGGGTTGAGAACCATGGAAAGATTATTATTAAATGCTGGGACGTTAGGGGGGACGACATGCCAAGGAAATCTGTCAACCAGGAAGAGTCCAAGATCGTTAATCTTCGGATGCAACCAGCCCTGGTGGCGGAGATCGATGAGTTGGTGGCGAGAAAAGGTTTCATGTCCCGTTCTGATTTCATCCTGACCGCTGTAAGATACTACATGGATAGGGTGACGTACCGTGAAGAGTACCTGCAGAACATGCAGGAAAGGGGCATGATCAAGAAAATACCTCCACCCCCAGAGGAAGAGGAGCCTTAAGCTGGATTTCTTCAATCGGATGGATGTATATCCTTCACTCTTCCCCCTTCCAGTTTGCCACCACAGCACCGCACTTCGGGCACCGATGTGGGAAGCAATCCCCTTCCAGGTACACGGTCAACCGCATGGGGCCAGTCCAGTTGCACTTTGTACAGTAGGTCGGCCGGTCGCTCTCCTGCCATATCTCGTTGACCGGGTATCCATCCTCATCGAATACCCACTGCCAGCCCTTGATATATCGCCTACTGCAGAGAGGGCAGCGAACGTTCTGTCCCTGGACTTCCTGCTGCAGGATGCTAATGATAATGTGACATTGAGGGCAAGCTGGTGACATCCGTAATCCTTACCTTTTGACCTTAGTCGCGCATTATGGGCAAAGCCTAATGTCCAGCGGGATCATCCTGTCGGAATTTCCACAATGGAACTTAGGAGCTACATGTTAGCGAGGAAGATCAATCCAGCGGCGATCAAATATACTAATGATGCATAAATATTTCAAATTGTGTTATATTTGTAGCGTTAATTCTGCAGACCTTTAGACAAAGATATACTTGATCGCAACCTGCATTGCTCATGAGACCAGCGTTCTAATCGTTAATACCATCGAACCGGGAATGGAACGACCATTTCATGTCCAGCCCGAGGTCTTCAGGGCTTCGCAGAAATGATGACTAAAGCAAAATAATCTTCACCCAAGACGCTCTAGGCCATCAGAAGTTTTCCTACTATTCGAACAACTCCATGTAATATTCATGCCAAGTGACAAATACTAAATAAACGAGCACTGGAGCGATCCTCTACGATGACTTCGAGGACATGGACTCATCTGATTGAACTGGTAGCCCGACATATGGTACAAAATCATTCGATGCCGGAGCTGCTCCTTACTCTCCGACAGTAAAGCTGACCTGCCCCGGAAGCGGCTCACCGTACGTTGAGCGCTCCTTCACGGCGCAGACCGGCGATTCGATCATATAGGCGGAGGTCAAGGCGAACGAGTTGACCAGGAGCTATTTCGAGGCATATGATGGAAGCTATGCAAGAGCTCGCTCGAGCATCAACAATGGATACCTCCAATGGTACACTGGAAGCGCCTGGACGAACCTCGCACCCTGTTCCTTGAAAACCTGGTGTGATGTCGGCATGTACATCCATCCACCATCAAATATGATATCATTCTCGACGGAAAACTGGTGAATACCCGTTCACCTTTGCTAAGCATCGGCAATATAGGCAAGCTGCATTTCACGGTCAGCGCGACAACTCAGAACAACATATGGTTCAATGATTGCCGAAATCATCATTCCCGAAAATAATTTAAACACTGGCTTCCAAATAAACAGCTTAGGTAATAAGGAGGAGTTCGTACGGACGACATTGTTGATGCAGCCGTTAAGGCAGGAAAATTCAACACGCTTGTCGCGGCAGTACAGGCGGCCGGCCTCGTGGACACGTTGAAGGGCGCAGGACCGTTCACGGTCTTCGCTCCAACCGATGAAGCATTCGCGAAACTGCCAGAGGGGACCGTGGACAGCCTCTTGAAGGATGTTCCGAAGCTGAAGAACATATTGCTTTATCATGTGGTCCCCGGAAAACTGATGGCCGCCGATGTGATCAAAGAAAAGAGGCTAAAGACCGCCCAGGGGGAGGAACTGAAGATCGATGCTGTACGATGGCATCTTCATAAGAATGTGAAGGTGAACAATGCGGACATCATCCAAACAGATATTGCGGTTAGTAACGGAGTCTGCCACGCTATCGATAAGGTCCTCATACCCAAGTAGATAAGAATGGATTTTCGTGATCCTCTCATCTTCCCACCTTTATTTTTTTCATTATTTTTGAAATATAACTTCTCCCAGATGTTCCTCGCGGACCGTTAAAAAGAACGGGATGAACGCTGGACCCCTACCTGCAGTTCGTATATGAAAGCAGGCTTTATTGCACCATCAATTTTCGGCACATGGGACATCACCAAATGTATAAAAAAGTAGTGGGAGACAGCCATTCTAAAAGGTGACCAGCAATAGAGATGGAAGAGAGGACCAGAAGGCGGTGAAACATCCGGATATGGGAGCCATGTACATGGTAATGCTAGGTGGCTATTTCCTCCTGGACCATGCGTTCTCAATATCGCGTGCAGTAACAAATTATGATCAGTGAATGGCAAAAATTTGTTATTAACATTTTTATTCAACGATCTAGGGTGTAGCATTTCTCCCCTGGTGATCTTGTGAACCCAGGTGTCCAAAAAATATGACATATGGACCACATTAGGATTCACCTCCAACATCCCATCGATTTGGAAACGGAAGGTACGAGATTGTGAAGTTCGTTCAGAGATCATGTCATCCCGTCGAATGTGACGATGTCAGGAGTATTGGTGTAGTCCAATCCAGAGGTGAATGGTCGTACCTAATCCCCATCAAACCTCGCGAGTTGGGTAAAGAACTCATCCTTTGTCGATGGATCGTTCAGCCGAACTATCATTTTAAAGGCAAATATCATCAGATATCCCCATGTACCAATCGACCTCAGGTTCGTTCAGGTTGCTTTTCACCAACCGATCGATTCTCTTTTCACGATCCGTGGGGATGCATCGATACTGCTCGGAATGGAACTAATTGGTGGTGGACCGCCGCGCGCTCGAGCGCGAACGTATCCAGGTGAGCTTGCCAGGAAAACTTGAACGCGTCGTTCGGCATCACTATTATCGTGCCTTCCAATCTTTCTGGAGATAAAAATTAGCATCAAAGACGACCAGGTGAGCCTCATCTCGGCCATTATCTCCGGGCGCTCCATTTAAGGGTAGTTCGATCATGATCTTTGCTATTCTATTTTGAACTGCAACTTCCTACCGGACGGCATGGTGGTGGAAGAGGACAAACAGATTGAAGGGCTTCGTCGTTTCAACCTGGTCACCGGCCTGGCGCATGCGGTCCAGGCGACACTCTTACTGGCCTTCAGTAATGATCTGGCGCTGCCGATCCAGACCTATTTTCTGAGATATGATCCAACGACTTCGACGATGCTGCCGAGCCCGGAGACCTGGTTCTATCTGCCCATCGGTCCAACCATCGCCCTGTTCATGTATCTGACCGCCGCATCGCACCTACTGGTGTCCACTGTCGGATATCACTGGTATCGCCGGAACATCATCAGGCATCGCAACCCCGCCCGATGGTACGAGTACTCCATCACATCGTCGATCATGATCCTGGTCATCGCGCTGTTGTGTGGCATCAACGACTTAGCGGCGCTCATTCCCCTAATGGGCATCAACGCCACTATGAACCTGTTCGGCGATCTGATGGAACTTCACAACCAGACGACGGAACGGACCGACTGGACCTCCTTTCTGTACGGTACCTTCGCCGGGGTGGTCCCCTGGATGGCAATCATCCTGTACTACCTGGGAGCGGTGATACCCTCCTCGGACGCCATCCCTGGGTTCGTGCTCCTTATCGTCCTCTCAATGATGGCGTTCTGGATTCGCTTTCCCATCAACATGATACTGCACTATAAGAAGGTGGGAAACTGGAAAGATTACTTGTACGGCGAGAAGGGGTACATCATATTGAGCCTGGTCTCCAAGAGCGCGCTGGCCTGGCAGATGTGGTTCGGCCTACTGAGAGGGGGATAAGGTCGAGGGCCGGAGAGTGATGTTGGATAGAAGTTCATCGCCTTCTCCCCACACATCCCTCTCACATTATCTTTCGTTTACCGCAAGCTGTGCTGACGACCGATATGGTGACAATTCCGACCCGCTCCTCCGTTCGGGTAGTAAGCGTGCGTTGCCCGATACCTACGAGGTGATCTACTACACCTTCGTGTCCATACACAGCCATTCATGTAAGTTCGTTAAATGATCCTGTATCGAAGGAACTAGGCCACGACGGGGCGGTGAGCTCCGCCCCTACAAGCGGACGGCGGTCGATGAGCTGGTGAAGGCCTTCTCGGAGCGCACCGGGTTACCGTACACCAACCACGTCCTACGAAGGCAGTTCGCCAAAGACCTACACCTATCTGGCGTGCCCATCGAGACCATATTCTGAGTGTTGGGACACAATGACCTGAAAACGACCTAGATATACCTTGGGATCGATTTGGACGATAATTAAAACGCCATGCTGTAGGCGGCACAATTCCGGGCTTTCGTCGGAGCGGTAAATGTTTACCGAGCCAGTAGAAAAAGTGGACAGAGCGGGATTTATGCCCACGAAACCATCTGGATTCCTTCAAATCTGCCCCGAGTCAGGGCACCATAAACTCATTCTACCGCATCACTCGGGGACATAAGACAGAGGGCATAGACCCTGAAATCCAATCGAATAGCGATAGGGCGTTGTTCGCTCTATCCGTTATTCCTTTCTTTTTTCTATCTAAAAGATACTGTTCTCCTGTTCATCTGTTCAAACATACCTTACTGGCCATTGTGAACAGGAGGTGAACAGAGCAGCGGGTTACTGTTAAAAACCCTCTAAAAACGTGCTTTTGCTTTTGCCGTGGGGGGTCCCTGCCGCTGGGCTAGTATGTTGTCTCGTTCACCGTCATGGAGTCCGGGCCCGGGCGATCTAAGCAACTAACCCAATCGTATATTATTTCTACAAGTGTGCCTAACTAGCGGGATCACCCGGGGGGGCCGATCGCCCGTCGCCATGATGAGCGAGGACAAGGACAAATAGAATTATTCTGGTACTTCTTATAATTGTAAATAACCCCTAATGCCAGTAATTAATTCTCATTGTGATATTTAGAAAGCAGGGTTTATAAACCTGGCCCCCAATACCTTTACGTTAGTGGGGCGTATTTTTTCCATCCCCACCGGGACCGGGACCGATCCCCCGGACACAGTTTCAGGACGCCAGCATCAGATGTTAAAAATGAGGTTTTAGAGCATGTTAGATGATGTTTCATTAGCCCTGGCCCTAGAGAGATTCCTGGCCAATGGGCAGACCTGTATAACCAGATACGAATGCCCCGATGGTATGCGCAGGGGCCTCAAAGGGACCATCACCGCCTATACTGACCGCAACGTGACGGTCCAGCGCCCCAAGGGGGAGATCGTGGAGCTGCCATTGAGGTGTGTTCTTGAGATCGTCACCCCCAGGGAGCCCAGGCAGAGGACCCCCGGCAGCAGGAGAGATTGGCATGGGCCTTGAGGACCACCAATGTCAATTCATCAACCCCGAGACCGGCGAGCGCTGCAAGGCTTACGCTCTCCACTCATCCACTCAAGGTCATTGCTTCCACCATGACGAAGCGAGCGCAGACCTCGCAAACGAAGCACGATCACGAGGGGGCAAGAGAGGCTATTCGGTCACGGTCCCAAAGAACGCTGTTCAAGAGGTCCAGACTTTAGAGGATCTCAAAGAATACATGAGTGAGATTTTGATAGCCACTCGTGCTGGCAAGCTGGCACCCCCGATCGCTCAAGCGTGTTCATCCTGCGCGGGGCAGATGGCTAAGATACTCGACCTGGGCGAGCTATCTTCGAGGCTCGAAGCGGTCGAGCGCAAGATCGACGGTGGCCGCTGATGGTCGAGCGATCGCGCATCCGGCAACTCAGCAGGAAGCTAGCCCCCTTAACCGAGGACGAGATCCTTCACCTGAACGTCTTTAGCAACTATCACCCCCCGGTGACATGCTGGAAGAGCGCCGAGGTCGTCACCCTGGCCGAGTGCCAGGAGTGCCACAGCGGGGCATGTAGGGCCATCCATCTAAGAAGGATCGACAGGGACGGGAACGAGTGCCTCCCGGGGGCCAGCGAATGAGGGCCGACAAGCTGAGGGCCATCGAACGCAGAACATCGGCTCATAAGCCCCGCGTACACGTTCTGTTTACTATCGAGCACGATGACCATACCGAGGTTTCTGGATGCATCCCCGAGGACGCCCATGAACATGATACATGTCTTAGAATTTTATGGGATTTTACCGATACTAACGAGGCACAAACATATGATATCAGCAGCAGTCAATAGAGTAAATGATCTAAAAAGAGAGCTAGCCATCGCGGAGAATGCGGTTATAGAGGCCACCAGAGCCCAGGAGCGCCTCTGTTCGACCCGCCCTTGTCCGGAGGATGGGACATCTCTCAACATAGGCCCCCTGCCCGATAAAGAGGGTCCACAAGGCGCCCGTACCAATACCGCAGAGTGTGAGAAGTGCGGCCGCTTGTGGTCCGTGCATATCGTGTACTCAGGCGGAGATCGCCTAGAGCCGAAATCGTACTTTTGCGATTTCGACCACCGGGGCTATATTTGGGACGATGCCCCGGTCTCGAAGCTAACCAATGAGCAGCTCCAGCTAAGTAAGGACCATATCGCCCAGTTAGGTGAGGCCGCGATCCCGGCGCAGAGGGACCGCCTGAACGCTTTGATTCATGAGGAAATTCTGCGCCTGGATGCTAGAAAATTAGACATGATTCAAAGCCAAAACGCTTCAATTATTGAATTACTAAAGCAAGCTATATTCAAGGATGGGAATTAAAATGACAGACCCTGTATACACCATAACCAATATCAGCACGAGAGTGACAGGCGATCTTCGCCTAAAGCACCTGAAATTCACGGTCTCGAAATACGTGACAGGTGGCATCGCCATTGACCCAACTAACGATCTTGGGTTTATCGAAGGAAGCTTCGTCTCCACCCTCGGAAATGGGTTTAGCCCCGGCAAGGGCTTCTTTGTGTATGATGGCGAGTTGCTGAAAGTATACACCACCGCCGATACTGAGGCCGAGGACGGTTCCGACGTGGGAAGTTGTGAAATGTTCATGTGGGGCAAGTAAATGGCCGGAATAAAAGGGGCGGTCTCGGAGGTGAGTGGGGGGCCGGAATCGATAAAAATAGCTATCGACGCCATGATCGGGGCTATATCTGTGGCCAGTGGCACCGTGCCTAGCATAGCGATTGTAGGATCCCTCCCCCGCTTCGAGGTCATATTCGTTTACCGCGAGGCTTGAGCATGACAGAATATCTCAAGATTCAGCGGCTCAACGCCTTAGAGAGCAGGACCAAGGGCAGGCTCGAAGAGCGTAAAAAACAGAACCTACCGCCTAAAATGAAGGAACTTCTGGACATGATGGACCGTGAGCAGCTCGCCATGATCGCCAATGACCGCAAGGAAGCCCAGTGGGAAAAGCGAGAGCTGGAGCGCCTGTATAAGAAGGGAGAACCGGGGGACCTTTTTGACCCCCACCCCGAGCTACATCAAGGAAAATATACAGAAGAACAGCGCGAGCAGATCCGGGTCCGGTGGGGTCTCCCTAAGTATATCCAAGAGATCAGGGGACTGAGCCTGGACAAGGTCCTAAGCATCGGCGCTTCGTTCTCTAAGGCGGTGGACGAGTTCAACGCCAGTGGGCAAAAGATAGACTCTAGTGAGTTCGAGGTCCTCAAGGTGGCCGTCCAGATGCTCAATCAGCACGTTGGCGATTATGCCGAGGAATATACCAAGCGTTACGACGAGATAGCGCAAATGCAGGACCACGGGGCGAGAAACTTAGGTCGTTCAAGGCCAGCCCCTCAACCTCTAAAAAGGATGCTGGCCGACAGCGGCAGACCATCTAACAAGAGGGACTACTAATGGACGACACCGAGGCCCACCGCGACGAGCTGGAGGGGGGCATCCTGGCCGCTTCCAAGGTCCTTATGTTCTCAGCCCCCAACACCGGAAGCTACCGGGCCGCATTGAGGAAGTTAAAGGACCTCATAATGAAGCTGGACCTAATGGAGCCAGCAAAGTGACGCTCGCTGGCCCTTCCTGTCGTTGGTCGTCACATCCCAGCGTCAGCGGGGCTTCGAGAGGGGCTGATGGCCTGATGTCCTTCCAAGACGGTCTAGGCTCCTGGCCGTCAGGGTGTACCTTCTCCGGCATCCTGGCGGCCAAAACCCACTTTCAGTCACCCCATAACAAAGCATTTACTATCCGTTCAGATTAGGAAACATGTCAATAACACTGGGTTTAAAGCGAAAGGTGCTGGGGTACTCCCCCATCACCCGTGGAACCAGATAGGGATGTTATTGGAACCAATGAGGAAGGAGGAGATGATTTGGAGTGAAAAAAGAATAAAAATGTAAAAATTTTAAGGATTAGATATACATGCCAAACAATGACAACAACAGATCATCCCAGACGTTTGGGGTTGTGTTAGAAACCGATATTTTGAACGTGCCTGCGATTTTGGACGCCCTTAACACCATTCCTGGCGTGAGGATAAGAAGCCAACGCATATCTTCTGGAAGGCTTCGCTTCGTTGAGCTAGATAAGTAAAGGGGGCGTCAAGATGGGGAAGGAAAATTCGCTATCCTCAGTGGATACTCTCAAGCCGAACGATGGTCCCCCAGAGGACCAGAAGAACTGGCTTATGGTGCTGGATATAGAGGCCAGGGCTCTCCATCATCCCATTATGGTTCAAAGGGCTCCCGACTTCAAGGATGGGAGGTGGCTATTCTGCGATGATATTGGAAGAGGATTCATCCACGCCCGGACGATCCTTCCCAATGAGCTTGTCTTTGATTTCGACACTGAGGACTGGCTAATCGTCAAGGAGGAAGGCGACAAGCTCTTGAAATTCATGGACGGGCAAGATATCCCATACCTTCTTACATATACCGGAGGCAAGGGAATCCATGTCCATGTATTCTTCGACATCAACGCTTTAGGTCTGCCACCGGAGCTGTTGCCGGGAAGGGAGGGCAGAAGTAAGACCGGAGTTGATACGTTTAACGAACTCCGGGTCTGGCTCTACAAGAACATAGTTAAAGCAGCCAATGTCGATGGGAAACGGGCCAAGCTTGACGCAACCCGATATAAGTGGGGTGCGGATAAGAGTGGCCAGCTCATAAGAGAATTGGGGTGCGTCCGAATCGATGGGGGGCGAAAGGTGATTTTACCTTCGATACCGGACCACCGACCATCAACGGGTGAATATCCAGTCTGGTTTCCCGATGATGTAAAGTTGTGGGACCCTGGGGTTCTTTCACAAAGTGCATTGGAAGAGCTGGCTAAGAAGGATAAGAAGGTTAAAAAAGAGTCTCTGTCGGTGAATGCCATCACCTCCCCCCTGATGGCTTTTCCCTGCTATCGTTACATAATGGAGAACGGAGCCCCGAAGGGTCACCGCCATAATGGGGCTTTAACCTTGGCATTGATGAACCGATACAAGGGCCGTAGTGAGGCCGAGGCCGCAGAAGATATCAAGACATTTACAAAGGTATCCTTCGAACCCTCTCCTGAGCAGGAAGTCGAGAACCTGGAGACCCTTTCCAACATCTATAAGTCAGACATGGGTTGGAGTTGTGTCCTTATCCGGGATGCGTTCGAGAAGTCCTGTAATAAGAGCTGGTGCCCCTTGTGCCAAGCTCCGAAGGTTGAAGGGAAGGACGAACAACTGGAAAAGGACATACCATCCAGGATAGTAGAAATTGCGTTAAATGGGGAGGAAAACACCCTATTCCACGATGATTATGGAGACCCATATATCAGAGCCCGTCAGAACGGGCATTGGGAGATAATGCCGATAAACGGCTCCCTGGGCAAGTGGTTGTCATATCAATATTGGAAAAAATATAATAAAGTGCCGGGGTCCGATGGCATCAATTCGGCGCTTACCGTTCTCAAGGGGCGGGCGATCCACGAGGGAGAACAATATTCTCTTCATGTTCGAGTGGCAGAGCATGACGGGGCTTTCTGGTATTATCTCAGTGACGAGCAGAGACGGGCGATAAGGATAGATGGCAACGGCTGGAATATCGTTGAGCCCCCGATTCTGTTCAAGCATTATGCCCATATGCTCCCCCAGGACGAACCGGAACGTTCGACCAGGGGTGGGCATCTCGATGATTTCCTTAAGCTATTGAACCTAAAAAAGACCGACAGGGACTTTTTCAAAGTAATGCTCGTGGTCGATCTGGTCCCCGGCATACCTCAGATAGGGTTAAACCTGACCGGCCAGCAGGGGTCCTGTAAGACCACCGCAATGAAACTTGAAAAGATGCTGATCGACCCGTCGAGCGTCGTTGTCGTCTCCAAGATCAAGGATGAGGATGAGCTGATCCGCATCTTCGCCAAACACCATATCGTCGCCTTCGATAATGTTTCTCGCATCCCTGGAGACATTGGCGATCTGTTCTGTCAGGCCATCACCGGAGGGGCCATGACCACCAGGGCCAAATACACCGATGACGACGATTTCATTCGCTCCTTTAAGATCATATTGCGTCTAAACGGGATAAGCAACGAGGCGCGAAAATCGGACCTATTGGAGCGGCTCATAATCCTCGACCTGGACCGCATTAAGGATGATGAAAGACGGTCTGAGGAAGAGATATGGTCAGACTTCTATACAGATCGCAAGTACGTTCTAGCTGAACTATTGGACCTATTATCTGAGGCCATACGAAAGAAAAAAGATATGGCGAGATCCACAGCCCCCCGGATGGCCGATTGGTTCCATTGGGGGGAGGCCGTCGGCATGGCAATGGGCCATGAACGAGAGTGGTTCCGTGAAAAGTTCAAAACATACGAGGACCGCCAGGACAATGAGGCCATAGAACAATCCATATTGGCCACCCTCATCGAGGAAATTGTTAGGGTGGGGGAGCCATTCATTGGGACCGCTACCGATCTCCTTTCTGCGCTAAAAAACCAAGCGGATATGGATGGGATAAACACCAAGGTCCGAGAATGGCCTTCGGATGGCGTTGTCCTCGGAAAACGTCTAACCCCTCTTATCCCGAATCTTGAAAAAAATGGCATCCATGTAGAGCGGATAAGATATGATAAGCTATCCATGGAACAAGAGGAGGATTTGGGCAACAGGGACCCCAACCGGATATATCGCCCCCAGGATAGGATAGTCGTTATCGAGCGGCCACCGGAACAGGACAAGAACAAACCGGGTTCTGAAAAGAAAGCTACCTGTTCAGGGAAGCCAGATGCTAATTTTAAACAGATGAACAGGTGAACAGGAAAAATGGCATTGTAAGAGGTCCCATGTCCGTTCTTATATCTTCGCAGCTCCATAATGGGGTTCACTGAGATGCCGTCGAAAGAGCGTCGTCTCGGTGATGCGGTAGAAAACTTCTTAGAAACCAAGAGAAAGAAGAAGAGGCCTGAGCAAACGATCAAAGGATATAGATGGATGATAAAGAAAGTGAACCGTGCCCTCACGGAAGCGGGATATGACCCCTATCCCAACAAATGGACAGAGGACACGGTGAACTTTCTGCTCGATGATGTCTATTGCGAATCGCAACCCGGGGTCGTGAGGCGGGAGTTCAGCATCCTGAATTCTTACCTAATGTTCCACGGGAACGACATCAAGGAGAAAATGGAGCTGGAATGGCAGGAAGATGAACGTAAGAACGTGCATTGGCTGACATTCGCTCAGGCCCGGACGATCGAGCAAGAGGCAAAGGGGTTTGAACGTATCGTAGTCCATCTGGAGCTTCACATCGGGCTAAGGCGCGTGGAAGTGCTAAGGCTCACCGTGAAGGATATCCAGATGGGTTACTTCAACGTCCTGGGCAAGGGGCGACGGGGCGGGAAGTGGAGACAAAACCCCTTCGACCCCGAAACCAACGCCGAGCTAAACCATTTCTTCGAGCTTAGGGACATGGAGATCAGGAAGGCCAGGGCAAAGAATCCCGCCGTGGTCGTTCCTGATAACCTCTTGATCTATGAGAGAGGGGGGGAATTATTCCCATATAAGCGGACCGCTGTGGATGGTATGCTAAAACGTATTCAAGAGCGGACCGGGGTTGAGTTCTCGAACCATGTCCTTAGACGGCAGTTCGCCAAAGAGCTGCATATGTCCGGGGAACCTATCTCCAAGATAAGCGAACTGTTAGGACATAAGGACGAAAAAACGACCAAGCTCTATATCGGGATCGACATGGACCAAAAGGTAGATTCCATGAACCGCCTCGCCCAATGGAGGGCGCAACAAACGGCCCAAATGGGCTTGCCCCAAAATCGGGGCATTTTTGACGAAGCCAGTAAAGTGAGTGGACAGAGCGGGAATCACCACTCCATTGAGCCAGATGGTCCGTTTTCAAATGTCAATAACCTATGGCCGTTCGTACTGGCAGCTGCTTGCTAAACCCATTACATCTTTTTTTCTTTGAACCTTATAAAATGGGGGCAAATCTCCTCATCTATCTTTTTCTTGGGATGTTGGGATGACATACTACTCTACTACTACTGGATAGGAAGAAAGTAACGTCCCAACTATGGGTTGGGATGGGGTTGGGACGTTTGGATAGGCCGGGGAGCGGACGTTGTGATTCAATCACGCCTTCTCCTCGACCCCCTCTTCGGAAGCAGCACATAGTGCAGAATTCAAAACCATCAGCATCGAGGCCGCCCGGAGCGGCCGGGGGAGTCGGTAGGTTGTATGGGCTATAGGGCATTTGTTATCAGATTCCTCCATCGTTCCCTGCGAGGGCCCGCCACCTCTGACATATAGTCGCTAATAGTGTTATGAAAGCTGTGAGCGCTTGCCATTTAAGATGTTCATGGTATTTTTCGGGCTGTGTGTTTTAAAGCCAAATTATTAATTTTGTGTATTTCCTGCTATACTGCCGTGCCCGTTCCATCAGGCCTATTAGAAAGCTATTTGGGCTATGCCTATGTCCAGAGCAATTATTTTACATCGGGCGCTATAGACCTCAGTGGGATTAGTTGGATTTATCCTACAACACTACTGCCTTCAATTGGTTTGTTGGTAAATCATCCAGACGCTACCTATGTCCCACCTAGAGATCCAAACGTTGCGACATACATAGATACCATGTTGATGCGGGATTTTCACCATGTATCTAGTAGCGCTTCTTATGTCCCAATCGTCGCACTTCCAGAGAACGAGAAAGAACTTGATCCTGTCCTTCGTCGTTTATATGGATTAAATAAAGATGGCAAAGACTACGGTGGTCAAAATGCCTTTAAATACCTAGTTGGCGAGCTAGTAACGAACGTATATGAGCACTCTGGCTTTTCACATGCATTAGTGATGGCACAAAAATACCAAAGCAAGGGTTTTGTTGACATCAGTTTTTACGATGATGGTAGAACAATACCAGGTAGCTTAAGCGCAGCAGGCATGATTTTTAATAACGACGTTGAGTCTATCGTAGAGGCCGTTAACGGTCTTTCTTCGAAAGAAACCGAAGGACGGGGTTATGGGCTCCAAACCAATGTTCGAATTTGCACGGAAGGGCTGGGTGCAAAAATACTAATTGTTTCCAGAAACGGAGCTCTCTCATTTGAAAGCCCTGAACCGAAAGGATATATGCTTAGAGATGCATACAAACTACAAGGCACAAGCATAAATATAAGATTGCCATACCCGGCGCAGGAGGTCGACATCATTGAGTATATCGAAGGAGAAAGAGTTCGAGATTAGGGCTTATCTCTCCGAGGATTTAGCTACAAGGAACAGGGCAATCCAGTTCTTCGACATTATAGAATCGACCGACGCAGAGAACATTGTCGTTAACTTCGCAAACACTCTCTCGATATCTCGATCCTTTGCTGATGAATATGCGAAGAGGAAAAGGGCTTTTAAGGCTCCAATTAGGGAGATAAATGTTCCTACCAACATCCAAAAAATGTTTGATGTTGTTAACTCTCCAGCTAAGAAGAAACAGGTTGTCAACACAGAGAAGTTAAAAATTATGATGCTGTGAGCGGTGACCTTTTGAATATTTTTCATCGAATTAAATGACTCAGGGCATCCATTTGAAAAGGAAGTTAAAGGAAGGGTTGAGGTTTTACGGAATGTGATTAGGGTGAGGATGAAGGCATATGTACGCAATCGTCCGAAGTGAATCCCTCTTCCCCTTCACAGAATGTTGGAAGACCTGGGCCGAATATTTTTTTCCCCTCTTTTTCAAGGGCTCCACACTTTTGGTTCAGCTCGAACAGTAATTTTAATTCCTGGGTCTTTTTGTACGTTTTTGATTTAGGATATGTATATGCTTTTAACACCGCCTTATCTAGCCTCTCGTGAGCATCTCGGAGCGGATTGTTACCTGGCATTTCGAGAGTTCTATAGAGTTCCCTCAATGACCAATTATGCTCCAATCTTAATTCGTTTCTAATTTTTCGTAAATCTCTTCCCGCAACAGCTATTTCTTGAGCAATTGATACGCATCTAGAGAATGGTTCAGGAATTGAAGGATCGTGATACTCAATATCTATCCCCCATTGTGGCCATGGGTATGAGTCAAAGACTGTCTCTGTAGTATACCTAAACCTCTCAGTAAGGGTTGAGCATCTAGCTTTAAACCATGCCCAGTGAAACGAACTTTGGAGAATTCCATAAGAGTAGTCATCTTGAAGTGGAAATGCAATGAGAGCGGCATTAGGATGTATCTCCGATGAGACAAATTCGAAGATAGGGCGCTTTGTGACCTGCCCACATGCGACATAACGATCGATACTTGCGATTTTCTTCATGAGATCTCCCCTTCCCCTCCAGAGGAGCCACCACTTCTCTAAATGCAGCTGCCTAGCTTTCACCTTCCTTTTAGTGACTTTAAACTCCTCAGTCTCTTGTTGCGCGTTCTCAATCATTTTTGGTAATACACGCTCTTGAATAATTTTGAATGTTTTTGGGTATCGCATCACATCAGGCAAAGTCTCCCTAGGTTGAAAGTCAATAACATAGCGTTTAGGTAGGGAATCCTGATCGCCTATCAGCTCCTCCGCAATAAGAAATGGAAAGGTAATTTCTTTAGCCATGGGCTCTTCTGATACAAGAGTTTCTCGCTCCTCAGGTGTTAGCAGAAAACCTTCATGACCTTGTGTCTGGCCTTGATAACAAAATCTCGGTTCTAGGTTGGCTTTCAATACCAAGGCTTTTGTGACATCAAAATCCGCAGATAACGTTGGTGGAATGACATCCAACTCCCATTCTTCCCAAACCCCCTTTTTCTTTTCGCCTAATAATCGCCTTAACTTCTTTTTCCCGACAGAATCAGTTGGCGATTTTATCCAATTGACAATAGATACATGTACTGCTGCTGAGCCGCTCCAAGGCATGGTTGAAATTGCATCACAAATAACACCGCCATTAGATACAATATAATCTAATCCTCCAATCCTTGAGTATGTCTCACGGATAGTGTTGGTTCCTACAAGGCCAGCCCTACCATCAGCAGGCAGTAAATCATGAGCCTTCCTGAACCAGTAAACGCAATAATCAGCTCGCCCTGGCATTTCTGGAAAGACCTCATGGAGATGCTCGACATACTCTGGACTGTACTCATCCTGCATCTTATTTTTTGATTGATATGGTGGGTTTCCGATGATTGCATTAGCTAGTGGCCAAGGAATCAACAGTGCATCTTTCTGGATAAAATTGTCATCTAGATTATCGAACGGTAGCGGGTCTTCTACCTCGAATAGTCGATCGATTTTGGTGAACTTGTTGAACTCTTCGATTGTTATCTTCTTTGCCATGGCTAATGTGATCTTAGCAAGCTCGATACCGAGCGGATTTAGATCTATACCATAGAATTGGTTGCACTTTATTTTTGAATGTAAGCTATGAAGCGAGACTGAGTATTCAGTAACAATTTTTTTAAGAAGATGAATCTCCAGAGCTCGAAACTCACGATATGCGACATAAAGGAAGTTACCGCTCCCACATGCGGGATCAAGCACAATGAACTTGCCCATTTCGTCATGTATTTGATAAAGTTCTTTGAGTGTCTTCGCCCCTTCTATTCTTTCCCTCCAGGGTCGTAATATCGTTGGCTCAACTACACTCATGATCTCGGATAATAACGTGTAGTGAGCTCCTGTAACGTGCCTTTCCTCTTTTCCCAAACTATCTTCAAAGATGGTCCCGAAAATCGAGGGTTGCACTTTCGACCAGTCCGAAACAGAAGCTTCTTTCAAAATTTGCAGTTCGTCAGGGTTAAGTTCGATAGGATAAACGGTGGAGAATATGCCTCCGTTGAAATATTTAACACCCTTGTATTTGCCTCCTGAGGCTACTTCCTGGTTGTTCATCTGCTTAAATAAACCCTGAAATAAATCATAAGTTGATTGACCATTCAGACAATCCTCAATAAGGGATGTAAATAAGGTGCTATCTGGAAACATTCCAGAATCCTCTGCGAATAGACAGACAAGACATTGAAGAGAAAATCTCCTTGCTTTAACATGATCAATTTTTCGTTTAACTAGGCTGTTATATAGTTGGGCAATCTTATCGGCGGCCTCTTCGGTGACTTCAACGAGATTATTACCAAAAATGGGCTTAACCGGTTCTGGACAAAGAAATGCCAATGCTTTCCATCGTTCTTTCAGTTGTTTTAATGGAACTTTATCAAGGGGTTCCCTCTGAACGTTCCAATCATATATCCAGAATTCGTCAAAGTTACACAAAATAACATACTTGGGACGGTTCCCATATGTATTATCCCAATAGATCTTTGCCTGTTGAAAGTGGTCGGCAAGCTTCTCACCGCGCGCCTTCATCTCGAATAAGACGATATGGGGCCAGAGTAGATCACAAAATTTAGTCCTCATATCGACGACAATCTGTTTCTCCAGAGCTGCTCCAGCTTCAATTACTCCCTTATTACCATATGCGATAAATAATCGGTCGAGGAATAAATGAGCTTCACCCTTCTCATATCCACTCAGTCCAGAAGCATACTCAATAAATTCAACGACCTTCCCCTCTTCCATACAACCATAATTGATATTATACCGATAAAACTAGGCGCCCTGGTTCCTCGTTAATGAGATAGGTATGGAGAAGTCGTCAGATATTAAAAGAGTCGAAGAAAAGGACACAAAAGGGCTTTTTTACAACCAGCTTAGAAAGAAGATTCCTCCGCCGTAACGAGCTTTACCAGCTAGCTTCAAGTTCATCCTAAACTAGGGCTACTTTAGGATTGCTGGACCAAGATTCATTAGTACCATACGACATGATTACGACATCATGCCAGATGGGGATATTTGGAAGCGACTGGAGGACGAACCTCCGAGAGCATATCAGGCCTTCGAGCAGCACCTCAACCTCGGACCCGGGAGGTCAGTGGTGGAGCTCTCCAAGACCGATAAGGTGAACGTTTCCCTTCGACAGCTCCAGCGGTATTCGGTCGATTACTCTTGGAGCGAGAGAGCTCTCGCCTGGGATGATCACTGTTTTGAACTCTCCCGACAGGCCAGCGAGCGGGAATATGTGAAGATGTCCCAATATCACGCCGAGGCCTCGCGAGCTCTCATCAAAAAGGGCATGAAGCGACTTGAGCAATTGGATTCGGAGAAACTCACCCCGGCCGACGCTGGACGTTTTATCGTAGATGGCATCAAGGCCGAGAGACTGGCCCGAGGCCTAACCACGGAGAGCACGAGTACGAGCCTAAACGCCAACATGAAGGTAGAACATGACCGCTTCCTCACCATCCGAGCCCTCCAGGACCCTGGAGTATCAGCAACCATCGACCAGCTCCTCGAACAGCTCGCTAACCCTAGCCAGACTCTCCCCGGCCGGACTAGCGATAATGGCCAGCCGTGGGAAGTGGATTCCCGCTAAACATCTGAGGCTCCTGGACCACAAGCTCCGGGACGTGGCTACGGGATACTGCCCGAGGCTTATCATCACCATGCCTCCCCGTCATGGGAAGTCCATGCTCGTAAGCCAATACTTTCCGCCCTGGTTCCTGGGCACGTTCCCGGATAAGCGGGTCATGCTCGCCTCCTACGAGGCCGGATTCGCGAGCTCCTGGGGCCGGAAGGCCAGGGACATCATGGAGGCATACGGTCCAGCCGTGTGGGGGATCCAGGTCAGAGAGGATTCCAAGGCCTCCGACCGATGGGACCTCAAGGGACACCCAGGAGGCATGGTCACGGCCGGAGTGGGGGGACCTCTCACCGGGAAGGGAGCGGATGTCCTCATCATTGATGACCCCATCAAGAACGCGGAGGAGGCGAGCTCCAAGGTCATCCGGGAGAAGGCCTGGGAATGGTATCAATCGACCGCCTACACGAGGCTAGAACCGGGAGGAGCGGTCATCCTGATTCAAACGCGATGGCATAAGGACGACCTCGCCGGGAGGCTCCTGAGCCAGAAGGCCAGGGGAGGGGAGAAATGGGACGTGCTCAACCTTCCCGCCATCGCCCCGGAGGGAGACATCCTCGGCCGAGTTCCCGGAGCTCCGCTCTGGCCGGAGCGGTTCGACCTACCCCGCCTCCGAGCCATCAAGGACACCGTGGGGACCTATTTCTGGATGGCCATGTATCAACAATCACCGACCGAGCCAGGAGGGAATATCCTCAAGCGGGAATGGTTCACATACTACCGCGATGTCCCCGAGCTCCATTTCATCGTTCAATCCTGGGATTGTGCCTTCAAGTCCGGGAAGGCATCGGACTATTCGGCATGTACGACCTGGGGCCAGACGCCCGGAGGCTACTGCCTCCTGGACGTATGGCGAGGCCGAGTAGAATACCCGGACCTCATCCGTATGGCACGAGCTCAATACGACAAGCACCGCCCCCACGCGGTCATCATCGAGGACGCCGGGAGCGGCCAGTCGCTCCTCCAGGACCTTCGCCGGGAGTCGATCATTCCCGCTCTGCCCATCAAGGCGACCAAGGACAAGGAAACGAGGGTCAATGTCATATCCCCGCTCTTTGAGTCCGGCCGGGTCCACTTCCCCGAGAGACACGAGCTCCTGGCCGACCTCCAGGAAGAGCTCTTGAACTTCCCCAACGCAGAGCATGACGATATGGTCGATTCCATTTCCCAGGCTCTCGCCTACCTCAAGGACGGCGAGAGCGTGAGCTCGGGGTGTTCCGACGTGCTCCTATGCAATGATACCGGACTGGATGACCTCTTTGAGAACCGTCGCTGGAGGGAGATATTTTAGTCTGATTAGCGGAATAGT
This sequence comes from Methanomassiliicoccus sp., assembly GCA_012719175.1. Lineage (NCBI taxonomy): Archaea > Methanobacteriati > Thermoplasmatota > Thermoplasmata > Methanomassiliicoccales > Methanomassiliicoccaceae > Methanomassiliicoccus > Methanomassiliicoccus sp. The sequence goes on from JAAYAX010000004.1 coordinate 118,169, forward strand.
AATAACCTCTAGCAAATTTAACATGTATAATGAAGCGAATCCTCTTGTCCATCACGCTCCCCCCGAGCGTCCTTTCTAGGGTCGATAACGAGCGGGGACTAATTCCCCGGACCCGGTATATCGAGAGCCTAATCACCTATGCCATGAAAGAGAACGCCCCCATGCCCAAGGCCTCCACCGCCATACCGGGGGCGAGCTCGTGATAGGCCGGGAGGATATCGACTTCCTGGCTAAGAAGCTCGGATATGGGGACATGAACGCCCTCCAGGAAGAACGCAAGGCCGAGGCTCGAGCTCGTGCCGAGGCGAAGCGAGCGGAGGAGGAGCGAGCCCGTATGGAGGAGGCCAGACGCTATCAGGAGGCCATCGACCGGGAGATCGTTGAGGGATTCCCCCGGATGACCGTCACCATCAACGGCCAGAACGTCGAGCTCCAGGATATCAAGGACCTGGGGAAGATGACCTGCCCGGAGTGCGAGAAACCCCTATCTTATGCTCGGGACCTCATGCTCCAGGCCGTTCGCGGAGCTAACCTACACGGCGATGATTACCGCAATCTCCTTAACAAGCCGTTCGGCCACTACTTGACCACCATATCGGCCGATAACGACCGCCTCCCCCAGATACCCGAGGTTATCACCTTCCAGGGGAAGTGCCGTTGTCCCGAGTGTAAGGCATCCTTCCCCATTTACATTCGGGCCCTCTGCGTCCACGATGGCGAGCTCGTGCGGAGGCCCTCATGTCCGTAATCGAGTTCACCCCTGAGGAGGCCCGGACGGGCCGTTTCCGAGGCCCTGTGGCCATGCTCCACGGACCGACATCTTCCACCGAGAGGACATCGCCCCCAACGATCGACCTAAGCGATAAGGAGGTCCTGGAGCTCCTGAACGCTGGCCAGTGGGAGGAATACGTCGCACTAAAGAAACTAATCTTCGCCCTCATTAACGAAGCCAGGAGGATATCCATCTGACCATGACCGGGGAGTTGGGCAATCGTCCTTCTGGTTCATCTCCCCGGCCGTTCAAACCTCTATTTGATATCTCTGGACCATCATACGGTCCTGGGGGAGGTGGCGTCCATCGGACCCTGCCCCCACCATACTCTTGGACCGGGAGGCGATGCGGTCTGGGGGAGAGCACCTGGGGACTCCTCCCCCCAACAACTTTTACAACCAGTTCGGTTAAAAAGAATGATGAAGAACAGATCTCCGTGAGGGAGGGTCAGCGCCTTTCCTTAGATTCTTGCCGTTCCTTATCTTCTGCCATCATTGCAAGGACAGCCTTCTCGACCGCAAAAGACCGACTTGCGAAAGTACGGTCCTCCACCTTCCTATCGAGCCATTCTAAGACCTCTGGGGGTAGGGTCAAGGATATGGTTTCGCGCTTTCTCTTCATGCAATGCAAGATAGTGCACGACAGTTTAATATTCATCTATTGTGTAATGGTGTATTGCCATGTTATGCACGACATAACAATATGGAGGAAATGAACATGACACGACAAGACACCTCAATGGTGAGGAAAGCCCTGTTCCAGGAAGGCCTCGGAAAGGACCTGGACCGCACAACCAAAGAACTGTTGGACAGCGCCGAGCGCCTGTCTTGGACAAACGGCATGAGCATTGTTGCTATCGAACGCTGGCTAGACTATGTGGAAGCCGCTGTGAGGATACTGCGGGCTGCACGACTCAGTAACGGAGGGAGTTGAACATGGTGATACTAGCCATAAGGATCGAGGAACACGATTTGACCTTACTTAAAAACAAGGCAGAGGAGCTTCGCATACCTTTCACCGTCCTAGCCAGATCATTGATCGTGACCGCCTTGAATGAGAAAGAGTCCATTGGACCTTAAGCATCAAGGTTACGAGAACAAACCCGGGGCCGTGGTGTCACGCCGGCAAGCAGAAACACCCCGGACCGGGCGGCCAAACCCCTTCACGAAACCACAACGAGCGAGGTTAAGGCAAATGTATGTTAGAGACAAGTTGGAACATAAAGGTGTCGAGGACCCAAACGAGCCCCGCGGCACCATTGCTGTTGTAGCGCGAATGTACTTGAAGGACATGCCCGCCTTCGTCCAATCGGTTGAGGGAATCCCAGGGGCACGGCTAATATATCAGAGGACCAGCGCCGGTAAGTTGCGCATTGTGCCTGAGGAGTGAGCTCATGCATCAGGATGGGAGAGAACGCCGCCGGCGAGGCGTGATCTACGCGGTAGCCAATCGCTATAACGTCCTCATCGAATCCGAGCTCCTCGATGCCCTACTGGACCTATTCAGCGATCCAGTCGAGGCTGTGGGCGAGGCTGTCGGCAATATGCGGCCGGATGAGATCGTGCTCAACATCGACCACTTCATGGGGGCGAGCTCGTGACGTCTGATGAGACACTATTCTCTAAGGTGGAGGCCTACCTGGAGGAGGTGCCAGGAGCTGATCCCCGCTGCTGGGTAAATGTACTCCGTCCGGGTATGAAGAAGGCAGAAGAGATCAGCTATCGCGAGCTACTGGCCCGTCCGTCGGTCATCCCTGAGGACAAGATCATCAAGCAGGAGGCGAGCAAGCAGTACAGGGCGCTAATCAAGGAGTGGAGGCTCAAGGCCGTCGAAATCAAGCCGGTCGCCCCTACCTTCGAGATCAGGAGCGTACAATCGGACCGCTCTCCCCATGCCAAAGGCTTCGACCTCACGAAGCACATAACGATTTACTACATCCTTGACGGGAAGGAGCACCAGGACGTGCCGTCCTCACTGGACCGCATGATCAGGGAATCGCCCGAGAGGTTCCCTCCAGATGTGGCGGCGATCGCGCGGAAAGCCGTTCTCGACAAGGTGAAGAGCCTCCGGGAGCAATGCAAGCCCATAGAGACGGCCGCCAGCGTGTCCGAGGCCGAGGAGGTCCAGGACATCGCCCAGGCACCGGAGGACGTGCCAGCGGCCATGACAGAGGCCTCGGCGCCGGACATAGAGACGCCAGCCGAGCCGGTTCCAGGAGCAGAGGTGACAGAGCCGCAAGCTGTCTGTGAGGCAGAGAGCATCAACCGATTTCTGAAGATCTCCCGGGAGCAGGGAGAGGGGCCCGCGATCGCAGCCAAGCGGGCGGAGGAAGCCCCGCGAGTGGCATTACAAGAACAGAAGGCCGAGAAGGTTCGGGCAGAAGATGAGGAGCTTCTCCGGAACGGAGGATGGTGGGACGTGATCGATCAGGCGATTAATGAGTTCTTAGCAGGGGAGCCACAGCTGAGGAAAGCCCTCATTTACTCCGCCCTCTCCTCCAGCTTGGAAGATAATAAGTTCCATATGATGGCAATCGGGGACTCGCAGATAGGTAAATCCTACGCCATGAGGACGATCGGAACCAAACTCTTTCCCGACCGCTTCATGAGCGTCGCCAGCATGAGCGGCAAGGCACCGTTCTATGCTGCGAAGGATGCCGGCAATCCTCAACTGTTCAAGGGGAAGGTGCTGTTCGTCGATGAGTTCGCGGATCAATCAGAGGCGACACAGGACTTCGTGAAGGCGGGGATGTCTCCCGGTGTGAAGAAGCTCACCAACATGACCCTTGATGAGCATAGGAAGTCAAGCGTCCAGGACCTTGATGGGCTCCCGGTCTTTTGGTTAACCGCGGCGGAGGTCCTGGAGGATGCCGAGGGGCAGATCATGAACCGGCCATTCGTCGTGAATCCTGACGAATCGCGGGACCAGACTGAGAACGTCCTCAAATTCCAGCGGGAAGCTGCCTCCGTTAAGCTCATTGAGTTCATCGAGTCAAAGATCCCCCAGGCCCAACGGCTACTGGAGCGCGTCCTGGAAGAGAAGAACCTCATCGTCTACAATCTATTCGTCGATCATGTCAAGATCGGAGGGAAGGATGCAAAGGCCAGGAACACTCTCCCGATGTTCTTCAACCTGGTGGCCGCTGTTGCCTATGCTCACAGATTCGCCCGGCCGGTGATCGAGCTCCCTGATGGTCGTAAGCTTTTATTCGCCAACTATCAGGACAACGTCGAGGCGGCGGAGCTTTGGGGATGGGCGAGCGGTCCCAAGTCCACTGGGCTACCGGCGCGGCATATCGAACTGCTGAAGATCCTCCCAGTCTTCGCCGGGTCCATCACCGGCGGGCTGCTGCTCGATGACATTGTGGAGATCTACACCTCCAAGACCGGACGGAAAGTAAGCCATAAGACCGTCCTTAACTACCTCTCCGACCTGTCGAGCAAGGACAAGGCGACCTATTACGAGACCGAGGATGAACATGGTAAAAAGCTTCATTTATGGTATTCGACAGGCTCATCCCACACCTTCCCAATGGCTTCCCAACTGCTAATTGGGATGGAATCCAAGGAGGGAAATAAATTACTGGATGAAGCGCTAAAATCGTTAATAACTGCCTCATCCCAACTTCCCAACGAAATTAGAAAAAGAATAGATGGATTGAGAGAAGAGCTCCTCGGGCAAAAAAACGGCTTCTAGGGTAGGTACGATGAAAACTCCTTTACCTCCTAGCCGGCTACCGTCCTCCGAGGCTAAACCTCATGCAAAACGCAAGAGGCGCCTCAGCTGCACGGCCGCGGAGGTTGAAGCGTTGAGATTAGGACGCTATCCTTTCGCCGCTGCGATTCGGTATTATCTTGAGCGGAGATATGGGACGGTAGCCGAATCTACGTTCAAGGAGGAGGAGCGGAAATTGAGGTATATTGCCGGGATATTTGAACAGCTCAAGGTCGAGGCAGACCAACGGGACGCCGAGACCGCAGGCAAGGCTAGGGGCTTCGAGAACCTCAGGCCGTTCACTACCGATCCCCGGCACATCGGACGGAGGGAAATCCAGGACTTCATGGCATGGATGAGGAAGCAAGGCCTAGACCCCAACACCCAAGCGAAATATCTGGCCCACATGAGGTCTTTCCTTAAGATCTTCAAGAACCACACTATTGCCGATATGGACGCGGACGGGGTCCGGTTCCCCAAGGGAAACAAGAAGCCGATCAGGGTCCTGAGCACCGAGGACCTCCAAGCCATATTCACCACCCTGGATGATATGCTGGGTTGGAGAGGATCAGTGGCGCGGGGGATGATCGCTCTCTCCTTCGCAACAGGCACTCGACCAAAGGAGTTCCGGCTCTCTCACCTGGAGGACCTCGATCTAAAGAAGATGACGTTCTTCGTCCGCCACCCCAAGGGCGAGGGCTCTTGGGCATCGGCAACGGAGATCGACATCATCCGAGAAGATATGGTCCCCTTCCTGGAGCGCTACCTCCGGGAGAGAACTGCCTATCTCAAGGAGCATGGCATCTCCAAGGCGGTGCCCATGTTCCCTAACCTCTATCGGGGGCTGGATGAGTTCTACTCGGCAAACGCCTTCTACATCATCAAGCACGATGTCGAGCTCGCCTCGGGCGTGGACTTCAAGTTGAAGGACTTCCGCTCGACGCTGACCTCGATCACCGTGAACAGTGACATGAGCCTCCTCCCCGCCATGTCCGCGCAGCTGAGGCATAAGACGATTGGCCAAACCCAAAAATCATACTACCGCATGGAACAGGGGGCGGCCGGCAAGCAGTTAAGGAATGCCTGGAAGAACGGTCCTGCAATAGTTCCCCAAAAAGGGGTTATTGACTCGAAATACGAACCATCTGGATATAATTAGAGTGGACAGAGCGGGATTTTAAACCGAAAAACTGTCTGGATAGAGTCTGATTTGTACCATGGCCAGTACAAAGAACAAACTCGAAGGAACGCTGCTATTGATCGGGGGAAACTTCTTTGAACAAACCTCTTCCCTTTCTTTTTCTTAACTTTTTTAACTTTTTTAACTTTTTTACGAAGAGGATAGGATACTGGCTCATTGAAAAATGGAGTTGTGTTTCAGGTTAAAAGGAGGTTAATTTGGTGAAAGTTGCTCTATACGCGAGGGTTTCCACAGAGGACCAAGACACCGACGTTCAAAAGTTCAGACTTGAAGAGTATGCCAGGCTCCAGGGGTGGGAGGTCTTCGGGTATTTCAAGGATGAGGCATCCGGAGCTGACGATTCCCGGCCGGGACTGGACCTTATGCTTGAAGCAGCAGGGATATCGAAGGACGGCAAATCTTCCAGGCCCAGGTATGACGCGATCGTCATAACAAAGCTAGACCGCATAATGAGATCTCTCGTTTCCTTGGAGCTGCTAATCTCGAAACTCGATAAACAAAAGGTATCATTGATAGTCATGGACCAGGGGATAGACACAGGGGCAGATGGCAACGACGAGACAAAGAAGCTGATCCGGCGCATCCTAGGGGCCGTTGCGGAGTGGGAACGGCAGATGATCCGGACTAGGGTCAAGGAAGGCATGGAGAAGGCCCGGAAACACGGCACAAGGAGTGGGGAGCCTATCGGACGGCCGAGAGCTCGCGTTCCCCCCGAGGCCCTTACTGCCGTCCGATCGGGTAGGCCCTTGAGGGAAGTAGCAACCGAGTATCACCTTTCACTTGCTACTCTGCAAAGGCGTTCCAAAAAGGACGGGTCCCTTTCTTTAAATAAGAACTAGCCCAAACCACCTTGTTTCACAACCTTTAGGTTATGAGACACACACAGGGCAATAAGCCCGGTAATACATACTCATTATTTTTTTAGGTGCTTCGCACAACTTTAAGTCCGATGCTCTTTGGCTTGCTCCTGTTCTGCCTGCATCATCCGTCTTATCGTTACCTCTATTCCGTGGGAACGGTGGGCGAAGGTCCGGTCCTTGACCTTACTATCCAACCATGCGAGGACCTCTGGGGGGAGGGTGATCGTTACCTGTTCCCTCTGTCGTGTCATATATGACATAACCTTATACCAACATATATATTTTAGTAATGTTATATAGTCTCTTGTAAGGTGATACCTTACGAAGGTCGATTAAATGAGTGAAAATCGGGTCGGTATGGATGCCAGGAGCATCGAATATGTGCTAGGAGTGGAGGACTGCGCCGGGATGGTCTACGATATGCTTGAGGAAGGCAAGAACCAGGAAGAGCTCAAGAGGGTCCTTCATAAGCTAATGGTGGTCGCAGGGAACGTCAGGAGCCAGCGGTTCATGGAGGATAACGGCCTACTTCAATAATCCTTCTTTAATGCCGGAGTGTTCCGGCGACCCCCCATCCCTCCTTTCTTAATGTTCCTTCTTAACAAATAAATGTAATAGCTTTATTTTGTGTGTGGTAAGCTTTACATTCATATCAGACTACTTTCATATTGTCCTTCGGACAACTATCGAAGTAAGAACCTCTGGCCTCGCAACATTAGCCAGGCAATGATAATATGTCTCAGATCCCTTTTGTCTTGTCTTGCTTCTCCTTCTTCCTTTGTTTAGAATCCTTAGATGCTGAATCCAGTTCTTCGATGACCTTCATAAAATACCACTTCCATTCCGGGAGACTAGGGTATATGATAACATATAATTCGTTGTTAGTAAACTCGGGATTTAGGTATAAGCGATCCTCCTTTTCATTCACTCCTTCAATATCTGCCCCGGCGATCTTGACTGGTATTCCTCCAGTACCTCTGAGGTCCTTCCATCCGAAGAGCCCCTTCCAAAGTGGAGGGTTTTCCTTCTCGAAAAAATGCCAGGGTAAGGTTAGGGAATAGCCTAGACTTTCCAGATACGCTATATGACCTATCACTGGGCGTATTTCATTGCATATTTTCCGTATCTTCCTTTTATTCTTCCAGGCGTCGTCCTTCTCAATGGCTTCAACGATTTCCTTTGCCTGATCAATAACCATCGAGACGAGAACCCCCTTTGAGACCGGGAGAGTCGCTTCCTCTTTTGAAAGATCTATCTCCTGTGTGTTCGGAGGTAATAAAAGTTCATCAGTAGGTATGAATTGAGTCGGACCCTTTCCCTTTCCGTGATGGGGTTTAGGTGTTAAATTCCCATCCTTAACAAGATCGGCCCTATGTTTTTGATGAGAACTCAAAGAGATACCTTGCTTATGAAGGATCTTTTGGGCTTCATCCTCTGTTTTACCCCCACTATATGCCTTCTTTACCGTTTCCCGGGTCTTATCCTTTTTTGCAATCGTTGCAGAATTCATCCAGCACTTCCTTTTTTTACATTATTGCAACCGGAAATTGCAACGGTCATTGCAAGAGCCAGTTGGCATTATTTTTATTTATTATTGCAACCGTAATTGCGACGAAAGTATATATTTTTCTTCATTCTTCGCTCAATGTGGTAAAATCATGAAGAAACATTACAACATGACCCTAGACGAAGAGGTAGTGAGAAAAGCCAAGGCCCTTGCCGGACCTATCCCCTTCTCTCACTACCTTGAATCTCTAATGGTAAGGGAGATCTCCCTTAACGAGAAAAGAAGGACCGAACAGAACACCAGGAAGGAAGTCCCTCCCCAGGTCCCTGCTCCTGCAGATCAGTCCAAGCCGACCCGGAAGCGGCTTAGAAAATGGTATGATGGTATGCCTTTCTTGAGAGGGGGAGCGAAATGAGAGCGCTAGCCTCAACTCAAAACAGACGAAAAAAGAGGAAAACATCCGGGATATTTGTGTGAAATATAGGTAAAAAGGAGGTGAAAAATGAACGACTGGAATATTGTAAGCAAGGAAAATATAAACACCAATAGAAAGAGCAGGGCGATCGTCCTGCGCTGCTCCGATGCGACGTATAACGACCTTATGCAGCTCATCAAGACCCTGCCCGATTGCTACATCGTCTTCTCGAAGTCTAGCAACCTGAGGTTAGTCGTTTGTGAGGAGGGCTGGTAGCAATGCCTTGCGAGTACTATCCCGGCATTACCGTATTCAGAGCGGACAAGGACGTTTTCGATGCCTTGAAAGGATTGCTCCAATTCCGAACTAATACCGTCCAGGTTGAGAAATATACTCTCCGTAGTATCTCGGAGCTTGACTACTACCGAATAATGAAGATCGTGGATCGTCTTTGTCCTAGGAAGTGGTAGTGTGGCCATTTCCATACCTGACAGGCTCCGAGAGCCGTCATTCCGTTTTGTTCTGGTCAAAGCGAAAGACAAAAGCCCCATTGAAAAGGACTGGCAGAAAAATGCGAACTATCCATGCGAGGACCCCAAATTATCGAGACACCTGGGCAAGGACGGCAACTATGGAGTGCTCTGCGGTATCAATGGTCTGGCCGTTATTGACGCTGATTCCCCGGAAGTAGCAGCAGCCGTTGAAGAGTCCCTACCTCAGACCTTTACGGTCCAGACGGGAAGGGGAGGGCGCCATTTCTACTATCGCTGTGCAGATCTGCCGGGTCCCCTCCGCCTAGCACGTCCTGGGGACGCCAAAGGGACGATAGGGGACGTTCAATCCACCGGGAAACAGGTCATTGGTCCAGGTAGCATCCATCCGAACGGGAACGCCTACACGGTCCTAAAGGACCTGCCCCTCGCCTCGATTAAGGCCGAGCAGATCAGGACGGCTCTCAGCGACTTCCTGCCCCCTCCGGAGACAGACACGCTCGAAGATATGAAGAGAGAGCTGCCGAACAGGTCCAGGGACGTTGAACTGGACTCCCTGAAGGTCCAGGACGTTATCTCTATGGGTGGCCTCAAGGGGCTGGGCGGTAAGTTCCGTGGTTCCTGTCCCTGGCATGGCAGCAATACAGGCCATAACTTCGAGGTTGATATTTCTAAGAACGCCTGGTATTGCTTCCGGCACGGGACGGGAGGGGGACCCCTTCACGCCATCGCCGTACAGGAGAAGGTTCTGGATTGCGGTGATTGCGTCCCAGGAGCCTTGAGGGGAGAGAAGTTCAAGAGAGCCCTGGAGATCGCCCAGGATAAGCATGGACTCTGCCGGAAAGAAGCCATGTCGTCAGGACGCCTTGGGCGGAAGGGAAGCAAGGGTATTGAAAAAACGGCACCGATCGGCATACCATACGATTTGGAGCACGCCGAGATTTACAAAGAGGATGGTAAGCTTGGAGCGGCATTAATTAAGGACGGTATCGAGATTGAATTTCATACCGTCAAGGAATGGCAGGAAATCGATGATAAAATTGTGAAATACCTGCATTACAAATTTTTGAGCATGGATGAACTTCCTTGGAATTTACCAGAAAAGCCGGAGATCAACGAGGATTCGTCCCTTCTTACAGACATCATGAGATGTAATGATGAATATATAGAATTCCCAGACGATATCACTCCTGCCAGCCTTGCGATCTGGCAAATCTCGACAGCTTTTGTTCCGTTCATCCCTAGGTCTCCGCTGCTATCACTTTTTGGACCTCCCATATCGGGTAAAGGGCAAATTCTGGACCAAATATATCTGATAGGGTATCGTGGTTTCAAGATGTCCAGACCGACACCGGCCGTCCTATATCGGGGAAGCCATTGGAACAAGACTACCTGGGCAATGGACGAACTTCAAGATTTAGGCCAGGAAGATTGGAACTCTTGCATGAACATCTTGAAATGTACCTACGACGGTACGCCAATTCCTCGATGTAACTGGACCAATACTGGCCTGGATATTTTCCGCCTAAGACCTTTCATGGCGGTTTCTTACAAGGATCAGGTCCCCCCTAATGATGTAATGAGCAGGTCCATTAGCATCACAATGCCCAGGGGAGCAGGAAATAAGATATTGGTCGATGAAACAGAGGAACATATCCAGCTTAGAAGCAGGCTGTTAGCTCTGAGACTACGCCTATTCACACGTCCAGATTTAGTGAAGGAGTATAGAGATAAGGCGACAGAAACCCTCAATCTTGACGAAGTCGGCTTGAAAAATCGACCTAAAGATATTGCTAATTCTCTTTTGTTCGCAGGAAGTATGTTTAATCAAACCGAGGAAATAATAGAACTTATCAAACAGAGCACCGAGAAAGAAATCGAGCAGAGCAAAGATACCTTTGAAGCCTTTGTTTATTATGGATTGGACGAACTCTGGAAAGATTTTCACAAGGATAAGATTTATACTACCTTTGTCCGGGAACGGGTCGCTCAAACCCTGTTTGACCTGGGAGACCTGAAAGATAAGGCAGATCTGACCACACGGAGAGTTAATAAGGCCCTATACATCCTTGGATATAAACTTCCGAGGGGAGGGCAACACATCCCCTATATTGACAAGCTAGATAGGACTAATATAAAAGCGCATGAAGTGAATGGCCGCCGCTATCCTCCACTAATGGATGAGAATAAGAGATGAATCTTAACCTTTTAACCTCCCCTTACCTTTTTTTAACCTCGATATTTTGGCCTATCCAGATACGGGCCGACGTTAAGAAAGTTAAGAAGGTTAAGTTTTTTGAAAGGGGTGAGTGGGAGAGCGAATACAACGGACAAATTGTTTCTTTTCGGAATGCTATAGGGCATCTTGGAGGGACCTGATAATGGCAAGACCTCGATGGTCCCTCGATCAAGAAGTAGCAGAATATCTTCGAGAATTGGAGGACGGCGGAAGGAGCCCTATGACAATTCAAGACTACCGTTGGGCATTGAATCACCTATTCAATGGTCTTGAAGATGCAAAGATGACCCTTAACCCTCGAAAGGTAGGGAAGAAGGAAATCGAGTATCTTAGGGATGACTACCTTACCCAATGCAACAGGACGAGATCAAACCTTATCAAAATCCTTTTAGGCTTTTTGAGGTGGGCGGGGAATACCCAGATAGCTAAACTCCGATTCAGTTTCGGAGACACTTCCCCTAGGAATATCCGATGGCTCACCGATGATGAAGCAACCACCGTTAGGTTGAACGCTGTGGGATTGGAAAGGATAGTCACGCATTGCGAGCTGGACCTAGGCTTGAGAAGGTGTGAGGTCCTAAGGCTCAAGGTGAATGACTTCAAGGATGGCCGACAACCGGCCATCTTCATCCACGGTAAGGGCCGAGACGGTGGGAAGTTCAGACAGATAAGCTGGCATCCAGAAACAGCCTCGTTCTTAGATGAATATCTGGATATGAGAAACATGGAAATCAAGAAGGCTAGAAAGAAAGATCCTTCGGTCAAGATTCCCAATATGTTGCTCATCTACGAACGGGGAGGGAAGCTGAACGCTTACCAGAAAACCGCCGTGGACAATCTATTGAAGGATCTTGGTCAAAGAATTGGTTTCGAGTTCTCGAACCATGATCTCAGACGCACCTGTGGGCGTATGATGTACCGTGCGGGCGTGACCCTAGAAGAGATCGCACGTATCTTTGGACACGCCGACACTAGGACAACTGCGCACTATATCGGTCTAGACCTTGAGGATATGGACCACGCAATGGCGAAATATGCCAGCTATCAAAAATCCTTTGTTGTACCGCAAATGGTACAAAATGAGCTTAGCCAGGAAAAAAGTGGACAGAGCGGGATTTGAACCCGCGGCCTCGACATTGCGAATGTCGCGATCTTCCAGCTGATCTATCTGCCCGTGATAGACCCAGGTAACGAAAGGATGGATATAATCCTTTTTCTTCCTCGATGGCGATGGATATTATTGCCAGATGTCTCAGCTCCATTTTATCTCATCCTTTCCTCTAAGGCAGAACTAAATCTCTGAGAGCGCGAAGTATTTCCATCAGGGGAATGTCGCGAGCAGGTGGATAAGATGGTCGCGGATATTCGTGAACTCCTCTGTGATTGTCCGATAAAAAAGAAGTCCATATCGTTGATGAGAAAGTCAGTGGAGTTTCTAGTATCATTACTTTAATGAACAGCTGAGCAAACAGGATACCTTCTGCTGAGTTGAAAAAAATTTTTTGGCTACTTAAACCATGTAACCATTTAGGATCGCTCTTCAAAGGAGTCAAACGACAGAACCAGACCTCAAAATTTTTATGCGACAGTCACACGGATCTAACCCTTCATCGTTTTTCAATGTTTTTTGTGCGAGCGTACTAATATTGGCTCCTCTCAAAAACCACCGAGGCTAGTGTTGTGATGGCCATCCATGAACACGCGATAGAAAGCTGGAAAATGTCATTTGAGGAGGATCTAAAAAATTGGCTGGCCTTGAATGCGATGACACAGAACAGCATTCCCTTGGTCCCCCCCAACCGAACAGATGTCGATAATGTCAATTTCGTTATCAGCACCCAGAACGACACCGACAAAGCCACGAACCAGGAAAGATCTGGAATGTGCTGGCTTATCTTGATCGACGCAGATGCATCCTACCGATACAATCTTAGGATACTAAATGTCGGAGATGGCCATACATGGAAAAGCTGCAACGCTCCTTAGGCTTCTGGGGAGCAACGACCATCGGGATAGGGGCGATCATTGGTACGGGCATATTCGTCCTCGTTGGTGTGGCCTCTGGTATAGCTGGTCCGGCCGTCATAATATCGTTTATCATCGCAGGTGCAGTCGCCCTTCTTTCCGGCCTCTCTACAGCAGAGCTGTCCTCTTTCATACATGAGGCAGGTGGAAGTTACATCTATACGACCAAGGCCTTCGGCAAATTTCCAGGATTTATCGTGGGTTGGATGAAATCCTTTGACTATATCGTGGGAGCGAGCGCGGTCAGTGTGGGGTTCGCCGCCTATTTTACCTACTTTGTAGGGATTCCAACGAGCACCGCTAACCTGGTTGTCATCGGAACCATATGGCCCATCGTCCTGATGACATTGAACCTCAAGGGCATAAAGGAAGCATCGTGGGTCAACAGCCTCCTAGTCGTCCTCAAGATCATAGCATTGCTGATATTCATCACCACATGCGCTGTGGCCATACTCTCCAGCGGTGATTATTCAAATTATCAGCCATTCGTCCCCGAAGGCTTCTCAGGCATAATGTCCGGAGCTGCCATCATCTTTTTCGCCTTCATCGGATTCAACACCATCGCCGTCATGGCCGAAGAGATCAAGGAACCCGAAAGGAACGTTCCGCGGGCCATTCTGTTCTCATTTGCCATATGTACAGCCATCTACATCGGCGTGGCCATAGTGGCCGTAGGGGTTGTGAACTGGCAGCTCCTCGGCACATCCAGCGCGCCTTTGGAATATGCCTTAAGAACGGTCACCGATAATGTCTTCATCCTTCAGTATGTGGCGATTTCTGCCCTGTTCGCAACGACCTCGGTCATTATGTCTTCCATTATGGGCGCGTCCCGGGCCTTGTTCGCCATGGCCCGCCAGGACGTAATACCAAGCAGGCTTGCGAAGATATCGAAACAGAATGTTCCGGCATTGACGGTCTTACTATGCGGGATCATCATCAGCGGGATCGTTCTGTTATCAAACGGCGACCTTGAGCTACTGGCATCGATCTTCAATTTCGGTACACTACTAACATTTTTCTTCATCAATCTGAGCTTGATAAAGCTTAGAAAGACCATGCCTGATGTACCGCGAAAGTTCAAGGTTCCCCTGTATCCCTACACGCCAGTGTTTGCCATGATAAGCTGTATCGGTATTGCATTCTACCTGAAGCCATCAGCTGTCGTCACTGCCATTTTCTTCCTGATGATAGGAATCGGAGTTTACATCTTGAATAAAAAAGTGAAAGCCTGAGATGGAGAATTTCCGAAGGACTTCCACCAGCTCAGCGGCAAATCCTATGTGTATGCGTCTCTGGTCACTGCAAGTACTCCCGGGGGCTCTTGCCATGAGCGTTCGCATCGTCCACGCCCAGTGGGTCGGGGGGAGAGCATCGAAGAAGGTAGCATGGAACATTTGCCCGGCTAGAGGCACAACGGTTCAGGGCATAACTCGCCGACATGATCGAGGTGATGGATGACCCACCGGTCGGGTGAGTGGCTCGGCCGCTGGGTGGACCTCCTCAAGAAGATGGCAGTAAGTCAGGCTGGTCCTGGCAAAAGTGATTTCCCTTGAGTTCAGGGACCTTTTGCCAGCTCCTTCTTCAAGATCACCGCGTGATCGCCCAGGAATTCAAATTTCCCGCATCCCTGTAAGTCACCGCACTGACCGCAGGAGGAGAGCCCTTTCTCCCTGGAGCAAAGTCGTATGGGGCAGTTCGGATCGCCACCCCCATTAAGGCAGCCCGAGCATCTCATCATGTTACTGACCCATACGAGGTTTTCATCGAGCAGCTTGAAGTTCACATCGCTACCTCCCGGCAGCATATGGGCCCAGCTGGGCACATCGTACCTCTTGAGGTATCCCTTCAGGTTGATCGCTGCCTCGGCCACACAGCCCTTGCCCATCTCGCAATCGCCGCACCGTATCCCGCACGGGGCCACCTGGTCCTTGACCACAGCATAATCATCAGGAAGCATATAGGGAGAATTGTGCCGGTGAGCAGTTATAGATGTTGTTCGACCTCAGCCCTCGGGCATCTTGTTCTTTTCAACAGGTGAAAATGTTCGCATCATAAGGAACGCTCTTGTCTGGTTGTCCCCGCCTTCAATGCCAACATATTCATAAGCGAGGAGCTGAAATGGGAAGGGGATAAGCTCGATCCCGTCCAGTTCATGATCGATCAGCCAACGAAAAGTTTCATGGAGAGATAAGATGACCTCACCTGACCAGCCGCACGCTCTCGCCATCGATGATAGGGCTCCGTCGTTCCAAGGGTTGCTGGGAGTCGACGGAAAGATGTATTCAATGTCCTCGTTCGATGATAGGAAGGTCCTGGTGATCATCTTCATGGCTAACCGCTGCACCACCAACCTGGCCTACACCGAACGGATCGAGGCGATACAGAGCGATTACAGGGACCAAGGAGTGCAGATAGTGGCCATAAACTCCGATAACGCGGACCTGCTGCCCACTGAGAGCTACCAGGAGATGATCAGGGTCGCCCATGAGCGAGGTTACTCCTTCCCGTACCTGAAGGACGAGGACCAGACGGTCGCAAAAGACTACGGCGCCATATTGACCCTCCATGCCTTCCTGCTCGACCAGGATAGGAAGCTCAGATATCGTGGCAGGATCGACGATTCGCCCAGGCTGGCCTTCATAACGACCAGCGACCTCAGGAACGCGCTGGACGACGTGCTGGATGGAAGAACGGTCAGGGTCGCGGAGACCAGCCCGTTCGGTTGCGCCATAGATGTGTTCGTGTCGTGCCCCTCATGCGGGAGCCGTTTCGAACTTTGATACTAACGGGCTTCTATCGTTCCACGTTATGAGCTGTTGGGCATAAGATCTGTCCTTAAATGGGTAAGGATATCTAGACCTTCCTCCCATAGGTGAGTTCATGGGCATCGTGTATGCGGTCTTCAATCATACCAAGAAGGAGTATGTTCATCCCGAGGGGCTGCCGGTAGACCGTAGCGATCCGGTAAGCTACCCTTACTCAGCGTTCATCACCAACCTGCTGGTGAACAGTTGGAGGCACGACCATGTGGTCATGTTCGATGACTCCGGCGACATCCAGTGCGACTGGGAGCTATCAAAGAGGTACAAGGATCGCAGCAAGGAGCTATGGAACGAGTTCGTCACTCTGTATGGCGGCTTGCTTCCAGATATAGCACCATTGTGATGCTTTGAGGCATGGTCGCTTGGTCTTGATATAGGTCGATCCTCCAGGAGTCCATGATCAGGAAACTGGCCAAGTGCCTGGACATAAAAGGGAACCATGCTTCTGGCTCGAAGGAATTAACTTGATATGCTTGGGGACGTGGGCAGTGCACCTCAATGGATCGCCGCAGGCCTCGTCCTCGAGCGAACTGCCCCGACCTCCATCGATAACTTATTTACGATTCTCTGAAGACAGCTAATCCTCCGTGTACTGGTCCTTCACAAGCTCGACCGACACGGTATCCTTATGCTCTCCCGCCTTCCTTTTCTTCTTACCACCTTCCACGGTCCCATCCCAGCCGCGCATGAAACCTTCTTCGGTGGCCGTTATCTCATCGTTCTCGAGCATCTCATCTCTGACCTCTTCATCGTAGATGTCCTGAGGTTCTTCGCCCTCCTCGAAGACATACTCCTCAGAATCGTCAGCTAACTTCTTGCGCTCCTTCTTTGCCATGCCCCTCACCTCTGATCATTAGAGGAGAGCAGGGAGTAGAAATAACGAGGGTCGGACCCATCGGTTAGATTCCTAACCAAATGTTTGGAATAAAATTGTTCCCGTAGAGTAGGCCGACCACAACATGTAACTAGCTCACGAACCCCCTCTCGTTGCGTCCGGAAAGTGCCTCATCCCGAAACAGTGATGAGGGCCTCGATGATAGACGAATGTTCCGACGCTCTGCATCTCGCCATCCTAGGTGACAGAATAGGATGAAGTCCGACATCGCCTTATGTTAATAATATATTATACTCTATAATAAAAAATAAAATAATTATCAATATCGAGTCGAAAGTAAGTATGTTATTTATACGCTGGCGTGACTTCGTTCCGGGTAGCATGCCATGATGGACGTCCTCTACATCGACGACGAGAAGGCGTTGCTCGATGTCTGCAAGGCTTTCCTGGAGCTTTCCGGGGACATGACCGTAGAGACCACCACATCGGTCAAGGGAGCGAGGACGCTGATGGCCGAGAAGAGATTTGACGCCATCATCTCCGACTACCAGATGCCGGAGATGAACGGCATCGACTTCCTGAAGATCCTACGCTCGCAAGGAAATGGCATACCCTTCATCCTCTTCACCGGGAAGGGCCGTGAGGAGGTTGTCATCGAGGCCCTGAACTCCGGCGCCGACTTCTACCTGCAGAAGGGCGGGAACCCCACAGCTCAGTTCAAGGAGCTGGAGTATAAGGTCAAGGAGGCCGTCCGACGCATTCGGGCCGAGAGCGCCCTCAAGATGAACGAGGCCCGGCTGTCCAAGGCCCAGGCCATCGGACAGATCGGGAGCTGGGAGTATACCTGGAACGGAGCGTCCGGTATGTTGTGGGGCTCGGACGAGAGCTGGCGCATCTTCGGCATGCCCCGGCCGAGCGATGGGACCATAGGGTGGTCCAAGATCGCCGAACGCATCGTGGGGAAAGAGCGCGCCGTCCAGGCGCTGAGGGACCTTATCGACAGGGGCCCGGCCTACGACATGGAGTACCAGGTCCTGCCTGCTGATAACAGCCCACCTCGCTTCGTGAGGTCGAGCGCTGAGCTTTTGTGTGACCAGGACGGGACGCCTTCCAAGATCGTAGGCGTCATCCAGGACATCACCGTGAAGAGGCAGGTAGAGGCGCGCCTGAACCGCCTGAACAAGGAACTGATGGCCATCAAGGAGTGCAACAAGGCCATGATCAGGGCCCGGACGGAGCAGGAGCTGGTAAACGACATCTGCCGCATCGTATGCGAGGTCGCGGGGTACAAGGTGGCGTGGATCGGCATGGCCGAGCGCGATGAACAAAGGTCGGTGCGGCCGGTGGCCTGGAGCGGCGATATCGACGATTATCTGAGGGACCTAAGGGTGAGCTGGACCGATGATGAGAACGGAAGAGGGGCCATGGGCACGGCCATCCGGACCGGGAGGTCGGTCACTATGCGGAACCTGGAAACCAACCCCCTGATGCGGCCATGGCGGGATAAGCTGCTGAAGCTGGGTTTCCGTTCCATGGTGGCCATACCTATTGTGGACTCTTCCCTTGCCTTCGGCGCCATGGGCATCTACACGGATGATCCGGAGGGCTTCACCCCCGAGGAGGTCGAGCTCCTGGAGGACATGACCGCGGACCTCGCCTTCGGCATCCTGGGCCTGAGGGCCAAGGAGCGCCAGCTGAGAGCGGAGACGGCATTGAGGAGGAGCGAGGAGCGCTTCCGCACCCTGTTCGAGGAGGCGCCCATTGCCATCAGCATCTCCCCCGACTTCGTGAGGCGGGAGTGCAACCGGCGTTTCGTGAAGCTGTTCGGATACGATGACATCGAAGAGCTGCGGGACAAGCACATCCTCGATCTCGTCTCCCCCCGCGAGCGCCCGCATATACAGCCGGTGCTGGACCGCGAGCACCTGGGCCGGCTGGAGGAGATGACGACCTTCGGCCTGCGGAAGGACGGAAGCGAGTTCCCCATGCACGTACTCATGACGGAGGTGGAGATCTCATCGCGCAGGGCCTTCCTGGCCTTCTTCACCGACATGAGCGACAGGTTCGCCATGGGATCGATGCTAAAGGAGAGCGAGGAGAAGTACCGCACCATCATCGAGCAGGCCCCTCTGGCCTTCGCCCTCATCGATGCCTCTGGAACCATCATGGAGGTGAACCCCCAGTTCTGCGACATGATGCGGTGCTCCATGGAGGACGTGCTCGGCAAGAGGCCGCAGGACCTCATGCTGCCGGACGACCAGCTCCGCATGGAGGATCAGCTGCCCGCTCTCCACGACAGAGGCTCGGGGTCCATGCAGGCCCGCCTGTTCCGTGGCGACGGCACTTTCGTGACGGTCTCCGTTTTCGCCATTGAGCTGGCCAACGGCAGCACCATGGTCTTCATCGAGGACATCACCGAGAGGAGGGACTGGGAGAGGACACTGGGCGAGAGGGAGGAGGAGCTGCGGAAGAGCATGCAGAAGTTCCAGGCCATCTTCGAGGGGGCCGCGGTGGGCATAGTAACCGCGGACCTGGAAGGGAGGCCAGTTGAATTCAACGACAGGTTCGTCCAGATCACCGGATTCTCTCCCCAGGAGCTTATGGGGATGAGAACCGCAGACCACGCTCACCCCGAGGACGCCTCCGTGGTAAGGAGTCTGTACGCCTCGCTGAAGGCCGGCGCCATAGACCACTTCGAGAAGGATGTCCGCTACGTCCGAAAGGACGGGGCGGTGGTGTGGGCGCGGCTGTACTGCAGCATGCTGGTCGATCCCCGCGGCCGGCCGGAGAAGGTCCTGACTATCGTTGACGACGTGAACGACCGCAGGAGGATGAACGATGCGCTGCGCGTGAGCGAGGAGATGCACTCCAAGCTGGTGTCCACGATCCCGGACATCGTCATCAGGACCGACATGGACGGCACCATCGTCCTGGTGAACGATCCGGCCCTGGAGCTGAGCGGGTACGCTCGGGACGAGGTGCTTGGCCACGTCCTGTTCTCCTTCATCGCGGAGGAGGACCGGGATAGGAGCCTATACAACGCCGTGCGGATGCTGGAGCGGAAGATCGGTCCGCAGGAGTACCATCTTGTTATGAAGGACGGAGAGAAGCTGCTGTTCGAGGCCAACGGGGACGTTCTAAGGGACGTTGACGGGGAGCCCACGGGGCTGGTCTTCGTCTGCCGGGACCTCACCGAGCGCAGGCAGATGGAGACCAGGCTCAAGGAGGCGGACCGGAGGCTGAGCATACTTGACGGGATCACCAGGCATGACACTCTGAACAAGCTCGTGGCCCTCCAGGGGTACATCGACTTGGAGCGTCTGGGGAACAGAGAGGCCAAGAGAGCGGAGAGGCTGGACAACATGGAGAGAAACGTCCGCTTCCTGCGCGAGCAGGCCGACGCTACCAGGGAGTACCAGGGCATCGGAATGGGGCGACCGGAGTGGCAATCGTTGCGACAGGTCTGGTTCCGGGCGGTCCGTAATGCCGATCTGGGAAAGGTAGCGGTGGATGCTGAAGTGGAGGACGTAGAGATACTCGCTGATCCCCTGGTTTACAAGGTGTTCCATAACCTCATCGACAACTCCCTGAAGCACGGGGGGAAGGTGGACAGGATCGAGGTGCGCACCGAGAGGTCCGGATGGGACCTGATGATCGTGTACGCGGACAATGGGAACGGCATCGCGGACAAGGAGAACCTGTTCAAGAGGGGGCACGGGACGAACCACGGCCTGGGGCTGTTCCTGAGCAGGGAGATCCTCGACATCACCGGCATGGCGATGACCGAGAATGGCGAGCTTGGCAGAGGTGTGAGGTTCCAGATCGTCGTACCCGCGAACTGCTTCAGAACGGTTTAGCCGGTATACGTAAGTTCAAAACGAATGCAATTAATGAAGGAAAGCGCCGTGCAACGCTATCGTTCTGTAAGTGACCATTCCTCATCGCCCGTAGCCAGGATTGGGGATCATCGAGAGGCTTCTGTCAGCACCATTCTGGCGAAATCCTCCGCATGGGCGAGGTCCTCGACGTTCGGCCTCCCTTTGTTCAGCCCTCCAAAGTGACGGATGAAGCTGTTAGTGTTTAGGCCGGGGCAGCTGAACTCCCCTGAGATGGAATAGCCCTTGTAGATCATCTTCTCGCGTAGGGGAGCGTGGATCTCGCCCATATATTCCTGGAAGCGCTTGCTTCCAGCGTCGCCTACCATGACCGCGCTGCTGGTAGAGAACAGGAACGCCCTCTTGGAGGTGACCGGAGGCAGCCTTTCGGCGAGTTCCAGGAGGGCCTGGTGGTGCCTACCACTGTAAATACCGGAACCCATTCCCAGGAGGTCGTAACGCGAGGCCTCTTCAGGGGTGACATCCTGCGGCGTCCTGACATCGGCATCAAGGACCCTGGCGATGACGTCCGCGACCTTCTTGGTGTTGCCGTGATGGTATGAGAGCAGGACCACTAGAACGTTCATCATTCCCTCATTGACGGCCCATCCCCTTATCTCTTATCATGCCGCTCCGCTGGCCATCGTGCGCGGGATGACATGTCTGAATTTTTCCTGTTCAGGTATCTCGCTCATTCCGATGAGCAATCGAAGTAGCAGGTCAGCTTCTGTTTCAGCACATCGGAGCTGACGCAGATGCGGGAGATGTCCTCGCCGTCGATGACCTTGATCACCGAACTCAACGGCTCCGCGTCCGGCAGGAGAGCTGTCAACTTGTTCTCGGAGGAGGCGAAGAACTCACTATTGAGCACATGCCCCTCCCTTGCGGGGTAGACGGCGCAGTAGAGCATGTCGTACTCCACCAGGTCATTGAAGAAATGGGTGCCCAGGGACGCCTCCGGTACCAGCCCCTCGTGCATGGCCACCACCTCGCACAGTATGGACACGGTGTCTATCTCCGAGAAGGACACGGGGACCCCCAGGAAGGGATCGGCGGTGGCCCACCGCCCCGGGCCGATGAGCAGTATGGTG
This sequence comes from Methanomassiliicoccus sp., assembly GCA_012719175.1. Taxonomy (NCBI): domain Archaea; kingdom Methanobacteriati; phylum Thermoplasmatota; class Thermoplasmata; order Methanomassiliicoccales; family Methanomassiliicoccaceae; genus Methanomassiliicoccus; species Methanomassiliicoccus sp. Next base: position 140,016 of record JAAYAX010000004.1, read on the forward strand.
GGCTTCCCTCCCTCTTTCTTCAGGTGCGCCAGCTTGCCTACGGTCCGTGCGACCGTGTAACGGTCGGAGAGCTTCATCCCGCCGTAGACCTCGGGGACGACGTAGATGATGCGGTCCACGGTGGCGGCGATGTTGCTGCCGATGACCGGACCCGCGGACTCCAGGACCTTCTGCTCCGCGGTGACGGAGCAGGTGTTCTCCACGCTCAGGATGTCCCCTTTGGTCTGGAACGGCCGGCACTGCACGAGATTGATCCTGTAGTCCGACAGATCGTTGAAGTTGGCCGTGAACTCGATGTCCACGGGGTGCTGGTACGCCTCCTCCAGGACGCTCATCATATCCCGCATGTCCTTGACGAAGGAGCCCTTGGATAGGAGCTCATCGAAGGTTAGGGTCCATGAGAACACCTCATCTCCGCCCGCGTCCCGGACCCGCCTCTCCAGTGCCAGGTCGCGGCTGGCGAATATCTCCAGGGGGAAGTCGTTCAAGGGCTCCACGATCTCGCGGAAGTCTCGCGACGTGTGGCGGTTGGCCGTCAGGTCCAATATGTCCGCCTTCTTCTGCGAGTATCTCCTCACGTCCTCGGAGCCGGCCTCGGGGCGGCGCAGCGGGGCATTCAGCGCCACGATGCGGGTGTAGTCGTCATCGATGCGCTCTACCGCCCTCGTGCCCAGGCCGAACACCAGGCGGAGCATTCCCGCTTTAGGGTCTATCTCGCTGTTCCACACGTAGGGATTGAAGGAGTCCCCCACTCCGGCGATCTGCGGAAAGAACTGGTCCCCGTTCACGGAGCCGGAGACACGCTGAACCAGGATGGCCATCTGCTCGTCGCGGTCCAGCAGGTCCCAGTGGGCGCGGTAGGCGAGCGCCTCCTTGTTGAGCGTGCTGGTGTACACCCGACGCACGGCATCGAGGAAATTCTCCAACCTTTCCTGGGGCGTCCCCTGGTTAGCACAGAAGACGCTCTCGTACTTCCCCGAGAAAGCGTTCCCGTAGGCATCCTCCAAGAGGCTGGAGGAGCGAACGATTATGGGCGACTGCCCGAAGTACTCCAGCATCTTGATGAACTGGGCCTCGATGTCCTTGGGGAACCTACCCGTGCGTAGACGGCTTTCCGCATCCTCGTCCAGGACGAACCCAGAGCTGGGATCGTTGAGCCTCCTGCGTATCCACCAGCAACGATTCTGGATGAGGTAGGTGTAGAACACGTCGGAGCCTATGAAGAAGGAGTCGTGCGGCTCCAGCCTCACCGTCCATCTTTCATCCTTCTTCTTCAGGATAGCCCGGGCCAGGAGCATGCCCACGGACTTGCCCCCTATGAGGCCGGTGCCTATCATCCGCTTACCGATGTCCACCAGGTCGGAGAACTCCAAGTACTGCTCGATGAGCCTCGTCAGCCTCTCGTCGCGGGTGAAGGCCATGCGCACCAGGCGGTTGAACAGGCTGCTGCCCCTCCAGTCCTCGCTCCGGTCCGCGCTGGTGGCATCGACGACCTTGTGAGCGTGGAGGAAGCACTTGGTCCAGATGTCCTGCTGGTGCAGCGAGTAGTCCAGCCATGGCTGGGGGACCTCGGTGAGGATCTCCGCGGTGGTGGTGCTGGTGAGCACCGGCGCGAACTCCTCTCCCTCCCAGCGGTGCAGCATATACATGGTCTTGGACTGCCGTCCATCCACCTTGAGGGGGTGCACATAGATCTCGTCCCTGTGCGTGTATACGTCCATGACCACCTGGGCCGTCGAGTGTATGGCATCTATGGCGAAGGTGGTGTGGTGGTTGCGATAGAGGGCGAAGTAGGCGACCGTGTCGTAGTCATAGAGGTAGGGACAGGTGAGCATGAAGAAGTTGCCAAGCATGCGGTCGCTATACCAGTCCACAGTAAGCTCGGAGAGGCAGTCGAAGACATAGAACGCGCCCTTGCCGAACTCCTCGATGACGCTGAATATCTCAGAGATGAAGTTCTCGAAGCCGGCCTCAGGATGGAGCTCGTAGATGTGGTCGCACGATCCCTGGGGAATGACCACCCGGTGATCTGCGAAGCGGAAGTAGATGAGGTCCTTCCCTCCCTTGCGGGCCTCCAGGCAGAAGGGGCTCACGAAGCGCATGTAGTCCTCGATGTCGTCCACCTGGAAGACGACGTTGTCCCCCAGTATGACCCCGTTGAGTATCTCGTCGAGACCGGGGAGCCCAGTGTTGGTCATCTTTTCCGAAATGCTCACATTTTCAACTCCAATTAGATATTTGTCTATTGATAACAAATGTTAATAGAAAAAGGGGTACTTGTTCCTTCCTGATAAACGATACGGCCTCTCCATCAAAATAGCTTTCGATGTGCTCTCCAGACACTCACTGTGATCGCTAACCCGATTTGTGAGGAGTCACCTGAACGTTACATCGTCAATTCAGAAGGTTGGCCGACAGTGTATTTATCCGTGAAGGAGAGAAACAGTTGGCATGTACTACAGGGAAGGTAACATCGATCGGGACCCCGACGCCGAACAGGGGCCGATGTCCGCTAGATCTTCTCTGGTCGACATCGTCCACAAGGCCTTGTACCACCGCACGGGAGAGCTGCTGAAGGAGCACCCCGGTGCGAGGGTGGAGCATGAGTTCGAGGACCGCGAGCCCCGGGCGGTGCTGTGGGTGCTGGACAAGGACGGAACGGTACTTAGGAAGGAGTTCATAGAGAGCGTGTTCTCCGCCGGGAAGAAGGAGCTGGACAACGAATACATCGAGGCCGCCCGCAAGTACGGGAGGCTGGCCATCCACTACCCCGGACTCATCATGCCTGAGGGGTCGGTGATTAAGAGGATATCAGAGCTGTGGGTGGGCATCCAGGAGCAGGATGTCCGGGACAAGGTGACCATCCAGGGGTTCCTGTACTCCAATGACGGACGAACGCTGCAAGAGGTCTAAGAGAACGTCGTGACCTGGTCCGTGCATCTCCAAGGACAGCGTAAGCTACTTACGATGCCGGTGATGAGGTCTCTGACGAGAGAGCTCAAAGTAGGTCCTTGATGACCCTGCGGGCGAACTCCCTGCTCTTGTCCAGCGCGTCAGGGGCTAGCGGTCCCTTCAATCCTACGACCTCGGCCCTGAGCACCTCCGGATGGACCTTCATACCCATCTCCTCGGCGAACGCCTTGATCTTGGGCCCCGCTCCGTCCTCGGTCCACTTCGCAGACTTAGACCTCTTCTCGGGGTCCTCGGGAAGTTTCAGTACGGTGTCGAAGGCGACGATGGTATGGGCGCTCCAATGCTCCTTCTTGAGGCGCTTCAGGAACCTCCTGGTGCGGCCGGTCATCTTCGCCATCCGCGTGGGAGAGCCGATGAACGCGAAGTCCGCCTCGGCCCCCCAGGGGATCCTCTTGCCCAGGTCCATGACCTCGATCTCCTGGCCCTCCGCCCTCAGCTCCTCGGCGATGGCCTCGGCCACCTTGAGGGTGTTGCCGTACACGCTGTCGAACGCCACGATGCCCTTCATGAGATTGACCTTATGCCGACCCATAATGAGATCGACGCTACGTGATACGGAGCACCCCCTATGAAGTTTGCCCGAGCCCCTATCCTCGGATGGCCCTCAGGGGCCTGGTAAGCGGAAATGCCTTAATACCGAAGCGGCGTAATGTGGCCGAGCGATATGGTCTCCATTCATCCCATCACCATACCTTTCAAGGTGCCCATCTCCCCCACCGTCTCCCTCGACCGCTTCGTCAACATCTTCCTGGTGGAGGGGAACGATCTGACCCTCATAGATTCCGGGGTGAGGGGGGCGGAGAGCATCATCCTGCACAAGGTGCGCTCCCTGGGACGTCGTCCCAAAGAGCTGAGGAAGCTGGTCCTGACACACTCCCACCCGGACCATATCGGAGCGGCCAGGGAGATCGTCGACGCCACTGGCTGCGAGGTCCTGGCGCATGAGGGCGAGAGATCATGGATTGAGGACCCCGCGGTGCAGAAGGCGGAGAGGCCGGTCCCCGGATTCGACTCCCTGGTGTCCGGTCCCGTGTCCGTGGACACTGTGCTCAGGGACGGGGACCGGATCGACGTGGGGAGCGGGGAGCTGTCGGTGGTGTTCACCCCCGGGCACTCTCCCGGGCATATCTCCCTGTGGTCCTCCCAGGGACGCACGATCATCACCGGCGATGCCGTCCCCGTGCCCGGGGACCTGCCCATATATGACGACGCCTTCTCCACTCTGGGCTCGCTGCGCCGCCTGCGCGGCCTGGGGGCGGAGATCATGCTGTCCGCCTGGGAAAGACCACTAGAGGGGCGGGAGATCAATAAGCGCCTTGATGACGCTTCCCTCCTGGTGCAGACCGTCCACCGCTCAGTGGTGCGCAACTCCACCGGCCCAGAGGTCTCGCCGGAGCTGATGGCGGCGGTGATGAGGGACCTGCATCTCCCCGAAGCACAGGCCAACCCTATGGTCGCCCGTACCATCAGATCACACTTACGCTACAAGTACGATGGGCACTGATCAGATGATCTTGCGCCCCAGCGTTGCCTCGGCGTAGGCGACGGTGCGGTCGACCATCTCCGGGGCCTGGCCAACGTAGTTCGTGGGGTCCATGACCATGTCCAGCTCCTTCCCTTTCAATAGTTTGGAGACCGCACGATTGGCCTTCAGCGCCTCCTTGAGGTCCTTGCCCTCATCCTCGGCCTTCCTGCTCACCTTTCGTACCAGCTCGTGCGCCTCCTGCCGCCCCATTCCCTTGCTGGCAAGGGCCAGGAGAACGGACTCGGCCATGATGAACCCCCCGGCGGAGTCGATGTTACGCAGCATGTTGGCCTCGTTCACCGTGAGGTGGGCGAACACATCGTTCATCTTGCTGAGGATATCATCGGTGAGCACGGCAGCGTGGGGGAGGATGAACCTCTCCGCGGAGGAGTTGGTAAGGTCCCTCTCGTGCCAGAGTACCATGCACTCCAGCTGAGGGTCGAGGTACGCGCGCACGATCCGGGCCAGACCGCAGACGTTCTCCGAGAGCATGGGGTTCCGCTTTTGGGCCATGGTCGAGGAGCCTACCTGTTTCTTGGCGTCGAAGGCCTCCGCCACCTCCGCTATCTCCGAGCGCTGCAGGTTCCGCACCTCGGTGGCGTACCTCTCGCAGGAGGTGGCGATGATGCTCAATAGGAATACCAGCTCAGCGTAGCGGTCCCGGCCCACTATCTGCGTGGCCGCCTCTTCCACCCCCAGGCCCAGGTCCTGCATGACCAGCTGCTGTATCCTGAAGAACTTGTCCCCGAAGCCGGCGCCGGTGCCGATGGCCCCGGACATCTTCCCCACACATATGCGCGGCCGGGCCTCCCGCAGGCGGTCTCGGTGGCGCAACATCTCCATGACGTAGCCGGAGACCTTGAAGCCGAAGGTGGTGGGGATGGCGAACTGCCCATGGGTCCTGCCCATCATCACCGTGTCCCGGTGCCTCGCCGCGAGGGCGCAGAGCGTGATTATGAACTTGTCAAGGTCCTCCTCGATCATATCCAGGGCGGCCTTGAACTCCAGGGCCGCGGCGGTGTCCACGATGTCGTTGGACGTGGCGCCCAGATGGACGTAGCGGCCGGCGTCCCCGCACTGCTCGGAGATGGCGTTGACCATGGCCATGACGTCATGCTTGGTCTCCGCCTCTATCTCCTTGACCCTCTCCAGTTTCACGTGCTCCGGGGAGCACTTCTCTGTGATGATCTCCGCAGCATCATCGGGGATGTTGCCGACCGCGGCATGGGCGCGCGCTAGGGCCGCTTCAACGAGAAGCTGGCTCCGGAGGCGGTTCTCCTCCGAGAATACGGCCTTCATCTCCTTCTTTCCATAACGATAATCAAGAGGACAAATGAGCATGATAACCCCCATGGATTATGGCTGCGTAATAAATAGTTAATCCTCCGCCCCCGTCCTGATTTCCTAGGAGCGAACTGGCGCCGAAAGGAGTTTACGCGCCGGTCTCCGACTGGCTTGACATTTCGGGAGTCAGTGAGTCTAGCGCCGCCCTCATCTCGCACGAGTCCACGCCGATGTACGCTCTGAACGTCTGACCGCAGTCCTCGTGCCTCAGTATCTTGGCGATGGTCTCTATCGGCCATCCCCGGCGGTGCAGCCGGTGGCCCAACGTCCGGCGCAGATCGTGCATGCCGAACCGCAGTTTCATCCTCTCGGAGAGGATGATGGCGATGTCCCGCATGTCGTCCTTGTCTGCCCGGCGCATCCTGGCCGGTCGGAAGTAAGTCGTTTCCTTCCACACCAGGAACTCGGACGGCGGGGCATGGTTCCTCTCGAACATCTTCTCGCGCTCGGCGAGGTACCGCTTCAGCGGCCCGATGGTGTACTTGGAGAAGGTCTGCAGGGCCATCTTGCCCCCGTCGCGGCCCTTCCCTAATATCTCGCTCTCCCCGAAGTCCAGGAACTCCAGGGCGTTCTCCATCGTCAGGTTGTGGATGTCCACGCACCGCAGGCCGTTGTCCACGGCTAACGATATCACCAGCTCTGCCAGCGGGCCGAGCCTTGCCGCCTCCTGGTGCAGCTTCGCCACCTGCCGCTCGCTCAGGAACACCCCTCCGCGATATGGCGTGGGATGCCTCGCAACGCGCCATTTCAGCGCGTCCTGGTTGCCGCTGTATCTCAGGAAGGCCCGGATGACGGACAGCTTCTTCGCGAACGTCCTCTCCGAGCCGCCCGAGATCTGCGACTCCAGCGCCTTCATCTGAGCGAGCGTCACGTGCCTGGGGTCCGGTAGGCCGAGCAGCTGCCCGGCCTCGTACAGTATCCCCTGATACTCGTAAACGGTCTTCTTCCTCACCACGCCGCGCTCGGTCCTGGCGTCCCTCGGGCGCAGTGACGTAAGGTATTCTCTGATGGCCTCGTAGAACGCCCCCTGCTTCGCATAGGGCATAGCTACTGCTCCGTGAATGTGAACTGTGAATATTTAATCTGCATCCCATCCCTTCTCCCATGCTCCTTCCCCTGTCAATCTCGAATTATTCCCGATGCCTCGTCCACGAGCTCGTGCTCGTCGGCCGTTGTGATGCTGGCTCGTGCCAGCCTGCGGTCCAGTATGCGCTGCATCACCGCGTCCAATCTCCCCTGGTCAATGAGCCTGCTGATGCTTTCCTGGAGCACAGCTTCGACGATCCTCTCGGCCTTGGTCTCGATCAAGTCCTCGAGGCACTGATCGCACAGCGGCCCGGCGTCCCGGCCGCACATCTCGCACACGAAGCGGCGGTCTTCCTTTCGTGGCAGGTCCCTGTCCTTCATGGCCGGGAGCTCTGACGCCGGCACGAACTGCATGATCTCCGCCTGAGTGCGAGTCACGCTCTCCCTCCTGAGATGAATGGACGGTGGGCTCTGGGGGGGTCCAGACAAGAGGAGCTGGCGGCCCGGCCGTCGTTCAGAGTAATGGCGAGATGCTCACGGCGGGCGTTGGCAGGATCGATGCACAGATCCCACGGCCGTGGCAACATGGGGATGGTTGTCCGTGAGCCTTCGGCAGCGCCCTGTACCGGCATGACGCTCATGATCATATTCACAGGCCTCCATTGAGAACGTCCCTGGCGGCCTCCAGCTTCGCGGCCCACCGCTCCGAGGGATGCATGGCCATGTGGTACTCCAGCTCCCTGATATACGTCAGGAGCTGCGTACGGTTCATCATTGATACTGCCCCCTGGTGAGCTCGAGACGCAGGACGCGCTCGTTGCCGTCATCGGTGCCGAGGTGAGCGGCCAGGTACTCACGGCGCTCCTCGGGCGTCATGTTCTCCCAGGAGTAGATCCCTGCCGGATAGAGCGAGAAGGAGGACACGCTCAGGCCCCCGTGTTCGCAAAGCTATCGCTAATTATCCTATCATTCATCCCGTACATTTTGCCAAGTCCTGCAAGCATCTGGCTTGCTTGCATAGGCATCGCCATGCACAGATATATAGATTGGCATGATGGTTTGCAAGACATGGCTAGGCGGCGGGAGTCGGTTACTGTGACCCTACCACCGGAGGCCACTGATTGGCTTGACAAGATGGTAGGGGAACGTATCTTTGCGAACCGTTCCCATGGCATCGAGCTTGCTCTTCTGGAACTTAAGAAAAGAATGGAGAGGGGTGACCGGACCCCATAGAAATGTCGGACTTGGCAATCCTGTACGTTCAACAGGGCCCGGCCATTGTCAGTATCATAGGGCTGAGTAGTTAATCTTTCGGGCACGACGCTCAGGCCCCCATCGTCCCGCCGAGCTCCTCCACGAGCCTCCGCTTCCCATCCTTGTCCAGCGTGATGCCCATGAGCAGGTCCGCCCCGCGCATTATGCCGATGATGGACCGTCCGTCCGGGAGGTGCGTGAAGCCGAGGACCTTGTCGCAGCTGAGGCTTCCGCAGGAGCAGGGTACGATCGTCTCCTTGACCCCCTCGCCCTTGAGGACCTCCGCGAGGATGTCCTGGATCCTGAGCACGTCCCCCGGCCCGGTGATCGGGATCATAAGGACCTTGACGTTGGCCATCAGCGATCACTCTCCATGACGGCCACGAGCCTCTCTGCCGGTGCCATCGGAGCGGAGGCGGCCTCCACCAGGTAGGACATCAGGTCCGCCAGGTGCTGCACGCCGTCCAGCGCTTCGGCCAGGCCGTTCTCCACGAGCTTCCGGACCTTCTGCACGTCCACACCCTCGGAGGCGAAGCAGGCGGCGCTCTCGGCGTAGCCCATGGCTTTATTGAGGCACATCCTCGCGGTGTCGGCGTGCCCGGCCGCGAGCTTCATGTAGTCCTCGAAGTACCGGGGGTCCATATCAAGCGCCCCCGTTGGCGGCGTAGGCAGCGGCAGCCTTGGCCGCGTCGATCCTGCGCTTCGTGCCCTCCTCGTCGAGGAAGTCCACGTAGGCGTACCATCCGATCTCCTTGGTGCTGCCGACCTTCTCTATCTTGTCGAGCGGCCTCGATGTCGGTGCGTCCAGCGTGATGCTGACGTCCACGCCCATCGCCCGGAGCATCGTCACGTGCGAGTCCAGCTCGTCCAGCTTGGCGTTCACTATCTTGGCCTGCTCGGCCGTCCTCTGCCGCTCCTGCTCCTCCAGGAGCGCGTCGATCTGTGCGGTGTTGTCTACCATTCGCCCACTTCCCTTGGTGCCGGGGGAGCGCAGTAGTGTATCCAGTGGGCTAGAGAACAGGGCGCTCCCCCTGGCTTTTGTCGAGAGCTTTCGCTCATGGGTTGCTTCTCTGCCCCACCACGGTCCGGATGGACCGGGATACACTGGTGCTTTCGGTCTTGCCGAATGCAGAATGGTGATAGCCTGGGTGAATATTAATGCTTTCGGCTTTGTAGAATGCAGAACACCGAAACTAAATTATAATATTCTACATAAATATACATGCTTGATGGCTTCTGCAGTGTACAAAGCACAACTCATGGAGGAGAGGCTATCAATTGCTGTTCTTTTAACCCTGGCAGAGGAGAAAGAGCCTATTGTCAAAGGTGTTCTCGCAAGTAAAATCGCGAGGAGCGCCGGAACGGTGATCGACCGAGTTAATGAGCTATTGGAGGCAGGCCTTGTCACTGAGTCCAAAGAGGAGACTCGCCCCTTCCGTAAGTTTGTTGAGCTCACCCCCCGGGGCCGCACCGTTGCTGAGCACCTTGCGGCCATCGAGGAGATCTTGGAGGAGAAATAATGGCAAGACCCAAGATAAAAAGAAATGAATTGTTTGCGCGGGTCAGGGCCAGGCGGGAAGGTATCCTAGCACAAGAAATCACGCCAGATGGACGTTTGTTGCCTGCTCGTACAATAGAACAATATGGGGAACAAAAATTAACCTATCTTAGAAAATACCTCTGGATATATAGTGCCATCATTTCAAATCATTTTGATAAAATGTGGTACTTAGAAACCTGTTCCGGTCCAGGGGTGAACCAGATAAAAAACTCCGAACGGAGGGTTCTCGGGACCCCAATGTTGGCTTTAACGAACGAGCCTAATTTCACCGGCTATAGGTTCGTTGAGCTGAACCTAGATTTAAAAAACGCACTCGATGCACGTATCGCCCATTACTGTCCGGGAGTAGATGCAAAAGTGGAACATGGGGACTGTAATCTTGCATTCGAGAGAGCGCTGGCCGACATAGGCCATAATGATCATTTCCTGGCCTTTATGGATCCAGAGGGTTTGGAGCTCAAGTGGGACAGGACCGTCGCCTTAGCTGGCCGTTTCCCTCATTCAGAGCTATACATAAATTTCACTTACCATATGGCCATCCAGCGTCTGATCACTACGCCAAGCTGTGAACAGACTGTTACTGAATATATGGGTTCTGACAAGTGGATAGCCATTAGAGATCAATATGTCAGTGGAAAGATCAATCACAATCAGTTTAGGCAGGGCATGCTGAACCTTTATCTTGATGGATTGCGAAACCTTGGTTATTCTCTGACAACGGTTTCGGATGTAATCAGGGGGGCCAATCATCAACCACTCTACTATCTCATTCACGCTACCAAGGCCGAGGTAGCTCAGGATACGATGAAGGACGTTATGAGGGTCAAAAAGCAACAGACGTTATTCTGATCATAACGTGCAGTTGCACTTGATCTCCTTGTAGTCCAGGCCGACCCTTTCCCACATGTCCACAGTCTCCTTGCATAAGGCTACGTTGGAATAACCGTGGTCCTTCTTCAGCTTCCTGATCATGAACTTATACATGTCGACCCTGGTCTCGGTCGCGATCTTCCGGCCCCAGTTGGACTTCTCCTCCAGGAACGGGACCCAGGACTTGTCGCGTGAGTTATTGATCGTGCTTTGAAGCCCTCTCAGCGATCCCATGGTGATACGGGACGGCACGAACCGGTCGAAGATCAGGTCCAGCAGAGCACCGTACTCCTTCTTCCAGCCCTCGATAGGGACCATTGGATCTATCCGCGCCCGGACCTCGAAGCCCGCGTCGGCGAGCTTACCGGCCGCTTCTATGCGGTCCTGTACCGCCGGGGCCTTCTCCCACTGCTCCGCGACCTTCTCCGCGTTCAGGCTGAAGCTTACGATCGCCTGCTCCTTGTTAGGTACCTTGAGCAGATTGTCCACCCTGTTGGACTTGGTGACGAAAAGGACCTTGTGCAGGTCCTGCTTGGCCATCAGGTCCATGATGAAGGTCGAGAACGGATGATCGCTGTTCTCCATGATCATTGAGTCCGAGAGCTCGCCGGCGTTGAGCAGTTCGGGCCGGACCCCATCGCCATCGATGAACGCCTCAACATTGTTCTTGATCCTGATGTAGTTCTTCGGCATGGGCTTGGTCTTGTACTCAAGGAAACGAAATGTTCCTTGCAGGTAGCACCATGCGCAGCTGTAAGGGCAACCGGTAGCCCACTTCAGCTCAAGGAAGTGGGGGCAGACAACATCCGTCGGTTCTTTAGGCAGAGGGGTCTTATCAAAACGGGTGATGATGGAACCATCGCCTACCCTGGCGACCATGCGTTCTTTGGATCCATCTAATTTTTCATATTCCTCTGTCTTGACCTTCAAATCGCTGACCGTCCTCGAAGGTGTGTGTACAGCACCGTCCGATAAAGGTTTTGCTGGATATAATGTCTGCTGAGTAATCATTAGTGCATCACCATTCATTGTGATATTACTGGCATTTTAATATAAAAGAAATCCAGAGGGTGTTGTGAAAGTGCCTTATTATTATAGTTAATAATTCATGATAACTGGTTTGTCGTTTTTTCGATATTAAAACCGATAGTAAGTATAAATCCTCTACCAGTGCATATATCCGACAATGCCCAAGGAATGCCCTCAATGCCACATCATCATTGGCATCCTGCAGCAGGAGGTCCAGGGACAGAATGTCCGCTGCCCCCTCTGCAATAGACGCTACGTCAAGGGCTGGCAGTGGGTCTTCGATAATGAGGGCTTCCCGGTCAATGAGGTATGGCGGGAGAGCGACCGGCCGACCTACTGCACGAAATGCAACTGGGCTGGCCCAATGCGGTTGACCACGTACCTTGAGGGTGATTGCTTCCCCCACCGGTGCCAGAAGTGTGGGGCTGTTGTAGCGAACAGGAAGGGCGAGGAGTAGGAATTTGGCTTATATGAAATCGTTATAGATATAAGCGTGGTCGCGCTAAGAAGCGATTGACCTAATGACGTTCTGCCACTAAGGTGCGACGTTTGATCCAAGGAGAAAATGTGTCGACATTCTTACTCCGTAACGATGTCAACGTTCTTCTGCTGCCTGTCATGGATTCCCTGGTTAATCGGCATCGTTTTTACGTAAGCCTTTCCAAGGTTGTTCTCGATGATTTTCACGACTGGTGAGAAGTTGAATGTATGCATTGTCGCGTGAAACGTCGATAGGACCGCATCTTGGAAGTCCTGATCAGACTCAAGCTCATCGACCTTTAACCCATAAGAACGGACAGTAGCGCAATCCAGCGGCCGCCCATGGCTGAGCATCGCATTATGATCTGATAGCTTTTCGGCGATTGCCATCCCCTTTTCTGTGGCATCCTGTTCACCTTTGAACATGTAGTTGGTTAGCCACTGGGAAACGAGCACCTTGGACAAGGTGATAGCGTTGGTACATTCTATCAAGAACGATGGACCATATTGGCTGAGCATGGGTAGCCATGAAGTGAGCTTCTGCGGATCCTTACACTCTTCCTGCGCCCTTTTAAACTGGTCAAGGACAGCGACCGCTGGGACCATCTTAACTCCCAAAGGAGTCATTATGGTGAACTGCGGGTCCACTGGCCCAAGCACGGAGTGCTTGCCCATGATGACCCTGTCTGAGGAGCAAGCAATCATGGTTGCCGCTGACATGGCGGCCTGAGGTACTACCACCCTTACATCGGAGAATTTTGCTCTTATATACTTCACCAAAGCCTCGGCTGCCGTTGGGCTCCCGCCGGGACTGTGAATGACCAGGTCGAGCCCCTTAGAGTAGTCGAGGTCGTGGATCGCCTCCATGAAGCCATGGATATCTTCATTGTTCACCATTGTCAACCCAGGGTTGAGGCCCTCAGTAGGGACAGTCCACCTACTTGAGTAAAGGATGGTATTCCTACCTGATACTTCGCTCATCCTGGCCAGGTACTTCCTCCTGATGTTGTCCAGGGAATGAGGCCCGTCGGTTGCAAGTCCTATCTTAATCTCTTTTAGAATGTCTCCCCAAGATGGCGCTTTTACCACTATCCCGACCGGTCGGAGGCAATACAATACTGGATCGGTTTCATCGCGAGTTCATAAGGAACAATCTGATCCATGACCTCCTGGGCGTCGCGATAGATTTTCATGATAGCCTCTATACCGGCATCACTCATTGCTTCTCTCTCCAACTCCTCCGAGGTCTTCTCATCTACCATTGCCATTCCCCGATATGATAAATGATAAACCGAGATAGTTATAACAATATCGCTTCCTTTCCGTTATTCTATATGGTCAGCCAGATTATTTACGATGCTCACTCCATCCGCAAAACCTGCTCAAAGCACACCCGGTGCACGTACCCGTACCGTAGCCCCCAGGCCTTGCTCCGGAGGAAGAGCTCGTAGCTTACGGTGAGAACGTCCAGGGGCTCCCCGCACAGCTCGCACTGCGTGACGTGCCCGAGATCATAACGTGAAGGGCCGTCGTACTCCAGGACCTCCAGGCCGCTATCCTTCAGCGCCATCTGCAGGTGCATGACGTTGTACAAGCGGTCCTGGGCGAGGCGCAGGACCTCGACCTCCTCCCGCAGGTCCTCGATCTGCCGGTGGATCGGGATCACCTTGCTCATCGCCGGCACGCTCCGCAGCTCTTGCACCACTCCCTCATCGGCAGCACCGACGGCAGCCCCAGGTCGTAGGATATCTCCGCGCTCGTGCTCGTCTCTACGGTATCCAGCGCCGCCTCGATGATGTATATGGCGGGGCACTCCTCGCGATGATCATCACCTACCTCGTGCTCTATACGATCTCTCAGCGTACGAAGATACTTCTCCAAGCGAATTGCCTCCTGGTTCACTCCTCTTCCTCGAGGACGCTCATCGCAAGCTTCCCTTCATAAGCGGAACGGGGGGAGGTGCCCGAACATCGAATATATATCGGGCAGAAAATAGAGCAAAAATCGATATTTTGCCTGGCTTTCGCGTTTTTCCCGGGACGTGGATCCGCAGCGAGAGGCCAAAAAGTAAACTGAAAGTAAGCATAGCATCCTTTTTAGATTCGTACAAACTTACTGCGCGCAGACATGGCCGACGATCCTAAGGAAAATTTTCTGTATTATGGGGATAACCTGGACATCCTCCGCCGTTATATCGAGGATGAGTCCGTAGATCTCGTTTATCTCGATCCGCCGTTCAAGAGCCAGCAAGATTATAATGTCCTGTTCGCCGAGAGGAACGGTGAGCAGGCCGCTGCTCAGATCAAGGCGTTCGAGGACACGTGGCGATGGGATCGTTCCGCCGCTGAGGCCTACGAGAGCGTTGTTCTCCTTGGAGGCAAGGTCTCCGATGCCATGTCGGCCCTATATAAATTCCTTGGACCGAGCGACATGATGGCCTACCTAGCCATGATGGCACCACGTCTGATCGAATTACAACGCGTTATAAAACGGACTGGTTGGTTATATCTTCATTGCGATCCCACGGCAAGCCATTATCTTAAATTGCTATTGGATGCTGTTTTTGGTCCGGAAAACTTCAGAAATGAAATTGTTTGGCGCCGATCGCAACCGAAGGGTCACGCAGTCCTCAGATTCAGCAGAGCTCATGATACCATCTTATCATATGCAAAAACAAATGATGCAATTTTTTATCCTCAATATAAAGAGCACGATCCGGAGTATGTCGAAAAATTCTATAGATTCATAGAAGAAGGTTCTGGTCGACGCTATAGATTAGATAATCTCGCAAATCCAAATAAAAATCGTCCAAACCTGACCTATGAATTCCCACCAGGATCGGGTATTGTTCGAGTATGGCGTTGGACTGAAGAGCGTATGAAAAAGGCATGGGAGGATGGTCTAGTCGTCCAGACAAGGGAAGGCGGGGTGGTTTCCCAAAAGCGGTATCTTGACGAAATGGATGGCACACTAATTACTGATTTTTGGGACGACATAGAACACTTACATGGGTCTCATCATGAAGCGCTGGGGTACCCAACACAAAAACCTGAAGGGCTGCTCGAGCGAATAATCCAGGCTTCCACAGCCGATGATGCTTTGGTTCTAGATCCGTTCTGCGGCTGTGGGACGACCATAGCTGTGGCGGAGAAATTACACCGCCAATGGATCGGCATTGACATCACACATCTTGCGATCTCATTGATGAGACATCGCCTGGACGATTCGTTTGGCGATCAAGCCATCTATAAGGTCATCGGTGAGCCAGTATCTTTGCCGGACGCGGAGGAACTCGCCCAGACAGACCCGTACCAGTTCCAGTGGTGGGCTCTGGGTCTGGTCGGGGCCCGTCCTGCCGAAGGGAAGAAAGGCGCCGATAAAGGCATCGATGGCCGCTTGATGTTCTTCGTTGAGAACGGTAAGCCCGAGCAGATCATCTTCTCGGTCAAGGCTGGTAATGTCACTGTCTCCCATGTGCGGGATCTTGTGGGTGTGGTGCAACGTGAGAAGGCGGCCATCGGTGTGCTCATCAGCATGCACGAGCCGACAGCACCGATGAGGGCGGAGGCCGCGTCGGCCGGTTCCTACATATCTAAGGAGCTCGGCAATCCAAGATATCCGAAGATCCAGCTACTAACGATCCAGGACCTGTTAAATGGTCGGCGGGTCGACAGTCCACACTCTGTGAGGTCTTCGGAGCGGAACACAACCTTCAAAAAGGCCCCGGTCGTCAAGAAGAAAAAGAAAGAAGACAAGAAGCAGGCGAAGTTGATGTGATGATCTGAACTTCGATTTTCGGACATCCCTAGGTTAGCTTTATCGTAGAGGATATCTCTCAATCCCCCTAACTTAGGGAGGAAAGGAAAATGGCACTAAGCAAGAAGATGCTGCTGGTCATCGCCGTCATCGCGGTCGTGGCCATCATAGCCATTGCTGCCGTCGCCTTGAGCGGCGGTAACAACAACGCATCGAACGATAACGATGATGAGAAGAGCGCCGAGAACTCAACGTTCAAGATCGTTGTGACCGATGTCGCCGACATGGGTGCCGGCGAGGCGAACCTTACGGAGATATTCTTCAACCCCTCGGATGGCAACCATTTCGTGTTCGTCAATGTGCAGATCACCAGCAAGATATCAGAGGCCGGAACTGCTCCTGCGCTGCTCTGGTCACTGTACACGTCCGATGGGCAGATCCACTCCATAACGTTCCTGGCTGAGAACACTGTTCCGAGCGGCATCCAGGGTGGTGCCACCGTGAACTTCGTCCTGCCGTTCGAGGTAGTGAACAACACCACGCCGACGAAGCTCGTATACAGCGGGGCCACCACGCTCGAGGTCGACCTGACTTAAGTTTAACTTAAGTCCCCTTCCCTTTTATTATTTGTAGATTATTCATAATGGCTAAGATTAAAAAAATGTGGATGAATAAACATGGATAGCCTTCTCGATTATATGGCAATCACAATATCGTTTATAGCGCTGGGGCTGAGTGGGTACCAACATTTTTACGTCAGATATGTAAGGCGGCAGGATGCCCTAGTTTTTCTAAGAGATTTCAATAATGCAGGATGGCCACCAGGGGTCCTTGCATTAGGCGCAGAAAAAGAGAAATGCGATAA
Organism: Methanomassiliicoccus sp.; assembly: GCA_012719175.1. Classification (NCBI taxonomy): domain Archaea; kingdom Methanobacteriati; phylum Thermoplasmatota; class Thermoplasmata; order Methanomassiliicoccales; family Methanomassiliicoccaceae; genus Methanomassiliicoccus; species Methanomassiliicoccus sp. Next base: position 156,699 of record JAAYAX010000004.1, read on the forward strand.
ATTCTATGAGAGCGTCGAGCGTTTGAGGAGTTATCGTAGTGCATATCCAAAAAATATGCATTCTATGATTGACGAATTCCTGGAAAAGGTATCACAGAGGGTAGACCGCTCTCGGCTCGAGGAGCTGCAAACGCTATTAAAGGCCAGAGCACGAGAGGAACTAGGAAAAACATAAAGAGTTTCATGGCCTCGCCCATAGCCGGTCCAGTATCCACATGAGCACGGGGACCATGACGCAGACGGCCCCCCCAACCACGGTGACTATCGTCTCCAGGCGGGTGATCCGCCGGTCGTGATCGCCGCACATGGGTGAGGGGCACTGCGGCCGGGACTCCACCGTGGTCTTGAGAGCCTTGAGCTCACCCACTACCTCGATGAGTATCTCCCGGTCCGTCATGTCCTGATATTCTTCCCCGAAGCCCACTATGCCACCTCACGCTAGGGCCTTTCCGATCTCAGTTGCCACCGCGAGCAGCTGCTGGTAGTACTCCTCCATCTCCGGGGTCTTGGTCTTGCTGTCGGCCCACCCCTTCTCCATGGCGCTCAGGATCTCGTCACCCTGCGCTATGTAGAGAGCGGCCTTCTCGTTCGGCCCGTAAACTGCCTTGATCAGCTCCCATACCTTCCTCGCGGAGGACATGATCAGGTCGCCTTGCTCCGCCGCTTCCGTATACTTCACCCGATACCAGGCGAAGGCACCGGTGGCCACTACGGTCGCCAGTCCCAGGATCGCCTGTATCACTTCCGCTGTCAGTATCTCTGCCATTCCTTCACTTCCTCTTGAACAATCTGCTGAGGATCTCCGCGATCCTCCGGGCGAGCTCCACCAGGACGTTCCGGCCGGTGCCGGGGGTCGGAGAGCTCGGGGTCGTTGGTGACTCGACCACCGGGTCCTCGGGATCCTCCGTCACCAGCTCCGTGACCGGGGGATCGCTGATCTCCGACTCCGTAGGCTCAACGACAGGCGGTTCCTCGACCACCACCTCCGGAGGCTCCTCTTGCCCTGGTTCCGTGGCCTCTCCAGGCGTCTCTATCACCGGCTCCTCTGTCGTTTCCGGCGTCTCCTGCGCCGGTGGTTCAATCTCAGAGGAGGTAGGATCTTCGACGGGGGTTTCATCCGGCGCAGGAGTGTCAATGGTGGAGCTCGTGACCACGGGCTCCGATGTCAGCGGGAAGCCGTCCCTGGGCGCGAGGCGCATGGCGCAGCTGTAGAGGCCGGCCAAGCTCATGGCGTCCTCGAGGTCCTTGAGGTACCATGCCGCAGCAGTGCGAAGGTCGCCATGCTCCCCTACCAGCCCGGTGACGGCCCTCCCCTTGCAGTACGCGGCGAACGGCGTGATCCAGTCGTTGGTGAAGTCGCTGACCGGAGCGCCGAATGAGTAGGCGTGGATGGACGGCACCGGGCAGGGATCGTTCGGGATCTTGAGGTAGTCCTTGCCGTTCCTCGCATAGTTCCACGTATCGGCGATGTACCTCCCGTCGCTCTCGCTCCAGTGATAGGTCTCGACGCAGAACATCGCCCCGATGAGCGCGTGACCCATGGTGATGACCGCATGCCCCTCGCCGGCGAGCTGTCCTGACAGGTCGACCGCGGCCTTGACCCAGGCGCCGAACTTGGCCAGTCTCGTGGCGTAGTCCGGATACTTCGGGAGCCAGTGGTTGAACGCATAATAGTCATGATCAGGCTCGTTGGCGAACTCGATGCAGTAGACGCCACGATGGCCGGCGAAGTGCCTAGCCACGTCACCGACGAATGCGCAGGCATCGGCGAAGTCCTGCGAGCTCGCATCGTAGAGCGTGACCCTATCCTTATCATAGCTACCATCAGCGAAGCCGAGGCAGGTGATCACCAGCTGGAGGCCGTGCTCGAGCGCGGCGTCGGCATAGGCATCGAGGGCCTGGTAGAACCTCGTCGGGTTGTTCTTCCACGCGCTGTACTGGATCTTCGATGACCACGTATCGCCGGCACCGATGCGCAGCAGCTGCACCCCGAGCTCGTGCAGGCCGGCCATGGTCTTCCGGGCCAGGTCCCGCACGTCCGAGGCGTTCATGGCGGTGGTGGGGTCGAGCTTCGTGCTCCCGAGGAAGAGGCGGTTCTGACCCACCTTGCCCTCGAGGATCCACGCGAGGACGCACTGATCGTTGACGCCGATGCGGCCCGCGATGACAGCGGCAGGCTCCGAGGCCTCGGGCTCGGGTGTGGAGCTCGCAGGCGGCGTGCTCTCCTCGAGCGCGGTGGTGGTGAGGATCTCCACCGGCGGGACGATCCTATCCCCGCTGACCGAGTTCCCTGAGATGGTCTGATCCGCCAGCGATGCCCCTCCGGACGCCACGATCCCACCCCGCAGGTGGCGTATGACATTGTCCTTGAGGGTGTTGCCGTTCGGTCCGCTGTTATAGACCACGCCCCAGCCCGTTGGACAGTCGACGTAGTTATGCCGGTGCACGTTCCCGGTGCTCTCCTGTCCGTGCCAGTTGCGCACGGTGATGCACCACGGCCCCTTATTCACATCACTCTCACTGAGGCCGTACACCCACGGACAGCCGAGATAGTTGTCCTTGACCGTCCACCCTCGGCCGGGCTCGCAGTTCACTGCGCTCATGGCGATGTGGTGGATGTAGTTGTTCTCGACCAGGCACTTGCTCGCGCCAGTATCCCATCCCCCACCGCCCCCGGCCACCCCGGACCCGTACTCCCGGTAGCTCTTGTTGTACCGCAGGCCGCAGTAGGCCAGCTCGCAGTTCCGCACCGTCGCAGAGTATCCTGTCGGATTCCCACGGTGAGCGGCGTAGACCGCCGTATGCGTGACGTTGTGGATGTAGCATGAATCGATGGTGGTGCCCTCGCTGTTGTACAGCCCGATGCCACCGAACAGCGCCCTGGACTGGACAGCGTCCGCAGCGGACAGCCCCCCGTCGATGTCCAGGTAGGCAATGGTGATCGGCGTCTTGTAGTCGTTCCTGCGGAAGATGAACGAGTTGATGTTGTTCACCGAGGAGACGATCTTCGAGACCGGCACCGCCACGGTGGCCTTCTTGAACGTCATGCTGGCCCCGTCCCACACATACCCGGTGCGGTTCTCGACAGACCCGAATATGTTGGAGGCCTTCAGCATCGGCGTCCCCGCGGTCACGAACCTGCCCGGAGCAAGGAGGACGTTCTCACCGGCCGGGCAGTTGTCGATGGCCCACTGGATGGCCTGCGCTGCCGTGCCCCTGTCCACGATGGTCCCGCCGTTCTCGCCCGCCCGCCCATCGGGGTGCACGATGTAGTCATAGTCCTTGCCTATGTGAGCGACCCTGGCGGTCATGGCGACCCCGACAGGACCCACTTCAGGTACTCGACGATGTTGATCACGATCCACACGGTGGCGACGGTCAGGAACGTGCCACAGATCCAGTATGTCAAGCTCTCTCTGTCTAGTTTCATAATATCCCAACACCTCCGAAGATCATGCAGCCCCCGGAAGGTCCCGCTCCCCCGGCCGAGGCGGTCAGGCTCTCGATCCGTATGTTATCGATAGCGTACGGCGTGCTGCCGATCTGATAGAAGAAAAGGACCGAATCATTGACGGCCTGGTTGATGCCCATCATCTGATAGTTGTTCGGAAGGCTGGATTCCGTGGCCGCGTCCACGACCGAGCCCCAGGTATCGGTCAGCGCGGTGTACTTCTGATAGTACACGTGGCTGGTCGTGGGGAAATCCTGCCAGGCGATGAAGAAGTCGCCGCTATCCTTGTTCACGGATACGGCGGGCACATCATCATAGTCGCAATTGTGCTCGATCTCCACGGCGGTACCCCAGGAGGAGCCGTCGAACTCCCGGCGGTAGATATTGAAAAGGATGTCCTGGGCGTTCCATGCTAGGACGACCTTGTCCCCGTAGGCGCGGGCATCCCATCGCGGGGTCGCGGAGCAGATGATGCTCGATGCTTGGACGCGAGAACCGAGCGCGGAGCCGTTCCAGATCTTCTCGTAGATGTGCCCCCCAGTGACGCCGCAGTACAGGCACATCCACTTGCCCGATGTTAGGGCCAGGACCTTGACGTACATGTTCACGGAATCCTCACCGGAATCGGATACCGTCATGGGGTACCCGAAGGCCACGGACCAGGAGGAACCGTCGTAGGTCAGCTTCGTGACCCTGGCCTTGTTGTCGGCATAGTACCCGATCAGGATAGCGCCGTCGGGATCGATGTCCATCGATGTGATGCGCATCTGCGTCCCGGTGGCCCCCGTGGCCTCCGCGTCCCAGGATATCGCTCCTCCGGAGCAATTCCCCCGGCGGATCTTGATGGGGTTGGAGTCCGGCGTTACTGATGCGAGGTAACAGTACTCGCCCTGTAACAGCGCCTGGAAGTAGCTCCCATCGCTCCCCGCCTTGATGGTCGTGGGGGAACCGAAGTTGGCCGGGGCGCATTCAGGGTCATCGTTGGAAACGTACACGATGTTGGTGCCGTTGCTGTATGGCAGGAACCAATAGCCTCCGGCGAATCCGGGCTTACTGCCCATGCCGTAGTAGAGCGCCGAGGAGCTCGTCGAGGTAGGCTGCGTCATGGTCGATCACTCCTAATCGCTGTACGCTCCGGTGTACTCGAGGTAGATGCCGAGCAGCTTCGCATCGACGGCCAGCGTCCCTTGCTTGCGGTACGCCTTGAACACGACCCATTCCCCTCCGGCCGGGGTCCCGGCCAGCGTTACTGCGGAGCCGGTGATGATGTGCAGGGCATTGGCCGACTGGAAGGCGTCCGATGCCTCCACTGCGGTACCAAGTGCCTGATCGAGCGATTCGCCGTCGCCGAAGGAACGGCCCTGAATGCCCCATATCACAGTGTTCCCGGCGGTACCTGATGCCGCCGTCCAATAGAAGCGAGGGACGAACGTGCCGGCATTGTAGCCGTCCGGCAGAACGAAGCCCCAGGAATCATACTCCTGCGTGCTGGCGTCAAAATTGGCCGTAACGACCATGATGTCGTTGGTCGGCAGCTCCAGCTTCGCGGCCGGGGCGCATCCGTTGGTCGTATTCGGCGTCCCGCCCCCGGCCGAGAGGAAGATGGGCTTGACGGCGGCAGGGAGCCTATCCTTGTTGATGGTCCCGGTCAATTGCGAGGCCGCCACGGCCAGATCGCCGGCCGCCAGGTCGTCCTCGATGCAATCGGCCTGGGTCTGCACATGGTTGCCCCAATCGGCCGTCAATTCCTGCCCTATGCTCCTGGTCTGCTCCACGAACGAGTTGGTCATGCTGACTCCCACCTCATGATCGCCACTACCTGCGCTCCCTTCCCTACCTCGATCTCATACGGCCCCGGCGTGATCAGGCCCCGAGCGAACAGGGCCGGGACGGATACCGGCGGGGTGCCGGTGTTCGTATCGAAGTACACCCCGGCCTCGGCCAGCGTCGATCCGTTGTACTGGTCCGGGGCGATGGTATAATAGAGCGTGAGCTGGCCATCGGCCGATGCGGTTGAGGCCAGGGGCAACGGGGTCATGGTCCAGGGATCCGCTAGCCCAGTATCGGCCACGCTCTCGGATACGGTACCCTGGCCGCATAGGAGCGCCGTTAGCTTGATGGTGTACGCACCCTCGCTGTTCGCTAGCTGCGCGAACATGAGGCATCCCAGGCGGGAATTGGTCCCGCCGAATACCACGTCGAATTGGAAGATATAAGCGAAATCTGCGGTCTTGTCGAGGTCGTCGATCACCACGCGGGCGAAGGCATTTCCAGCGGTGGCCGGCGCTATCCATACCTCGCGGATGGTGTGCCCGTTCAGTTCATCCTCGTTTATCTGCTGGACGGCCCGGAATCGCACCCCGTTGACGTACTTGGTCGTCACCTCGGAGCATAGCAACGGCGTCTGCCCCCACGTTTGGGATGGGACCACGGCGGTACCGGAGGAGCCGACGCCGATAGCCTCCAATCTGAATTCGTTGCCGAGCATGGCGTCCCGCAGCATGTTCAGCCCCGTCGATAGGACGGCATTATGCGCCCGACGCACCAATTCCTTGCGACCATCGCGGCCGAGGCGGTACACCAGGACGTTGCAGTACACGCGGGAACGGACGATCACCAGAAGGCCGCCCCCCCGTCGAATGTGGAGCCGGAGCCGGCCCCGTCGCCGAATACCGCCTGGGGGCGGGATATGACGGAGAAGGTGTGGCTCATCACCACGGTGGCCTCCACCTTGCCACATTGGGTGATGGTTTCGTCCTCCCTCTCCTCGTACTCCTGCCGGCTCGTCAGCATGCGGTAAAACTCGACCCAATCCTCCCGGCGCTCCCCGGTCACGCCCTCCACCTTGTAGGATAGCGATAGGTCCGCGTCCTCACGCTCCTCCGCTTCCACGGATGTGATCAGGATCTGCGTATCGATGCCGTAGTCCGTCAGATGCACCGGTATCACCATGCCCGCCCGGAGGCCCGGCGCATAGGTGCTGAACTCCGCATCCAGCTTATCGTAGGGATTCTGCTTCATCTCCGTCTCGGCCGCCGTTACAGCCGCGTCCAGGTACGGGATGCTGGAATCGTCCACGAAGGTTTCATAGCGCCCATGCTCGGCGATGCTGGCCTTATCCTCTAGCATGACCATGATGCCGAACGTCCCCACGTAGGTGATGGCCAGGGTGTCCGAGGCCGTCAGGACTGTCCCTGCGTCATCCTGACGGATGATCTTGTCACCCTCGTTCCAGTACCAATCGAAGCCGGATTCGACCCCCCATATCCCTACGGTCTTGCTGACGCCGTTCACCTTGATGGTCGGCTCATGCAATACCTTGAAACGGACCTTGAACTCCGTCCGGGTGCCATCGCCCACCATCGATTCCGTCCGCTCGTCAGTGATGCCCTTGGCCGAGCCCCGGTAATAGACCACGTTGCAGAAATCGTCCAGGGATTCCTCGATGCTCAGGCTGATGTAGTCCTGATTGTCGTCAGTGATGGCGAACGGCGCGACGTAGGACTCCTTGGCAATGAAATGCAGCTTCTTCTGATGGTCAATGAACCAGATGTAGCCCTCGCGGTCGGCCATCTCGTTCAGCACATCCGTCGCCGATTGCCCGTTGTACTTTACCTTTGATACCGTCCCGCCGGCCTCAATGGTCCCGGCGGTGACGCCATACTGCGCCAGCTTGGTCGTGATCAGGTCCCGCACTATGGCGTCCGACGTGGTATCCGCATACGCCTTGAGGACATGGGCGCGGTCGGCGAGGGCCGAGAAATCGGTGAACTTTACGGTCCACTCCATGATGTCCGAGCCCGGGATCATCTTCCGCTTGGCCCGGTACACGATGCCGCCGAAGGCCGTCTGCGCCTTTTCGGTATCGTAGAAATAAACCTCGTCGCCCTTGTACGGCCGCCACGCGCTCCCTTGGTGGAAGGTGAGCCCGCCGATGGTCCTGGCCCCCAGCGTGGACTTGAGCGAGGTAGTGCCGGGCACCGTTAGCCCGTCCACATTGGTCCCGTTGATGGTCACCTGGTACATGGCTCAGATCCCCATCAGCTTCAGCTCGCTCCGGAAGTCCTTCATAAAGGACCGGACGTTGTTGGGCGTTCCCATCTGCATGACGATCTGGCCGACGTATACCGTTTTAGAAAGCCCGGCGGGATTGATGCCCACCGGGACCGTGGCCGATAGGCCCATGCTCTGCCCGAGGTTCGACATGATGCTGGCCATGGGGGCCGAGGAGATGATCTGCGAACGGAGGTCGAGAATGCTCTGCATGATGCCGTCCGGCACGATCCATTCCGGGCCGGCTTCGCCGAAGATACCTAGCGTAGGCTTGTCGGCGTAACCGCCCTTGGCGTACAGTTTGAAGCCCGGTATCCATTCCCCGTCCGGGACGAGGTCGCCCACGGCCTTGCCGATGGCATCCCCTACCTTGCCGATGCCCCCGGTGATGCCGCTGACCACCTGGTCGATGATCTTGGCCCCGATGTCCCATATCTCACCCAGGCCGCCGGTAATGCCATTCACGAAGTTGCTGATCCACTCGGCCGCGCCCGATACCAGGTCATCCACGCCGCCGGCGATGCCGTCCACGAAATTGGTGACCCAATCCGCAGCGCCGGAAACGAGCTTGCTCACTCCCCCCGCTATGCCATTGATGAAATTGGTCACCCATTCGGCCGCCCCGGAGATGAGCTTCCCCACGCCTCCGGCGATGCCGGTAACGAAGTTCGTTACCCAGGCCAGGGCACCAGATATTAGCTGCGATACGCCGCCCGCTATCCCGGTAATGAAATTAAGCACCCAGGCGGCGGCCTGGGATACGAGCTGGATGATGCCTCCGGCGATGCCGCTCACAAAATTGGACACCCATTGTGCGGCCTGTCCGATCAATTGCCCGATTCCGCCCCCAATGCCAGTGACGAAGTTCAGTACCCAGATGGCCGCTGAGGTGATCAGCTGTAGGGCCCCGTTGCCTAGACCAGTGATGAAATTCAATACCCAGGAGGCGGCCCCGCCGAGCAGAGAGGAGATGCCGCCGGCGAGGCCATTTACGAATCCGGTGATCCACGATACGGCGGTATCGACAAGGGATGTGACCCCGCCGGCCAGCGTGTTGTACATCCCGTCCAGGTTGAACAGCCCGATGATGAAGCCGCCGATGCCCTCCAGGATGCCCAGGACGGTATTGCCGATAGCTACGACGAGGCCCCACCAATCGATCGTTGCGAGGAAGGAAACGACGCCCTGGATGGCCCCTATGATGCCGTTCCCTATGCCCTGGATAACTCCCCACCAATCGATGCTCATGACCCAATTTACGAGGTCCTCTATCAGCTTGCGCAGCCCGGTGCCGAACTCCTTGCCTACCTGGCCCCAATCGATCTCGGAAACCCATTTCACGAAGCCGTTGACCAGCTTGCCGGCCTCCGCCCCGAGATTGCTGAACATCCCGCCCCAGTCGATGTTCTTGAACCAATTGATGACCCCGTTTATCAGGTCGCTGGTGCTGCCGAGGGAGTCTGACATGCCGCCGAGCCAATCGATAGAATTGAACCAGTTGGCGATGCCGCTAACTATCCCATCGGCGAAGCTCCCGAGGTCCTTGGCTAGCTGCCCCCAATCGATGCCCCCGAGCCATTTCGCTATGGCATCAACTACCTTCGGCCCGAAGGCCAGAATCTTGTTGGTCAGCTCGGTCCAATCCACCGAGTTTATGGCATCCCCTATCTTCTGCCCGATGCCACCCAGGAAATCCGTTACCCCTTTGATGTCCTGCCCCATGGCATCGACATCGAAGTCACGGATGGCGGCCCATGCGGCAATTCCCCCGATAGCGGCCACAGGGGCGGCAACGGCAGCAGCGCCCGCTAGCCCGATACCTCCGGCTGCTGCACCCCCAGCAGCAGCTCCGCCACCGCCGAGAAGGCCGCTCAGGCCGCCCAGGATACTGCCCCCTCCCCCTAGCCCTCCGACGATGCCCATGACCGAGCCGAGGCCGGATACCATGGGGCCGAGCATCATCAATAGCGGGCCGATGGCGGCCGCCAATAGCCCGATCTTGACGATCCAGCCCTGCGTACCCTCGGATAGGTTCGAGAACCAATCCAGCGCGGGCATGAGGTAGTTGTTCACCAGGTCCTCGAAGATCGGGAACAGCTTCTCGCCGAGGGTGATGGCGATGTCCTGGAGCTTATCCTGCATGATCTTCATCTTGCCGGCGGCAGAGTTGGCCATGATATCGGCCGCCTCCGCAGCAGCGCCCCCGCTGTCCTTCATGTTCTGGATCAGGGTGGCGAAGTCCCCATCGCTCGAGGAGATAAGGGACATCATGGGACCCATGGCCTCGACGGAGAAGATCTTGGCCGCATCCCCAGCATCGATATTGGCGTTGCGCAGGTTCCTGAGGGCCCCTTCCAGGCCTGCGACCTTGGGGTTCACATCATCCATGGTGAGGCCGTACTTGGCCATGGTCTTGGTGAGCGCATCGGAGGGCGTCTGGAGCTTCGTCAGGCCCATCCTTAGCGCCGCGCCCGCGGTGCTGGCGTCGTAACCGGCGCGGGACATGACATCGAGAGCTGCCGCAGTTTCCCCTATGGACATGCCAGACAGCCTCGCGGACGATGAAACGTATGTGATGGCGGTGTTGAACTCCTCGGCGGTCCACATGGAGTTTTGGAACGCCGCTGTCAGATTGTCGGCCACCTCGCCGGACCTGGAGGCGTCGATGTTGAACGCCTTCATGGTGGTCTGGAGGTCTTGCGCCGTGTCGGCTAGATCCGTACCGGCGGCAGTGGAGTAGTCCATCGCACCGGCGAGATACTCCTGGATCTCCGCTGCTGTGCTGGTCGAGTCCGCAAGCCAGTACATAGCGTCGGCGACCTCGGTCGATGAGAACGTGGAGTCCCTGGACATCTGCCGGGCCGCGTCGCCCAGGTCCGAGATCTGGTCCGCGGCCATGCCAGTGACGGCCTGGATCTTGCTCATGGCCTCGTCGAAGTCCTTGTAGGCAAGGAGGGACGCGGCGCCGACCGCCGCCAGCGGAAGCGTCACGCCGGCGGTCATGGACCGGCCGACGTTGCTCATGGTGCTGCCTATGGCCTTGAAGGAGGAGGATAGCCGGGTGGCTAGGTTATCGGCTTCCTTCTGGACGGTCGCCATGCCCCGCGTGAAGTCGGCGGTGTTCGCCGTCACGTTGACGTTTATGTCACCCAGATTTCCTGCCATGTCTCTTCCTCTTCAGCTCCTCGTAGTCCCTCTTGGCATCCTTGGCCGTTCTCTTCCTGCCCTCCAACTGAGCGATGGTCGGAAGGCGGTCCATGCGTTGGAACACGGCCGTAAGGTAGGCCGCGTTCCTGATCTCCTCGTCCCGGCCGGCGATTCGTAGCATGATCTCCGCCGGGGTCTGGTCCATAAGGGCCGCAGCGTTGACGTTGAGGCGTTTTATCCCTGTCTTGGCGAATCGCCACCAGGAAGGGCCTGAGCTAAGTGGGTCGTCATCTTCTGGCCCAAAGGGTCAGATGCCCCCTTCTTCTCATCCCGCTTGATGTGCGGCATGGCGATGAAGAAGGAGTCGAGCATAGCCCGGGAGAACTCTTCCATGGGGGCCATGGTCATCAGTATCCCCACCTCGTCCAGGGTAAGGGTCGGGTCCTCCCATACGAGGCAAGCCCATACCGCAGCGCACAGCGCATTGGTGTCGATCTTGATGGGCGGCTGCTGCTCCGGCGGCAGAACCTCGCCCTTCTCGTCCTTGGCGTGCTGCGGGAAGACCTCCATGAGGTCCTTCCCGGTCTCGGCCTGGAAGCGCCGCATGGCGTTCAGGTCCATCCTGAAATGCCGCTCGATGTCCAGCACCATCGGTACGCTGGGCAATTGCATGTTCCTAAGGTGCAGTGCCATTCTACCACCCTAAGGAACTTCGATGGCCGCCACGGTAACGGTGGCAACGGCCGAGCATACGAAGGAAACGTAGCCCTGCGCGTCATCGAAGCGGTTCTTGTTGAACGGCCCTATCTTCTTGGTATCCCCGGCCCCCACGGCAACGACGAGGTCGTGATCGACGCCGAGATCGCAAGGGGTCTTGGCATCCACGGTGACGGTGATCTCGGCCGCGCTGCCGTTGGCCACCTCGATGAAGGTCCGGCCGGAGTTGTAGAACTTGTCACCGGTAGAGGCGGTCGGAGCGACCATGCTCGGTTCGATTCCAGTGGGCACGATCTTCTGAACGGTCAATGTGGCCATTCATTCACCTCAGGGGGTGGTATCGAGGACGCCGGTTCCCTGGAACTCGATCTTGTAGGTAGCCTCGTCGTCGTATGGCCCCTCCAGGTCCCTCGATTTCAGCAGGGCGGTTCCCAGGAGTGTCGCGGTCCCCTCGACGTATATCTCAAGCTGCACGTTGGTCTTGTTTCGGAGCGCGCTCTGAAGGGCGAGGTATCCCGCGTCGTCGTCGATCCATACACCATCGGCGCTGACGGACCAGGAGCCGAATCCATACTTGAACTCCTTCATCTTCCCGGTGGAGAGCTTCGAGGTGTTCTCTATCATCTCGTTCTCCTCCGACAGGGTCGCACCCCTCTGGCCGCCAACATCGGTCCAGGTCGGGGATTGAACCGTCCCGGTGTTGGCCTTGATAATTATGTCGCATCCAGATACTGACATGTCATTTCCTCGCGGCCTAAGGCCGCCTGAACATCAGCTGCGCCGGTTATTGGACTTTCTACTTTGAGGTCATTTACTACCTGAATGTATCAGGCTGACGACTCTAGTCGGACGCGACCGGTAGGATGCACCATGGCCGAGAAGCGGAGGATCGATGCAAAGGAGGATCGATGCTGGGATACGAAGGCATCGAAATTGATGGATAGCCCTATCTCCGAGGGGAACCGGACCTCGCAGGGCCTGATCACGCCGGACGTCGCCTCGGCGAAGAAGGAAAGGGATCCTCCTTCCTTACGGAGGGTGCCGACGATCTCCATGGGCTCGAAGCCCGGCTTCCCCGGCTTGTACTCCTTGAACGGGGAGGCCCGATACGATACGTCCCTCGCGTCCACGTAGGCGATGAGGTCCCCAAGGCTGAGGATCTCCGCTACCTCGGCCCCGTTCCAGTAGAACTTCGTCCCGGCGGCCAGTGTGCCCATGGCATCGAAGGATAGCAGGACGAGGAAGTTCTGCCCTATGATGAAGGCCCCGCTTTCGTCGGTACCTAGCGGCATAGGCTCCTGCATCGCCTTCACGCCGAGGTACTTCACGCCGGATATCGTGACATTCTCCATGGTCGTCAGGGCCGCCCTTGCCGCGTCCAGCCTAGCCCTGGCGGCATCGCTGTCGGTATCCCGCACCTGGACCTGGAGGCCGGGGTGCAGGATCCATTTTCCGTCGAAAGTTACCTCCGGTACCTCGCCGGCATCGCCGAACAGGGCCATGCATACGACCGGATCATCTGGCATAAGGTCGCGGAATACGTTATCAACGGTCCCTGCTCCCTGCTCTATGATGTAGGATTGAATCTTCTCTATCCAATTGGTCAAATGCACACTCTCCTGATGATGTCCCTGATCTCCCCCTGAACGGTAGGAACCAGGTTCGGCTTATCGCGCAGGAAGGGATCGATCAGGAACTTGGCCTTCCCATGCTCGTGCCGGTACGATTGCTCCTCATGCTGCCTCCGCGCATAGACGATGTTGTACCCCGACTTCACCGATACGGTGGTCCGGGTGCGCGTGGGCTGGTTCACCTGCCCGGTGCGGATCATGGCCCTGGTCTGATACGGGGATTCGTCGTGGCTATGCCCCATCATAATGTTGGACCATTTGTACAGGCCCTCCCCGGTGGCCGGCATGATGTCTCCGTCCAGCGCGGCCGCCCTGGCCTTCACCTTTTCCACGCCGGTCACGGTCGCGGTCATACGTCCACCCGCCAGTACGCTAACTGCCCATCCAAATCGTACTGCGGGGCCACCAGGAGGATGATGGGCACGCTCCCGTCGGGGAGGATGATCTGGTCGCCGATCTCCACGGATGCGGTCCTATCCACGAATATGCGGGCATTGCTCACCTTCTCGAAGCGGTTCGTGAGGCCGTCCCCGGAGCTCGTCCGGACGAGGCGGGGCTTATGCTCCACCCTGGCCCGATACTCCTTCGGAGTGCCGTAGGTATAGTGGCCCTTGCCATCGTTCCCGGTCCGCTTGGCCACGGTGATCGTCTGATTGAGGAGGTCCTCTATCATGCATCCTCGCTGTAATTCGGGATCGTGCTGCCGTCCAATGCCAGCTCCGGCATGTCAGCGTCGCTCCTGGCCCGCATCGGCCCATCCTCGAAGGAATCCTGGTCCAGCAGCCGGGCCAGTTCTCGCTCGTATTCCTGCATGAAGGAGCTCGTCCCGCTAGGCTTGGCGTACTGGTAGTCGCCCAGCTTCTCGGTCTGCATGACGGTCCCGCCTCGCGCCACCTCGTACAGATGGAGGATGGCCAGCAGGTGCATGTGGTCGTAGGTGTCGGCCGGCACATCGTCCGGCAGATCATTATCGAGGTACACGGTCTTGGCCCTCGCGGCCAGGAGGTCGAACTGCGCCGAGGTGAACTTGGAGCCGGGCTCGTCGCTCACGGCATACTTGGAGCATAGAGCTACTTGAGCCGCCAGGCCGCTAGGCTGGCTCATGGCGACGGCCTTGGCCGTCAGCGCCCCGTAGGCCACGGTGTACACTTCGTCGGCCAGCGTGGTCATCACGACCTCCCATCGATACTCGCCGTTCAGGGCGGCGGTATCGGCCGGCGTCAGCACGATGCGGGTCGTTCCGGCGATAGGGCTCAGTATGGCTATGCCCTGGTTGATGGTCTTCTGTAGCTTCAGAACGCCGTACTTGTACACGTTGAAGGCCAGCATGTCGCCCGTCAGCCCGGTGAGATCGATGGCGTTCCCGTCATCGTCCTTTATAGGCATTTCAATCGGTAGGGTATCCCCGGCCTTCACGCTCAGCGGTTGAGATTCTTCCATTCACATCCTCCTTCCTTTTCGTTCCCTCGATCTCCGCGTCATCCTCGATTCCGGTCAAATCCTCTCCGAATATCTGGCTCCGCATGGCGACGACGCGCGAGAAAATGCATACGGCCGTCTTGAGGGCAGTGGCCTCATCGGTGGCGATGCCTTCCGATTCGTATATGGATTTTGTCAGGGCCAGGGCATCGTCGAAGGATATGGCTTCACTGATCAGCATCGACTTCAGCAGCAGGCCGCTCTCCGTTAGCTCCAAAGCCTCACTGATCAGTAGCGCCTTGACCATCTTGGAGGCATCCGATAACTCGACAGTATCCCCGGCCAGGATGCCGTAGGTGGTGGCATCGCTGACCCCTACGGAGTCGGGGGCGGTCAGGCCGAGGGCAATCGCGTCCAGCAGTCCGGCGTAGTCCTGCGTCCGTATGGCCCGGCCAATGACATCCTCGATCCCTATGGAATCGAGCAGCCGGAGGCCGATGTTCACTGAATCGTCATGGATGCCTATGGCGTCGAGGATGATGAGCTCCACCATCTCCCCGGCCCGTTCCACGATGGTGGCGATGTCCTCGGCGGTTATACCGTCCGATGCCAGTAAAGATCTGATGAACACAGCCGCCTCCACCGCGGTAATGGCATCGGAGGCCACCATGGATTCGAGCAGGGATACTGCATCCCCTACGGAGATGTCCTCGCCCTCGAAGATCTCCTTGAACAGCAGGGCCGCATCATCGGTGGTGATAGATTCCGAGGCCACTAGCGCCTTGAATATCGCCTCGGCATCTTCTACCTCTAGGGATTCGGTTGCGAAAAGGGCCTTCGCCAGCGAAACGGCATCAGAACCAGAGAGGGAATCGTCCTCGATGATGCTCTTGACGATCGTGCAGGCATCGACTCCCGTTACTGTGTCGGCATCTTCGAGGGATTTTACGAGAGATATCGCTTCCCCGGCCGCTAGGGCATCTTCTGAGATCAACAGGGCCGTCAGCGCAGCAGTATCGGCCGTCCCTATCGTATCGGTGACGAGGAACAGGAGCCCGATAGCTAGCGATACCGCGTCCTCCGCGGCGATCACATCGGCGCTCCGGAGCGAGGCGATGAGCCTCACTGATTCGGATACGCCGAGGGTATCGGCCTCGATGATGGCCTTGGCTACCGCTACCGCGTCGCCGGCTGTGAGGACCTCGGCCGCGACGAGGGATTGAATGAGCTTGACGGCATCGGCGAGGCCTACGGCTTCCGATTCGACTATCCCCTTGACCAATGCCATCATGTCCGAGGCCGTCAGTGATTCGGCCAGCAGGACCGCCTTGCCTAATGGGGAGGCATCCACGGCCCCGATGGCCTCGGCGAGCTCCATGGTCTTGCCCAGCGCCTCGGCATCGGCCCCGGATATGCCCTCCGGCGTCCGGTAGCCCATGCCTACGCCCTCGGCGGCCGCTATGGCCTCGGCGGCCAGCAGCGCCTTGATGAGCTTCTGCGCATCGGCGAGGCCTATGGAATCCACCAGGGCGATGCCTAGCGCCGCCGGCCCCTCGGCAGCCGCCAATGAATCGGTATCGAGGAGGGATTTGAGCATGGCGACGGCATCGGCGAGGCCGAGGGATTCCGCTATCGTGATCAGGGCGGTGATGCTCGTAGCCTCGGTCAATCCGATGCTCTCGGCTGCCTTCATCAATTTGGCGGCGATGAGCGCGGCATCGGCCGCCGTGATGTCATCCGCGTCCATGATGGATTTTATGAGCCATGGCGCGTCGGAATTGGTCACAACATCAGGGGTTCTTATGCCTAAAATGGCCCCGTTCTCGGCCATGGCGGCGCTATCTGCGATAAGCAGGGTCTTCGCTAGGGCCTCGGCCTCACCGGCCCCTATTTCATCCGCGTCGACCAGGGCCTTGATGAACATAACGGCCTCGGCGGTGACGATGCTCTCCCCCTCCACGATGGCCTTTATCAGCAGGGCCACGTCCGCGGCCGATACATTCTCGGCCGTGAGCAGGGATTTGATGAGCGAGGGGGCATCCACCAGGCCCACGGCGTCCGGGGCGAGATAGGCTAGGATGCTCGGCCCCTCGGTCGCGGCGATGGCATCCACATCGAGGATTGATTTCAATAGCGAGGCCGCATCGGCCCCGGTGATCGTTTCGGCCAGCAGCAGGGCCTCTACTAGCTTCTCGGTATCGGCGGCCGATATGGCCTCGGCCAGGACGATGAGCTTGGCCGCGAACTTCGGAACATCGTCGGCCGCGATGCCCTCGGCGGCAATGATGGCCTCCACGATGCGGTGCACCTCCGCGCTGGATATAGTATCCGTTTGCAGGAGCAATTTAGCGGCGATCTTGTGGATCTCCGCGTAAGCTACCGCATCCCCCTCGAGGATGGATTTGGATAAGGGCGAGGCCTCGGTCGCGGAGATGGCCTCCGCGAAGTACGCTATCTTGGATAGCGGGCTGGCTTCCGAGGCCGCTATGGCCTCGGCATTGAGGAGGGCCTTGGGGGCAAAATATGGCGAATCAGCCGCCCCCACGGCATCAGGATCGAGCATGGTCTTGGTCAGCACCGGGGAATCCGTGCCGGCGATGCTCTCGGTGGCCGTCTTGTCATACTCATTGATGGTGCCCGGTATGTAGTATCCATCAATCCCGCATATCTCGTACGTCGCGTTGCTGGAATAGAACTGGATGATTCCACTGGCATCGGTCTTGGTGGGGCAGGTGAATCCGCAGTAGCCATTGTCCTCTGCCTCCATGGCCGGTAGGTACCGCGCCGCTGAGGAGCCCTTCATCCGCACGCCCACGTTCACCTCGCCCGAAACGAGGTTATGATTGCAGACGCAATCCACGACCTGGCCATCCGAGCCGATGTACGAGGTGCAATCCATGTCTGTCCAGGTATTGGCGCTGGTGATCGACGCGGCGCAGTTGCCCCGGTACCTATCGACGTAGCCCATGTTGGCATCGAATACGCCGGTGATGTACACATCGACGTAGGTGGTCGATTCGACATAGTACTCGATCTGGTTGCTGGCATCCGTCTTGGTGACCATCATCTGCCCGGTCACGCCGCCCGATTCCGCTTCGTGCAATTGCGTGGTCTTGTTATAGACCGCATCGCCGGAACGGACGCCGGCGCTCATCTTCGTAGTCGTCCGGTTATTGCATAACGCGAAGGTGCAGACCCGGCCGGCGGCCGGGGAGTACGATGATAGGGAAACGTGATTGCTGGCATACGTCCCGCCGGACGTGGTGAGGGATAGCTCCGCGAAATATTCCTGGTACGTCAGGCCCATCCAGTAGCCCATGATGTAGAACGCGGTATCGGTATGGTCCCCGGTATAGTACTCGATCTTCCCATCCGCGCCCACCTGGACGTACCATCCGATGAGATTAGCGCCCCCATCCTCGGCCTCGGTCATGTTGAGGTACCGATCCAGGGAGGAGCCGCTAGTGCGGAGGCCCATGATGTTGTTGGCAGCATCCGCCAGGTTCGCGGCCACTATGTACACGATGGCCCTCGCAGGGATGCCGTTGTTGGCTAGGATGTCATACGAGGTCCAGGTGTCCGATGCGCTTATGGAGAGGGCCGTTCCCGCCACTTCCGTGAACGAGATCTGCATGGCCTCAGTCCTGCATCACCATTATTCTGGCCCTGCGGCAGAAGGCGGTCACACCGGCCTGACCGCTCCGGAATTGGAGGGTTAAAGAATGCTCCCCCTCGGTTAGCAGGACTCTCCCAAACGGAGAACAGATGCGGGGATCCTGCGCCACCAGGGGGCGGTAGGTTTCTTCGTTGACGACCTCGCCGTCCAACAGGATGCGGAGATAGACCGGGGTTTGGGCCAGGTTGCTCGATACCTCTACGCACGTCCAGATATTGTGGTATCGGGCATTGGTAGGCCCGGCCGCTTCAACGACGGTGATCCACTCCCCCGTATCCGAGGTGAGCAGACCTTCCACGACGTTGTTGGCGACGACGGTCATCTAGCTACCTCACGAGAGGGTTACGTCCACTTCCATGGAGTAGCTATCGCTGGCCCCCTTGGTGCCCCACGCGCCTACCTTGCGGTTCAATCCGGTGCCGGTGCCGTTCCCGGTGAGGACGATCACTTCCTGCCAGGTGAACGATGCCACGCCGGCTGCGAAGGTGGATTTGAACTGCACGGTCTGGCTGGACCGCTTGGGATAGGTGCTGTCCATGGCCGCATACGCCTTGTTGGTGGCGGCCTGGAGCGCGGTCTGTGTCGCGACGGCGGCGGTAGCGGAATCACCCACGCCGATGTACGGAGTGGCCCATGTGGGGGTGGTCTGCGCCCCGATGATGAGGTCGATGATCTGCGCGAGGCCCGCATTGAGGGCCACGTTGCCCTCGGTATCGACCTTGCCGAGGTAATCGCCGGCATCCTTGGCCATATCGATCACCTGCTGCTGAGGCATGCCCTGCTGGAGCATCTTGGAGTACTTGTTCTCCGGGTCGTAGAACCCGGTCCGCCTCATCTTGGTTTCCCAAATGTGGGTCTTTTCTGCCTTGTCGTGGATTGCCATGTCAATTACCTCCAAAATGAAATCATGGAAGTGGTTTAGATGGCCGTCAACGTGCAAAGCGCGTCGGCGTGCTTCACCCTCGGGAACAGGGACTCCCAGGTCCTGCCATAGACTGGCGAGGTCTGCGGGTGCTTGCTATCGATGCCCAGCTCGTTCTTGGCATCGCTGGCCCGAACGAGGTCAAAGTAGGTGCCGGCGTTATCGACCGGGACCATGAGGCCCTTCCCCGCCACGATCTTGGTGCTCTGGATCACGGTTCCAGGGTACGCGCCGGGTACGGGATTGAGGAGGCGCAGGACCTTCTGCATCTCATCGATGCCGGTATCCTGGGACGCATCCAGTTCAGCGAACTGGGCGGGGTTGATGACGAGGTTGAAGTTCACCCCGTTGACCGCCTTCTCCCATAGCTTCGATCTAGCGCCGGATACGGCCGCGATGGCGTTACCGAAGGTGCCGAAGTCCTTGCTCGTGGTGTAGGATTGCCCGGCCACGTTGTAGAGCCCCTTGATGACGTACTTGGCGTCGTCCTTGGGAGCCCATCCCTGGATGAGCAGGTCCTCCTCCTTCTCGGCCAGCTTGCGGGCGGCGTTAAGCATGGATGCACTCTCGATGTTGATGCCCTCGGAGGCGAAGGCCTCCAGGTCGCTCCGCACGATCTCGTAGTCCTTCCAGAGGAAGGGGAGCCGGAAGTTCTCGCGGGTGATGTTGATAGCATCGCGGGAACCCTCCTCGCTCGGCATGCCGTAGGCGATCTGCGCCTCGTTCATGTCGCTGATCCTGTCCACATCGACGTTCCATTTGCCGGCGGGCAGGGTGTACACTTTCTGGAACAATCGCCGGGCGATGAGCGCCTGGCGAAGCGGCTCGACCATCTGGCGGTCGAGGTAATTCGCGGCCCTTTCTAGCGAGCTAGCCATTTCAGATCACCGCCTCGACGATTATGTCGCCATCGGCGGACGAGGCATCCTTGCCGGCAGCGGCCTTCCCGACCTTGACGACGCCGGGACTGATCACTTTCAGATAGATGTTCCCGGCCACGGTGGCATCGGAGGTCGTATAGGATAGGGACCGGGCCGCGTCCACGGCGTATCCGGGGATCTTCTTCTGCGAGTAGAACAGCGGGGTGGTATCGGCGGTCTTGATGTCCGTTTCGACGAGCAACGCGCCGAGGGTAATGTTCGCCGCAGTGGCATCGACCATGTTATGCGCGACGAAGCCGGCGACGGCGACGGACTCGCCATCGATGAGGCCGTCCGCATCCCCCCCGCTCTCGGTGGACAGGGTACCGATGTCAATGGTGGCCGATTCAGCGACGGTTACCGCCTGGACGATGACGTCCTCGATGATGATGCCGGCCGGGAAGATGATGCCGGTATCGAACTCGGCCGCCTTCTTCACGTATGGGACGCGGATGGCGGGAACGCCGCCCATCATCATACCGGGCACGACGCGGCCGTTGGACCAGGAGAACAGGTCCTCGCCCTGGACGGCCACGAATCCCTTGGCCAGCTTGCCGAGGATGGCGTATCCGCCGCCCACTAACAGGGGGGCCTCGATGCCTATGTCATCGGTAGCGGCCGCGAAGGCCACGCTCCGGTCGGTAGGCTTGGAGGTAGGATCTGCTCCCTCCAATCCGATGAAGCCGAGGACGGGGTTCACGCCGTCGGCGACCTTGATCTGCTTGTCGCTGGAGCCGCGTATGGCGAGGCGGCCGGCGTAGAACTCGGTGGCATCCTCGACGGTGCGGAACTTGGGCCTGGGCTTGCCGTCAACGAGGACGCGGCCCACGCCCGGTGCAATGTAACCAGATTCTCCCATGTCTACTCCTCCACGTACTCACCTTTCTTGGCATCCCATCTACCGACGGTGGTCGCGGCCTGCTTGTTCTGGTGGGCCACCTGCTCAGCTCCATCCTCCCCTCCGGGGGCCGCATCCTTCTTGTTGAGCAGCTCCTCGAACAGGGCGGCGCGATCGTTCTCGAACCGCTGGCGGGTCTCCGCTTCCTTGTCCTTGTGGAGGTATCCCTTGGGCACCCAGGCCTTGTTCTTGAACTCGTTCCAGGCCGCTTCCTTCCTCTCCTTCTCGAGAACATCGGCCTTGTTCTTCAGGTCCTGGAGCTCGGCGTCCCTGGCCATGATGGCCTCGTCGCGCTTGTTGAGCTCCGCCTGCAACCTCTCAATCTCGGCCTTTCCGGCCTGGTCGTTGGCGTTCATGTCTTCCTGCTCCTTGTCCTTGCTTTCCTCGGGCTTGTCACCCGCTGCGTGATCATCAGCCCCGGTCCGGTCCAGGTCGATGTCCGGGTACTCCTCCTTGATCTTCTTGCGGAGGAAGCCGAACAGTCCCTTGGCCTGCTTCTTCTCATCTTTCTGCTCGTCGCCCATGTCCTTGGTCTCCTTATTCAGAAATCCGGCGCCCTGGTCCCAGGGCTGATCGCTCTCGGTCTCCTCGAATACCAGGACGTGGTGCGGCCGGACCGGGCCGGCCAGCGCTCCGTCGCGGACCGGCGCCCGGAACCCGGTGCTCAGCGACAGTTCGCCGGCCGCGATCTTGGCGTCCATCGAGGCGTCATTGAACCGTGTGTCGCCCAGCAGCCGGGGGTGCCCGGTAGTGGACAGCTTGGGGTTCTCCACCTTGCCGACGATCCTGCCGTTGATGCGGGCAAGCTCGACGGCCGGGTCGCTGTCGTAGGCGCTCATGTCCGGGTGGTCCTTGGCATAGATCACCGGGACGGTGGCCCAGGCGTCGACGGTCTGCGCGAAGCATCGGGCGTCGTAGAAGGTCTTCTTTGGCCCTACGCGACGGTTGAGCGTCTGCAGTAAGGTGTCGTGCTTCGAGTTGAGGTGCTCGGCGTTCGAGAAGTGCTGCAGCTCGGGATCGTCAGCCATGCTATTGGCAGAGCATTGCCTGCGCGGGTTATTGGACTTTCTACTTTGAGGCCATTAATCGCCTGAATAGGTCAAGAGGCCTGCTTGCGCTTGATGTACCGCTTGACCGTCTTCCTTGCCACCTGGAGCTCCCGGGCGATCTGATTGATGAACATGTCCTCGATGTGCTCGTCGATGAATCTGCGCTGCTCCTCGCTGAGGGGATGTCCGGAGGGCATGGTCACCCCCGCACCGCCGGCTCCGGGCCGTAGTACGCGTCATAATACCTCGTCCCGTTGGGGTGATCGTCATGGGTCATAGCGTACTCCTGGGTCCATATCTGCCCGTCGATCTCGTTGCATGCCTGGCAGGAGCCGTGCGCGTGTCCGTCATGCACCGTTACCTTCTCCACGCCGTGATCATGGAAGGTTTCCAGCGTGGCCTGGTTCTGGATGCGGGCCACTTCCGTCCTGGCGACGGTGGAGGCGTGGGATCTCCGGGCATTGAAGTAGTCCTGCAACTCGGCGGCAACGCTCCCCTTGGGGTACCCTCCCTTCTTGTACTCCCGCACGCCGAGGGGCTTGCCGGCCTTGATTCCCTCGTCGATGATGCGGGCGATCTCACTGCGCTCCTCCTTGGCCAGGTCGCGGAGCCATGGAACCTCCTTGCCGCTGATCACCGACGCGCCCTTCTCGGTCAATGTTCCCCGGTATCCGACCGCGTACCTGGTCGCGGAATCCGATACCATGTTGAAATCGAGGCCGCCGATGACGGTGCGGCCAGCGTGGAGGGCTCCGGCCGCATAGGACGCGGCAGCCCCCTGGACGAGGATATTGACCAGGCCGGGCTGGAAGGCCCCATAGGCCGCGTTCACCACCGCCTCGATGCCGGGATCGATCACTGCCCATCCCTCGCAGCCAGGCGGGCATAGATGTCGTCTGCTAGCCGTGTGTAGGCATCGCCGATGTCGCCCTCCAGGGTCCGTTTCCGCTCCTCGCTCCTATCCGGCTCCTTGTTCTCGATTTCCTCCTCGCCCTCTGCCTCCTCGGCGTTGGGCGGGACCAATGCGGGCGGGGCGGGATGGAACAGCTCCTTCTCGGCCAGCAGCTCCTGCTTCCCCTTGTCGTCCAAGGGCGGCAGCTCTAACTTCTCCCTTACCTCGTTGATGAGGGCCACGCCGGTATCACTGGCGATCTTCGCTTGCTGGAGCATGATGTTGGCCCGGTCCTTCTTGGGGGCCGGTATGTCGATCTCTGCGCGGTAGTCCTCGAAGCCGTTCACGTCGAGGTACGTCTGCACGAGGGGCTGGAACGCTTGCTCCAGAATGGAGTGCCAGCCTAAGATGTAAGCGTCGGTGGCATCGTTCTCCGCGTTGCCCGTACTGCCCAGCGTGCCCTCCTGCCGCTTTATCATGCTGGACGGGGAGAAGAAATCGTCGATCTCCTGCTTCAGCTCCTCAATCGTCATGATGGCCACCTTCGTTTCCGTCACGTCGATGCCATCCACCTCCATGTTGGCCTTCAGGGAGAAGGCGGTATTGTTGCCCCAATTCTCGAGGATGGCGTTGGCCCAGGCGATGTCGTCCTTCGATGGCTTGTTGGTGAACTTGATGAAGATGTTCCCGGCCCCGATGCGGTTGCATTGCTGCATCTGCACCTTCCGGCAGAAATTGTACTCTCTGATCAGGCCGACGAGGACCGCCACCTGGGATTCGCCCGCCATCTGGGAGCATGTGGGATCCTTGACCATGTACACGTTCCTGACCAGGAACGGTCGGGAGGTCATATCGAGAGATTGCCAGAACTGCACCTCCCCTGTATCCTCGTCCAGTACGATGCCCGGCAGCAGTTCGGAAAATTCATGCTTGGCCACTGGTGCTTGTACGGAGAATGATTCGGGAGGAAGATGGCGCAGCGCTTTCAAGACCCACTCGTTGCCCTCCTTGGCCCATACGGGATTGTACAGGGCCGGCCCCCAATCGATAATGTCGTTGAAGGCCATCATCATCTTGGACCATAGGGCCACGCGGGGCGAGTCGAACATGCGCTGCATGTACTCGGCCAATTCCTCGTCCGGCTCCCCCTGGGGATTGGTGACATTTAGCTTGTACTTGTCCCTGAACACCAGGCGCTTCAATTTGGTCTTGGACTTGACGATAAGGTGATTCCGCAGGACCTCAAGGACGACGTCGGAGTCGATCTGCCTCGGTATGAAGCCGATGCCGCCACGGTAGACGTAGACAGCACCTTCCTGGGCGCTGTTCGGCTCGTACTGTATCTCTTCCTGCATCGCCGCGCCGGGTGAGGCGGGAAGGGAGGCGGATATCTGGGCATCTGTCGAGCTGGACGTTGGCTTGGATCCTTTCCGTGGCGTTGAGTGCACCCCATTGACATATCGCACAACGCAATCATTAGCCTTTCTGTGATATTTCTATCCTGTATAGGTTAGTAGGGGAACCTGGAGCCGCCGAACGCTCGCATGCCCGCGTAGGCGTCCTCGTCCACATTTCGGGCGATGGCCTTCTGAACGCTGTTGCCGCCGGCCCGGTTGAGAGCGTCATAATCCCCGTCACCCGATTCCTCCCGGCTCGTCCATATGAGATATCTCATGGCATCCATGGCGTGATCGTTGAACGGGACCGGCTCGTCCAGGACCACACCGTCCTTGGTGCGCCGCCACCTGTACCCGTGGATCTCCTTGATTAGGTTCACCGATTCCGCACTGATGATCA
Source organism: Methanomassiliicoccus sp. (assembly GCA_012719175.1). Taxonomy (NCBI): domain Archaea; kingdom Methanobacteriati; phylum Thermoplasmatota; class Thermoplasmata; order Methanomassiliicoccales; family Methanomassiliicoccaceae; genus Methanomassiliicoccus; species Methanomassiliicoccus sp. The sequence continues at coordinate 181,271 of JAAYAX010000004.1, forward strand.
AGCGCTGCGCCTTCACGTGATCGATGCTCGCCTTCAATGATCTCTTGTCCGCCGGGAGGACGTTGAAGGAATCGATGGCCACCTCCCGCCCGTCTTCCAATTTCCCCTCGAACCCGGAGCATTGCTCCTGGATGCGGTCCGGCTCCGCGCTATCGGCATAGATGGGCGCGGTATGGTCCACGCCCTCCGCGTCCATGCGGGCCATCAACGCGTGGTTGGTCAGCTTCGATTCGTACAGCACCTCATCCAGGTACCAGGCCCCATCATAGTTCCAGCCGGCCACGATGGCCGAGGGATTGTTGTATCCGAAATCCTCCCCGTATGCCGTGGGGTCCCGGTCCCGCAGGGCCTCAGGCCATACTGCGTAGGGCAAGATCTCGTACCGCGTGTAGATGAGGTCCTGCAATACGCCCGGCTGGCCGAGCGCATAGACTCGGTGCCAGTTCTCATCGAGATCGATGAGGTGCTCGATCTGCGTGACCGTCGCCTCGTCCAGGTAGGGATTGTTCAGGTATGTGCTGTGGTGGCGGCCCACGCGGGGATCGGCGCTCTCCACCAGGTCCTTGATGACCCAGTGGTTGCTGTCTATGGGATTGTAGGTAAGGATCAGCTTATTCGTCATGAGGTTCCTGATCTTGAGCTGTCGCTTCTTCCGCTTGGCGTCCTCCCCCAGTAGGAGATCCCAGTTCGGCGCCCTGGTGGAACGCCGGCACCGGAGGTCGAGCTGCATGAAGTCCTCCCTGGTGAGCTCGGTCGCCTCCTCCGCCCACACCACGTTCGTCTCGTAGCTCTTGATCTTCTCCTGGTCGTCGAGCCCTATGCCGTCAATGATCGATCCCGTGGCCTCGCAGGTGAGCGTGAGGTCGGTCTTGTTCTCCAGGACGTCCGCGTTCTTCGTCCCGACGCTCAGGCCGAGGCGCCGCAGCTGGTCCTTGAGCACGCGCCAGCTGCTGTGCTTGAGGCTCGGGCGGTACTTGCGGACAGCGCTGATCACCAGGTCATCGGTGCAGATGAGCAGCATGCAGAGGTGCTGCGAGACGCTGAAGGACTTGCCGCTGCCGGCGCCGCCCCCCATGACCTTGACCCTGGTGGCTGGATCTAAAAGGAAGTCGTGGAAGTGGTCAAGGAACTCGACCGGCTCCGGCTCACTTTCGCCGGTAGTCGGCCGGGATGTGGCGGATGACAATGGACGGCCCTCCTTTGTGCTCTATCTTGGCGTCGATGCTCTGCCTTTCGGCGTAGTTCTCCGGGTCGCTGTGCGCGAGCATGTACCTAGCGGCGCTAAGGTCCGGGGCGGTGGTCTTGGAGGCCTCGACGTTGAGGGACTTTATCCATCGCTTCCTGGCCGCGGCCCTGGCCCGCTCTATCGCCATCGAGAATTCCGTGTATGCCGGGCTCTTGCCTTCGCGTCCCCAGCGCTGCCAGTCGGTGACTGTGGTATATCCAATGCCGGCGAGGATGGCCGAGTCCTTGAGCGATAGCCCCTCCTCTAGGTTCTTGCAGATCGTGTCTGATACCTTTTGCGTCAGTAGGGTGGGCTGACCGGGGCCTCGCTTGGCTGGAGACTTTGCGGGACTCTTCCCCTTGCTCGTGGGTTTGGCGACCTTCTTTGATATCTTGGGGGGCTTCTTCGGCGACATAGGCGCCCTGATAATCTAGGTGGCAGTGTTATTGGACTTCTCATCCGTGTATGGACACTCGAATAGTACCATCCAGTATTTTCAAGCGCGAATTACCGACAAACATTTTCCGAGGATGTATGTTCGGCTGGGCCGAAGATACATATATTAAGGTATGGTAGATAAATATTCGATAAAATTCTGGATCGTTTCCCACTTGAATGAAATCGCTAAGGTGTCCCTTTGGTTGTTACGAGCTTATCTTGGTGGAGGGTTCGATAACCTCATTTGAGTAATTATTAGAGGAAAGGGGAGGGCGGTTGACCCGCCTAATGGTTTTTTTACCCCAAGAGGTCTTTAAGGTAGATGCAGGCGACATATAGGCCTATTGCAGCAACTATCAGCTTCTTGAGGTGGTTCACTATGTCGATGGCTACCGCTATTAACATTCCTATCAATAATCGATCTCCTGCCGCGAAGGTTTTATAAGTTCTCCAACGGCAGAATAGAAAGTATAATATTCAGTATAAAAAATTAACTTATTAAATTCAAAAATAAAGCTGTTAGCTTATTTTTACCTCGTCAAATATGGCCATTCTATACCCTCTTAATTTCCTTGTAGCACACTTAATGGTTCCGGGCAGCATCGCGGACATGACGAGATGTAGATAACATGCCCCCGCATGATCACGCGCTGCTCCTCGAGCTCCTGCCCGCAGTCCTCACAGCATCGACGGCCAGATGACCGTTCGGGCACTGCGGCCAGATGTCCCTCCGTCGACGGCTTGTTCTTTCCACCTGAAGGCGGGGTATCTGGCCGCTGTTCGCTTCGGGGTATCTGGGCGCGAGGGAGGTACTTACCGCTCCCATCCCGGCGGCGCTTTGGTTTTGTCAGAACGATCCCTCCGCGAAATCGTCTGCCATGAGCTTAAGCCCCAGGACAGTCTTTCGACCGTCCATGACCGATGCTCCACCACTAGGAAGATTGAGACATCCAGCCGAAGACCTCACCTTTGGTGCTGACCTGACCAAGAACCGTCGACCATTGAACCGGGACCAATGGATCCAATTGCTCCAAGTTCTTGTCCCGATGTTCTTCTCGCTCTGGGCTTTGTTCCATTCGTATGGTGTGTTCTGATACTGGTATACACTCAGCGGACCACTCTCCTGTTTGCCGGATCCTTCATCGTCCACTGCACGATGTGGTCGCGGTTCAGCACCAGAGGGTCCGTGCCATCTGCTCTCAGGTCCTTTATCACGCGCTTGGTGAACTGCACCGTCTGCGGGACGGTCAGCAGGAAGTCCAGAACATCCGGGGATATGAGCACGTTGTCCCTGGCCACGGCATAGATCAGGGGGATCCTGAGATCGTGGTTCGGGGTCACTACTCTCGCCCCGTCATGATCCCGCGGTGCTCCGGGCATTCCGTGATGGTCTTATCGCGTTTACCCTTACGCCTGGTCACTGAGCGCCAGCCCAGGGCATGCAGCTCTCCGACCGTCCCCTCGGCGGTCCTCCCGCAGCAGTTGCACTTTAAGCGGACGTTCATACCACTCGCCTCCGTATCTCCTCTGCGAGCATATGGCCGTCCGTCGTCAGGACGTACACGTAAGCGTAAACATGGCCCTGGCGGGCGTCGGTCCGGTACTGCACGTCATGGAGCTCGATAATGCCGTCGTGCTGCATCCTCTTCAGGAGCGGGGCCATCGTAGGGTACGGGATCTCGGTGGCCGCCGATATGCCAGTGGCGGTCCGTTTGTAGCCGTTCGGGTCGAACTTGGTCTCCGGCAGCTCATTGAGGCCGCCTAGATGCAAGACCACGCGCTCCTCCGGCGACTGGTCGATGGACAGCCGCCCGGCCTTGACGCGGAGTCTCATATGGCCCGCCTCCGGAGCGCCTCTGCCAGGAGATTGCCCTCCGGGGTGAGGACATAGACGTTGGAGTAGCCCCCGACGGTCTTGGTCTTGAGGGCTATCGGATGGTGCGCTATGATCAACTCCTCCATCATGCTCTCGAGCAGAGCGTACAGAACGGTGCGGGTGATGTGCAGGGCCTCAACCATGCGTGCCACGGTCCGGGGGAGCGCCTTGACGTCGTACTTGCTCTCCGGCAACGGCAGGTCCTGGGCCAGGTAGAGGATGATCCTCTCACGGTCATCCAGCTCGATGGTGACCTCTCTGTGCTGGGCCCTGAGTATCATGGTCCGGCCTCCGCCACGTGGTGCTCCTCCATGACCTTGACGATGCAGATGCTCGGCCAGCCCTGGGCAGTGTTCATCAGGGCGGTAAGCTTTTTCTTATGCACCTCCAGCGCGGCCCGGGCCTTTGTGAGCGAGATGTACGGACCCAGCGTTAGCATGTTGATGCCGCCGATGGGGGAAGGGCGAGGGACCTGAACGTAATATTTCGCGCCAGTGGTCAACGTTCCTCACCCCGCACGAGCCTGTAAACGAACAGGCCGCCCCCGGCCCGCTTGGTCTCGATCGTGTAGCCGCCGTTCTCCTCCTTACGCAGGTTCCGGATCTGGGCGCTCACGGACGGTTCCGGGGCGTCTATGAGCTGGGCGATGGCGGCGACGGTATGCCAGCGCCCGTCCTCGAGGACGTGCCTTACACGTTCGAGCTGAGTGGTGAGGCGTGCGCCATCCTGCGCCTCGTCGTAATATGCCCCGTCAATGCGGGCGGACATCACGAGCCCACCTCCGCGAGCTCCCTCTCAAACCTCCGCAGCTCCCGCTCCTTCGTCCTCCTCGCCGCGTGGACCCTATCGGCCATCGCCTCGGCAGCTGCTGCCCTGCGTCTTAGCTTCCTCTCGACCCTCTTAAGCTTGGAGATCTCACGGCCGACCCGGATGCGGTGCTGCTGCGCGAACAGGGCGAGGGGATCCTGGAGCTTGGACAAAGGTTGGACATCGTTGGATGAGGTCTGCCTCTGGCTTAGTACCGGTTCCTGGACGTCGTTGGACTCTACCTGGGCCGTTAGCATTACGGCTGCAATCTTCTGGTCCGCGCTCAACGGTGGCACCGTGTCGTCTATCGGCTCCGGCCCCTCCGTCAGCTGTTGGTCACTTCCTGGAGGATCCCGGGCGATATCGAGCACCATGGTTTCGACGGGCGTCGATGGCTCCTCCATTCGCTCCTTGCGCTTCTTGGTGGCCACTCCCGGCGGTGTCCTGTGGTCCGGGTTCTCCTTGCAGTAGTTCTCGTGCTGCCACAGGTACTTCTCCACGATCTTCCCGCAGAACTGGCACTTGTTCTTTGGCCTCGCCTCTAGGGGGAACCAGTCGGGCGCCGCCCTGTCGGCATCTGGGTCCGGGGTCGGTATCTCGCCGGCATCGATCTTCCGCTCGTACCCTGCGAGACGGTCCTTCTGCGCTGGTGGGGAGACCCCCTTGGCCTTCATCGGCCCCGGGCACGGGTAGTACATGCAGTAGCCCTTGCCGTTCCACGCGCTGTTTATGACATGCTCCTCGACGAGGCTCTTGAGGATGCTCTCGACGGCGGAGCGCTTTATGCCGGTGCCTATGGACGCGCTGATGCAGCTGACGCCCTCGTTGCAGTCATTGACGTACGTCAGGACGCGGTCCCTCTCGCTCCTCACGTCCTGGGGCTGGAGCTCGGGATCGGTGCTCATTCGTCAATCACCACCCTGGCGAAGCGATTCCGTATTAGCCTGGCCGCGGACTCCTCGTCCAGTTCGTACCTCCGGCCGACGATGGGGTCGATGTAGTTGCCATCCGCTTGGTAGATCGACGGGGTCGGGCGCAGGATCTCCACGGTGACGATCATCCCTCGCACCTCCTCAGCTGATGCACGGCACGGTGGCCCTTGTCCGTCAGCACATAGTAGTTAGCCTTGCCCCTGAGGCTCGTGGCCACCTTCCCGGGGCTTTCGATGAGCTTGTTCTCCACCAGGTCGAGGACGCTCTTGTAGACCGTGGCTGTCGGTTCGTTGAGGCCCTCTATGATTCCGTTGACGGTGTGCCGGCGCTTTTCGGCGTCGTTGCCCTCGCCGTGCCAGTCCGCGAGGAAGATCATGATCCTGTCGCCCATGTCATCGATGACCGTGGCGATCTCCCCGCAGTGGGGGCACACGCAGGTAGAGGCGGTCACTGCACCACCCCTCGCTCCCTCTGCTCCTCGTATTGAGCGATGCATAGGTCGAGGTCCGCCCCGTCGGCCATGGGGCACCGCGCGTCCACGAGCCTCCTGGCCTCGTCCATGGTCTTGCCGTGCATCCTGGAGACGTGTCCTATCATGCACTCCCTTGCTGACTTCTTGCCGTGCCCGTGGCCGTAGCGGGTGATGTGGCCGCATCCGCAGGGGCAGGTGATAAAATGGAGAGGGGTCACCGGACCACCTCCTTAATCCTCCGGACGATGACGCCCTCCCAGCGGTGAATCTGCTCTATGTCCTCTACCGAGTAACCGAGTCCCTGGTAAACCTCCAATGTGAGCTTGGCCTCGCGCCATAACGGGTCGTTTCCGATCTCCGATGGCAGCGGTTCCGTTGCGATCTCCGAGCCGCTCATCGCGACCGCCTCTTGTCGATGAGCTGCACGTCACCGGCGTTCACGAGCTCGGCGTCGATCATACGCTCCTTCGCGGCCCTATATATCGGGGAGTTCCTCCACGCTTCCTTGGCATAGTGGAGGTTCCCAGTATTCCCCAGCTTCACGATGAACCCGAGGTCAACGCAGCGGTTGAACCAGTCACTGATGCTCCTCTTATCAACCACGCAAAGCGCCTCGGTCACGGCGCAGCGGAAGTCCTTGGTCGTCAGGACATATCCGCTGCTCTCATCATACTCGGTCCGGCCCTCGATCGCGCTCATGACGCGATAGAACCGCTGCACACGCCCCTCTTGAGTGCTCCATTGATCCATTATTTCCGTCCTCCTTGCACCGATTTCCTTTGTGTGTGTGCGCACCCCTTCTGCCTCTCCGGGGCGCTCCGGACGCTTGTCAGCGTCCGTCCGCCCCTCGTGCGCTAGCGGCGCTTTCGCTAGCCCGACCCCGTCGGGCTGCTCCGCGTCGGTGCCAGCCGGGGAAAAAGAGGACGGGAGGCGACGGTCCGAGCGACCGACCGAGACCCTTTATTCCTCGATTTCCCCCTTATCCAGCAGTCTTTCTGCGGTCCTTTGACCACCCTTTTTGGCGGGGGGTGGTGCACGCACACAAAGGAATTTTGCATCCCATCCGGGGTGCATCCCTAGATTTTGAGCTAAGGATCGTGAGCAGTGAGAGGGGTACGATCACGGGCACCCCGCCTTGATGAACAGTGAGAATAATCCGAACACGACAAGGACGCACATGATCCCCGCGATCGCGGCGTAGGTGATCCGCTCCCGGGTCATCGGATGCATCACACGCCCCCCGTCCTAGTTGCGACTAGAACATCCAGGCTTTTCGTCGCATCGATCCGTATTTGAGCGCGTTCTGCGAGGTCATCGAGCGCGTCTATTTGCGCTTCATAAATTGTTTCTAATTCTGGCTCCCTTTTGGTTCTTCCAGTGTGGTAATCGGGCCGAAAGGAGTTTATATTGATACGGCAAATTATGCGGCCAGCAATTATGGAAAGGGCTGAATATATGTTGTCCTCCCCATCCTCGGAGAATCACAGGGGTAAGATACCCCAGGTACTGTTGGATTTCATGCGAGCGCCGGGAGGGCATTCGCTGATGCTCAAAGGAGACGCCGGTACCGGTAAGACCACCCTTGCCCTGCAGATCATTGAAGAGCTCGCGGAGGAGCAGCCCGATTATTATCTCTCTACTAGGGTCTCGGACGAGGCCCTGTTCCGTCAGTTCCCCTGGGCACGCGATCGTGCTAAGAGGGACAACATCCTCAAGGCCGGCAAGACCTTCCTCCGGCGTAATAAGGAAGCACCCATGCTCGCCGAGTCGCCCGGCGGCCAGCAACTGACCATCGCCGCGGCGAAGGACCTGTTGAAAGCTTTGAACCACCAGGACAACAGCCTCACCGTGGTCCGCTCCGAGCTGCAGAAGCTGGAGGGGCAGGTGGAGGCGGGAGAGGTAGGAGGGGAGGAGGAAGGAGGCTTCACCGGGGAGATCACCGATGACGAGATCACTTTGGACCTGGGCATCATGCTTCCCGAACTGGAGGTCGCCTACGACCTCGCGGAGTCCAACCTCCCGCGCAAGACCCTGATGGTGGTCGACTCCATAGACGCTCTCTCTGAACGCTACGGCATAGGGTCAGCGAGGATCATCAACACGCTTCAGAAGGACCTCGTGGAGAACTCTGGGACCAATATCGTGTACACTCTGGAGGAATCGGGCAAGACCATGCTCGACTACCTCGGGGACGGGGTCATCCAGATGGTCTCTGAGGACCGTGGCGGACGCCGGGTGCGGCAGATGGTCATAGAGAAGCTCCGCGGCGTGGGCGTGGACCAGTGGAAGTATTACCTTACATTGACAGGCGGCAGGATGTCCGTCTTCGAGCCCACATGGGTCAAGATCCCTGAGAAGATGAAACGACATGAGGTCATACCGGACCCCACTCCCAGGACAGTATCGTCCGGGAATGCCTACATGGATAAGTTCATAGGAGGCTTTCCCCGAGGATCGCTTGTCCTTTTGGAGTTCGATCTGGACGTTCATCAGGACGTGGTCCGCTGCCTGGAGCTGGGTGTCATCAGTGACTTCCTCATGAAGGGGCGGGGCGTGGCTTGGCTTCCCATGTACGCCACCGATTACACCCTGATAGATGAGCAGATGAAGATGCTCGTGAACGGCGAAGCGCTGACCAAGGGCTTCCGCATCCTGGACACCGAGGCCTCCCAGGAACAGAATCTGCCTTTCATAACAGCCATCGAGGGCGAGGACGCCGGACAGGACCTGCGCATGTCCTCGATGAAATACATGCTAGGAGAGTCCTCCGGGCCCTACCTCAGCATACTGGGCTTCGATGCCATGGAGGGAGTGTACGGCTCCACCGTCTTCAAGCAGACCCTGGCCCACATCGACGCCATGAGGCGGAACGGGCACGTGGTCATGGCCATAGCCTCCTCCACCTCTTGCTCGCTGGATTCCCTGAGGGAACAGGCTAAGATACACATCAGGTTCGAGAACATGGCCGGCTGCGTGATGGCCGGAGGGATGAAGCCGCACACACCATATTACTATCTGGACTTCGCAGGCATGGATGACAGACTACCGTCTCCCCGCCTAGTACCGATGATCTGAGGGGGTGGTACCTATCAGCTATGATATTAATATAAGAAAAAATATAAATGCCTCGGACTTTTCTAGTTCGATGGAAGAAAATGTCTCCCGCGATGAGGAGCTCTCCCGGCTCATCTCCGACGATTATGCCGGCAAGATCCTGACCGCGACGTTCAAGCACCCGATGTCGGTGCAGCAGCTCAGCCGTAGCTGCGGTATACCCATCGCCGTGGCCTATCGTCGGGTGGCACGCATGGAAGAGTTCGGCCTGGTAAAATGTGTAGGCTACGAAGAGGTGTACCGGGGCAAGAAGGTCTCCTACTACCAATGCGCCGTGAGCGTAGCTAAGGTAACCTTCACCAACGGCCGGTTCAATGTTGAGATCGATTACCTCCCGGAGACCGAGATGGTCCATGTAGGTGAGCACCACGGAGAGCAGACCGGAAAGGCTTAGTTGGAGAAAGGCCGGGTCGGTATATATACTAACAAATCTATCTGAAAATAGAACGTTCCACAACCATTATTACAGTTCAAACATTCTCCTTGAGCAGAAAAACGGTGTTGGGAAGAGGACGGGCGAACAATGGATACAACGGCCAGGGCAACCGCTGAAAATGGACGCCCGGGGGGGATGGCTATAGACGTACTGCAGGTATCGCAGTTGCTGACCGATGAGTACTCCGTCAAGATCTTAGTGGCCACGGTCAGGGTGCCTCGTTCCGCCCAGGACATCGCTATGAAGTTCGGGATCCCCATCGCTGCTTGCTACCGGCGAATCAAGGACCTCGAGGACGCTGGCCTACTGGTATGCCAGGAGCGTCGATTGTCACAGCAAGGCAAAAGAGTCTCGCTATACCTGTCCATGCTCAAGAACGCCTATGTTTTCTTCGAGGACGGCCATCTGAGGGTCAAGTTCCAGCTCAAGACCGGGGGCGCCGATCGCTTCGGGAACGACTGGCATGAGGTCCGCTTGGAGCCTGAGTCCCGCTCTGACAGCGGTGAGGGTGAGGATTTCGACAACGAGGCCTCCGACGAGGGTGAAAAGTAATTCTCTGGCCTGGCTGCAATGCCAGACCTCAAAATAGCAAATATTATAAACGAGTGTCAGTATGCCCATATTTGCCAAGCAATTTTATTCGCTTGCTAATAGAGTGTGAACGTATGACTGAACTCTTGGAGGAGCTTGAACAGAAGCGTCAACTCCATAACGTCGAGGCTGAAAAGCATCGTAAAGTCCGCGACGAATTGAATGAGAAGACCAGGGAATGGGTTGAGAAGAGGGACTCTCTGAACGCGAAGGTCAGAGAACTTGTAGATCAGGCTGCCAAACACCGCGAGGCCAGGGACCAGCTTAACGTGAAGGTCCGTGAGGCCAAGGAGGAGCGGGACAAATGGAACAAGCTGGTCAACGAGCTGAACGAAAAGGTCACTAAGATCAAGAAGGATAACCTCCCCAAGAACGGACCCCCGGTCTCCAAGCTGAAGAAGGAGCTGAAGAACCTAGAGTTCAAGCAGATGACCTCCGTCCTCACCAAGGAGAAGGAACAGGAGCTGATCGACCAGATGGGGCAGCTCCAATCCCAGATCAAGGAGAGGGAGAAGGCCTACGACCAGAACGAAGAGGTCAAGAACGCCATCAAGGAACTGCGCGAGGCCAAGGATAAGGCCGAGGGTCATCACCACGATGTGTCCGACTGCGCTGAGAAGGCCCAGTCGGAGCATGATTCCATGATCGAGCTTTATGAGCAGGCCGATTCCCTTAGAAAAGAGGCCGACGCCGCTCAGGAAGCGTTCATCGCCAACAAGCTCAATGCCGACGAGGAGCATAAGAAGCACATCGAGAACATCCGACAGGTCCATGACTACGATAAGATAATCGCAGGCATGAGGCAGAAGGCCCGCAAGGCTAAGAAGAAGGATGATGAGGCTTCTGCGAAGGAAGAAGCGGAAAAGATCTTCGACCGCTTCAAGGCCGGAGAGAAGCTCAGCACTGAGGACATCATGGCGCTTCAGAAGTCTGGCTATCTCTAAAATGCTTACTCCCAAACCCCTTTTAATGCCATATTTTTTCTACAGTATAATATTCATTACCTGTTGCACAAGCTATAAATATCACTGAGATGATATTAGAAGCGGGAAGCGTTGGGCTAGTTTACAGAGTGCATCCCATCCCTTCTGACAGAGCTAGCCCTTCCCACTTCCTTTTGGATATTCTACAATACTTAAGTCATGTTATCGCATTATACCCTGGGTCTTTTTGAAGGTCCGATGGTACCCGCAGTCGTTCGTACAAGTGCGGACGGAAAATCACATAGTGTACATCGATCCCGCCATGATGGGCTCCATGGGGGACATCCTCAGGTCGCTAATTCCAGTGGGGAAGGGGAGATCTCTGCCCCAAGGTTTTGGCACCGCCGATCTGATCCTGATCTCGCACCATCACTCCGATCATGTTGACAGGGACATCGTCAGGCAGCTCACCGCCGAGAAGACCGTCATACTGGCACCTCAAAAGAGCCTGAGCAAGATATCCCTCGGCGGAAGAGCGGTGACCGCGGGGCAATCGATAGAGCTTGAGGGCATCAAGATCGAGATGGTCCACGCCTACACTCCGCAAGGCTCACGCTCCATGACCTTCCACAAGAAGGGAGAGTGCGTCGGTTTCGTCCTGGAGGTGGAAGGACGTCGCCTATACCACGCCGGCGATACCGGGCTCATCGAGGAGATGAGAGAGCTGGGACACATCGACCTGGCCTTCCTTCCCATAGGCGGCAGGTTCACCATGGACATCGCCGAGGCGGTGGAGGCGGTGAAGATCATATCCCCCTCCACAGTCGTGCCCATGCACATGCTCAAGGCCGATCCCGTGGAGTTCAAGCAGATGGTGGAGAAGAAGACCTCCACCAAGGTATCGGTCCTGAAGCCCGGGGAGGCTCTCACCTTCTGACCTGGGAGAACTATCGGAGGACAACATTTAAAGCGGTATTAGGCTCTCAGCTGACCTGGTGCGCAGATGGTACTGGAAAACCTCGGGCAATCTCTCCGGAACGTGCTAAAGAAGATCACCGGCGCCTCCCATATCGATGAGGCTTTGGTCAAAGAGATCACCCGGGACATCCAGCGGGCACTGCTGCAGTCCGACATCAATGTCAAGCTCGTCCTGGAGATGACCAAGGAGGTTGAGCGTCGAGCGTTGAGCGAGGAGCCCCCTGCCGGGACCAGCCCCAAGGAACATGTGGTGCGCATCATCTACGATGAGCTGATACGCATCCTGGGACAGCCCCGCCCCTTGCCGGTGGCCAAGCAGACCATCATGATGGTCGGTTTGTACGGTCAGGGGAAGACCACCACCACGGGGAAGCTGGCCCGTTACTTCCACAAGAAAGGATTGAGCGTGGGGGTCATCGCCGCCGATGTGCACCGCCCTGCCGCTTACGATCAGCTGAAGCAGATCGCGGACAAGGTGGGCGTCATGTTCTACGGGGAGCCCGGAGAGAAGGACGCTGCCAAGATCGCCGCCAACGGCATGAAACACTACTCCAGCACCGACGTCGTGCTGGTGGACACCTCCGGGAGGCACGCGCTGGAGGATGATCTCATCTCCGAGCTGAAGCGTGTGTCCGACGGGGTGAGGCCGACGGAGCGCATATTGGTCCTGGACGCCGCGGTGGGGCAGCAGGCGGGTCCGCAGGCCAAGGCCTTCCATGATGCGGTGGGTGTCACCAGCGTCATCATCACCAAGATGGACGGCACCGCCAAGGGCGGCGGGGCGCTGAGCGCGGTGGCCCAGACCCAGGCAGCCATCGTGTTCATTGGTGTGGGAGAGCACCTCACCGACCTGGAGCCTTTCGACCCCACGCGCTTTATATCCCGGCTGCTGGGCATGGGCGATCTGCAGAGCCTCCTGGAGGCGGCGAAGGAGACCGTGTCCGAGGAGCAGGCGGCGGAGACGGTCAAGAAGATGATGGGGGGGCGTTTCACTCTCAAGGAGATGTACGAGCAGATGGAGATGCTCACCAACATGGGCCCCCTGAAGAAGCTGGTGTCCATGCTCCCAGGCATGCCCGGGCTCAGCGAGAAGATGAACGTGGAGGAGTCGCAGGAGAAGCTCCGGCGATTCAAGTTCATCATGGACTCCATGACCGACGAGGAGATGGAGGATCCCAAGCTCATAAAGTCCACGCGCATCAACCGCATCGCTCGCGGGGCGGGGGTGGAGGGCAAGGACGTCAGGGAGCTGCTGAAGCAGTACAACATGTCCAAGAAGGCGGTGAAGGGCTTCATGGGGAACCGCAAGCTGCGCAAGCAGTTGATGAAGCAGTTCTCGTCCGAGATGGGGCAATCCGAATGAAGCGCTTCGTGGTCATCGGCCACAAGGCAGCGACCTCCGGGGACTTCAAGCTGGACGACATGGCGGGGGGCGCCGGAAGACTGGATATCCTGCTCCGATGCATCAACTCCTCGTTCTTCCTATCCCACGGGATCCGCCGGGACGCGGAGGTGTACCTGGTGCTGCAGGGAGAGCCCAACGCACCGCGGACAATACGCATCAATGGCTCCGAGGTCCGTTACCTCAACCCCGATGAACGCTCCACCGGTGCCTTGGTGCGCAACGCCCTGCTGAAGCACCTGGACGGCGAGGAGATGCGCTCCTCCCCTGGGATATACGTCTCCAAGCGCTCCTTCAAGGAGGTGCTGGACACCTTGCAACCCATCTCCCGCCTGGTCTACCTCAAGGAGGACGGCGCGGACGTGCGCGCACAGGAGCTGGACGGGGACCTTACCTTCATCATCTCCGACCACCAGGACCTTAAGGAAGAGGAGGAGGCCGAGCTCCTCTCCCGAGAGCCTATCAAGCTCACGCTGGGGCCGCTCTCGTACCATGCGGACCATTGCATCACCATAATGCTCAACGAGCTGGACCGAAGAGGGTAGGGACCTCTCGTGGGATCCTTCAGTAACCATAGGGAATGGGACCGTCAGAGATTTTTTCCTAACGCCGTTATATGTGCCTGAGCCTATGAATCCGGTGTCCAGGAAGAGGACATTTCCGAAGGATATGAGGATTAGTAAAGAGAAGGAACAGCAAAGGCTTTATCGCCAGGCGAATATGGGGCGAGCATGACCGAGAAGATCCCCCAGCATCGCCATTGCTCCAAATGCGGAAAGGCCTTCCTAGGGGAGGATCGCTTCTGCTCCGAGGAGTGCAAGGTCACTAACAACGAGCTGCTGAAGAAGAGGAAGCGCCAGCTCCTCATCTTGTACGGATTGACGGTAGTGGTCCTCATTGCGGCCCTCCTGTTCGTGGGCGGCTGATCATGAAGGTGGGGTTGGGCGGTACCTTCAACATATTGCACCGGGGGCATCGTGCCCTCATAGACAAGGCCTTCGAGACCGGGGACCAGGTCATCATCGGACTGACCTCCGACGAGTTCGCCGGTCAGCGCAAGACCAGAGTGCTCCCTCTGATCGAGAGGGAAGAGAGACTTAGGGCGTACTTGCGCACCAAAGGGGAAAACTGGGAGATCGCCGTCATCGAGGACGTGGCCGGTCAGATGGACCGCCGCACGGACATATCGGCATTAGTGGTCTCTCCCGAGACCCGAAGATCGGCCGAGGGCATCAATCGCGAGCGCATCGCCCGCGGTCTGCAGCCCCTGCAGCTCATAGAGGTCCCCCACGTTCTGGCAGATGATTTCCTGCCCATATCGGCCCACCGCGTCATTAGGGGGGACATCGACGTTGAAGGCCGCCTCCTACGGCCCCTGAGGGTGAATGTAGGCTCCCTGAACAGGATCAAGGTCGATGCCGTCACTAACGTCCTCTCCCGGTTGTACGGCGAGGTGGTGATAGCGGGTACGGACGTGGACCCAGAGGTGCCGGAGCAGCCCATGGGGGAGGATACCCGCAGGGGGGCGATGGTACGGGCGTCCCAGGCGATGCGGGACGCGGACCTGGGAGTGGGCCTGGAGGCGGGGGTCTTCGACACCGAGGACGGGCTATACGATATCCAGTACTGCGCGGTGATGGACCAGCGGGGACACTATACCATCGGCCATGGCATGGGCTTCCGCTATCCTCCGGCCGTGGCGGAGCTTGTCCGCGAGGGGTGGACGGTGGGCAGGTCCTTCCAGGAGCTGTACGGCTGGGAGAGGGACGAGAAGAAGGTAGGTGCCATTGGATTTCTCACCAAGGGGGCATTGGACCGCACAGCTCTCGCTGAGCAGGCGGTCATGGCGGCGATGGTCCCGCGCGTGCGCAAGGAGCTGTATACCGACCTGTGATCAGGTCTTGGCCTTCTCCCTGCGGACCCGGGCGTGGTCCTCGATGCTCCCGGTGCAGTTGGAGATGCCCACGCAACCGAAGCGGCGGTACTTGCTGCAGTAGAAGCCTTGAACATAATGTTCACAGGGCGGGTCCTTCTCCGCCTTGCATTTGGCACCTATGCACGCGAATCCCTTATAGCGGCCGTCGCACTTTCCATCGCTCTGAAGGTAGTAACACCTCATACGCCCATCCCCCCGTCCAACAGGGGAGCGGATGCGCGCTCTTGAACCCTCAGGCACCGTCCCCCGGGACAACAATCCTTAAGCGGGGTTGTGGCCGGTGGTAGGTGCCCCTGATCATAAAGGCACATTTTCCCATCCCGGCCACTATATGTATATTTATGAATTTATATGTTGTCTGGATTCACAGTTCAGGGGTGGAAGGCCTTCACCGCCTCGGCCATGGCCTGCAGCCTCTTCTGCACCAGGTCGTTGATGCTTCCCTCCTCGAAGGTCCCATCCTCCTTCATCGCCCCCGCCGGCCTTGACGTCAGCACCTCGATGCCCTCATCGATGGTCTTCACCGGCCAGATGTGGAACTTTCCTTCCTTTATGGCCTTGACGACCTCCTCCTTGAGCATGAGGTTCTGCACGTTGGAGAAGGGGATCATGCACCCCTGCTCACCTGTAAGTCCCAAGGCCTTGCACGTCTCATAGTACCCTTCGACCTTCTGGTTCACCCCTCCGATAGCCTGGACCTCGCCCTTCTGGTTAACGGAACCGGTGACGGCTATGTTCTGTCGTATGGGCACGCCCGACAGAGCGGACAGTATGGCATAGAGCTCGGTGCTGGACGCACTATCACCGTCCACGCCGGAGTAGGACTGCTCGAACACCAGGCGTGCGGACAGGGACAGGGGCACGGTGCGGGCGTATCGTTCGTGCAGGAAACCGCTCAGGATGAGGACGCCCTTGGTGTGGGTCGCGCCACCCATTTGCGACAGCCTCTCGATGTCCACGATGCCCTCGCGCCCGATCCCCACGGTGGCGGTGATGCGGGACGGCCTTCCAAAGGCATAGTCGCCCACGCTGAACACGGCCAGACCGTTGATCTGCCCTACCTTCGCACCAGTGATGTCGATGAGGTATTGACCCTTGGTGACCGACTCCTCGATCTTCTTCTGGATCATGTTGGAGCGGTACTCCCTCTCCTCCAGCTGCTGCATGATATGCTTCCGGGAGATGGTCTTGGAGCCTTCCTGCTGCGCGTAGAAGGACGCTTCACGGATGATGTCCGCGATACGGGCGAACTGGGTGGTCATCTTCTCCTGGTCATCGGCCATTCGCGAGGCGTGCTCGACGATCGCCGCGAGGGCCGAGGGATCTAGATGCAGGAGACTTTCCTTCGTTACCAGAGAGCACATGAAGCTGGTGTACAGCTCAATGTTCTCAGGCGTACGGTCCATCTCCGTGTCGAAGTCGGCCTTGATCTTGAACAGCTCCTTGAAGTCAGGGTCCAGGTTGTAGAGGATATTGTGGACTTGGGGGTTACCGATCAGTATTATCTTCGCATCGAAGGGTATGGGTTCCGGCCTCAGGGTCTTGGTCACCATGTAGCCTAATCTCGAGACGGGGTCCTCCAGTTCTAGCTTGCCTGTGGAGATGGTCTGCTTCAGACCCTCCCATAC
Organism: Methanomassiliicoccus sp.; assembly: GCA_012719175.1. Classification (NCBI taxonomy): domain Archaea; kingdom Methanobacteriati; phylum Thermoplasmatota; class Thermoplasmata; order Methanomassiliicoccales; family Methanomassiliicoccaceae; genus Methanomassiliicoccus; species Methanomassiliicoccus sp. Next base: position 198,029 of record JAAYAX010000004.1, read on the forward strand.
CATGGGGTCCTGGAACATCCTCTCCACCGGTATGATGAGGTACCCGCCGTTGGCAAGGTGGGCGGTGCCCGCGCGGATCATGGTGTAATCGGTGACCAGCGCCCCGAACCTGGCCTCCCTTTCGGAGTAGCCGAACAGGCGAACGTACGTGGGGTTGAACTCGGACAGGACCGGAGCGCCGACCGTCTTGGAATGATCGACAATGAGGTTGACCCTGTAATTGCGGGTGGGATCGACCACCGGCGCGTTCGGTTCTTTTGCAGGAGTGCTCAGGAACAGGGGCACGTTGTCCACAATGTCGTTCTGCACCTCCTCCAGGTACTCTATGACCTCATGGTTCTCGCGGAACTCGTCGCGCACCCCGCCGATGTAAGGAACCACGGCGAACGCTGCCACCCTACGGTTCAGGTCCAGCAGTTCCTTGTCCACCTTGCGCATCGTTTCCTGGAGAGGCCGGAACATCTCCCCCATCTTGCTGTTCAGCGCCTCGCGTTCCTCGTTGATCTTCTTCTGCAGCGCCGGGGGAAGCTGCTGGAACTCGGCATCGTTCAGGGGCCGACCCTCCACGATGGGCGTTAGGGCGATGCCCACGGGCGAGGGCTGCAGGAGGAACCCGACCTCCTTGGCCAGGGCGTTGATGTTGGCCACGATCTCGTTCCTCTCCTGGTTAATCTTCTGGACGACGGCCTCACGCTGCTTGGCGTACTCCGCGCTTTCGAACGCTTCCCTCAGGGCAGGCGGTATCTGCGTCACCAGGCGCTCCATGGCCTTCTTGAACAGCGCCCCCTGACCGGCCACCAGGGAGATGGCCCGTGGACGCGAGGAGTCCACGAAGTTATTGACATAGCACCAGTCCGGCGGCACTGGCTGCTTCACCGCCAGGGCCGTGGAGAAGTCCTGGATGGCGGACTTCCTGCCCGTTCCCTGGATCCCCGAGATGAATATGTTGAAGCCCTTGTCCTTGATCCGCAGCCCCAGGTTCAGGGCCCTGACGGCCCGCTCCTGTCCCAAGATCGTGTCCAGGGGCTTGATCTCCTCTGTGCTGTCACATGAGAACGCCTTCTCGTCCATTGCCCTTCGGGCCTGGTCATAGGTTAGCTCAGGGATCATGATGTATCGACATAGAATGGGAGGCGAGATTATAAAAAGCGTTATTGACGGGGGGCTGGACGCTTTTCGTGGGGATACAGGTAGTGGCTGAGGAAGATGAGCCAGGCGATGTCCACGGTCATGCATATGGTGGCGGGCATGGCCGCGACCTCTCCTAAAAGGGCTATGGCCAGTGCGGCCGCCATCCCGGTGTTCTTGTGGGTGGCGAACAGGATCTGGGGCACCCTCTGAGCCCACGGTACGGCCCTGCGCCGGGACAGTCTCTCCCAGGCGATCCCTAAGACGAAGGTGCGCACGAAGGCCATCGCCAATAGGGCGATGAGGAGACCCTGTTCGGACAGGAAGACAGCGCGGTTGGCACCGGCGACGGAGATTACCAGGACCGCGAAGGCGATGTTGATGACCATGCTCCTCTTGTAGGGATCGATGTTCGCCCGCCTGAGGGGGCGGGATACGATCACAGGGACCGCTATGAGCATGCCCACGTACCACAAGAGCGTCACCACGCTCACCGCATGCCCGATGAACGCCAGCGTGAGCAAGGGGGTCAGAACCAGCGCTATAAGGTAGAGGGCGGCGGAGGATACCAGGGTCCCCTCGAGGTCGCCTCCCAGGACGAGGGTGAAGGGTATGACGGAGACCGCCGAGGGCACGGCCGCCATCAGGATCCACCCGTTCCTAACGTCTCCCACGAACAGGAATGCCATTGCTATCGTCGTTCCCGTGGACAGGATGAAGGATAGGGCGAAGGCGGCGCGTACCGAGAGAATGTGGTCCCTGAGCTGCAACCCCTTGAAGGTCATGCTGCAGAGAGAGAAGGACATCATGACCATGAGGGCCCCCATGGCCACGTCCTTGTTCATCTTCGGATAGGCCTCGGGGAAGCCTCCGAAGACCAGGGCGATGAGCAGCGCGGTCACCATCATGTAGGCGTTGTTGCCCAGGAAGTCCCTCGGTCGCACAGAGGGGGGATGGTGGGCGTGAACTTCTATGTTACTGAGATGTTACGTCGGTTAAGGTATTGTCCGCTCTTGGCGGCGACCTCACTGACCCGGGCTTTGCAGAAGCATAGGAAAAGGAGAGCGCCGAGGGGGAGATTCGAACTCCCGGGGTGCAGAGCACCACCAGCTCTCAAGGCTGGCGCCGTGATCCGGACTTAGCTACCTCGGCCTGTGGTGGCCACATTCCTTGAGGGTTTTAACGATTTCGGTCACGCCACGCGTTCCAGCTTCCCCTCGGTCATGGCCTCGAGGTCCAGCTCGAAGGCGGCAATTGGGTACCCTAACTCGAAGTCCACGATGACCTGGGGGTGCATCTCTCCGAAGTTGCCGATGCACGCCCCGTCGACGATGACGTCGGCGCCCCGCCCCTCAAGGTAGGTCCCGACGGAGGATGGCTGGATGACGTACTTAACCGAGAGGTCCCTCATGACACTCTCCACCAGCGACTTCACCTCGGTGAAGGAGGCGCGGGCGGAGATGCTGACGCCGGCCAGATGTCGGCGGCGTTTTATCCCCATCATCACGTCCCCGACCTCGAAGAGGCGCTGCGGGAGATCCCGATGCTTGTTACGGCGGAGCACCAGCATAAGGCTGGGCAGCAGGGACACCCGGAGGCAGGTATGGTCCTCGCTGATGGGGTTCAGCACCTCAACGACATCGCCGGGAGACAAGCGCATCTTTTCGAACTGGTCCTTAACCGACGATAGCGTTAGCGTGGTCGCCTCCAGGTATCCATAACCCACCATGAGCTGGCGGGCCACGTCCGCGGCCTTGTTCACCAGAAGCTCGGAACCGAAGGTCTGGTGAGTGGGCAGGCTCTTGCCGAAGTTCTCGTACCCGTAGCCCTTAGCGACATCCTCCATTATGTCCACGGGGTGTATGAGGTCCAGTCTCCATGCGGGGGCCAGCACGCGAACCTGGTTACCCGCCGGCTCCGAATCGAAACCCATCTTCGCCGAGGCTTTGGCCATTCCCTCCGCGTCCAGGTCCATGCCCAGGAGGGCGTTCGTGGCCGCAACGTCCAGCGTCCACTCGCGGGGCTCCAGGTCGGGGGTCATGCCCTGCTGTGTGCCCTGCAGGCGGACCCGCTTGATCTTCCCTCCCCTCTCGGCCATGGCGGTGGCGACGATGTTGAGGGCGCCGGAGATGGCGTTGAGGTCGGTGCCGGTGACGTCTAGGAACACGTTCTTGGTGTCCTCGGTGACCGTTGTCAGGACTCCGTTGATTATGGGCGGGAAGGACAGCACCTCTCCCTCGCTGTCCACAAGCAGCGGGTACCTCTCCTTGCCGTCCAGGATGCGAGCGTAGTCCACACCCTTCTCATGGCGTTGGAGTATCTCCCCGAGGTCCATGCTCTCCGTCTTCCCCAGGGGAACGAAGGAGACCGATCCGGGCTCCACGGCTTTGTAGGTGAAGGGCGGGGTGACCTTGTCCATGTCATGGATGCCGATGGACACCTTGGAACGCTTCCTACCCATGGTAAGGTGCAGCTTCTCCTGCATCTCCATCAGGGAGCGGATGAAGGAGTCGGTAATGGTGATGTCCTCGACGACACCGGCCACCATGTACGGACGGACCTCCTTGATGCTCTCGTCCAGGTTGAGGACCACGTCCGAGTCCTCCACGTTATAACGGGTGAGGCCGCTCTCATGGCCCAGGAAGGTGCGGAGGGCGCGGGCGGCGCCCTCCACGCTGTAAAGGTCGGGGCGGTCGGGGAAGAACTCTATGGACATCTCCCTGGTCCCCTCATCATACGAGTGCACGTCGGCCCCCAGCTGGGGGACCCTGTCCATGAGGGTCTCCAAGCTGACCTCCTTCCCGATCAGGGAGATGAGGTCATCGTAGGAAAAAGTCACTACTGGCATCGCGAAGCGATAGGGGAGAGACTATTTTTACTTTATCAGAGGGGCACATCCCGCGGGACTATCGCGATCCTCTCCCCGCAGCTCGGGCACCGGCCGTCGTCCAGGTTTACGTTGATATCGGCGAAGGTTGGGCAGAAGCGGCTCATCTCCCCATTCTTGAAGCACACCTTATCAGCGACCTGCAGGCTCCTGCGCCGCACCACCACTTGCCCGCAGGAAGGGCAGAGCGTGTCCTGGTGGCACTCCCCCACGGTCCCTCCGAAGTACACGTATCGAAGGCCTGCCGTGATGCCGATGCAGTACGCCTCCTCCATCCTCTCCATGGTCTGTTCGGGGATGTGCGCGGAGAGGTGGAACGGCCGGAAGCGGTAGAGGAACAAGGGCGTGTCGCACCCCATCCTCTCCACGGTCCACCGGACCAGTTCCTCCACCTCCCGGGACGAATCGTTCATGCCGGGGATGAGAAGGCAAGTGAGCTCCACGTGCGCTCCCTGCCGGCGCGCCTCCGCACATGCCTCCAGGACCTCCTGGAGGCTGCCCCCGCACTGCTCTCGGTAGAACTCCTCGCAAAAGCCCTTGATGTCTATATTGGCCACCTGCACGGCCTTGAAAAGCTCCGCCGAGGCGGGCGGCAGGATGTAACCGTTGGTGTTCACCATGGTGAAAAGACCGTGCTCGCGGGCGAGGCGGGCGGTATCGATGATGAACTCCGCCCACACGGTGGGCTCGTTGAACGTCCACGCTATTCCCTGAACGCCTTGCCCTATGGCCATGTCGACCACCTCCCGGGGGCTCATGTACGTGCATTCCGCATCCTCCACGCGAGCGTTGACGAGCTTGGCGTTCTGGCAGTTCAGGCACCGCAGGTTGCAGCCGAACGTCCCCAGGGACAGCACCATAGAGCCAGGGCGATAGTGGAATATGGGCTTCTTCTCGATGGGGTCGACGTTGCGAACGCAAACCTTCCCGTAGGTCAGGGAGATCATCTCTCCGCCGATGTTCCTGCGCGCTCCGCACCGGCCGGTCGCGCCGTCAGGAAGGAGGCATCGGTGGGGGCACAGGTCGCACCTGACCTCTCCGCCCTCCATATGCCACCATCTTGCCCTCATATTAGGCCCATATCACTTCGTCGTTCATACCTGTTGCCAACAATAGCGCAATGCTCGACGAACGGCAGCATCATCTTCCTAACCGGCTGTGCGCCGACCCCAGCTGCCCCGCGGACTGGGCGCTCAGCGTGGAAAGCTCTCCTGCCAGGACGGCCGCCCCCACGATCTCCGCCAGCTTCCATGCCTTCCCCTCGCCGACGCATCCGATCATGCTGAGCGCCTCCGCCTGGCACGGCAGCCGTGTACCGCCGCCCACCGTTCCCACCTCCACGCACGGAAGGCGAACGGAGATGTATAGGTCGCCGTCCACTACCTCGCAGGTGGTGGTTACCATGCTGCCTTCGGCCACCTGGGCGGGGTCCTGGCCAGTGGCTATGTACAGCGCGGCCAGCATATTGGCGGCGTGGGCGTTTGAGCCGAGCGAGGCGGCGAGGGAGGAGCCGATACTGCACTTACGATAGCAGGTCTCCGCGACCGCCTCGGGAGTGGTGTGCATCTTCTCCTCAAGGATGGCGCGGGGGATGGTAGCATCGGAGAGGACGATCTTGCCCCGCCCAAGAATGGAGTTGATGGCCGCCGGCTTCTTGTCCACGCAGAGGTTGCCGGACACGGATATCAGGACCGCTCCGGTCTCTTTCTCCACTACCTTGGCTACGGCCTCAGAGGCTATGGTGGCCATGTTCATGCCCATAGCATCACCGGTGCTGTAAGAGAGACGAACATACATGGAACGGCCGACCACGAAGGGGTTGGCGCTCAGGAGCTTACCATGCCTGGTGGTGCCCTCTGCCGCCTCCTTCAGCATGGTGAAGTTATCTCGCACCCACTCGCCGGCCTGGACCGCGTGGCGGGTGTCGCGGACGCGGAACACCGGCGCGCGCGACATCTCGTCCTTGACGACCACGCTGGTCGCGCCTCCGGAAACGGTTATCACCGAGCATCCTCTGTTGACAGACGCGAGCAATGCGCCCTCGGTGGTGGCCATGGGTATGAGGAACTGCCCCACGGCATGGTCGCCCTTGATGTCTAGCGGCCCCACGAAGCCCACCGGCACCTGTATCGTACCGATCATGTTCTCGATATTCTTCTCCGCGACTGCGGGATCAATAGATGTCGCTCCGATGTGCCGGAGATCGGTGCCCGTGGCCTCTTCCACGGCCCTTCGGCGTTCGTCGACGTCCTCGCGGGTCTTCCCCCGGTTCTTCAGCCCTGCTCCCATCGTATCGGAATCCATATGGCCTTTTTCTCTTAAGGCTTCTGACCTCGTCCAGGGATGTTTCGAGAGCTACGTCTGAGGGAAGCAAACTATATCGGTTACCGATATTCGATGAACGGCGTTTGAAAATGCATGAAAAATTTCTATGGAATCAATTTCAAATACCAGGATTTCATCATGCATTCCCAATCCAAAAATGGATCTCGGTAAGGTGATAATAGGACATGTATAGCATGAGTCCAAGGACGGGCAAGTGTTTGAGCGATGAGGAATGCATAGACAAGTTCAAGAAGGAAGAAGAGTGGGGACTCCTCACTTCCATTGACCTTCATGACTGCGACCCCAAGAAGATCTCCAGTAAAGAGGTTATTTCGCAGTTCTCTATCGACCTCTGTGAGTACATCAGTATGAAGCGATTCGGCGATCCGATCGTGGTAAGGTTCGGGGCCGATCCCAGAGTAGCAGGTTACTCGCTCGCTCAGCTAATCGAGACCTCGCTGATCTCCGGCCACTTTGCCGAGGACACAGACCGGGCGTTCATCGACGTCTTCTCCTGCAAGGAATATCCCCCTCAGCTGACGGCGGAGTTCTGCAAGAAGTACTTCGGGGCCAAGTCCATGGAGTACTCAGTGGTCTTTAGGACTTAAGCTATTATCTCCTTACTCTTCAACAGAAGAGCACAAATCCCTTCCAACTTTCTCTCATATTATCCTGACATTGTGGCACCTCAGGTTTACACGGATTTTTCAACCTTTGACGAGCCGTCCACGATTTGTTTTTATTTTTTATTTCTTATATCTCACCGAGCTCGATCAGAGAAAGCTTTAAAACCGTTGGCAGTATTCCCTCCATTCAACGGGCCCGTAGCTTAGCCTGGCTGGAGCGCCCGGCTGATAACCGGGAGGTCAAGAGTCCAAATCTCTTCGGGCCCACCACATTCATCCGGCTTGAGTCGCTTTTGACAAGAGCCTTTTTCATCTCTCCCCTCACAGGGGAATTGTGATATAGGATCCTTACAACCCGGTTCTGAAGCTACTGATTAATGACATCCTTTTACCCTTGTGTTAGATGCGATCGTCTCTCTCTTGTGATGTAGGACCATGCTCACTTCTTCTAATAACTCTCTATGAAAAAACGGATGACTTCGTACAAATCCAGAAGGATGTGTTCGAGAGCATCGATTTCTTAGCTCAATGATGATACCTTAAAATTCAACTATTCGTCAATCCCTTACGTTTTTCCAAGGTTTTTACAAAAAACCTGAATCATTCTATCGGCATTTCTGAAAGGTCAATGCAAGAATTCGAAGGTTGCAATATATTTATCGAAGATCATATCACTTAACCCCTCCTACTGAAGTAGTGGAGAAAAATGGCAATGTCCAAAAAGATGTTGATGATCATTACCGTGATCGTTGTGGTGACCATCATTGCCATCGCCTCCACGGTGGCCAGTGGAGACGCAGATAGATAAAGTCACCTTTACCGGCACCACGGACATGGTCACGGACTGGTCAACCTGCAGGCCGGGGTCACGATCTTCCATCTCACGTCCGACGGTACTAGCTACTTCATCGTCACTCTCAAGCATTATAGGGTAAGCAGTTGGACCTTCTCGCCAATGATATCGGCAATTATATCGGTGAGAGGTCGGTAAAGGTCAACAGCGGGATCTTCAACGCCTCCCCCGGCATACACTGGATGAACATCGACGGGTGTGGAGATTGGATGATCAAGATCACCAAGATGTGATCTCAAACTCCTTCATACTTTTTATTAGCCAGCATTTCCTTCATCGAATGTTTGACCTTCTCACAGTAATGCTCTTCGATCCTCCTGATATTCTTCCTCGCATCGGCCATATTAAATTAAGCCATTTTTTCAGCGCGATACCTGTTCTCTTTCCAAGGATTGCAGGAATGTTCTTGCCTATGGCAAGCCTTAAAAAGGGAGGTGCTATTCCCTCCATTCAACGGGCCCGTAGCTTAGCCTGGCTGGAGCGCCCGGCTGATAACCGGGAGGTCAAGAGTCCAAATCTCTTCGGGCCCACCATACCTATCAAGTGGTTTCTCCTTCACCAATTCCTTTGGGAAACGCCTACCTAGCGAACGATGGCGGGTTGATCTGTTCCAACAAAGCCTCGGGGTTCGCTCTCAAACTTATTCCTATCAACTCCGGGGTAGAACACCATCCTAGCTCTGTCCTTCCGAGGACATGGTTTGATACATTCTCCATTGGTATCCCAGCCCTTCTTGCTGCCAACCTTACTAGCTTATCGAGAGGAACGTCGTGGTATGCCCCTGGATTCCATCCTTTTTGACAGTATTTCTTTCACTACTGTGGGATTTTCGCATAGGGGTCATTCACCGAGGCCTTTCCACTCATCTCTCCCCTCTTCTCCTGGTAGTGTTGGATCTAGTTTATCGTATCTCAAGCTCAGGGGACTGTTCTCCGCTTGCCTTGACTGTGCCCTTTTCCGCTGACATCTATTGTATTCACCCTTACATCGTACATGGTCAGCCTTTCGACCTCCACCCGATGAATAAAAAGCAAGAACTCAAATTGGGAGATCGATCGTTCTAGAGATACGGTCCTTTCAGTGCGGGACATAGATGATATATCCCCCATATCCATACAACCCCAGCCTGGTCGACGGACGGCTTAGGGGACCGTGCCATGCTGATCAACTAGGCGATGAACAGGTGGCAAGCAATTGGCAATGAATAAGAGTGGTCCGCTCCCGGGCGAGGTGGAGGAACTGCGCACCAGGGTGCAGGCGGAGATCGATCTGGAATTGAGAAACCAGAAGGCGATCGAAATGCAGCCCATTCGGGCCAAGAAGTTCCTCCCGGTCCTGTTCGTTATGCTCGCGATCAATGTCGTTCTCGCCTTGACCACTGAAAAATACACGCTGGTCTGGATCGTATCCAGCTTCTGGGTGTACATGTACTTCTTTGTCGTGATCATGTTTCCTACCACCTGGAGAGTTGAGGTACTGTCGGAAAGCGCCCAGGGAAAGAAGGTGCCCTTCAGGATCGCCGGAATTCGGGGAGTGCTCAAGAAGGGGAAGAAAGCTGTAATAGTTACTTTCTGGAACAGCTTCTTCGTCGGCACTCAGACCATGGCACGAGGTATCTGGGTGTTGCTGGTAACCACCTTCATCTTCGCTATCGTCGGATGGCTGGTCTTCAATGAGATCCCTGCTGTGGCTGTCGCCATAGTCCTGGCCCAGGGGGCGGCGATCATCTGCTATTATGTGTTCATCATGCGGAACCGCCCCTATTCCAAGGTGTTCATTCGAAACCTCTACAACATTCGGAGGGATCAGAATGTGCATTGGGATATCTATCTGAAGGGAGCTGTCGCGATCATTCTCCTGATGACGGTCTTTGCCATACTGATGGTCACCGCCATGTTCTTCCCCCGGATAACCCTGGACGCGGTCATCTCCTACCTGGAGTCCGACGGCTTCCAGATCGACCTCCTCGACCTGATCCTGATCTTCGCGACCCAGTTCGTCATAGTCCGTTATATTCAAGGGTTCGATAGCGCCAGGTTTTCCTCCGCGTTCATCAGGGACAAGATCGAGTTCCTGCGCAACGACGTCCTGGCCGGACTGGACTCGCTCGATGGTCTGTCCGATGAGGAAAGAACCACCAAGTTTCACTCCATAAAGGAGCGGTTCCTCGTATCCAAGCTTTACATGATCGCTTACAAGAACTTCTTCGGGTACCTACCCAGCTATCCCCTGATAGTGGACTTCCGGGCCGTCCTGCAAGAGGATGTCATCGAAGCGTTGGGTGCGGAGATCCCTCTGGACATAACGGCGTAGACCGTTGCATCAGAAAAGCTTCAGTTGCTTAGTCCCCGTGGGAGCCGCGTCATCCGGGTGCATGATCGGTATGGCCCCCAGCGCCTTGAGCTGCACGAACGAGGCCCCATGGTCCCTATCGGTGAACTTGCCGTGGTCGACAGCGTAGACCCTCCGGCCCTGCCTGATCGCTACCTCCACCTGACGGTGGATGCCGCTGCCTCTAGCCGATTCCATGACCACCACGCTTCCTGACATCCCGGTGATTATCCTGTTCCTGTGGACGAATCGCCCCGGGTTCATTTGCGCTTCCTCGGTTATCTCGCTGACCAACGAGCCATTCCCCTCGATCCAGGAGGCCAATTCCCTGTTCTCCTCCGGAAATATCTCGGTGACCGGGGTGCCCATGACCGCGATGGTGTTCCCCCCAGCTCCCAGCGCTCCCTCGTGGGCTTGAGCGTCGATGCCCCTGCCCAATCCGCTCACGATGGTGTGCCCCCTGCTCGCCAGCCTGGCCCCGAACTCGTAGGCCAGTTCGAGCCCCTTCGGTGAGGGATGCCTGGTCCCGATCAGCGCCACTGGGGAGCTTCCGGGGAAGACCGTCCCTTTGACATAAAGTATCAGGGGAGGGTTCTGGATGAGCCTCAAGATTCCCGGATATCCGGGTTCCCAGTAGGTAACGGCCCTTATTCCTTGCTTAAGGTAACGATCGGTCCGATCGGTCGTGCGGTCAAGGATGTCATTCGACACCGGCCGCTCGTTGAGTCGCATCAACGCCTGGTTCCCATCCTCCCCTTCCATCCCCTGTCGACCGGACAGATATGCTTCGAGAACCTGGTCGGCGACGTCCGTGGGTAGCTGCTGTAGGAACCCGACGATATCGGCCGCGGTATTGTCGTTCAGGCAGGCGATCAGACCGAGCTTCTTCAGGTTGAACAAGGTATCCTCCCGTGGCCTTCGACATCGGTGCGGCATCAGACGACTCGGAGATCCCGCGACCGATGGGCGGAACGGCGCCATCAAAGCGGCCGTCGAAGCCTGTGGACGTATCATCTAACCTCGTTATATCAATGACGAGCAGGGCGGAAAACGGCCCGCCCTCGCCCGGGCATACCACCCTTAACCGCTCTCATGGTGTGCATGGACAGTATGTTCTCCGGTGATGGTGGACCGGTCTGGGGTTATGGCTGCACGACATGGCCTCCTGGCCCGAGGTCGGAGGATGATGTCGTATGAAACGACCTTTGCCACACCCAATACATCAACTATCACCCTTAGCTACTGTCGCACCGGCTCGCGTGCCCGAACATTACTACCTCCAGGGCCCAGTTGATCAGGCATAATGGTCAGTTCCGAGATGACTATTTTCTATTGTGATAACATTTAAATGGATTGAAATGAAATGTTAACTGCCATGGCGATTACTGAAGGTGTTATCACACCCGCTGTGCTGATTATCGGGGCGTTGGCTGCGTTGGCAATAGCCTTCTTTGGCAGGAAGGGAAAGCTGGAGTTCAAGACAGATACCGAGTTCAACAAGAACCTGAGGGTCGTTAGCGGCATCATCGGGGCCATTATGATCATCTGGGCCTTCCTCATGGTCTACGAGTCCACGTGGAGCGAGTTCCTGATGCTGCTCATGTTCATCATCCTCGGGTTGGGGCTGGTCCTCCCCCTCCTGCCGAGGACGAACCTGGGAACAGTCATCTCACTGATCCTCGCGGCGATCGTGGGCATCATCGTCCATCAGAGCACCACCCTCAATATCTGGCTGGTGATCATCACCGTGCTGATCGTCTTCTTCGCGTTCTTCCTGATATTCAGGGTGGTGGCCGCGTCCACCAAGCTGGTCGGCACGACCATAGGCTCCCGATGGGTCCTCCTGGTCCTGGGCATAGTCTCCCTGGTCATTGGGATCTGGAAGTTCTGACAGGACCTGGATGAAATCCTTTCCCCTTCCCATCGCTTTTTTCTTACCTATGCTCGGTCCCGGTGGCCGAGCCACATCGCCCCAGGGCTGATGTCGTAACAATGACAAAGCCCCCCCTCCGGCGATAAGCGCAGGCGATCCAGATCGCTTCTCGTCCCCCTGACCCGCTCAAATCGAGTATTGGTCAAGCAAGGGGTTGAGCCGATAAGGGGCTCAAAGCCCATCGCAAGACGATAAAATGCTCTCCCGGATAGATTGGACCGATTGGACACGATCTTCCAGGAGGGCTCGATGCATTCCCACGGGAATAATCATCTAGGTCTCTATCTTGATCTCTCCAGGTTCTAATTTCTGGGTCTTCCTCATTATGTCGACACTCCTGCTCGATATGTCCTAAATGGAGTGGGGGAATGAGCATTTGCCAGCGCTCCTGGTGAGTCCAGATCTCTTCGGGCCCACTCACTTCCCTAGCTCATGCCCGATTTAACAGAGGTCATGGTAATCGGGTATCGTGCCTTCATACCCCGCCAGTTTTTTTTTACGATGACGTCAGGATTACCATTTTGATCAAATGCTTTCGAAATCGATGGTCAGGTTAATACCGGTAAACCGGCATGAACTTTTTCGATCCCTTATACGCCATACCTGATGTATCGTCTAGATAGATTTTAGGGAACCTTCAGGCCTTGATCCTAACCTATTTGATCTTCCCTATATTTTATGATAAATTTTTATTCCACGGTTAGATTCTATCCATCATAAGGTTCGTTTTGGATACCTCTAAAGCTCAGCGGAATCTACGATATGATCACCTACGATCAACATTGGGGGCGTTCTGTCCCAATCTATCCTGTTTGTGTTTAGAGAAGCGTACATGAATGAGGGGATAATGCCTCGTCAACCTTCATTAGAGATATCTTCAAAGCCCATGAGTCAGTGTTGGATCGGTCCTAGCAGGGCATAATGTGTTTATTTTAAATATATTTTATATAATGTGAAGAAAGAAATGGAAAATTTACATTATTTAGATTGTCCATATCTCGGTTAGAGAGGATTGAGACAGATGTACTATAAAAAATACCGTGAGGCGGTCGAGGCCTTGAAGGCTTCAGTCGGGGATGATGTTCTATACAACGATGGGTCAACGGACTGGAAATTGAGCAACCTGCTGAGTTCCATCGACGATGATGCTAGGGAATTAAGCGCCGGCGGTTACTTTGTCGATGAAGGGGGCATTAGTGAAAGGAGCGTTCATGGTGGTTTTCGCGGCCGCCGGATACTAAAGGTAAAAACGGATTAAGCGTAGCTCAAACAGTAATTTAGGGTGGCGAGAACCGGCATCCAACAGATATTGACAACGAGGGACTGACCCCACGTTTGGTTCAAGGGAAGGACTGTTTGGAAGCATACATTAGTTCATGATTTCCTCACATTCCACATCTTAAGCTGATCGTATGACGGTTTCAGTTGACCAAGGGGAAGGACCCTCGGGCTCATCAGTTCTCAATACCCCATGTTAAGCCATGAGTCAGAGGTCTTTTTCAAACCCAAGAGGAGAAAATTTTCATTTCTTGATCTATATTTTTCGGGGCGTCCGGCCGACCTCCGTTCTTTTTCGTGGCAGTCGCAAGTGGTGAATTCATAAATATTAAGATGTAAATAATTATAGGTCTGCTTTAAAAAGGATTGCATTCATTTGCATGCCCTTATTCCATGGTATGAGTTCTACCAGAGTCTTTACGGGTAGAAGTCTGTGTGAGATGGAAGAGGGTAGGTGTCGACCGTCCGCGTTGATAGATAATATTAATTAAGCTCTGATTTATGTCCCCCCGTGCAGCAGAGTGCCATGCTCTTTGACAACCAGTCTCTTCTTCCGGTCAAAGTAGCGGTATCTGTCGTATGACTGAGGCGCCCTGTCCTTAACGGGTGTCCTCGCCGATCGTTGGAGGGTGAAATCATGGAATACCACATGGTTAGTGAAATCAAGGTCTCTGAAAAAATGGCATTGGTAGTGCGATTGAGGTCAATCATAAATGAAGGTCCGCATGGATGGCAGGGTGCCACGACCATCAAAGAACGACCTAGAACAACACCATGGAAGGAGGATGTCTTATGCAGATAGACGAGAGCGGGGATGAGAGCACGCGTTCCCCGGACGAGGCGACCATCAGCCGTCTGACCGAGGTCCTTCCGGCGGTCACCCCGGGAAATCTCGAGGATTATGAGAAGGGATGCTGTGAGTCCAACTGGACCTCTGTTTACAAGGAGTTTGGTTGGTCCAATAGCGGATCCTACAATGTTGCGGTTGAGTGCCTAGACCGTCATGCTCATAACTGGAGGAAGAACAAGATCGCCCTGTTCTCAGTGACAGCGAACGGGGAGACGATGAAATACACCTTCAGGGAGATGTCCCAGCTCACCAGCAGATTCGCCGATGGCCTGATGAGATTGGGTGCCGTGAAGGGCGATCGCATTCTCGTTTACCTTGACCGCACGTCCGAGCTGTACATGGCAGTGCTGGGCATCGTCAAGATGGGGGGTATCGTGGGACCCCTGTTCTCGGCCCTGGGGCCGGAAGCGGTCAAGGACCGAGCCCTGGACTGCAGCGCCAAGTACTTCGTCACCTCACCGTATCTCTACAAGAGGTTGGAGCCCATCCGCGATGAGCTAGTGGATGTTGAAAAGTTCATCATTGTGGGCAACGACTCCGACCTGAAGGATAGGACGGTGTCCTTCGACGATGTGATGGCCCAGGGCGATCCACGCTTCCGGGCCATGGGCATGAGCCCGGCCGACCCATACATCATACACTACACCTCTGGGTCGACGGGTAAGCCCAAAGGGGTCATGCTGGGCCAGAAGGCCCTGGTCCAACAGTGGTTCACATCCAAGAACGTCCTGGACCTTCGGGATGATGATGTCTACTGGTGCACCGCCGATCCTGGATGGGTCACGGGGACATCATACGGGATATTCGGCCCTTGGAGCCTGGGGACCTCCCTGATATCGTTCGAGGGTCGGTTCGACCCCGGGAGGTGGTATTCCATCCTGCAGGACTTCGGGGTCAACGTCTGGTATACTGCCCCCACAGCACTGAGGATGCTGATGAGGGCCGGTGATGAGCTGGTCAAGCAGTACGACCTTTCAGCCCTGAGGCATGTGTGCTCGATCGGCGAGCCGTTGAACGCCGAGGTGGTCCGCTGGGGGAACAAGGTCCTGGAGAGACGCATCCACGATACCTGGTTCCAGACGGAGACGGGTGCCATCATGATCAGCAACTACCCCTGCATGGCCATCAAGCCCGGCTCTATGGGCAAGCCTATACCGGGAGTGCAAGTGGGGATCGTCGATGAGGAAGGCAACGAGGTCGAGCCTGGTCAGGAAGGGTTCCTGGCGATACGGCCGGGGTGGCCATCCATGATGCTGGGGATATGGCGTAACACATCGAGGTTCAAGGAGTACTTCAACGTTCCTGGCTGGTACATCTCCGGTGACCAGGCCTACAAGGACAACGAGGGATACTTCTGGTTCCTGGGCCGTGCGGACGATGTCATCAAGACCTCCGGCGAGAGGTTGGGGCCGTTCGAGGTGGAGTCCGCTCTGATCGAGCACCCGGCCGTGGCCGAGGCCGGTGTCATCGGCAAGCCGGACGAGCTGCGAGGCGAGATCGTGAAGGCGTTCATCACCCTTCGTCCAGGGCACCGGCCCACAAAGGAGCTTAACGACGATATCACACAGTTCGTCAAAGCCCGTCTGGCATACTATGCCTACCCCCGGGAGATCGAGTTCGTGGAGAAGCTCCCCAAGACCCGTTCCGGCAAGATCATGAGGCGGGTGCTCAAGGCCATGGAGCAGGGTCAACCGCTGGGGGACCTGTCGACGTTGGAGGACTGAGGAGAGGTCCTGATCTCCCCAATGGGCGACTATGGGGGGCGGCCCTGGGCAAGATGGTCTACCAAGAGGGCGCTGGACGTACTGGTATGATGCTAATAAGAACATCCAGCTCCAGGTTTGGCCTTGAGGCAGGTAAGGCCCCAGGAAAGCGGCCCCCAGCCCCACCTATTCAGGAGGCAACGGCCAAGGGAGAATACCGTCAGTTAGCGGGCCTCAGTGGCTGGCGGTCGTGTTCCACTTTCTCCATCCTCTCAAGGAACTCCAAAGCCTCCTCTTTCCTCGCTAGACGAGCCGTCCTAAACGGAAGACGGCCTCTGTTCGTATCATTGGACCAGGCGCATATGTCCCTGGGCATGGCCTACCTTTTCTGTTGAAGATAGTCGATGGATCGAGCACATCTCTATCGGCTAAGTGCCATAAGGTCTACCTGAGGAGTCTCGATGCCGGGAGGTTGTGATGAACTTGGGACACATTGGAAAAAGCATAGGATAGAGGTTCTAGCTATGATGTATCATTCCTCGATCATAAGGCCCTTGGTCTCCAGGACCAGCTCCTCCATGCCCATCTTCCCAGCGTTCGCGTCCAACCCCGGCTGGATGATGAGGTCTATTGGTAAGCAGTTGATGAGGGAATAGCTTGCCAGTACCTCTCCTTTCTCATCGACTATCTTGATCTCGATGTCCTTACGGGCCTCACCTTCGTTGCATGTCGGGTCCCTAGTGGACTCGAACCACTCCCAGAAAGCCTGATCGGCATCCTTGCCTCGTTTAATGACGACCTGGAACCCCTTGCTCTGGCCCATAAATAACCTGTCCGGAGATGGAAGCTTCTTCCTCGATGGTAACAGCGGTCCGGGGACATTTCCCGATTGCAGTACCTTGACCACTCCGTACACCTCCTTTCCATCCCAGCACACGATGAGCCGGTGGCCCTTCTTGATCAAAATATGCTTCCCGTTCAAGAATAATTCTGGCATGGTGAAACCCCCGGTGGTCGCATCATCTGTTCTGAAAGGCATGGAGGCGAGTTACCGCTCCGGCGATCATGCGTGCGGAGGCCTACTATCCTCACCTTCTTCGACAGGGACCGTTCTCCTTTCGTCAACAAGCTTCCTTTCTTCTCCCTTCCTCCTGTTCTCAATCTAAGGCCTGAGCGTTATTATGACCGACCGGGGAGGCCGCGTACTGCGGCCTTTTCACACGCATCCAGTTGTGTGCCCGGTCGGTCGAGGGCGGGTGGTTTTTATTTCGGTAGTTCTGACCTGTGAGGACGGACCCCGCAACCTCTGATGATTTGATTGCAGGAATTAGTTAATAAATATTTCTAACATAATAAATTTGAAAAAATATTTAATTGAATGAACGCCAACGGAGAATGAGAGGGACGTCCTGACAATAGGTCAGTGGATAGAATGGCTTCTTGAATTACGGTCTTCATTCCCAGGTTGGTGGATGGTCGCGAAAAATGTGATCATCTCACTACCAAGGAAAAATAAGGCTCACTTTTTTATCATGGTTTGAGCCTTTGTATAGATGGCGTGGAATTCACACGCCGACTTATTGATGGCCTGTCCTTCTGGAGTAAAGGGCGGACCTGTTTGTGATCAGCAATATGAGCGGAGAGACATGAGGGAAGCAACTTCAGGGAGTAACTACAGCAGATGAGTGCGGATGTCAGGGTCGTCGTTGACATGGCTCTCCTGCTGGGCCTGTCAGGTGTTTTGTCCATCATCTTCGTCAAGCTGAAGATGCCGCCCATCATTGGCTACCTGGGTGCAGGCATAGTCCTTGGCCCGTCCATGCTTCCTGAGCTGTGGGTGGAAGGGAACACCGTTTCTCTGCTGTCCAACATCGGCATCGTGCTGCTCATGTTCTACATCGGCCTGGAGACGGACCTTCGCAAGCTCAAGGCCACTGGATCGAAGCTGCTGTTCATCGTGTGCCTGCAGATGCCCCTGGTGGTGGCGATGGGCTATCTCACCGGCATCCTACTGGGCTTTAATTCGGTCCAATCCATCTTCCTGGGAGCGATCATATCGGGAACGAGCACGGCAGTGGTGGTGGGGGTCCTCTACGAGACTCGCCACATCGACAAGGATATGGCCAGGACCATAGTGAACATCACCATCTTCGAGGATGTGGGCCAGGTCATCCTCCTGACCATGTTCTCGCCTCTCCTGGCCGGTGACTCCCCCGCCCTGGGATCCACCATCAACATGATCCTTGGTCTGATACTGTTCTTAAGCCTGGCCATCGTCTTCGGGACTGTACTGGTCCCGCGCCTGCTGAACTATATTGGAGGGAAGTTCTCCTCCGAGATCTTGCTTATCGTGGCGGTGGGACTGTGCTTCTCCTTGGCGGCCATATCCGCCGAGATGGGGTTATCCATCGCCATCGGGGCTTTCATCATGGGCATGATGATCTCTATCTCCAAGTACAGTCCGAGACTGATGACGGAGGTGGAGCCACTGAAGGAGCTGTTCATGGCGGTGTTCTTCATCTCCATCGGACTGCAGATAAGCCCCCTCCATATCTGGGAGAACATAGTGCTGGCGATTATCATCGCCGTGGTGTTCATCATCAGCAAGGTCGCGACCATTTGGCTGGGCTGCTACCTGACCAACATGACCGCCAAGGACAGCTTCCTGATCGCCACCAGCCTCATCGCCATGGGTGAGTTCGCTTTCATAATCTCTAAGGCGGCTTTCGATGCGGGTGTGGTGAACGAGGGGTTCTACTCCGCGGTCATCGGCGCCGCCCTGATCACCATGGTGGCCATGCCGATCATCACCAAACGCCAGCTGAAGCTATTCGATCACATAGGGAAGCTCCTCCCCGAAAAGGTACGCTGCAGCCTCGCCCGGATCGACGATATCCATCAGACCATAGACTCGAAGAACTCGCGGACCCCTAATGCGGCCAGATCGGAGATCAAGAAGTATCTGTCGCTCATCTTTGTCGATATTCTTATTGCACTGGTGGTCATGATCATCTTCACGAACCTGGAGCGTTTCTCCGCACGCCTTTTTGACGCTCTATCTGGCCTCTTGCTCCTCCCGAGCGAGCTGCTGATGATCGTCCTGATCGTCATCATGGCCCCCATCGTGTACAACATGTACTCCAATGTTCGGGCGATCGCCAGAGTGCTAACCAAGCAGGTCATGGAATCATCAAGAGGCTCCTGGATGAACGAAAGGGGCGTCTATCTCATGTTCGCCAACCTAGGCACCATCGCCTTGGTCCTCATCTTGCTGTTGATCCTCCTGCCCTTCATGCCCCAGGTGGTCTTCAGGCCAGTGGGGATAGCGCTGGTCGGCCTGGGAGCGATCCTCATACTGTACCTATCCTGGGACACCATAAAACGGGCCTACGATCGGTTCTGCCAGTTTATCGCCTCCGAACCGGAAAAGGAAGAGAAGGAGGGGCCTTAGCGGCCTGTTACGCTTTTCGTATCCTGACTGATGGTTTATTATACTGCTCATGTAGGAAGGAAGGTGTCCGCACAACATCGCTGGAGACATCTATTATATCGTTGTCTGCCAATCTAGTGATGGTAGGGGAGAGTCAGTTACGATAAGGGCATTGCTAGTCAATGACGACCAGGCGGTGTTGGAGACCGTCGCGGGTCTGTTGTCGGCGGAGGGTGACATCTCTGTCGATATCGCTCTGTCAGGAGAGGCCGCACTGGAGAAGCTAGCCACCGCTAAGTTCGATGCGGTCATTAGCGACTACTTGACCCCGCCGGCCATGAACGGGATAGATCTTCTGAGGAACGCCCGGGCCAGAGGGTACATGGGTCTTTTCCTCATGTTCACGGACAAGTGCGACGAGGCCCTGGCCCTGGACGCCATACTTAACGGCGCGGACCATTTCCTCCCCCGTTGCAACGGCTCGAGGACGGATGTGGCCTTGATCAGGTCGCTTATCCTGAGGCGGGTTCAGCGGTCCGAGGATGAGGGGGGCAGGCAGGACGCTGAGGCCTATCACTCCCTTCTCATGCGTTTACCTGACGGATTCGCCTACCATCAGGTCATCTACGACAATGCGGGCGGATCACCGACCACCATGATAACTGATGCCAACGAGGCCTTCGAAAGGACGTTCCTTCCGTCGGGAGAGTCGGTTCTGGGCAGGGATGTTCGTGACCTTCTCAACGGCCAAGATATCTTCGAGAAGAGGTTGGCCATGGCCATCGACAATATCATCACCAGCGGCATGGAGGCGCGTTTCACCGAGAGGTCACCCGACCGGGAAAAATGGTTCTCTGTGGGAGTGTACATCTCCGAGCCTGGGCACTTCGTGACCATGCTCTCCGACGTGACCGCGCTGAAGGTGGCGGAGAGGGACCTGGAGCTCTATAAGCGGAAGATGAGGTTTATCGGCTCGCAGGTGCGGCATGACATCCTAAACCAACTGACCGCTCTCAATGGCTTTCTCTCCCTATCCCAGCTGAAGGTGGAGGACCGCTCGGTCATAGAGTTCCTCTCCAAGGCGGGGACGTCCGGTAACCGCATGCGCAGGATACTGGAACTGTCCCGGGAGTTCGAGCAGCTAGGCATGTCGCCACCGGTCTGGGTACCGGCCAGGTCGGCGGTGGATAAAGGGATGGAGCAGGTCCAGGGGGACCGCAATGCAGTGAAGGTAGATCTCGAAGGTCTGGAGATCTTCGCCGAACCGCGGGTGGACCTGGTGTTCCGCACGCTGGTGGACAACGCTTTCCTGCACGGTAAGGCCACAGAGGTCCACATCTATTCGGCGAAGGCCGGGGAGGAGCATAAGATAATATGCAAGGACAACGGGACTGGCATACCGCCGGAGAAGCGCAAGTTCCTGTTCGATGATCGCCTCGATCACAGCCTCTTCCTGACCAAGGAGGCTCTGGCGATCACTGGCATTCGCATCGAAGAGACCTCTCAGGGAGGGGGGGCGTGCTTTGAGATCATGGTGCCCCGGGGCTGTTTCAGGCTCACGTCCAAGCCTCAGTAGTATGCAGGATGTATGAGCTCAGGACCGTACATGTTACCTCGGGTGTGGCCTGCGGAGATCACTCGTCCAGGGGCTCGAAGTCGGACTTGGGTGCACCGCACATTGGGCATACCCAGTCATCAGGCAGGCTCTCGAAGGGAGTCCCGGGGGGCAGATCGGACAAAGGCTCTCCGACCGCAGGGTCATATACATAGCCACATACTGTACAACGCCATTTTTTCATCTTCTCTCTGCTCCTTGCACTAATTTCTCATACTTCTCGTGGATGAGGCGACGGTCGAAGTCCGCGAACGCCTGCAGCATGACCTCACGCTCCTGAGGGTCCAGATATTTCATGGCCTGAGGAAAGAACGACCTATCCTCCCGGTAAATATGATCTGGATAGTTTAGCACCAGTTCCGCGAGGATGCGCGAGATGCCTTCCGTCACCGTGCCGTCCCCCTTCCGGAGCCTTTCGTTCAGCTCCCGCAGCTCGCCCGTTAACTTCCGGGAATGCTCGTGGTCGGATACCAGCCTCTCCATGTCCGACCTCATGTCGGGGGTCAGAGGCTTATCGGCCAGGGCACGGAACAGCAGCTCCTCCTCCTTTCCGTGATGGCATCTGTCGGCGTAGAAACTTAGGAAGTCGATGATATCATCATGGAGCCCGGGATCGGGATCCTGCCCCCCATCGATCTTCTTCTGGTATTTGTCCATCACCGCGACCATTCTTTCGATCAGACGGTGTTCGATCATCAAGGGGCCTGCTGGTAGCATCTGCGCAACAATTGTGTGCCCTAGATATTTGATGGTATCTCAGACCCGCTGGAAGGTGGCCATGGCCTCGCCGTACTGCAACACCTTACCCACCATCGCCTTCTCAAGACGCACCTTCGAGGCCCCAGGACGGAGGTCGAGAGGTTCACCAAGACCGTATACCTTGAAATAGTAACGATGGGGCCTTCCTCTCGGGGGGCACGGGCCCATGTACCCCAGCTCCCTTCCGGTGTTCAGACCCTGGGATGAACCTGGCAGCTCCGTGGGATGCTCCTCATGAGATATGTTCTCCGGTATCAGGTTCGTGCCCTTGATGTTCCATATGAGCCAGTGATCGAAGGTCCCTGTGGGGCAGTCAGGGTCGTCCATTATCAAGGCGAGGTATTCGCTGGTACACCCCCTGATACTTACCGGAGGAGACATCTCCTCGCCCTCACAGGTATATCTAGCTGGAAAGGTCTTGAAGCTCAGCTCGATCGTCAGGTCATCGTCCGCCAACGGTAATCACCCCTGGCGACCGTAATCAGAGGTCATCTGAGTATGGCCACCATGAGAACGATAATGCCCTGCCGCACAGTAATAGTTTACCTTCGCTCGCTCCGCGAAGTGGAAGAGTTCTAAAGTAGGGGCGACTCCTTCAACGTCAGCGTAGGTCCTGTGGGATCCACTTCCGCCCGAACGCCCAGGGGCAGTATCATCTGCGGGTCGGTGTGACCGAAGTCCATGTTCATTATGATGGGCAGGTCTGACCTGCCGAACTCCTCGGTCACCGTCCTCACGATGATGCGTTCCACCTCCCGTCGCTGCTGGGAAGTGTACCCACGCCATCGCCCGAACAGTAGCGCGGATATGTTCTCGAACACCTCCATGGTCCCGTAGTTGCGCATGATCTGCTTCAGCCGCGTGAGGGATGTCATTTGCTCCGTAGCCTCCATGAACAGGACCTTGTCCTTCCAGAAGGTGTGCGGCGGCCAGAACCGCGTGCCCTTCAGTACCTCCATGACCTCGATGCACCCTCCGAACAAGGTCCCCTCCGCTCTTCCCTCGCCCTGCAGAACCTTCCACCTCGGCGCCCTCTTCTTGCGAGAGATGCTTCCGACCGAGGAGTCCAGCGACCAGTCGGGATACCCCTCACTGTACGACGGCGAGGGCCGGTACGTGTGCTCCGCGCTGGGGTGGAACAACATCTCCCGCAGGTGCTCCAGGCTCCGAGGATAGTGGCGTATCTGCGATATACCGGCCATTACAGTGGGGCCGTAGAAGGTGACCATCCCCTTGTAGGCCAGGTAGGTGAGGAGGGTGGTGGTGTCGGAGAACCCCATGAGCACCTTCGGCCGCTCGATGATGTCCTGGATGCGCAGGTGAGGGAGCACCCGCACCGAGTCGTCCCCTCCTATGGTGGCGATGATGGCGTCGATCCCGGGGTCCATGAAAGCATCGTTGATGTCCTGACCTCGGAGGTGGGGGTTGAGGCGCATAAGGTAGTTCGGCCTCCTGGTGTGCTCCATCTCTACCACCTCCAGGCCTAGCTCGTCCCTTAGCACCGAGACGCCGTGTTGGTACACCTTGGGAAAGATGTACGGTCCCGCCAGTGATGGCGAGATCACCGCCACCACGCTCCCCTCCTTCAGGCGGCGGGGCTTGACCGGCACTGTCAATCCAGCTCCGACCTCTCCAGCAGCTGACCGCCGCCGTCCAGCAACGCGCGGATAGCGTCTTCGACCTGGTCCACGCGCAGGATAAGGACCGCGGCGGGACGGCCGGAGTAGGCGTAGGCGTACTCGATGTTGATGTCCGCGTCGCCCAGGATCTTGGCGATCTCCTTGAGGCCGCCGGGCTCGTCCCTCATCCTCACCCCGATGACATCGGTGGATGAGACCACGTATCCCAGGTCCGCGAGCCTCTGTTGGGCCTTCTCGGGATTGCTGACCAGGGCTCTTACCACGCCGAACCCGCTGGCCTCCGCTATGGAGAAGGCCAGGATGTTCACGTCCTCCGATTCCAGCACTTCTGCGATGGCTGCCAGGCGTCCTGGCTTGTTCTCCGCGAATATTGATAACTGCTTGATTACGTACTTCATCAGATCTGCCTCCTGTCCACGACCCTCTTGGCCTTTCCCTCGAAGCGGGTGAGCGTCCCTGGTGATACCAGCTCCACATCGACGGCCACGTTGAGATCGTTCTTTAGCACGTGGACCACCTTCCCCTTGAGCCGTATCAGGTCATCGAGCTTGTCCGAGAACGCCGCGCTCTTCAGCTCCACCCGCACCATCATGGTGTCCAGCGCCCCTTTTCGATCCACCACGATCTGGAAGTGCTCCCCCAGCTCGGGGATGGACATGAGCGAGTACTCCACCTGCGAGGGGAACACGTTGATGCCGCGGATGATGAGCATGTCATCGACACGGCCGGTGATGCGGGAGATCCGCGTATGGCAGCGGCCGCAGGCGCACTCATCATTATGGTAGGAGGTGATGTCTCCGATGCGGTAACGGATCATGGGGAGAGCTTCCTTCTGCAGCATGGTGATCACCAGCTCGCCCTTCTCTCCCGGACCTAGCCTCTCCCCGGTGTCAGGGTCTATTACTTCCACGTAGGCAAGGTCCCCCCAGATGTGGATCCCGTTCTGCTCGGTGCACTCGGTGAACAGGGGACCGGACAGCTCCGAGGTCCCGTAGATATCGTAGGCCTTGATGCCGGTGTTGTTCTGGATGCGGGTGCGCATCTCCTCGGACCAGGGCTCCGCCCCCAGTATGGCCGTTCTCAGCTGGGTGTCCCTCTGTATGTCCACACCCATCTTCTGGGCGACCTCCGACATATGCAGCATGTACGAGGGGGTGCACGCCACTGCCGTGACCTTCAGGTCCTGTATGAGCTCGATCTGTCGCTCGGTGTTGCCCACTGAGGCCGGGACCACGGTAGCGCCGATCTTCTCCGCCCCGTAATGGAGCCCCAGGCCACCGGTGAACAGGCCGTAGCCGTAGCTCACCTGAATTACATCCCTCCGCCCCAGCCCGATGGAGGTCAGGCCCCTGGCCACTGATGTGGACCAGTTGTCCAGGTCTCGTTGCGTGTAGCCTACCACGGTAGGCTTCCCGGTGGTGCCGGAGGAGACATGATAGCGGACAAGGTCCTCCTGGCTGCCTGTGAACATCTTGTCAGGGTAGTTGTCGCGGAGGTCCTTCTTGTACATGAACGGCAGCTTGGAGATGTCGTCCAACGAGCGGATATCATCGGGATGCACCTTGGCCATCTTCATACGGGAACTGTAGAAGTCGGAGAAGGAGTACAGACGATACACCAGGGTCTTCAAAAGCTTGAACTGCAAGGCCTCGAGGTCGGCCCGCGACATCTCTTCCATCCGGGGGTCCCAGTATCTCACATTATCACCTATCCGCTCCCTGTAGTGCTCGCATGCGGCGAACCCAGGGGGCTGGAAATGACTTAGCTTGCTAGAGCATGCCACGCAAGATATTTCACACTTACCACCACCTTCCACAGGATGATGGAGCCCGACGCTCCAGGGCAGCGACGGATAGACAGATTGATTACCTGGTCGGGGAGTACACGTGAGGTGGAACGGCGTAGCGTCCTGATCATCGAGAGCATCCCTCAGTACCAGGACCCCTCCGAGGGGGCCATGCTCAGCGAGGTCCTGGAGATGGCCAGTACAGACTATTTCGAGCTGCACACGGTGTCCAACAAGAGCGACCTTCTGGACATGCTCGAGGACCGGGCGTTCATGAGGCGGTTCAAGATAGTGCACATGTCCGGGCACGGTGACGAGGAGAAGCCGAACTTCCTCCTGCCCCGGGGGAGCATAAACGCCTCGGAGTTCCCCATCGACTGCTTCCGTAACAAGACCGTTTGCATGTCCGCGTGTACTTTGGGAAAGAAAAGGTTCGTAACACCGTTCATGGAGCGCACGGACGCCCGCTACGTAATCGGCCCTCGCCGCAGCCCCTACTTCATCGATGCCACCTTGTTCTTCCTCACTTTCTATTACTGGACGAACCGTCGGCGGCTGGGTATTCAGGCTTCCTTCAATAGGGCGATGAAGAGCGGGGTCAGAGGGGATTGGTCTCTATGGGTCCCGTGATACGGCCCTTTGTCCGTTCATGAAAAATATTATTCGTGTTATCCTATTTGTATAGGAAAGGTTAACGTCCTACCTAACCGCTTTCTGTGCTAAACAGTAGCTTGCTTGGGGAACCTTATTATGACCATACCGATAGGGATACTTGTCGTTGACGGTGCTGGCCGCATCCAGATCACCAACCAGACCCGCCAGGACATTTGGGGCGGGAGGGCGCCCACAACGGAGATCGACGAGCATAACGGATGCGATGGCTGGTGGCCGGAGACCGGCGTGCCACTTCGGCCCGAGGAGTGGCCTGTGCAGCGGGCGATCAGGAACGGGGAGGCCACAGTGGGGCTGATGGTGGATATTAAAAAAACCGATTGCACGAAGGCCAAGGTGCTTATCACCACGGTACCGGTTAAGAGCGAGAGCGGAAAGGTGGTGGGAGCGGTGACCACCTTGCAGGATTACACCGAGCACCTCCGCATGGAGCGGGAGATGCTGGAGGAGAAGGAGAGGCTGGAGCTTTACCTGGACGTCCTGTCCCATGATGTCAACAACCTGAACCTGGCCATAAGGGGCAACCTGGAGCTTTTCCGCGCGAGGGCGGGGGTCGGTCTGCAGGGAGGTGCCTACCTGGACAATGCCGAGCGCATGCTAAACGAGGTCGGCGATCTGGTCGAGAACATTAACAAGCTGCAGATGCTGGGGAAGGGGAAGGCCGTCCATCATCCCATGCCCCTGTCGCAGGTGCTGGAGGAGACGGTCATCTCCAGGCAGCGGACCCCGGGCCGCAAGGTAGTGATCGACACCGACATCAAGGACGGGTTGGTCGTGGAGGCCAACGAGCTCCTCCGGGACGTGTTCTCTAATCTGATCCACAATGCCATCAAGTACACCCCCGATCCGGTCCAGTTGACGGTCACTGCCGAGCGCACCCTGTTCAACGGCAGGGACACCTGTCGCGTGGTGGTGGAGGACAACGGCTGTGGCATACCGGATGACTTTAAGATCAGGATATTCAATCGATTCGAGCGGGGAAGCCCCAACACCACTGGTAGGGGGCTGGGCCTGTACCTCGTCAAGAATATAATCGAAGGCTTCGGCGGCAGCGTGTGGGTGGAGGACCGTGTGGCCGGCGAAAGGAACTATGGGGCAAGGTTCGTGCTGAACCTCCCCTGCGTCAGATGAATGTGTCTACTGCCTACTTAACCTGATAGTGATCGGCCACATCGTATCTCCTCATCTCACCGTAGGTATGCAGCCCGTCGGCCTCCAGGGTGGATATGGCCCCGTGGCCGCCGCATACCAGTAAGCGAGAGTTTCTGGCCTGGAGCACCGGGTCTAGGTCCTTGGCGATGCTGATGAGGTCCTTGCGTTCCTCCCTGGCCCTCTCCGAATCTACATTGACGGTCGTCATGAGGTTCTTGGCCAGGGTGGCGAATTCTTCCATCTCCGGGGTCAAGGAGTCGAAGTTGATCAGGCAGTCGCCGGTGAAGAGTAGGCCTTCATCCTCGCACAGGTAGAACACGTGGCCGTGCAGGTGCCCGCCCAGCGATTCCAGTATCTCGAACTTCAGACCGCAGATCTCCACCACCTCTAAGATTGGAAGGCCCATGCGCGTGCCCCTTGGCTCCGTGGGAATGAGGCGCACCTTGGATGGAGGATTGAACATGGAGAACAGGTTGATGAGCTTGGTGTACACCTCGCCCAGGATGGAGCCCTGCATCTGCGACCCGTAGGCGCGGTTGGCGGCACGGATGATGTCCACCGACCCTGGGTGGAGGTAGGCGGAAGAGTCGTAGAACGCCGCACCCCCAGAATGGTCAGCATCGGCATGGGTGATGAAAAGGCCCTCGATCTCCCTGACGTCCAGGCCAAAATGGCTGATCATCTCCACTATCTCCCGGTGGTAGATTCCGAAGCCTGTGTCGAACATGGCGATGCGCCCCTGGTTGCTGAGAACGTAGACCGATCCACCGCAGGGCAGCTGGAAGCAGTACAGCATCCCTCCAGTGCTCAGGGGGACCTGCTGCACCATGGAGTAAAAACCCATCCCCGTGGTCTGCCGCAGGGTACGCCCGGTCTTGAGTATGGACTCGAACACCATGTGTGGATCTCTACCCAGTGAGGTCAGCTCCTGGGCGATATGGTTGGAATCGTGCAGGAGGCGCATGAGGAACTCCTCATCCATACCGATGATCTCCCGCAGCTCCTGGGCGAAGCGAATGTAGAAGACGGTGTCGTCCAGCTTCTTGCCGGTGCCGTCATATTCCAGGATCTCCAATCTCCACCGGGCCTTGAGCTCGGTGAGGAGCCGGTCGGCTATACCATCGTTGTCCAGGGTAAGGGAGACGGTGAGCTGGCCGGGGTGCTTTCCCTTGTCATCAAAGTCCAGGAAGGCGATGTTGGCGCCAGCCCCGGTGGTGTGGCTAAGGAACTCGAAGAGCATTCCCGGCTCATCCGGCAGGTAAACCGAGAACTTGAGGAAACGAAGTGTAGCTAATGAAGTCTGAAGGTAACCGATGGCCTGGAGGTCCCGCGTGATCTTCTCCGGCGCCCCCTCCTCCGCATCCACCTGGAAGAAGACGATATGGGGATCGATCCTCCGGTCGTAATCGACACGATGGATATTGCCTCCATGGCTCTTGATGATCTCAGCGGCATGATGAAGAGCACCGGGATCATCTGGCATTCTAGCGATGAAAGAGAAAGTCTGCACGGACCCTCAGAGGGCTACCTTACCATAAAAAAGTTCTAGACTTTTTCACTTGGGAGAACTATATGATGAGAATGGCCAAAAGTTTTCCATCAATACTCATTCTTCATCCTAGCAGGAGACATGGAACTGTCTAATATTAAACACATTAGCTAATTAGTAAATAAATTTATGATTATACGTTATTTGCAGTAATAATATATGTATATACTAAACTGTTAAACTTTCTATTCTGTTGAACAAATAACGCTACTTCCGGTCAGACAGGTTCCAAAAGTGTAATAAAAATTTGGGCTCAAGAACAACGAAGCAGTTTATTCTCCCTGGCTTGAAAATAAATATATTCATTATTTAATATGATATTATTCTAAGGAGTAAAAACGTGATAGCCAGCCTGCATAATATCAAAGTATTTATATTATTTGTTCTAATCTAATTTTAGTGAGAACATGAACAACATCATCGAGACCATACGGGACATAGAAGAGCTATCGATGTTCGCCGACATCATCGATCTTGTTGGCATGAAACCATTGCTTACCGGCGAAGGTCCATTCACCGTATTTGCACCGTCTAACGATGCTCTTGTCCAAATAACAGACGAGGAGATCGACCAATTGGACCAGAACCCTACGTTGACGCGGGGAATGGTATATGCCCACATAGTGCTCGGCAAGCTCTTGTTGAGTGACATCATGGATAGGTCCATGATATTCACGATCACCGAGGATGAGATGACAATAAGCGATGTCGAGAACACTCTAAAAATAAATGCGTCCGAAGTCAAAACAGCAGATATCGAGTGTTCTAACGGCATCGTCCACGTTATCGACTATCCTTTGAAGGTAACAAGGAAGGTGATCATGGAGAAAGTAGAGGCGATATGAGCGATAAAGGTGAAACCTTTTCTTTTAATTATCTTATCTTATGAGACGTTATTATTCTCGTTTTGCTCATTAAGAGGAAAAAATTTAGGAAAAATGGCGGACAATAGGGTGATTTTTACCCTTCTTTTTCTTGTATCTCATACATGTCGCAAAGTTCGCTCAAGAACTGATCATAGGTCCTTCGGAATTTGAGCCGATACAATCTATCCCGGGTTTCGGGGGAGATCTGTATGCTAGTCTTTCCCTCCGTCGCTCTTTCGTCGGTCATATTGTCACTTCTAGGCAGTAGAGTTTTAAACTATGGATATGATAGATTTCATAGATATTATAATTTCTATGTTTTCCAATAGCAGCACTAGAATTATGTTGTTCAATAGTTTGTTGCGCTCATTTTTACATTATAGTCAACAACGGACTCCCGAATATCAAATTGAAATGCCCCAAGATCGCATCTTAAGCGGTTTTCGTTCTCGGAATGAATAACAATCATCGACTCCGTTCCCCCTTCCTTATGTAATGAGGAGGAGAACGCCGGGAGCGAGAACGATGTAATTTCTTCTTTTTTCATGGTAAAAATGGTGGGTAATTTGCATCAAAACTCCCGGCTTTTTAATAAAAAAACCGCTCCTCTAGGAAACTGGAATCGATAACTAGGGTGCGCCCGTCCTTAAGCGTGATCGACAAGCGCGGAGGACAGTTGATCGTTCGACCGGAAGTCCAATAATATATCACTATCCTTTCAAGGATAGATGTGTGAGTCCTCGGTGTTCTGCAAGGACAGGAATGGTGTGCGGTCGGTCCTAACGGATGCGGTGAGCGTAAGGAGAAGGGATGGCTCCTATGTATGCACCGATATCATCGGTAGGTCGGTCATGCTCAATGATGTCGTCCTGTCGGAGGTGGACCTTATCCGGCATCGCATATTCTTCGAGGAGCTGTGAATGTCGCTCAAGATCGCGGTCTCCGGCAAGGGCGGGGTGGGGAAGACCACCGTGGCCGCGGTGCTCGCCTCCCTCTACGCGCGCGAGGGTAAGAAGGTCATCGCCGTGGACGCTGATCCCGCGTCCTCGCTCCCGGCCGCCCTGGGTGTGCCCGAGCAACAGAGAAAGGAGATTGTTCCCCTATCTCAGATGCTCGATCTTATCGAGGAGAGGACTGGAGCTAGGCCGGGGGAGACCCCGTCGTTCTTCTCTCTGAACCCCCGGGTCGATGACCTGGTGGAAAGATTTGCGGTGCGAGGCGAGGAGGACATCGATATACTGGTACTGGGGACCATCCAGGCTCCCGGATCTGGCTGCTTCTGCCCCGAGAGCGCCCTCCTCAAAGGATTGTTGCGACACCTCATTTTAGATGACAAACATGTGGTGGTGATCGACCTGGAGGCGGGATTGGAGCACCTGGGGCGCTCCACCTCCAAAGTGGTCGATGTCATGCTCATCGTCGTGGAACCGGGCCGACGCTCGGTGGAAACGGCCGAGCGAATTGGGACCATGGCAAATACATTAGGCATTAAAAATATATTTATTATTATCAACAAGGTATCGACGTCACAGCAGGAGGTCGAGGTCACCACCCTGCTGAAGGGGTCCCCCTGGACAGTGCTTGGTTTCATACCTTACGTTCCTGAGATGATCGACGCGGACCTCAACGGCCGTTCGGCCTTGGACTGCGACTGCCCGCGGGCAGTGGAGGCTATCCAGAAGATCAAGGAGAATATCGATCTGTCACTTCGTTAGAGGGGCTTGCGTCCTATCGGCCAAAGGTGAATTATAGGCTCTTCTCTCAACGATACCTCATGACCGATCAGTATGAAGAGATCCTTTCCGTCGAGTGCATACGCGCTCCTCCCAAGCAGCTCAAGCCCGAGGAGATGGAGCAGAAGGTGGAGGAACGTACGCTCGACCCCAACTCGCAGGCCGTTCTCCGCAAGACCATGCTCGAGGGCACCGATACGGTCTGGGACCGCCTGGAGAGGCAGCTCCCCCACTGCAAGTTCTGTTCCTCGGGCATCTCCTGCCAGAGGTGCGCTATGGGGCCATGCCGCATGATGGGCGGCGACCGCAACCGCGGGGTATGCGGCAATGACCCCGATCTCATCGTGGCCAGGAACCTGGTGGACTGGGTGGCCATGGGGGCAGCGTCACACTCCGACCACGGGCGGGACCTGGTGGAGGCGCTGCTGAAGTGGTCCCGTGGACAGGCACCGGGCTACGGCATCGCCGACGAGGAAAAGCTACGCAAGATGGCCGGCGAGTATGGGACCGAGACGTCCGGTACGCTGAACATGATCGCTGAGAGACTGGCCCTGGCTATGCTGGAGGACTATGGAACGATCAAGGGCGAGATCCAGCTGCTCCAGCGGGCCCCTGCTGCCAGTGTAGAGATGTGGAGGAAGGCAGGCATCCTGCCGCGCAGCATCGACAGGGAGATCGTGGAGTCGATGCACCGTATCCACATGGGCGTGGACAATGAACCGGTGGGGCTGGTGTATCAAGGGTTCAAGGCCTCCATGGCCGATGGATGGGGGGGTTCCATGCTGGCACAGGAGGTCTCCGACATCATGTTCGGCACTCCGGACGTTAAGACATCGAGGGTCAACCTAGGAGTTCTGAAAAAGGATCATGTGAACGTCGCTCTTCATGGCCACAATCCGCTGCTTTCGGAGATGATACTCCAGGCCGCTCAGATGCCGGACATTATAAAAAGGGCAAGGGATGTGGGTGCGGAGGGCATCAACCTTGTGGGCCTTTGCTGCACCGGGAACGAGCTGCTCATGCGCAAGGGTGTGCCTCAGGCAGGAAACCACCTCGATCAGGAGCTGGCCATCACCACCGGGGCCCTAGAGGTCATGGTGGTCGATTACCAGTGCATCTTCCCTACCCTGGCCAACACCGCGGCGTGCTACCACACCAAGGTCATCACCACCTCGCCCAAGGGAGGCATGACCGGAGCGACCTACATCGAGATCGAACCGGAGAATGCCTTCGAGCAGTCGAGGCGGATTCTGGAGATGGCCATAGATAACTATCCCAACCGTGCTCGAGAGAAGGTGTTCATCCCTGATGGGCCTGTGGAGGCGATGGTAGGCTTCTCCATGGAGGCGATCAGCAAGGCCCTCGGCGGCAGCCTCAAACCATTGCTGGATGTGATAGTGTCCGGTAAGATCAGAGGATGCGTAGGTATCGTGGGCTGCAACAACCCTCACATACGCCATGACTCTGGCCATGTGGGGCTGGCCCGAGAGCTGATAAAGCGTGACATACTGTGCGTGGAGACAGGGTGCGCATCCATCGCTTGCGCCAAGGCCGGACTGCTGCTACCGGGATCGATAGAGAAAGCAGGGAAAGGTCTGAAGGAAGTGTGCGGTGCCCTGGGCATTCCGCCGGTACTGCATATGGGCTCTTGCGTCGATAATACCCGAATCCTGAACCTGGTCGCTGCGCTCGCCCAGCTGGCCAATGTTAGGATCGATCAGCTGCCAATAGGAGGGGCTGCGCCGGAGTGGTACTCCCCTAAGGCCGTGGCTATAGCGAAGTACTTTGTGGGGTCGGGTGTGAGCACGGTGTTGGGCATCTCCCCCAGGATACAGGGAAGCCCTAGGGTGACCAAACTGCTCACAGAGGGGATAGAGGCCAAGATGAACTCACGCTTCTGGGTGGAGCCGGAGCCCCGTAAGGCGGCTGCGCTGCTTTCCGATCACATCGAAATGAGGCGCAAAGAACTAGGCATCTGAACAGTGAATTCGACCCTATTGCGTAGAAAGATTTCCGGGTATCATGAGCTCGTGCTCGATTGAAAAGATAACACTGCACTTTCAAACTTTGAACATACGCACGGCTGGGATTGCTGAAAAAATAGGATTAAGGAAAGGGGTTTGGTGCCTGTCGAGCCTGATCAATCCGTTCAGGACTTGATCATCAGGGGCAGGACCTGCTTGCCCTTCATAACCAGCAGGACGATCGCAGCAGCCATGTAGAACGACAGCAGAGAGTAGATCATCCACAGGGCGCCCGCGAGGAAGTCCAGATCGGTGCTTCCTAGATAGAAGGCTGCGGTCACGAAGAACGCGATGGCGGCGATCCCTAGCAGTATGGGCAGCATCTTAACTGGCTGGAACAGTGATAGGAACATGTCTATCGCTGCGATGATGCCAATGACAATGCAGAGATAGCCTAGTGCATCTCCAACGGACATGGAGACGATGGTGAGGAAGAACACAGCCAGGGGGCCAAAGATAGCGGTTCCCAGAAGGTTCTCATTCAAGAACATCATTATTGCCGTTACGATGCAAAGGATTCCGACCCATGGGCCAACAGCTCCAATGAACTCTCCAGTGTCCCCAAAGTCCATTAAAGTCACGGCGACCGCGAATGTAAACATCGAGATCACCAATATTCCCATCACATCGGCCATCGCCACTTTCATGTGCGCATTCGTTTCTTCTGCCATTTTTACTATTCCTCCTTTTTTCCCACTAACTAACTTTTATGGAAACCCTCTTGGGCGATTGGGACAAACGAATGAGACCATTCGTCGCCCCGAATCGTCTCTTTAAAGGGCCTCCTCCCTTTCCACGGGTACCTTGAAGTTCAAGGGAACCCGATTCCTGTATAAGCTTGATGTATTAAAGCTATTATTATCCATACATGCCGTTAATACCATTTTTATGCCCTTTGGAATTTATCTGGTTTAACCTATATATGGTGCATTTATAGTCCGGAATCATTCCCCCTCCCTG
This sequence comes from Methanomassiliicoccus sp., assembly GCA_012719175.1. Classification (NCBI taxonomy): domain Archaea; kingdom Methanobacteriati; phylum Thermoplasmatota; class Thermoplasmata; order Methanomassiliicoccales; family Methanomassiliicoccaceae; genus Methanomassiliicoccus; species Methanomassiliicoccus sp. The sequence continues at coordinate 232,129 of JAAYAX010000004.1, forward strand.
TGGCGGGATTCCGTGTGTTTAGCCGAATCGATTTTGATTCCGCTGGGGATTCACGGAATTAACATGTAGAAAAAGGTTTGCCACGGATGTATTATGGCGCAGGCAGTCTTCCGAGCTCGTCCAGTCGTCTCAAATATGTCTTCCTACGGGTCTCATAACCCTCTTTATGGGGTCCGAAGGGTACGTACTCTGCGACCTTCCACCCGTCCCATACCAGCCTTTCTTTGGTCTCATCGGCCAGACCCTTAAGGAAGCTGAACTCCAGGATGTCCCGGTCGCTTATCCTATCCTGGCTCCATTCCAGCAGGTCCGGGTCATGGGTAGCGATGCAGAAGGGGACGTCCCGCTCCAGGATCTGCTCTACCAGGTCCTTGAAGACCTCTTGTATGATATTAAAATCAGCGATGTCACCGGTGTACGCGCCCTTGACCAGACGTATCTTGACCCCCGCGTCCAGCATCCTTTCGATGTCCTTGGGAGTGCGTTTTAGATATGATTGCAGGGCGATGGTCGGCCGCAACCCGGAGCGGGCAGATTCCTCTGCTATCAGCAGGGTGAGATCGATGGTGCGCTGTCCCTCCATATCCAGTTCGAACCCTATGCCCAGGTCCCCGGCTTTCTCCCCTATGCCCCGGACCAGCTCCATCGTGAGATTACGACTGATCACCCCACCCAGAATTGACGGCTTGACGGCGAACGAGGCCTTCAGCCCTCTCTTTTTGACCTGCTCGGCCAACTTGATGTATGCAGCATATGACTCCCTGGCCAGGGTCTCATCGCGATTATAACGTCCAAGAACATCAAGTATGCAACGTATGCCCTGCTCGTTCCTATGAGCGCACCATTGCAGAGCGGAGGCTTGATCGGGGAGGGTCCATCGCGTTGGCATGCTAGTCCATATCCATACAACCGACAAAAAGGTTAGGATATTTCGGGCTCCAGGAGCTTCGCCCCCCTTTTCCTCGGGTCCTTGGTCTTCATCGAGGCCAGTTCCTGCACTCGATTGAAGGTGTCCTGGTCGATTATGGAGGCGTGGTCGCTTTTCACCAGATAACCGTCCCATCGCCGGTAGCCAGCATAGGCGGGGTTGTGCAGTATCTGCCTTATGGAGTATAATGTCCAGTGGCCTTCCCGCCTTGTGAGTATCCCCCTGCCGTTCAGTTCATTTGCTATCTCGTTCATGGACCTCCCGGCGTTGTATGATATGAATATCTCCCGAACCACGTCGGCCTCACCATCGATGATGATCAGGTCATTGTTTGCAATGCCGTAACCGAACGGAGGGTTAAACCCCAGGAGTCCACCGGTCTCGGCCTTCTGGGCCATGCCCATGTAGGTCCTCTCCCCGATCTGCTCCGATTCCAGTTGGGCTATCCGCTGTATCATGTCCACAACGAACCTGCCGATGGAGGTGGAGGTATCCAGCTCCTCCTGCATGGAGGTGAACTTCTTGTCCCACCGCTCCAGGTCCTCCATCATGATCATGAAGTTCTTGGAGTTACGGTGGATACGGTCCATCTTCAGGACGAGGATGGTGTCCCACATGTCCTTCTCGGCGATCATCCTCTTGTACTCCTCGCGAGTGGTGATCTTTCGCCCAGTGTGTCCTCGGTCAGCATATATGTCCGTGATTTCCCAGCCCTGAGCCTCGCAGTACGCCACCAAACGCTCCCTCTGGGCCTCCAGGGAGTAGCCTTCCTCGGCCTGCTCCTCTGTGGACACACGGATGTAGATCGCTGCTTTAACCACCGGAATCCGCCTCCACCAGCTCATGGCCGGAACCCGAGCGGTTCCTGCGCCTCTCCTCCATCAGCCCCTGTACAAGATTATACGCGCCCTCGGTGACCAGAGGTTGGTGGTCCAGGCGGATGAGCCTGCCATCCCAGGCAAGATAACCGCAATACAGGGGATTCCGCAGTATCCTGCTGACCGCCTGTTTGCTCCACCGCAGCCCCTTCTTGGACAGTATCCCCCGATCGTTGAGCGTCCCGGCGATCTCGCCTAGCGAGCGCCCGTTGATGTAAGAGCTGTAGATGAAAGGGACGATGCCGGCCTCATCATCTACTACCTTCAACTGAGCCTTGACTATGATATATCCATAGGGATGGGGCGACCCCAGGTGACCTCCCCCCTCCTTGGCCTTCTGGGACATGCCCGCCTTCACCCGTTCTCCGATCTGCTCCGATTCCAGCTGGGCTATGCGCTGTATGATGTCCATGACGAACCGACCCATGGCCGAGGTGGTATCGAACTTCTCCTGCATGGAGCTGAACTGCTTCTTCCACACCTTCAAGTCGTCCATCATCTGGGTGAAGTTACGGGAGTTGCGGTGGATACGGTCCATCTTCAGGACGAGCAGCACGTCCCACTGATCGCGCTCGGCCATCATGCGTTTGTAGTGAGGACGGTTGACGTCCCTTCCTGAATAACCATCGTCCACGTACTCCGAGGCCACCTGCCAGTTCTTGGCCTTGCAGTATGCCTGGAGCCTCTTCAGCTGCGCTGGTATGCTGTAACCCTCTCGGGCCTGATCGTCGGTGGAAACCCTGGCATAAATGGCAGCACGCAATCTCATTCTCTCCTGTGTCGAGACATGGCTCTTTCGCGCATCCCAGGCGTGAATAGCCTTGGTGGGATTTAGGCTTACCCCGGTGCTTTATCACGGCCAGAACATCTTTTTTACATAGAAGTTCAAGGGTCAGGAATAGGCTGAGAGTTGATCAATTGTAGGCATTGCCTATACCTTTCCTCATAAAGGCGGATTATTAGAATATTTAAGCTTGTATCGTTACCATTTACCTTATTAATATGTATACTTACGTAACCGTTTAATGCAAAATGCACATTGGGGCCATAGGATGAGTGACAGCCTCGAGTCCAAGATGGCAAGGCTCAGAGACGAGTTCGGGGGACTGGTGGATGATGCCACCATCCGCAAACTGGTCCTCTCCGAGGGAGGAATTAAGATGGCATCCAAGAAGATCGCAGAAATCAAGGACCGTGAAGAGATCACCGTTACCGCCACTGTCAGCAAAATAAACCCTACCAGGACGTTCAACAAGAGGACCGGTGGTCAGGGGAAGGTCCGGAACATCGATGTTCAAGATGAGTCCGGAAACTGCCGCATCACGCTATGGGACGAGGATGTGGACCTTCCTGAGAGCATGGAGATCACCGTGGGGACTGAGCTGGTCCTTACTGATTGCTACGCCAAGCAATCCGATTATGGCCTGGACATCTCCAAGGGCAAGAAGGGAAAAATAGAGAAGGTTAATTAGTAAAGCTAATAACTTTACTTACTTTTTTCTTTTATGTTAAACATTATAATCATATTGATATCATGATCATCTCCATAAGGAGTGGAGCTTGTCATTGAACGGGGATCGAACATGTGTTGTAAAAATGAGGAAGAAGGTTTGAAAGAGGTTTAGGGACCAGGCTTCCTGCCCCTTGTACCAACATATAGGATGATGCCTATACAGGCAGCCGCCCCAATCACCATCAACGTTCCCAGGTATGGACTGCTGAAGAAGAAGTCGGCGATGGAGCTTCCACCCGTGGCCTCCTTTTCCACAGAGCTTGTATACGACTCAATGGAAGATATCTCACCAGCCACCGAATCCGCGGACAGTGGGTCCATGGATAGCTCATCACCGAGCATACCTGTGAACATATCAGTGCCCTCTGGAAGCTCGATCGGCATATCGTCCGTCTCGGTGGAGACTGCGCCGCCGCACATGAATCCCAGGGTTGGGCAATACAGGATCTTCTGGGCATCGTTGACCTCTATGACCAGGTACTCCTTGGATACACCATTCACCTCATGGGTGACCGATGTGCTCAGGCACCTCATCTTCATGGGTGGTATCTCGTTGGTCACGGGCCCGAAGTGGCCATTAGTTATGTTCGCATCCTCGGAGTTGAGCTTGTCAAGGTTGATGGGAAAGTCAGAAGATCCCGTGGCTTCCACGAACTCCTCGGTGAAAATGCTCTCCTTCCACTCATCCTCAAGGCCATGGGCATCCACGAAGCCAGTTACCTGACCGCTCATGGTCATGGTGCTGGAGTTGGTGTACCACAGCTCCCCCTGCATCACTGGCAGCTGGAACAGGTCAAGGGCGGGTGAGAAGTCCATGTACATGGTCAAATCGATACAGGCCTTCACTCCCAGGTCATAGTTCTTGTATGACAGGACCTGCTGACCGCTGGAACTGTTGACATTGGGGATGTTGTTGGCGTCCACTTCCAGGCAGAAGGCACCATTGGTCTGCATGGTGATATTGGAGATGGCGTGCGAACTCTTCTGCACGATGGCAGTGGTGGTCATAACTACGCCGAGCTTCTCAGTAACGTCCACGGTCACTGTCTTGGACTGCTTGGCGACCGTCGAGTCCGGGTTGAATGGATTGTCGCTGTAGCTGTAGGTACCGGCTGCAGGCAGCATTCCTGAGACACTGACATCGATCTTGGTATCCAGTTTCATGGCCACCTTCGATGTTACGATGTATGTTGTGGCGGTCTCGCCCGTCACCTCGAAGAGGACGTAGAAGCACGCCGTGCCATCGACATCAAGCTTGTTCACCGTGAGATTGAGGTACCCCTCTATCATGTCCTCGATCTCGCCCTTCATGTCAGTGAAGTTAGCACCGATGTCCATCTCCTTGCCCATGGCCCATTTGTCCCCTACATCCCATCCGGTGATGGGAGTGGTAACGGCGTTGGCCGGGACAGCGATGAAGCTGACCAGGAACAAACCTACGATCAAAAATGCGAGCGCTGATCCGATCTTTCTCATGTTTTCCCTTCCTACTTCCTTGTTCTCCTATGCTGGAATCAAGAAAGCTCATATTTGTAGGTACCGAGGTCGAATTCATAGAACGACAACGAGGCGCCAGCACTGATAAGATTCTATTAATAGTATCAAATATAAAAATTAAAAGATGGAAATTGTTTTAGGAAGGAGGGACACGGCTCGCGTCCTTACATCATACCAGGCATGCCCATTCCGGGGGGCATTCCGCCTGGGGGCATCCCAGGAGCTGCGCCGCCGGGACCGGTGGGCATCTTCTTAGAGGCGATGACGTCGTCGATCCGGAGGATCATGCCAGCGACCTCGGTCGCGGACTCGATGGCCTGGGTCTTGACACGGAGGGGCTCGATGACGTTGGCCTCCAGCATGTTGGCCGGTTCGCCAGACTCCAGGTCAATGCCCATGTAGGCGGCGTTCTTCTTGCCCTCATGAGCGGTCTTCAGCTTGATGACCAGGTCGATGGGGTCCAGACCAGCGTTCTCGGCCAGCGCCCAGGGGATGATCTCCATGGCCTCAGCGAAGGCCTCGATGGCCAGCTGCTCGCGGCCACCAACGGACGAAGCGTAATCGGCCAGCCTCAGGGCGAGCTCGATCTCCGGAGCACCGCCGCCGGCGACAACCTTGCCGTCCTCCAGTGCGACACCGACGACCCTCAGGGAGTCGTGCAGGGCGCGCTCGACCTCATCCACAACATGCTCGGTCCCACCGCGGACGATGATGCTTATGGCCTTGGGGTTCTTGCAGCCGGTGACGAAGGTCATGGACTCCTCGCCGATCTTCTTCTCCTCGACCTGCTCAGCAACGCCCAGGTCTGACTTGGTGATGGAGTCGATGTTGCCAACGACGTTCCCTCCGGTGGCCTTGGACAGCTTCGCCAGGTCGGATTCCCTGACCCTGCGGCATGCGAAAATCCCGGCCTTGGCCAGGTAGTGCTGAACCAGGTCATCGGTGCCCTTCTGGACGAACACAACGTTGGCGCCCAGGGACTTGAGCTTCTCGACCATCTCCTTCAGCTGGTTCTCCTCCTCATCGAGGAAGCGCTGCATGGAAGCGGGGTCGCGTATCTGGATCTTGGCCTCGACCTCGGTCTTCTTGACCTCCATGGCGGAGGATATGAGGGCGATCTTGGCGTTCTTTACGACCTTAGGCATGCGGGGATGGATCTTCTCCTTGTCGATGACAAGCCCGTTGATGAGCTCGGTGTCAGCGATGGATCCGCCGGTCTTTGTCTCCACCTTGATGTTGTCCACGTCAACAGTGACCTTTCCGTCGCGCTTCTCGGCGATGGACTTGATGGCCTTGACGGACATATCGGAGAGCAGTTCCCTCTGGTCGCCCACGGACTTGCCGGTCATCGCGGTCATGGCCACGCGCTTCAGCATCTCATCGCTCTTGCTGTCCACGGAGATCTTTTCGAGGACCTTCACAGCCTCGGATGCCGCCAGCTTGTAGCCATTGGCGATGATGGTGGGGTGTACATTGTGATCTAGAAGTTGCTCGGCCTGCTTCAGCAGCTCACCGGCGAGGACCACGGAAGTAGTGGTCCCATCGCCGCACTCGGTGTCCTGGGTCTTAGCTACCTCGACGACCATCTTGGCTGCCGGGTGCTGAACGTCGATCTCCTTCAGGATGGTCACGCCATCGTTGGTGATCACAACATCTCCCAGGCTGTCCACGAGCATCTTGTCCATGCCCTTCGGTCCCAAGGTGGAGCGTACCGCGTCCGCGATCGCGCGGGCGGCCTGGATATTGTTACCCTGCGCTTCCTTGTTCTTGGTGCGCTCAGTGCCTTCTCGAAGCACGATGATAGGTTGGCTTTGTCCTAGAGAATATGCCATAAATTATCCTCCTTTCCGTTGGGGGGCCATATTTTATCGCTTCTATATAACTGTTATGGTTTTTCGTCGTCCCGCAGGCACCTTATGTGGCTGCTCCGCGTTGTGATGAATTTTATCCGCCTAATGTCATTCCCTGGAGGATGGCGGATGTTCCAGAGTTGGCCATCTCAGTGACCAACTTGACCAAGAGCTTCGGAGACCTCAAAGCGGTGGATGGTGTAAGCCTCTCTGTTCCTAGAGGGGAGATATTCGGACTGTTGGGCCCTAACGGTTCCGGAAAGACAACGCTCATCCACTGCCTCATGGGTATCTACCGGTTCGAGACCGGGAGCATCCGGGTCCTGGACCACGATGTTCCCGGCCAGAAGAAGGAGGTGCGGCGCCGGACGGGCTTCATGCCCCAGGATATCTCCATCTACCAGGACCTCAGCCCTGAGGAGAACATGCTCTTCTACGGCCGTCTTTACGGCCTTGATGACGGCTCCATCCGTCAGCGTACCCACCGCCTGTTCGAGTTTCTGGACCTCGAGGAAAAGCGCTCGGTGGTATCGAGGACGCTGTCAGGAGGTCAGCGGAGGAGGGTGTCCCTGGGCATCGCCCTCCTCCCGGACCCTGACCTTATCATATTGGACGAGCCCACTGTGGGGGTCGATCCCTTGCTACGCAAGCAGTTCTGGGACCACTTCCAGGAGCTGAGGGACCAGGGCAAGACCATCCTCATCACCACCCACATAACCGACGAAGCGCTGAGAGTGGACCGGGTGGCGCTCATGATACGCGGCAAGATCCTGGCCCTGGGGAGGCCTGGGGACCTCATGGAGCAGGAGGGGGTCAGCTCGCTGGAGGACCTCTTCCTGCGCTTCGAGGGAGGTGCCTGATGCGCCCGGCCTTGGCCATCGGCCTGAGGGTCATAAGGCAGCTCACCAGGGACAGGCGCACCATCGGGATGATACTGATCGTACCGCTGGTCATCACCCTTCTCTTCGGTTACGCCCTACAGGGGGAGACCCAGCACAATCCTGTGATCGTCGTCAACGAGGGGGCGGAAACGCCACTGAAGTCCAAGTTCGTGGAGGAGCTGCGAGCCGATGATAAGGTGGACGTGGTGGATGTCTCCGGCGACATGAACGCCTCCTGGGATAGGATACGGGCCCGGGAGGTGAGCGCCCTGGTGGTGCTGCCCTCCGAGCTCAGCACCGATGTTCCCAGCCCTCCGTTCAACATTACCCTCTTGGTATACGCGGACGAGGCCGAGCCTTCGGTAAGGGCCAGCGTCATGGCTGCGGTGAGCGCGGCCTTGGGCAGGACGGTCCAGGATTCAGCCCTCCCCGTGCAGCTGTCGGTGGAAACCCGCCCGGTGTGGGGCGAGGGGGAGCTTTCCGGCCTGGACGTTTCCCTCCCCGGGGTCATCGGCTTCATCATCATGTTCCTGGTGCTGCTGCTCTCAGTCCTTCTGCTGGTGAGGGAGGACCTGGAGGGGACCAAGGTGAGGTTCTACGCCGCTCCCATCAACCGCTGGCAGATGATGTCCGGGTATGTTCTGGGTATGACCTTCTTCGGTGTCCTCATCTCCCTGGTCGTGCTCACCGTGTCCATCGTGGTGTTCGGGGCGACGGTCCGGGGAGACATCTTGCTTGTCATAGGCTTCGTCATCCTGTTCTCCATCGGCACCATAATGCTTGCCATCCTCCTCTCGCGGCTTGCCAGGAACGAGTTCCAGGCTGTGCAGCTGGCGCCCATGATAGCCATCCCCTCCATCGCCCTGTCGGGCTTCCTGGTGCCTATCCAGACCCTGCCGGTGGAGCTGCAGTACATAGCCGCGTTCATCCCCCTGACCTATGCCATCGACGGGCTGAAGACCATCATGCTGCGCGGCGGTGGCTTTGGCGATATAACGCTGGATTTCGCGGCCCTGGTGATATACGTGGTCCTGGCCTTCGCGGGGGCGGTCCTCTCCTCCAAGGAGACGGTGGCCTGAATCTCAGAACGCCGCCGCGGTGCGGATCCCGGCCTCCCTCAGCATGCTCTCCAGCATAGCTATGATCTCCGAGTAGTAGGCATCGCTTTCTACGCGAGCGTCGAACTCGATGAGAGAGGAGGGCGATCTTTCGGCCAACCTCCGGCACATGCGCGTCTTCATCCCTGGTCTCAGGTTCAGGCGGTCGATCATGGCCGACCTCACCCCTGAAGAGGCTATTCCTTGTACCAGTCCTTCGAGGTCGTGATCGGTGATGGTGGGAATGATGGGTCCCAAGAACACATAGGTGTCGATGCCCTCGTCTACGAGGCACCGGGCTGCCCTCATCCTCCGGGAGGGGGGTGGGGCGTTGGCCTCGAATATTCCTGCCCTATCATCGGAGATGGTGTTGACTGTGATTCCCACCTCCGCGCCCCTTATCCTCTTAAGGATGTCACGGTCCCTCAGAACGAGGTCCGACTTGGTCAGCACAGACACTCTGGCACTAGCCTTTACGATCTCCTCCAGGCATCGACGCGTGAGGAGGGTCTCCGCCTCCAAGGGCTGATAGGGATCGGTGACGGTGCCCAGACCGATGACCCCCTGGCGGCGGGGCAGCTCCTTGGCCAGGACCTGGGGTATGTTGACCTTGGCTACGATCTCTTTGCCCCATTCCAAGGGCGATGTCCGCATGACATAGGGGGCGTAGCAGTAGGCGCAGTCGTGACCGCAGCGGGTGTATGGGTTCAGAGCATGGTCGAGGCCAGGAAGTCTCGAGGGGGACAGGGCGGTGGAGCACATCTTCCGAACGAAGCTGGTCCGTCCCCCATCCGTGAACGCATCGAGGTCAGACATAATCGTCGATCCTTCTCTGGGTCATCATGTCTGTTAGCACGGCGGACGAGCTGATCCACCTCTCCAGGGAGATGTCCATGCGTGAGACGATATGCTGGAGCGCGGTGCTGAGGGTCTCGAAGCCATGGGGGGTGGTCTTGAGAGCTGCCCTTACGTTCTCCCGCACGTTCCACACGCCCACGGGCATCACGTATCCAGGGTGTGCTTCCCTGAATATCACTGCCCCTGCCTGGCGACCCTCGGCCATGAGCAGTTCGTTCACCGCCAGCCGGGCGGCGTAGTAGCACCCCCCGATCTCCGCATAGTCCTTCCTGCCCTCATAGAACTCATGCGAGCTGATGATCTCGATCTGCTGCCCCAGGGGGTTCCAGGTGGTGTTGGGATACCACGCCTCGATGAGCTCGTACCTCCAGGTGGTGGGCATTAGAAGGATGCTCCAGCGGTTGTCTAGCATCTCCCAGTCGTACACGCGCCAGTCCTCTATGGTGGGATTCCTCTTGGTCGTCCGCAGCAGGTCCTTGCCCAGGATGTCATCCACGGCGGTGATCGACCATCTCGTGGGCACGAACCTCCTCCTCTTGTCGACGCCGAACGCACCCACCGAAAAGGCCTTCTGGATCTTGGAGATGAGGACACCCTCCCGGTATAACGCCTTGACCGCCTCCGTGGCCCTGAGGTCGGTGTCATAGAAGGCCTTCTCCACTCGGTGGTCGTACCGGGGGTTCCCTACCTCCAGGTTCTGCAACCGTGCCGAAGGGCCGAAGGGCTGGACCTCATCGTCCAGGATCAATCTCCCTGACGGCCTCTTCAGGAACTTGGCCTCCACCTCCGTGGGGTCGTTGGAGAGGGCCAGGTCCCTGGTGTGGTCAACGATCCGACCGTACTTGTGGAAGTCGGTGGCATCGATGCGGTACTTTCCCCGCACCAGGCTGAAGCGGAAGTCCACGATCTCATCGATGGACTTCCCCACCCATAGCTCCGGGGTGTCCATGAGAGAGGTGTCCCCCATCATGGGAGGGACCAGCGGACCTATGTCCACCTTAGGGTAGCCGAACCGGCCTACGAAGATCCCGGGCGGGGACATGCCTGCAAGGTCCAGGGAATCCATGAGGTTCCTGCTGCGGGAGCGGGAATAGAACTTGATCATCAGGGGGCAGCGGTCCTTTCCGCACAGGTTCTTCGAGCCCTTGCATATGACACAGGGCGAGCCCGCGGGCACCTCCAAGACCCCGGCGGTGGAGAGGGAGCGAACGTGGTTATCGAACGTGCTGGAGGACTGATCGAACATGCCTCTTTTCGCAGAGGCGGGTCTCTATATATCCTTTGTGACCGGACCTCCGAACACCCCGCTAACCGGCCCAGGAGGTTATGTTACAGTTCCCCACCTCGTTGTACTCTCCCTTCTTGATCATGCGCACGTTGGCCCCCTTCAGAAGGTAGGTCCGGGAGAGCATGGCCATGTATAGGGAGGTGTCGCTCACCGCGAAGCGGGTCATGACCTTCTCCTTCCCTGCCTCCAGCGTCCCTGCTTCGCACGCGGCCAGGAGGCGGTCCAGCGCCTGATTGTGATCGGGAACGGACGGGTCCACCAGCACGGTCTTGATGGACGCGTAGGCGCTCTCCTCCCCGTGATGATAGGTGTGAAGGAGGGCACAGCCCTGGACGGATTCCCCCTCCTTCAGGACATAGACCTTTCCCAGCTCCTTGCGCAAGATCACCTCGGCGTCCATGCTGTAATCCAGATAGGGATTTATCCTCTGGCTGAGCGGAGATATGTACTGCGAGATATCGCCCACGGCGTCCGGGGCGATCTCCGACACGCCCTCTGTGACCACATCGTTGCGGCGCAAGATCCTTTCCAGGATGACCACGGTCTTCTCCGGCCGGTACCCGGCGGTCAGGTAGAAGTGCAGGTTCTTCGGTATGTTGGACAGGGTCTCCAGCCCGATGACCGAGCAGCCTCTCTCTAGCAGGTGCGCCTCGCACCCGGCCAGGAGACGGCGTCCGACACCGTGGTCCTGGTACGAGGGCAGGACCTCCAGGGGGCCGGTCCAGCCCACCCTGCCCACAACATGGCAGAAGGCGGAGCCGATGATCTTACCCTTCTCCACGGCCACCAGGCAGCCCTGGGGGTCCTTCCAAAGGTATGCCGCGATGATCTTCTGGGACCGCTTAGGATACGTGAACTTCCGACCGACCGACTGCGTGGCCAGGTCTGACCAGGCCAGCTGACCGGCCTCCCGTACCTCCTCGACGTCCTCTGCGGTCATCCTCCTGATGGTGACGTCCTTTCCCTTTCGTGCGAACATGCTCATCGTTGCTCACTTCCTCCATTCCCTTTGCTGGAGTGCGTGCGGGGGCAGCACGTTCAGCATCCTTTGCGGCTCCAGGCCTGCCCGTCGGACCATGGAGACGGCCCAGTCCCAGTCTTGGGGCTTGAGGGGGCATGCGGAATCGGTACCGAGCGAGTAGAACGCTCCTAGCTCATAAAGACCATAAGCGTCGTTATCATCGAGGTCCTGTCTGTCGGGATGGGCATTTATCTCCAACGCCACCTTCCTCTCGGCCGCCCTCTCGGCGATGGGGCGTAGGTCCTGGATGACCCTCTCCCGAAGGCCCAGTACCCGGCCGCAGGGATGCCCCAGCACATCCATGCAGGGATCGTCCAGGGCGTGGAGGATCCTTGCCCTCATCCCGTCCTCTCCCATGTCGAGCTTGGTGTTCACCGAGGCTATCACCAGGTCCATGTCCTCAAGCAGCGAGGGGGGTGCTTCGAGCTTGCCGTCGGGAGCGATGTTCACCTCGATACCCTTCAACAGAGTGACCGGAGAGCGCGCATCCGCCTCATCCACCATATCGTTCCTCCGTGCCAGCGTCTCCCCGTCGACCCGCCGCCCGAGGCGATCGCACAGGCAGATATAGGAGTGGCCGATGGACGCCGCGGCCTCTGCCATCATCTCCACGTTGATGGAGCCGTCCGTGAGGATGGAGCGCACCCTCAGGTCTCCAAGGAGATCGGTCTTCGCCACCACTCCATCGTAAGGCCGGCCTCTATCCCTCATCTCCTCGGGAACGAGCTCCTGTCCGGCCGCACCATAGATCTCCGCCTCGGTCGAGAACGGTCCTTCTTCGGCCGAAAGGGGACCGTACCTGGCCTCAAGGGCGGAGAGGACCTCATCGACATGGGCCTGGGGGCCGGTGCGGCGGAAGTTCTCCAGGGCGAATCGCTGCTCGGTGACCTGGCGCAGCATGCACCCCGCCCCGGAGGAGGTCTTGCCCACAGCCAGGTCCCTTTCCACCACCGTCAGCTCGGTGATCTCCGGGCAGGTCCCGAACTTGGCTATGGCCAGTTCGGGCGTGGGGGATGCGAACAGCAGCGTTATGTTGGCCACTGCGGCCACCTTCCTTCGGGCGGGACCGGATAGCTCGATCCTGCTAACAATGCCGCCCTCCTGCATGCATGTTAAGACACGCTCGGCAGAGCGTAGGGCGTACGGAGTGGGGACCTCCGCCGCCTCTTCCCTCCTCCATACCAGCCATTCCTTGATCCGCCTCTCCGCGTCCTCGCCGATCCGGATGTTGGTGGATAGGACGCCTTCATCCAAGGCCCGGAGCAGAGCGTCCACCGAGCGCACGTCCAGGTTGCTCACCAGTTCCGCAATGGCCCCCAGGCCAAGGACAGGCGCGTCGCGGAAGATGGGAAGATCTTCCGGCAGAAGGTCGCGCACCGCCTCCAGGGCTTCGATCCTGCCCGTGGACAGAAGCTCGTTGAGCTTGGCGGCGATGCTCTCGCCGACCCCCTCTATCCTGCGCAGCTCTCCCCGTTCGCTGATGATTTGCAAAGGTTCCGCCAGTTCCTCGATGCTACTGGAGGCCTTGAGGTAGGAGCTTGAACGCCAACGGTCCCCCTTGATCTCCATGGCCAAGGCCAGCTCCCAGAACCTGTCCGCGGCCTCCTGGTTCTCCGCCCTACTGACCATGAGCATCGCCCCCTTCCGGGCGAGCGTTCACCGCCGGCACCTCAGGCTGATAAGGGCAGCCGTCGCCCCCGCCCCTATGCCGTTGTCTATGTTCACGACGGTGAGTCCCGGAGAGCATGATTGCAGCATGGAGACCAGTGCTGCCTTGCCCTCCCCTCCCGCACCATAGCCGACGGAGGTGGGCACCCCTATCACGGGAACGTCGGCAAGGGAGGAGACGACCGATGCCAATGCACCTTCCATACCGGCCACCACCACCAGGGCGTCCACCCCCGCCTCCAGCATGGCCACCAAGGGGTCTAAGAAGCGATGGAAGGCCGCGATGCCCACATCCCTGGCGACCATGACCTCTACTCCCATGGCCTCCGCCACCGTCCTCGCCTCCTCAGCGGCCCGCAGGTCCGAGGTACCGGCCGCCAGGATGCCTATCCTGCCTCTCGATGCCATCGCCTGTTCTCGCTCCACCCGTAGCATGGCAGCCGGCCGAATGTAGGATACCATGCCCTCGCCCACTGCCCTGCACACCGCCTCATAATGATGCTCGTCCGCTCGGGATACAAGGACGCGGTCCGTTTCTCTGATGACCTCGCTCACAATCTCCGCCACCTCCTCGGGGCTCTTGCTCTGTCCATAGATTATCTCAGGGATGCCCTTACGACAGGAGCGCCGGGTGTCGAACAACGTGTGCTCGCGGATGCGAACCACGTAGTCCAATCGCAGCTGACGTTCAGCCTCTTCAATGGTCAGCTCCCCGTCCCTGTATCGTTCCAGAACATCCCGGGCGGTCATCCTCGCAACATATGTTGCCTCGTAATATTATTTGTTCCCTCCCCTGGAGGAGGGAAACGATTTAGGAACGGTCGGCGTTGGAGCTTCGTGAACAGCGAGGTGGGCGAGCTCGACGATCTCAGGGCCATATTGCGAAGGATGGGGAGAGCGGCGGTCGCATACTCCGGCGGAGCGGACAGCACCTTCTTACTGAGGATCGCCCAGGAAGAGCTTCCAGGTGAGGTCCTGGCGGTGATCGTCGACTGCCAGGTCATGCCCACGGGCATGGTCGGGGAGGCCGTCGAAAATGCCCGTCAGATGGGCGTGGACACCGTGGTAGCACGAATGGACATCCGAGCGATACCAGGTCTAACAGAGAACGGCAAGGACCGCTGTTACCTATGCAAGAGGGCGATCCTTCAAAACATAATATCCGTGGCCAGAACACGGGGGTTCGATATCGTCATGGACGGGAGCCACTCGGGAGACCGTGACGATGACAGGCCAGGAAGGAGGGCGCTCAAGGAGCTAGGCATCAGGTCCCCCCTGACGGAAGCTGGGTTCAGCAAGGACGATGTGCGGCGCTTCTCCGAGCACTTGGGGCTGTCCACCGCCCGAAAGCCCGCCAACCCCTGCCTGGCGACCCGCATCCCCTTCAACGTTCCCATCACCGAGGAGATGCTGCGGCAGGTGGAGGAGGCCGAAAAGGCGGTGGCCGATCTGGGCATAGAGGTGCTAAGGGTCCGTCATCACGGCAGCGTGGCACGCATCGAGGTCCTTCCGCTTGACATGCCCAAGCTGCTTTCCTCGCGCGAGATCCTCGTATCCAGGCTCCGTGAGCTGGGTTTCACCTACGTGGACCTTGACCTCCAAGGCTACCGCGCTGGCAGCATGGGCGAAGTGTTGGGACGTCAAAGCTGAGCTTGCCGCACGGACGAGTTAAGCCTTAGAACACCTGAAGGGCGGAGGCTTTCATGAATGTTAGCTGCCCCATATTCGCCGATCACAGCGTTCAGATATTGTTCACAACTAGACCGATCCTATAGGGAACAGAAGGCCTTTGATATTACCTCCTCCCATTGTCATATCATGAGCCTAACCTTGACCATGCTGTCCTTCGACCATGGCATCCTAAGACAGGTGCTGGACGTCCTGTCCGACCTGGCCACGGAGAACGCTTTCGACCGCTTCCGACCGGAAATGGAGGAGGTAAGCGAGTTCCTGTTCGATTTCATGGACCGATACCATCATGGGCGGGAGGAGATCGTCGTGTTCCCGATATCCTCAGAAGGGGCCTCCGAGCTTCCGGCAACGATCGACGAGCTCATCCGGGAGCATCGGAGGGCGTCGGAGCTGGCCCAGAACATCGCTGCCGCCCTGCACGCCCGTGACAACGAGTCATTGAGGGAGAACTGCCTGGAGCTGGTCGCTCACATGCGGGACCACATCAAAGAAGAGGAGGACGTGGTGTTCCCCAAGCTGGAGATCCTTCTGGCAGGGGATAAGGACTTTGACGCCTTCGAGAGGTCCCAGTCCTATGTGAAGGACAATTTCGGAGAGTTCTACCCTCGCGACATGGAGGAGTTCGCTAATCGCTTCCAGGATGCGGTCTGGGGGAAGGGTGTGATCAAGTTCAGCGCCTTTAAGGACTGATGCACCCACAAGCCTGTGCACCGAGTGCGGGATGCTGCCCCTATCGTCCGTTAAGGGTTTGGAAGAGGATCAGGGCCGCCTCCGTCGTTCCCAATGCCTCGAAGGTCTCGAGGGGCATGCGGTCCGAGAGGTGGCGGTCATGCACCTCCCCCAGGTCCTTGTAACCAGCTACAGGCAGTCCGCGTCTCAAATAGAATATTATCCGGTATATGTCAGCGAAGCGGTTGAACGCATCGATGTCCATCTCCTCTCCGAGTCCGATCTCTGACAGCTCCCCGGAGCTCCATCCAACCAGGTCGGCGGTGAGGTTCTTGATGGCGGTGCAGCGACAAGTGGTCATGATCTTCGTCATTACGTAACGATGACACGAAGATAAAATGGGTGCCTGATTGAGAACGGAACGCCAATCGGAGGGGACTGGGAAAAATGGCGCCGAGGGAGAGATTTGAACTCCCGAGGCGGAGACCGCCAGTGGTTCGCTCGGAGATCTCTTTCTTTCGAGACCACCGCCTTACCGGACTAGACTACCTCGGCGTCACTCATGGTGAAACCAGCGATGGATATAAGCATTTTGTCAATGGGGGCGACTATAGTGCATCTGGAAGGGGACGCACCGAAGGCCGTCAGGTTGTCGGCAGGTGCTCTGATTTATGTTGCGAAAAGAAGAAATCCATCCGAGGTATGGACTAGGCATGCGGATCAAGATAGTTCAAGGCCAAGAGGTGCAGGCGATGGACGTCCCGGAGGGCTCCAGTCCCCTGGACATCATTGGACAGCTCGCCCTGAGCCCTGATGCCTTCCTGGTGCTGAGGGGGAGAACCCCTATTCCCTTGGACGAGGTACTGACCGAGGGCGATTCCGTCAGGTTCATAAAGGTGGCCTCGGGAGGGTGAGGCGTTCTTCTGCTATCTTGTTCGATACCATTGGTCTGAATCTTCGAACCGGACCAGAAATGTTTATTAATATCAATACTCACTATCGGGGCGAAACGACTTCCTCACAAGACTGATTTCATGCTCACTATCATCATCAAGTCTCCCTCCCTATTGAGGGATATAACTAAAACACCAGATTTGCGCCGATGGAACTCGGGCGAATGTCCTGGTGAACGTGTCGGATAGAACATGTGTTCTGGTCGTAGGAAGATCGTTCTAACGTGATACGAGGTGTAACCATAATGAACATAGATCCTAGCACTACCAAATACATGATCAAGGCCAAACTGCAGGCTGATGGCATAGTGGAGAAGCCGGACGTGGTAGGGGCGATCTTCGGCCAGACCGAAGGGCTCCTGGGCGACGAGCTGGACCTCAGGGACCTGCAGAAGAGCGGCCGCATCGGACGCATCGAGGTCGAGGTTAGCTCCAAACAAGGCAAGTCCGACGGCGAGGTCCTCATACCCTCCAGCCTCGATCAGGTGGAGACCGTCATACTGGCCTCGGCGCTGGAGACCATCGACCGGGTGGGGCCGTGCAAGGCCAAGATCAATATCCTCAGCATAGAGGATGTCCGCATCACCAAGAGGTCAAAGATAATCGAGAGGGCGAGGGAACTGCTCACCGAGCTTATCAAGCAGTCCAAGACCACCGGCATCGACCTCACCGAGAGCGTTCGCCAGAGCGTGCAGACCGAGGAGATAGTGAACTATGGCAAGGAGCGCCTCCCCGCCGGACCTAACGTCGCCGACAGCGACGCCATCATAGTAGTGGAGGGGAGATCGGACGTTCTGAACCTCCTCAAGTCAGGCATAAAGAACGCCATCGCCGTGGAGGGCACCAACGTTCCCAAGACCGTAATGGACCTGAGCAAGGAAAGGGTCATCACCGCCTTCGTGGACGGGGACCGTGGGGGAGAGCTGATCCTCCGGGAACTGTTCCAGGTCGCAGAGGTGGACTTCGTCGCCCGCGCCCCCCGGGGTATGGAGGTCGAGGAGCTGACCCAGAAGCAGATCATGAAGTGCCTCCGCAACAAGATCCCCGGTGAGCAGTTCATGGAGATGTACGGCATGTCCGGGGATAACGGAAAGACGGCCCCGGAAGCACGTGAGGAACGCGCCCCCAAGGAACTGCCTAAGGAGAGGGAGCAGCGCGAAGAGCCGCAGCCGGAGCCGAAGGTACAAGAGCGGCCTCAGGAGCGGCAGCAGGAGCGTCCCCACCGTGAGCCCCGGGAGCGCAAGGGCAGAGAGCAGCGTGAGCCCAAGGAGGTCCGTGAACCGGTGAAGGAGCTGCCACCCACCGAGCCAGTGGCGGAGCTACCGGAGAAGGCCATCGAGACGACGCCCGAGCCTGAGCCGGTAGAGGATGTCCCCACCAAGAACCTCTCGGACGCCCAGACCCAGTTCAAGACCATGATAAACGAACTGTCCACGACCTCAAAGGCGCGTATCCTGGACTCAGCAGGCGAGCTCATAAAGGAGGTCCCCGTCAGAGAGCTGGTCAACACCCTCAAGACCAACGTCAAGGGAGTGGGCGCCGTGGTGTTCGACGGTATCATCACGCAGAGGATACTGGACATCGCCGCGGACAACAAGATCGCCACCATCGTAGGCACCAAGATGGGCAACATCACCAAACAGCCTACCGCGGTAGAGGTCTGGACCAAGGAAGACCTGAACGAATGAGCGAAAAGGTGGACATCCAGTCGGAGGTGGACCTCAGGTCCATCACCACGACCGCGGATATCCTGATCCCTAGGGACCCTCTTAAAAGGGTCATCGGCCAGGACGAGGCGGTGGAGCTCGCACGTATAGCCGCCAAGCAGCGGAGGCATCTGCTCTTGGTGGGCCCACCGGGCACTGGTAAGTCCATGATCGCCCAGGCCTTGGCACTGCATCTCCCCAAGCCCCGAGAGGAGGTTCGCATTGTCCATAACCCCGAGAACCCTGAGAGGCCGCTGGTGGAGGTCAAGAGGGAGGAGGAGGTGGGCCGGGAGAAGGAGACCAGAGGATCGGCGGAGGGAGAGCTCGTAGAGCCCACTGCCGCCCCCGTCCATGTCGCCGAACGCCTGGGATACCGATGCCGTTCATGCTCCTCCTATTCCAGCCCTCAGGAGCGTTCATGCCCCAGCTGCGGGAAGAGCAAGGCGGAAACGGGCGTTCAGCCGGGAAACCCCTTCGGGGACCTCCTGGGAAACCTCATGGAGTCCATGGCCAGCGCTGCGCCTGGCCTGAACGCGGGAAAGGAAAAGGTGACCACCACCAGGAGGCGGGGCGACAAAGAAGAGGTGGTGGTGTTCGAGCGCGCCGGGGAAAAGATCAGGATGCTGGACCAGGAAGCATTGGAGCGCCGCCGGGAGGTGGAGCGCCAGCGGCCCCGGAAGGTGATCGTGCCCCTGGAACGGAACCCTTTCGTTCTGGCCACCGGGGCCTCGGAGACCGAGCTTCTAGGTGACGTGCGTCATGACCCCTTCGGGGGACACTCCTCCCTGGGAACACAGCCCTACGAGCGGGTCATTCCAGGCGCCGTGCATGAGGCCCATGAGGGCGTTCTGTTCCTGGACGAGATATCCCATCTCGGACCACTGCAGAGGTACATCCTCACCGCCATGCAGGAAAGGCGGGCCCCCATCTCCGGCCGCAACCCTCAGTCGGCCGGCGCTTCCGTCAAGGTCGATTCCGTCCCCGCCAACTTCATCCTCGTGGCGGCCTGCAACATCCAGGACCTGGAGCAGGTCCTCTCTCCTCTGCGATCGCGTATCTCCGGCGATGGGTACGAGGTCCTCGTGGAGACCTCCATGCCCGATGACGAAATCAACAGGGCACGCATGGCCCAGTTCATCGCCCAGGAGATAACCACGGACGGCCGCATACCTCATGCCTCAAGATCGGCCATAGATCTCATTATCAAGGAGGCCCGGACCAGGGCCCGGATGATGGACGGGAAGGAGAACGCCCTGACCCTGCGACTTAGGGAATTGGGCGGCCTCATCCGTGCCGCCGGTGACCTGGCCGTGGAGAACGGCGATACCCTGATCGAGGAGAGTCATGTGCTCGCAGCCCAGAGGCGCAGCCGGACGGCGGAGGAGCAGATCCGCGACCGCTACGGGACCTACATGAAGGGTCTGGGAACGGACATATCCTCGGCGCAGAAGGAGAAATCGCCCTACTACTTCTGGAACGAGCACATCAAGGACGACCAGGCCTACCATTGATCAGACGTACAGCTGCAGCTGCAGGGCGTCCTCTCCATCATTGTAGTAGCCCTTGATCTCGCCTATCAGCATGAAGTTGAACCTGCTGTAGAACTCCAGCGCCTGGATGTTACCCTTGCGTACCTCCAGGGTCAGCACCTTGGCGCCCTTCCTCTTGGCCTCGTCCAGGAACTTGGTCATGAGCATTGTCCCTATCCCATGGCGGCGCATCTCCGGCACCACCGTCAGCATCAGAACCCGGGCATGGACCGATGTGGTCATTATGCCCAGAAGGAAGGCCTTTATGTCGCCTCCGCCGTCCACGACCAAGAATCCTTGTGGCCAGGCGGAGGACACGCTAGTGAAGAGATTGGGGTCGTAGCGCTCACTGAGGGTGGAGCACGCGAGTTCATACACAGAGGCCAGGTCGTCTGGGTTGAACGTTCGGAGGTACAATGCCGCGTCAATGTCCCTTCCTCCCAATAATTGTTTTCCATGCAATCACGGCCACGGCGAACAGGGGGAGGGCCATCATCTTCCATGAAGATCCTCCTCCTTCACTGTCAGGAGGGACCACTTCCACCCAGCACCATGCCCTAACGATGTTGTTACCGAGGTCGGTGATAGTTAGGACCACCGTGTGGTTCCCCTCCCCCAGCCTCACCGCGAACTTTGTCTCGTTACTTTCCGGAATGCCGTCACCATCGATGTCCCACTCTATTGTCAGGCCAGGAGCGTTGTCTGAGCATCGGGTAGCATCAAGAAGGACCGGTTCTCCCGACCTCACCCTCATGAAGGTCCATGGCAGTTCCACCGCGGGGTGCTCAGGATCGGGGGACCAGTCCTGCCAGAACAGGTGACTGAAATATGAGGCAGCAGAGGCTGACGTCACCACCGCTCCCACCTCACGGTTCTGATAGAGGGAGGTATCCCCCCAGTTTATAGAGGATACAACCACCTGGTCATCGATTATCAGCCCCTTGTTGTGCATCACCGAGAGATTGTGATAGGAGGATATCGACCTTGCCTCCAGGTCCAGGCCGCGTGCCTGGGCGATGCTGTTCAGCTCATCGGCCACCGCGGGATTGTCCCCGCCTCCCCAGGAAGAGCCCATGAGCAGGCGCACCTGTACCCCCCGCTCCGCAGCGTCGATCAGCGAGGTCAGCAGGGTCGTCCCCTTCAACCATCTGTCGTCGACGGAGAGCTGTTCCACGAGAATGATCTCTTGGGCCTCCCTTATCATGTCCATGAGGCGTTCCGCGGCGTTGTCGGGAGCGACCAGCGCCGCTACCTCACAGCGATAACGCTCCACGTCCGTCAGTTCCACCTCTGGAACGGAGAAAAGCGGTAACGCAGAGCCTCCATCGCGGGCGGGGGCGGTGTCGATGAGACCACCAATATCGTCCTTGAACACGGCCTCGAAATACCTGCCCACCTCCCCGCTGTCCAGGGTCACGCCCCAGCCCCGATTGACGTGCAGGCCTCCGCCCCAGTTCTCAGACATGATCACCACCCTGCGGGAGTCCACGATCATGTATTTGGCGTGGAGATAGTCGTAGCGCTTGTACGACTCGAACGACCTTAGTTCCTTGACCAAGACCCCATGGGCCTGGAGGCTCGCGCTGGCGTTCAGCGATGCCTCCGAAAGTCCGCCGACAGGCTGGCCTTCGATGAGCACGTTCACCTCGACCCCCCGGAGGGAGCATGCTGCCAGAGCGTTGACGATGCAGGCGTCAGTGATCTCGTAAAGAGAGCAGTTCACCGTCCTGGAGGCCTGGGATAACTCCCTCAGAAGTCGCCCGACCGCGTTCTCGGGCACAGAGAACGGTTCCACGATGGCCTGGCAGGTCAGCGCGGGGAAGGAAGATCGCCCCGGGGGAACGACCGCCCAGTCCGTGGAGCCGTTGGTGTCAGCACCCTCTCTGATCACAGCGTGGCCTTTGGTGACGCTCTCAACGGATGGACCTGTCCATCCTTCGCCTGTGAACTGGACCTTGCCATAAATCACCCTGTCCATCAGCACCCCTCCGCTAAAAAGGCCTACGTCATCACCATCATCGGCGAGCGTGAAACGGCCACTCCAGGCAATACCGTCATCTCCTTTCTGAAGACAATCCAGGTTCGGCCGGAGGGAGCTGAAGATGGTCCTATTGACGGTAACGCCTATCGATGAGGAGCGGTCCAGAACGATGTCCTTGTCGATCCTCACCTCCCCTTCCCCATCGTCGATGGTGACATTGAATAGGGAGACCGAAGGTCCACGGTTGGTGATGACCACATATTCCACAGGTCGGCCAGGGCAGACCTCGGTGAGGACCAGCCCGCTGAGCGGTTCCGAGACCGTTCCTGTTCGGATCGTGGACATTTCCATAGAAGCGGAGGGTGATGAGAGGCCTGGCTGGGCGATCGGGAGAATCACAGCCAGCAGGACCAGGAACATCAGGCCCCTCATCGATCCTGGAGGAACGAGGAGGGGTAATATTCAAAACCACTACAATTAACGCACTCTCGGTCAGAGGAACTGAACGAGGTCCAGGAGGACCCTGCCCGGTTCCTTGGCCTTGACCACGCCGGATGCCAGGAGTACACCTGACGCCCCCAGCTCCACCGCCTTGGCCACGTCCTTGCCGGTCTTCACGCCGGCCCCGCACAGGACCTTTATGCCTTCGTCAACACGGCGTACCGCGGCCACCGCCTCGCTCACGACCTCAGGTCTGGCATCGGTCACTGATACATCGCCCCCGATCAGCTCGGGAGGCTCCACCGCGATGAACTCGGGGCCGAGGGAGGCGGCAGCGGCCGAGGTGGCCTCGGTGTCCGTGCACACGCAGCATTCCAGCCCCTTCTCCTTTGCCATCAGTATGGCTAACGCCAGGTCAGCGAGCACCATGCGGCGCTCGGAGTGGTTCAGAAGAGTGCCCTGGGCCCCCGCTGCCTTGATCAGCTCAGGGGTCGTCCATCCCGTGGCCGCCCCGGGCTTCCGGGGGTCCATGTGCTGGGCCATCACAGGAATGCTGACGGCTTTGGCCACAGCCGATATCTCTGTAATGGGAGGGCAGACCGCGAAGCTCACCCCCGTCTCATCCGAGACCTCCTGGCAGGCCGTCGCCAGGTGGACGGAACGCTCTCCCTCCACCTCGGCATAGGCCTTGAAGTTCACTATTATGACCGGAGTTCGCATCTCAATCCAGCTTTTCCATGCGTTCCTTGAGCTTGTTGAGGACCGCGGGACGGGTGGTGTACTCCATCTCCTCAGGGCCGAGCACGGCAGGCATGAAGGGCCCATGGCGCCTCATGTATATGGACGCCTTGACCGCACCCTTGCGGGCCTCATCCCAGCAGCTGCCGGAGAAGTAGTCCAGAGGCACATGGCATCCGGGCTTGGAGCCGGGATCCTCGAGACCCTGGAGCTTTCCGTTGCTGACATGCAGCCCTATGGCGCATATGCGTGGGGGACCGTCGAAGTAGACAGGGTCGGAGTCGGCCACGGAGCAGGGATACCATCCGCCGTAATGGGAGCCGCGCATCCAGCCGGAAACGAGCATAGGGAACATATAGGGCTGAAGAATCTCCCCGATCGCCGGCAGACCGCTTTGCGCGCGGCAGATACAGACAGGGTCGTCCTTGCCCACGTACTTGCCGGCAGAGATGTTGAGCTTCTCGGTGGAGACCACGGCACCGATACCGATGTCATCTATCTTGGACCATATCTTCTTTATGGCATACCTGGTGGTATCGCCCAGAAGGGTCAGGATATCATAGGTCTCATCGGGCGTGGACATGGTAACCTTCTTGGAGTCGCACACGTCCACGATATCGAACTTGAAACCCTGGTGTGCACGGGGATCAATGACCAGGCCCGTGGTCGTGAAGGGGTCCATGTAAGTCTTGCACAAGGGCAGGGAATATGCTGAAGGCTCTGTCTTGTCAGCCATGAAGAAGACGATGGGCTCGGAGCCACGCTCCTTGAACTCCATCTCCGCGGCCCCCGGCCCCGCTCCCCGGACGTTGCCGGAGAAGGCATCCGTCAGGAGGTCCTGACCGGCGGCGTAGAGCTTCATCTTCTTGGCCTCCTTGGTCGCGTCCATGAACGCTTCCCAGCACAGTCCGTGGACGTCCCTGTTGTTCTCACCGCGGGTGTGGGTGAGGATGAGGTTGATATCGTCTCCTACGCGAGTGACGTAGTAGTCATCGATGGTGCCCGCCTTCAAGCCGTCAGCGAGCCTCTCCTCGCACTTCCTCATCATGAGTGGATGAGGTCTAGCGTGACCGCCAACTGAGCCTACATCTGCTTTTATAACTGAAACAGTAACCCTGTCTGACATGTGCTTTCCCCTATTGTAATGACCTTGGAATAAAGCTTGGCGTATAAATAGGTTGATGGATTTCTCATCCATCGATTAATCGCGTTTTTAGGCCTTCCGCCAGACCATGGACAACGTTACGAAGATATGGATATGACGCTGACGGGGCAGACATCAACGGCCTTTTCAACACATTCCTTGAGGTCGTCGGGCACATTACCGTTGGCGGGAGACCCGTCCTGGTATTTGCTGGCGATCTCCGAGGTTCCGTCGGGGCCTTCCACGAAGACCTCAGGGCATTCGTCGCTGTAGCATAGGCCACACTGAGTGCAGCCCTCCTGATCAATGACCACCTTGAAGCTCATGCTCAGTGATATTGGAACTTCCTGACCATATTGTCTTCGGTCCTGCATCCTTTTCTTCTCGCTCCATCACTTTTATAGTGTCGGGTTCCATCCCGCCACGGTATCATTATGAGCGAGTCGATGCTGCGTGACTCCAGGACCCTTTCTCCTGCGGATGCGGAGAAGAACGTGATCATCAAAGGGTGGGCCCAGGAGATAAGGAATCTGGGCGGGATATCCTTCCTGATAATCAGGGACCGCTATGGCCTCGTCCAAGTAACTGCCCCGAAGAAGAAGGTCTCCCCCGAGGTCTTGAGCACCCTGACCTCCCTGTCCAGGGAATCCGTGGTCAAGGTGACCGGAGTCGCCAAGGCGGCGAACCAGGTCAAGGGCGGTGTCGAGGTCATCCCAGGGTCCATCGAGGTCCTGAGCCCCGCTGCCTCTCCCCTCCCCATGGGAGTGGTGGACAAGGTGAACGTGGAGGCCGATACCCGCTACGACCACCGCTTCATGGACCTTCGCAAGCCTGAGGCCAGGGCGGTCTTCGAGATCAAGTCCGTGGCCCACAACCTCATAGACCAGTTCCTCGTGGACGAGGGATTCGTGGAGGTCTTCACGCCCAAGATCGTAGCATCAGGGGCAGAGGGAGGGTCGACCCTTTTCCAGCTGAAGTACTTCGACAAGCCTGCATATCTCGCTCAATCCCCTCAGCTCTACAAGCAGATGCTCATGTCCACGGGTCTTGACAAGGTGTTCGAGATCGGGCCGGCGTTCCGGGCCGAACCCTCCGACACCGTTCGCCATGTGTCCGAGTTCATATCCTTCGATGGGGAGATGGCGTTCATCGACTCCATGAAGGACGTTCTGGACATCATCGAGAGATGCACCCTGGCCGTCATCAAAGGGTTGGAATTAAAGGTCGGGCCGCAGCTGGAGGCGCTGAACACCACGATCAGTGTGCCCAAGGCCCCTTACCCCGTCATCGAGTACAAGGACGCCATGGACATGGTCCAGAGCGAAGGGATGAAGCTGGAGCTGGGGGACGATCTGGGTACAGAGGGTGAGAAGTGCCTTGGCGAGATCATGAAGGAGAAGGGGCACGACATGTACTGGATAGTCGAATATCCAGAGGAGGCGAAGCCCTTCTACATAATGGAGAAGGACGGCACCCCGTACTCCTACTCCTTCGACCTGGACTATATGGGCCAGGAGATATCCTCTGGTGGGCAGAGAGAGCACCGCTACGATCACCTGGTAGAGAGGATGAGGAAGAAGGGATTGGACCCTGAGTCCTTCCGCTTCTATCTCGATGCCTTCCAGTATGGAATGCCCCCTCACGGCGGCTGGGGGCTGGGAGTGGAAAGGATGCTGCAGAAGATGCTGAACCTCCCCAACATCAGGGAGACCATACTGTTCCCTCGGGACCGTATCCGGCTGGTCCCCTGAGATCGTTAAACCTTTTCCTCCCACGCTTTCTTTTTCATGCCATTGCCGGTCCAATATGCATCGACGGGGATAGTGCCACGATCAAAGAGACAGGCAGGATCCCGGCAGGTTCCGAGGATAGGTACTTAGCTCTTGGTCTCTGATTGTTTCTCGGGAACCGCCATGAAGATACCTGGTTCGATATCAGAGGAGCATGCCCACCTGCATGAGGTGCTGGAGAGAGCTATCGATGAGCAAGGCGCCCTGGGGAGTGCGGCAAGGGAGGTTATGAAAGCGCTGGCGCCGCACTTCGAGAAGGAAGAGGCCTTCGCTCTGCCACCGCTGGGGATGCTTACCCTGACCGGGGAGGAGGTGAAGGAGGATTTACTGGAGGTCATATCACTTACCGACAGGCTCGCCGTGGAAATGCCCCGGATGGTGGAGGAGCACGCCGTTATCGTAAAGGCCCTCGATGTCCTTTCCCAGAGGGCGGCGGAAGCTGGTAAGATGGACTATGTTTCCTTCGCCCAGGATCTGAAGCATCATGCCAGGATGGAGGAGGAGGTCCTTTATCCCGCCTCACTTCTGGTGGGGGCGTACTTACGGCTGTGGAGAGGGGGGGGGGTTCGACTAATCCCTAGGATCCTCGCAGGGTTCATCCCTCTGGGGTGAAAGGGTGCGTTTCCGTTCCTTCTTTTTCCGCTCTAACTGGTTCACATAACGCTCGACGATGACATAGGCCCCGGCCCTGCGCTCGTCCCCGTACTCCTTGCTCATGGTCATGGAGACCACCTGACAGTCGTCCACGAACAAGATCCCGGTCAACGCATCGTTGATGGCGCGGACCAGCTTATCGATGTCCGGTTTCACCGTAGGGTTGATCCTCTTATGTTCCGGGACCGAAGGAGGACGGGTTAGAACGAATTCCACCCTCACCCCATATGCGGACGTACAGTCGCACACCCAGGTTTTTCCCTCCAGTGCCCGCTGGGCCTCGGTGGCGATGCGGTTCCTCCAGGCCATCAGCTCCTTCTTGTTCTGGTGCGTGGTCACTGTCCGGTCGAGATTTTTTATGTAGTAAGCTCTGGTGCTACCCTCAGGGGTAGGCTCTCCCAGTACAATGAACTCAATGGACTCAACAAGACTGTCTGATAAACTCATGATCTCACCAATCTGCGCCCCACCTGTGCCATGAGCAAGAGGTTCTTATGCCCAGCTAGCCTCGGAACGCTGACCTCCGAATGGTCCAGATGTGCATAAAGCTGTCCCTATTAAGGTTACGCCCCCTAAACCACGTGAGGCTGGCAAAGGAATTATAAAAACTGAGGGGATATGGGCCACCGGTCATAGACCTCGGATGGGATGAGAGGACCGATCATGGCGGAAGGCGGGAGTAGAAAGTTCATCGAGCGTGTTCGGTCCATGAGCCCTTATCATCATGTGGCAGCCATATTGTTGGTTGGAATTGTCGTTTATGGCTCATTCATCGTGGTGGACGGGCTGATCATCAGGCAATGGCTGGACTCATCCTTCGGCACCACCCCGGACCTGGCGATCTACCAGGAACGGACAAGCCTCATACTGAACGGCGGCCTTATCTACCGGGATCTGGACATCGAGGCACCTCCCCTCATCAACTATTTACTCCTTCCCGCCCAGATCATCGGAGGAGAATGGTGGGCCTACGAGATCTACTTCTCCCTGTTCCCCATCCTAACCTCCTTGGGGATCTACGCGGTCATGCGTCGTTGGGATGATCACCGGGCCTTCCTGGCCGCCCTCCTGTTCGTCATCTGCCCGTTCGCAGTGCAGGATGCCACCTGGGGGATCCAGGACGAGCCCATGGTGGCGTTCTTCTACATCCTTCCAGTGCTTTTGCTCCTGGGTGGACACGCCCGATCATCGGCCGTGGCCGTGGCGGTGGGCTTCTGGACCAAGTTCCTGCCTATCGTCACATATCCCATCACCCTTCTGAGCATCAAGGGGACGAGGGAACGGTTGTTGAGCATCGGCCTGGTGATCTTGGTCTCGGGCCTCGTGGCACTGCCATTTCTCATCTTGGCACCGGAGGAGTTCCTCAGGTTCCCATCATACTATCTGCTGGGCAGAAGCGGCGAGGGAAGCGCGGGGATGTCCATCATAAATCTCATAGGTGTGGGAGGTTGGCACCTTCCGGGGGAGGTGGGCGCCGGGCTCACGGTCGCAGCCTTGCTCCTCTCCTACTATCTCTTCAAGAGATGGAAGCTGGACGTTTGGAGGGGAGCTATGCTGACCACGGTGATGTTCATCTCCGTCTATCCCATGATACGGCTGGGCTACTTCATCCTCCCCTTCGCCTTCTTCTCTTTGTGGGCCGTTCAGTACAAGGGCATCGCCCTGAGGCTCATACCGATGTACGTGACCCTCCTCTTCGGACAGGGCTTTGAGCGGGCCAGCCCGGGTTTCGATTATTCCTTCTCCTGGCTCCTGGGGCTGGTCCTGGTGACGGCGGGGATATTGATAATGCTTGATATCACCCGTCTGTGCCTTAAAAGGCCGTGCCTCCTGGACGAAGCGAAGCGAGAGGGGCTCCCATCAGCCTAGAAGGTCTCATCATATCCCCAGGGATCCGCTGACCCTCTTCTCGTCACCGGGAGTCCCTCCCACGGTGGGGAGAACATTGGAAATATATCACGGTGGTGGAGTCTTTAGGGCCAAGCAATCAAGGCCTTTGTTCACTTCGAACTCGAGACAATATTTGAGAATCCATAAATATCCCGCGCAACATGGGTCGGACGATGGACCAAGCTAGCGACCCGCTCTTCTTCCTGGCCATGGTGGCTTTCATCTCCCTTAGCGGAGCCCTCATGCCCGGTCCGGTGTTCGCCACCGCTGTGGCCAAGGGGTACGACGATAGGAACGCGGGTCTGAAGATCGCCGCGGGACACGCGGTCATCGAGGTCCCCCTCATCATCGCCATTTTCCTTGGTTTCGAGGCTGTCCTCAAAGATGAGAGCGTGTTTGCCATAATCGGCCTGGTGGGGGGTGCCTTCCTCCTCTACATGGGGATCAGCATGTTCCGCACCAAGATCGATGGGGATCAGGTCCAAGGTTCCAGGCTCAGACCGTTCAGCGCCGGCATCGTGCTCACGGCCGCCAACCCTTACTTCCTGGTGTGGTGGGCCACGGTGGGTGCGTCCTTGATCGGCGTGGCCGCAGGTTACGGACTGCTGATGCTTCCGGTCTTCGCGGCAATACATCTCGCATGCGACCTGGGCTATCTGCAGTTCGTGTCCTATTCGGTGAACCGTTCCCGCTCCTTCTTCACCGGAAAAAGATACAAGCTTCTGTTCGCAAGCTGCGGGGTGCTTCTGGTCGCGTTCGCCTTGTACTTCATGCTCAGCTCCCTGAACCTCATCCTTTTCTGAGAAGGAGTAGAAGAACAGGGACCTGTTGGTCCCCTTATGAAGAACGATGATCTCTCCGTCTCAGTCGCCGCGCCCGATATCCAACATGCGCTGCAGAGGCCTCTTGGCGCGTTCCATCAGCTCAGCGTCAAGGGTGATCTCCGGGGTCATGGTCTCCAGGGCCGCTATGATGTTTTCCAAGGTGATGAGCTTCATGGTCGGGCAGACCGCACCCGTGACCGTGTAATAGGTCTTAGCTGGGAGCTCCTTCTTGAGCCGGTGGACCATGTCCTGCTCGGTGCCGATGATGAACTCGGTCTTGGGGGAGTCCCTGATATAGTTCAGCATCCCCTCGGTCGAGCGCGCAGCATCGGCCATGTCGATGACCTCGGGACGGCACTCGGGATGTACCAGGATAACTGCACCAGGATGCTCTTCCTTGAGCTTGCTGAGCTTCTCCACGGTGATGGCATCGTGGGTAGGGCAGTAACCAGGCCAGGGTATGATGTCCTTCTCAGTATACCTCTGCACATAGGAGGCGAGATTCTCGTCGGGTATGAAGATCACGAGATCGGAGTCCAGTGTGTTAACGACCTTTACTGCGTTGGAAGAGGTACAGCACACGTCAGCCTCGGCCTTACACTCCGCTGAGGTGTTGACATAGGCAACGACCTCCGCCCGGGGAAAGTCCTTCTTCAGCAGACGCAGCGCATCGGGTTCGCACATGGCTGCCATGGGGCACCTGGCTTTCTGCTCGGGGTGGAGCACCACCTTTTGTGGGTTCAGGACCTTGGCGCTCTCGGCCATGAAGTCGACCCCGCAGAAAACGATGACCTCGGCGTCGGTCTTGGCCGCTTCCACAGCAAGGCCAAGAGAATCACCTACGAAATCAGCGATGTCCTGTATCTCGGGAATCTGATAGTTGTGCGCGAGGATGACGGCATTGCGTTCCCTCTTCAGTTCCATTATTCGGTCCTGAGGCCGCATTAGTCTCGTGATATTGGGTTGTGTATAAATAACTAAGCTTCAAAACGTATCAGCTGGCCTGCTGTCGATCGTTCATCGATTTGGCCATATGTAAATGGCCCGGGGGCGGTATCTCTGACAGCAACCATGTCTGATGCGACGCCCTTTTTAGCGGCACAAATACCAATATTTGAAAGGGATCAGACGCTTGCTGCTCTTCACAAGACGTTCGCATTCTGCCCCAACTCGATCGATGAGCGTTCCCTCATCAGCTGGATTCGGCGGACGAGGTGCGAGATCAGTAGCGACATGAATTGGAACTCTTTCGCACTGACCTTCATTGTGGGAATGCCGGTTAAGGTGTGATCGCCCCCAGGTACGCAGCGTGTCGGATCCAGCGAAATATGTTGCTCTCGACCATGGTAAGGCCCTCCCTTATGCGCATATGTCCTGAGAGGTTGCCTTGTTAGGCTCCCGTCCTTCATAGGCCTTATTATAGCGGAGCGGCAATACAACGAAATGAGAGAGATTGGAATGACGACCTCTAGAGAGGAGCGGGCGGCAGGGTACTTCCGCTGCAATGACCGGGAGAGAGCGGCCTTCGAGGCCGGGATCAAGCTGGCGGCAGTGTACCACCAGTTCATAGGTACGCCGGTGACGGCGGCGAGCGTCGAAAGCCTAGAGCGTGCGATCGAGGAAGGGATAAAGGTCCAGCCCTTCGTGGAATCGGTGGAGGTGCATATTCGTAGGGACAGACTACGAATGAAGAGGAACGAGTACGATTACCAATCACTGACCGGAGAGATGTTGGACGTCATCGTGGGCATCCACATCGGCTCGGTCCGGGCCGTGGGGGAGATGCGATATCTTGAGGATATCCACTATCCACTGATGTACATTACCTCCATGGAGGAGCTTGAACGACAGGAGTGACGATGCACCCTAACTTGTTCAGGTGCAAGAACTGCCCCGTGGTCCCAGCAATTATTTCGCTGGCCAAACGATTCGAAAACCATATTAATAAAGGAGCCCCATATGGGCCGGCATCGTTCAGACCGGTTGGGGGAACTGGTCCTAGATTTATTCGGTGACACAATGAACACCACGATCAAGATCGGCATCACCGGTCTACCTGGAGCAGGTAAGACCCATGCTTTACTAAAGGTGATAGAGATGTTGGAGGCCGAAGGTGTGAAGGTCGGAGGTATGGTCACCGAGCCCATCACAGAGGGCGGTAAAAGGACCGGCTTCGCCATCATCGATTGGTCCAGCAAGGAAAAGGGGGTGTTCGCGCATGTGGACATCCAGTCCAAGTTCATGGTAGGCAAGTTCGGCGTGGACCTGGAGGCGTTGGAACGCGTGGGCGTGAAGGCTCTGATAAAGGCCTGCGAGGACGCTGATGTGATCGTCATCGACGAGGTGGGGAGGATGGAAGTGGAGTCCCAGACCTTCATTGAGACGGTGAAGCATGCGTTGGACGTGGAAAAGCCTCTTTTGCTCACTTTGCATAAGAAATCCCGAAATCCACTTTTGCAGGACATCAGGCGCAGGGATGACGTCCGCATCCTTGAGGTCACACCCATCAACCGCAACCTCCTGCCTTACAAGATCATGAAGCTTATGAAAGGCGAACTTCTGTGAGCTCTCCCCATTGCTCTGTGGTTATCAAGGAAGGGTCCACCGAGCTATACGTACCCGAACAGCACTCCAACAAGGGGCCGGGGAAGCGCATCGGAAGAGTGTTCTTCAATGACCAGATGTCCTTCAATCGAGACGTTTCGGTAATGCTTTTGGCATCCTCTCCTAGGGTCAGGACGGCCCTGGACGCCATGGCCGCCACCGGGGTGAGGGCCGTCCGCATAGCCAACGAGGCCAGGCCGGATGTGCTCATGGTCGCCAACGACAAGGACGTGGAAGCTTGCGATTATATCACGGCGAATGCGGAACTGAACTCCACGGCCAATCTGGAGGCTTCCAACGAGGACCTCCGCTGCCTGCTTGCCCGACGGGTCTTCGATTACATTGACCTCGATCCCTTCGGCACACCGGTCCCCTTCGTGCCTGCGGTCATGCAGGGATTGAGGAGGTCCGGGATGGCGGGGATCACGGCCACGGACACGGCCCCCCTGGCGGGGACCTACCCCAAGAAATGCGCACGCCGCTACGGGGCGCTCTCCCGGCGGAGCCCCTTCGGGCATGAGGCGGGGCTGCGTATACTCATAGGCCACATCGCCAGGGAAGCTGCTAAGGAGGACAAGGGCTTTGAGACCGTCCTATCCTACTATGCGGACCACTATATGCGCACCTTCGTCCGCATGAAGGAAAGCGGGGCCGAGGCCGATCGCACCTTGGAAAAGTTGGGGTACATCGATTACGACCCCGACACCGGTTACCGTTCGATATCCCCCGAAAGAACGTCGGCCCGCTCCATGGGGCCCTTGTGGCTGGGACCACTTCACGACCACGAGGTCCTGAATAGCATGAACGCGGGCGAGGGGCTGCACAAGGTCGCCCGATGCAGGAAATACCTGGACCTGTGGAGAGGGGAGCTGGAAGTACCGTTCTTCTATGACAATGATGAACTGGCCTCCTTGTCTAGAACCTCACCTCGACCCTTAGAGACGGTCCTCGAGGCCCTGGGTGCCTGCGGCAAGGTATCACGCACCCATTTCTCACCCACGGGGATCCGCACCGACCTCCCTTCCAGGGAGGTGCTCGACATATATAGAACGATATGACATATAAATGACGAAACAATTAAAATACTTCGTTCTACTGACGTAATCCCACTGGTGGACCGATGCCAACGCTTGCGGTTATTGGCTCTCAATGGGGAGATGAGGGTAAGGGTAAGATCACAGACTATTTGGCCGAGGAAGCCGACATGGTGGTCAGATACCAGGGAGGGGCCAATGCTGGCCACACCATCAAGGTGGGGGACGAGGTTTTCGCCCTTCACATATTGCCCTCGGGCATCATACGCGAGGGCGTGACCTCGGTCATCGGCAATGGTGTGGTCATCGACTGCGAGGAGCTGCTCGTGGAGATGGAGGCCATAAGAAAGACGGGGCGGAGCGGCAGCGGGCTCATCATCTCCGATCGCGCCAACGTCGTTTTGCCGTACCATCGCCTGCTCGACGGCGCTGAGGAAAGGAGTCGAGGAGCGAAGGGAGTGGGTACCACCGGTAGGGGCATCGGACCATGCTACTCGGACAAGGTCGCACGCGCCGGCATCCGCATGGGGGACCTCCAGGACGAGGTCTACCTCAGGGAGAGGCTGGACATGATCTTCCCCATGAAGGAGAGGTTAGCCAGTGCTCTGGGCGTCAAGCTGGAGCAGGACCGGTTCGCCATCCTCCGCTCCCTTCTGGAATATGGAAGGATCTTTGGTCCCTACGTTCGGGATACATCGGTGATAGTGAACTCCGCCATCGAGCAGGGGGCCAAAGTATTGTTCGAAGGGGCTCAGGGCACGATGTTGGACATAGATTACGGCACCTATCCTTACGTCACATCGTCCAGCTGTACCGCCGGAGGCATATGCTCAGGCGTGGGAGTGCCCCCCTCGGCCATTGGAGACGTGGTCGGCGTCACCAAGGCGTACACCACCAGAGTGGGGGCCGGCCCCTTCGTCACCGAGCTGCACGATGAGATGGGGGCTCGCCTCCAGAGCGTGGGAGGAGAGTTCGGTACCACCACTGGACGGCCCCGGCGGTGCGGCTGGCTGGACCTTGTGGTCGTCCGGCACGCCTGCCGCCTGAGCGGGGTGACCTCCCTGGCCATGACCAAGGTGGACGTCCTCAACGACATTCCCGTGATCAAGGTCTGCGTGGCCTACGATATCGACGGGGAGATCGTGCAGGACTTCCCGGGATCGATCTCCAAGCTCGCTCGTGCCAAGCCGGTCTATGAAGAGGTGGACGGCTGGGCCGGTTGGGGAGGGGACACCGCGGCGATGTGCAGGAAGGGGTACTCTGCACTGCCCCGCAACCTCCGCAAGTTCATGGATATAATCACCACCAGCACGGGGACGCCCATAGGGATCATCTCCGTAGGTAAGGGTCGGGACGAGACCATTGACCTGCGCAAGAGGCGCTGGTCCATCTAAGCCATCACAGCACGGCGCGGTCGAAGCCCTTGGCCCCGAAGGGCTTGGTGGCATCGATCGCGATCTTCGATGTGGTCCCCTCGGCCGAGGGGTCCAGGGAGGAGCCGGCAGCGTTGTTGACGACCAGGAGGGATCGTGAGGCCTGGAACCGGGTGGCCTCCGCCCATTCCACCTGACGGTCGTCAAAGATGTCGATGTCCTCATCAACGATGGTCACCTTCTTCATGGACGGGTGACCGGAGAACGCGGCCAGAGCGGCATTGATGCCGTCGCCTTCCTTGTTCTTGGTTATGGACACCACTCCATTGAGCCAGCAGCATCCGCCCTCGGTGAGGCGAACGCCGTGGACGCGGGGGACCACCTGGTTCACGGTGCGGTATATGATCGGCTCCCTCGGCAACCCCATCATCATGTAATGCTCGTATCCGCCCGGCAGCAATAGATGGAACAGGGGGTCCTTCCTTAGGTACAGCCGGTCCACCTCGAACACCGGTGCCGGGCGCACTGAATCATACGTACCGGTTATGTCCATGAAAGGCCCCTCATCGACCATTCGCGAGGTGATGCGCCCCTCGAACACTATCTCCGACTGCGAGGGCACCAGCAGCCCATTGTTGAGCTTGGCGACCTCCAGGGGCGACCCCAGGGTCCTCTCCTTGAGGGCAGAGGCGATATGCATCTCATCGGTGCCGTAGTCGGTGGAGGTGGCCGCCGCCAGCAGTATGGGCGGGCACAGGCCCATGCAGAACGCTACGGGAAGGTCCCTGCCCTTGGCCTGCGCTCCCTTCCACATCGTGTAAAGATGCCGGGGGACCAGCCTGAGGGCGAAGGAGCGCTTGTCCAGCAAGCACATGCGGTGGAAGGACACGTTGCGCTTTCCCTCGAACTCGGCCACGGCCACCGCCGAGGTGATGTAGCGGCCCTGGTCCCCGGGGAAGTACTTGGGTATGGGTAAGGAAGTGAGATCGAACTCCTTCCTCACGTTGTCCATGAAAGGGGCGTCACCCACCTGCTTGGGCAGGGAGGGATGGACCATGGCCTCCAGCATCATGGGGATTAGCTGCTCTTTCTTGATCTGCATGGCCTCGGCTATCCTCTCCCGGGTGGACCACAGGTTTCCGGCGGCACGCATGCCATGGAGCTTGGGGAACAGGACCGGACGGGTCTGGTCCTTCATCAGCATCCTGGTTACCTCGAGGTCCAGGGGAACGTCCTCATCGACAGTTACCACGTCCTTCATCTTCGTAAGAAGATCGCGCAGGGCCATGCCAGGTAATCGTGCCTGCCATTATAAGAATGGATGGTAGACCTTAACATAACGCCTCCAATCATTTATTTATCACTTCCCGACCATCGACCGGATGCGGCCTAGGTGTGATCCTAAAGATGAACATTGAGAGAGTTGAGATCAAGTCCCGAGGTTTCCAGGTGCCTGGCATCCTCGTCTCACCTGCCGCACCCAAGGGTGCAGCGGTGATCACCCACGGCTATGGCGGCTGCAAGGAGGAGATGCTGGGCCTGGCCTGGAGGGTCGCCGAGCAGGGACTGGCAGCGTGCACCATCGACCTGAGAGGGCATGGGGAGCACCAGCTGACCATGGACGACGAGTTCCTCGCCGACATGGAGACCACGATACGGTACTATCGTACGTTCGGGAAGGTGGTGGCTATTGGTCACTCCCTGGGAGGCCGCCTGGCGTTGCTGAGCGATGCCGACTACGCCATCGGCATCTCGCCCCCGCTCGATCCCGATTACTGCGCCAGGACGCGGGAGCTGCTGCACAAGGTGAGAAGTTACCGCGTCAAGCAGGAACGCCCCAGCGCGGTGTTCGACTACCTCAAGAGCCTTCCAGCGACCGGCAGCGACCTCTCCGGACGAACCTTGATAATCTATGGATCAAGGGACGTGGCGGAGATCGTGGACTCCTGCAACGATCTCAGGGCCAAGGGAGGGAACGTGCTCCGCATCGAGGAGGCGCGGCACGGAGATACTCACCAACTGGAGAGCACCTTCTCCGCCATCTCACACCAGCTGGCCACGTGGTTCGAGGGCAATGGGAATAACGCGACAGAACGCTCATAACGCATTGTGGCGATAAGGCGCACATGTTCATCCCCTGTAGTGGGACCAAGAGCCATGACGCGTTGCCCGGCGTGGTGAGGCGGCAGGCAGCGATAGCCGAGGGCGTCCAGCTGATCGAGTTCAGAATGAGCAGGGGTGCGGTCATCCCCTGGCATGACCATGTCAACGAACAGGTAGGCATGGTTGTCAGCGGAAGAATCGTTCTGACCATCGGCGAGGATGCTATGACCCTAGGCCCAGGTGACGGTTACGTGATACCGTCAGGAGTGGAGCATACCGTCGAGGTGCTCGAGGACTCCGTGGCCCTGGACGTGTTCTCCCCGCCCCGCGACGACTACCGGGACTTTGTCCCGTGATCCGCGCCACATGAGCTGGCCAGATCAGGTGTCCTCCCGTCGAGGAGGCTCTCTGGACCAATCCTAGGTGCGAAAGGTAGAATAACGGGTTGTCCGATGGTCGAGCAATGTCCGCCGATCTCCGAGAGGTCATCAGGAAGTATGCGCTCCAGAACGCCGCCCTATATGGGGGCAAGGCCAATCCCAAGGCCGTCATGGGGAAGGTGCTGGCCGAGCAGCCGGAGCTACGCTCCCGCGCCAAGGATGTCGCAGCGACCGCGGACGAGGTATGCCGGGAGATAGCCGGCCTGCCCTTCGATGAGGTACGCGGCCTCGCCGAGGCCTCGGACCCCGACCTTTTCAAGAAGACCAAGACGGAGAGAAAGCACGAGCTTCCGGAGCTGCCGGGAGCCGTAGAGGGCAAGGTGGTCATGCGCGTAGCACCAGGCCCGTCGGGACCGCTTCATATCGGCCACACCCGGGTCTCCATCCTCAACGACGAATATGTTAGGAGGTACAAGGGCAAGTACATCGACAGGTTAGAGGACACCAACCCTGACAAGATCGATCCCGATGCCTACAAGCTGATACCGGAGGACCTGAAGTGGCTGGGCGTGGAGATCCACGAGACAGTGGTCCAGTCGGATCGTTTCGAGCTGTACTATGATATTGCCCGCCAGCTGATCGATAAGGGCAAGGCGTACATCTGCACCTGCGAGGCCGAACCTTGGAGGGAGATGAAGGAGAAGGGGCAGGCATGCCCCCATCGCGATCAGAGCCCCGAGGAGGGGCACGAGCTCCTGGACAGGATGCTGTCGCACTCCTTCGGGGAGGAGGAGGCGGTGCTGGTGGTCAAGACCGATCTCGCGCACCCCAACCCCGCCATAAGGGACTTCATAGGTCTGCGCATCGTGGACTCCGTCCTCCACCCCCGCACCGGGGACCGTTATACTGTTTACCCCATGATGAACTTCTCCGTGGCCGTGGACGACCACCTCCTGGGGCTCACCCACGTCATCCGGGGCAAGGACCACCTCAACAACACCCTACGCCAGGAGTACATCTTCGATTACTTCGGATGGAAAAAGCCCTGGTACCACCACTACGGTTTAGTGCACATACCTGACGCCATTCTCAAGACCTCGGCCATTCGCCAGGGTATACTCAGGGGAGAGTACGCGGGCTGGGACGACGTGCGCCTGGGAACGGTGCGGGCGATGGCCAAGAGAGGCATCAAGGCCGAGGCCATCCGCCGCTACTGGATCGATGTAGGCATGAAGGAAGTGGACATCGAGTTCGCCTGGGACAACCTCTACGCCTTCAACAAGCAGATCATCGATCCTATCGCCTCACGTTATTTCTTCGTGTGGGACCCTCAGGTCCTGGAGATAACGGGTACCGACCGCATCGAGGCCCGATCGCCCGTTCACCCCGATCATCCCGAGAGGGGGACCCGGGACCACGTGCTCGCTCCACCCATAAAGGTCTACCTCACCGCGGAGGACCTGGCCGGGTTCAAGGAGAGGGGGACCGTGCGCCTCAAGGACCTGTGCAACCTCCGGTGGGAGGACGGTCATGGAGTGTACACCGGCAACGATCACAACGTTCTCCGCGAAGGGGTCAAGATTGCTCACTGGGCACCCTGCGATGGGATGAAAGGGGAGGTCCACATGCCGGACGGTACGGTGAGGTCAGGCATCATGGAGAGGATACCCTGCGAAGAGACGGACAAGGTGGTGCAGTTCGAGAGGTTCGGGTTCTCGCGCATCGAGTCACTATCCCCCAAGGTGCTCGCCTACTTCACCCAGTGATGAGCCGTCAGTTCAGATGAGGCCTGTGGAATGCAATGTGGACCATATCATGTTCACGCTAAGGTAGACCAGGAAGAGGCCGCACACCACCTCTATGAGCTGGAAGGCTCTGGGAGTAACGAAGCGGCGGCCCACGCTGACCACATAGGCGAAAAGGAAGCACCATGCCACCGCCGCGGCCTCGAAGCCCATCATGAAGACCACATAATGTATCAGCTGAGGCTCTGGTGCTATCAAAGCTATGGTGGTCACACCTATGCCCAGCCAGAAGGCGGCCTGGAAAGGGTTCCCTATGGAGATTAAGGCTCCGGTCAGGAAGTCCCCTCTGCTCTCGCCCTCCCTCCCTTCGGGCAAACCGCCCTTCCTAGCCTCCTTGAAGGCGGACCACGCCAGGTAGAGCATGAAACCGCCTCCCAGGATCCCTAGCCCTAGCTGCATGAGAACCCCCTCGAACAGGAAGGCCATGCCGAACAGCGCGATGAGCACCCACAATGTGTCGCCGACGATGGCGCCGATCTGGACCATCAGAGCAGGATGGTAACCTCCCTGCACCCCTCTCCTCAAGGCCTCGGCCGTCAATGCCCCGGGGATCGCGCAGAATATGATCTCCATGACGAACGCGGTGAGGAAGATCAGCTCCAGCTCCATGGTGGGGGGAGAAGAAAAAGCATGATATAAAAACTAAGTAAGGATGAACACCAGGTTGGCCAGACCTCCGAGCAGGAAGGCGAATACGATGGAGGCCACTGAAACCAGCGCTGCGTCCTTGATGCCGAACTCCTTGACCAGTGCTGCCAGGACACCTATGCACGGCATGTACGTGGCCATGACCAGGGCGAACACGAAGAGCTGCTGGTCGGTCAGGACCGTCCCTAGGTCCGCGCCCACGCTCAAGGCGAATATTACGAAAAGTATCTGCAGCGCCATCTCCTTGCGCAGCACCCCGAAGATGAGGGCCACGATTATGACCGCCGGCAGTCCTAAGAGGCCCACGGTCAGCGGGGCCAGCGGCTCCACCAGGGAGTCCAGGATGTTGTACAGCATCAGGAACTCCAGGATGAGGCTGCCAATCAACAGCAGGGGGAAGGCTATTATGAAGAAGTCCTTGATGCGGAGCCACGTCTTCGACAATATGTTTCGGAACGAGGGCATCGACAGGTCAGGGATCTCGATCACGAGGCTAGGTGGCTCCTGCTTGAGCACCAGGTGCAGTATCCTGCCTAGAAGTAGGATCAGGACCAGCAGGATGAGGTAGATGGCCACGGCGTACAATATGCCAGCGTGGTGGCCTACTGTGCCGATGATGATCACTGTCTGAGCTGAGCAGGGGACTGCCATCACGATTATCGTAGCTAGAATGAGCCTCTCCCTCTTGGACTCCAACGTGCGCGTGGCCAGAATGGCCGGCACGTTGCATCCCGTACCCACCACCATGGGGATGATGGCCCTACCGTGCAGCCCGAGCTTCAGCATCAGGCCGTCCAGGAGCATGACCACACGCGGCAGGTACCCTGAGTCCTCCAAAAGGCCCAGGATGAGGTAGAACACTAGTATGTAGGGGATGACGATGGCGATTATGGCCTGGATAGAGAGGTCTATTCCCTGCGCGATGGCCTGCCCCGGCGTGCCTCCGATCCATGATGCCAGCTGGGTGAAGAAGTCGCCTACGACAGCGGCGTAGACATCGGCCAAGAGGGTCTCCAGGAGCCCACCGACCACCACCACACATAGGAAGATGCTTACCAGCACGACGAGAAGGATGGGGATGCCGGTCCTTGGTCTGAGGGTCACCTCAGAGATACGGTCCTTGAGCGTCAGGTCCCTTTTCGGGAGCCAGGTGATGACCTCGCTAGCTATCTTTCCCGCCTCGCCGTAGCGGTCCCGGGCGATATGCACCTCCACATCCTCAAAGTGCTGCTCCCGGAACTCCTTCCGATACTGGTCGGCGAACTCGAGAACGCTGGGACTGAACTGACCGGTGAAGAAATGGTTCCCTTCGAGCAGCTTGATGGAAGCACCCCGTATGGGGTATCCGGAACCGGTGCTGACCGACCCCTCGGCTATGTCCTCCAGGAAGGCCTCTATGTGGCTGTCGTAGCGGGTGACGTATGGTGACCTATGGACCGTGTTCGATACGACCAGCTCCATCAATCGGTCCACGCCCTCCCCGGTGGTCGCCACCGTGGGCACCACCGGCACCATCAGGGTCTTCTCCAGGCGATCGATGTCGATGGTGTACCGCTTCCTTGCCTGGTCCATGAAGTTCAGGGCCACAATCACTCTGTAGCCCAGCTCGATGAGCTGGAGCAGCAGAACCAACCCCTGCTCCAGGCGGGTGGCGTCCAGAACCGCGATCACATAGTCAGGGGTCTTTTCCGAGAGGAGCTTGGTGGTCACCAGCTCGTCCTCGGTCTCCCCTGCCAGGGAGTAGATGCCAGGCAGGTCGTAGACGGAGATCTTCTCCCCGTGGAAGGTCACCGAGGCCTCCTCGAAGGTGACCGTGGTGCCGGGGTAGTTGGCGGAGATGACCCCGATGCCCGTGATGCGGCTGAACAGCTGGGACTTGCCAACGTTGAGGTTGCCGGCCAATAGGATCTTCAACTTAGCACTTCCGGACCATCAC
This sequence comes from Methanomassiliicoccus sp., assembly GCA_012719175.1. Classification (NCBI taxonomy): domain Archaea; kingdom Methanobacteriati; phylum Thermoplasmatota; class Thermoplasmata; order Methanomassiliicoccales; family Methanomassiliicoccaceae; genus Methanomassiliicoccus; species Methanomassiliicoccus sp. The sequence goes on from JAAYAX010000004.1 coordinate 273,502, forward strand.
CAGGGAGGCACAGTCGCGTGCCAAGGCCACCTTGAGCTCTTCGAGCTGTACCAGTAGGGGACCTCCCATCGGCACCCTCTCCTCGAGGGCCACCGAGCGGCCGGGGACGAAGCCCATGGATATCAACCGTTTTATCTTCGTGGTCTCGTCGCAGGTCAAGTGAGTTATGATGCCCTTCTCACCCTCATCGAGGTCCGTTAGGTGGATGGAGAGGTCGGGATCGGGGTCAAGGGGCTCCTCGCAGGGAGGAATGGGGTCGCCATCGGGGCAAACCTGAGGATAGTTCAAAATCTGATTGAGCTTCTCCACGGACTCATCGGACACGGTGTGCTCCAGCTTCATGGCCTCATCGTGGCTCTGGTCCCGCCTTAGGCCGATGACATCGCAGAAGAACCTCTCCAACAGGCGATGCTTCCTCTTGATCCTCTCGGCCACCTTCTTACCCTTGTACGTCAGGGTGACACCTTTGTACTTCTCGTAGTTGAGATAACCTTCGGATGCTAGCTTTTGCGTCATTTCCGTTACGCTCGCCGGGGTCAGTTTTAATTTTGCGGCTATGGCGGTGGTCTTAACGACATCAGACCCGGTCCTTTGCCCCAGGTCCCAAATGCAGGCTAGGTAGTCCTCGGCGTTCTCACTTAACATCTACCCAAACCTATTGTAGTTCAATATTAAAATATTTCGGCTAACCTAAACAATATCATCAAGGATTATATGTCACGGAAGGGTACGATATCGCAGCACCCGCACTCATGGCACATGGTGTGAAGGGTCAGGGAAGTTAGGCCATTGTTCTCGAGGATCCTCCGATGCTCACGTGCCAGCCGCAACAGTCGCTCCGGGGTCAGCTCCTCCATTGTTCCCAGCGCTTCGGCCATAGGCCTGCGGTTGAGATCGTTCAGGCGCAGAGGTCGGAGGGTCGCCACGCAACCACGGCTGGCCAGTTCCTGCACGCCCTGAAGGATGTTGGCGTCGGTCTCCCCCATACCCACGATTATGTTGGAGGTTACCTTGCCGCGGCCGAAGACCCTCACGGCATACGTTATGGTCTCCAGGATGTGGTCCAGATCAAGCTCTCCGCAGACCTTCTGGAAGATCTCACGGTCGAAGGTCTCGATGTTCAGCTTTATCTCGTCCGCCCCCGCCTTCTTGAGCTGGTCGATCTGCTCCCATGTGTCGATGTATGGCTCCACGCCGATAGGTATGTCCGGCAGGAACTCCCGTACCTTCGATATCACGTAGGCAAGCTTGTCCACGGTGCTCTGCGGGTCCTTCACCACGGCCGCCGTGAAGGCCACCGCCCTCAGGTCCTCGCGTTGCGAAAGACCTCTCACCATGGCCACGACCTTGTCCGGGTCAAGCCCTTTGGTGAGCTTTTTCTCGAGAGCGGGGGAGGTGCAGAAACGGCAGTGATAGATACACTGGGTATCAAGGTTGAAGAAGGCCTGCTCCGGTGCGTGAGCTATCGTTGGCAGGATTCGCACATCATCGAGGAACGTCTCCTCGCCTCTCATCAGGACATACATAGGCCCGTCCCCGACAAGCAAGAACTCGCAAGGCTCGGTGGTGATGGCCTTCTTCACCCGGAAGCGGCCGAAGGACAGGACCAGTGAGGATGAACCTGCGCCGGGCCCGGCGGTGGATCGGGAGAGGGGGAAGGGTGGGCGGAACTGCGGCGATACCTGTATGGGGCCTGAGGTTAGGAGGATGGCTTTCTTCCGGACGATCAGTTCCCGGTCCTCTTCCACTTCACGCCCTCCGCGGTGTCCTGCAGCTCCACGCCCTTCTCCTTGAGAAGATCGCGGATCTTATCCGCAAGGTCATACTGCTTTCTCTTCCGCAGCTCGTTGCGCACCTCTATCAGGATGTCGATGATCTCTCCGGAGCGGTCCTCACTGGAAGATTGTTCCGCGGGGAGGATGGCGAACACCGAGTCCATCTCCTTCAGCACGCCCAGGATGTTCTTCGCTCCTTCCCCGCTCAACCTGCCGTCGGAAAGAAGCTTGTTGATCTCCCTGACGGCCTCGAACAGCTCGGAGATGGCGGCGCGGGTGTTGAAGTCCTGGTCCATGGCCTCGATGAACTTTGCTCGGAAGATATCCACGAGCTCCTTGGCGTCGTCGCTGCCTTGCGCCCTCTTCTGGGCGGAGAGGAGCTCGTGGTACACGTTGTGCAGGCGCTTGAGGCTGGCCGAGGCCTCCTCTAGGGCGGCCTCGGAGTACACCTGGGGGCCGCGGTAGTGGGCTGACAGGACGTAGAATCTCAGCTCCTCCTTGGAGTGCTTGGTGAGCACTTCCCTGACCGAGAAGAAGTTCTTCAGGGACTTGGACATCTTGGCATCCTGGACCTGGAGCATGCCATTATGCACCCAGTAGTTGGCCAGCGGCCGACCGTTGGCGGCCTCGGACTGCAGGATCTCGTTCTCATGATGGGGGAACATCAGGTCGTTGCCGCCGCCATGGATGTCAATCGTCTCACCAAGATACTCGGTGCACATGGCCGAGCACTCGATGTGCCAGCCTGGACGACCCTTTCCCCAGGGGGAGTCCCAGAATATCTCGCCCGGCTTGGCGGCCTTCCACAGAGCAAAGTCGTACGGGTTCCTCTTAAGTTCATTGACCTCGACCCGTGCTCCCGCCTGCATGTCCTCCAGCCTCTGCCCGGTGAGGCGGCCATAGTCCTTCACCTTGTCCACGGAGAAGTAGACGGACCCGTCCTCGCTCTTGTACGCGAAGCCGTGGTCCATGATCTTCTGGATCATGGCGATGATCTGAGGTATGTTCTCGGATGCCTTAGGGTAGGCGTTGGCACGCTTTACCCCTAGGGCGTCGACGTCCAGGAAGTACTTCTCGATGTACATCTTGGAAAGGGCCAGCGGCTCCATCCCCATCTCCGCCGCCCGGTTGATGATCTTGTCATCCACGTCCGTGAAGTTCGTGAGGTGGGTGACATCATAGCCGCGGTAGCGGAGGTACCTGGTGATCATGTCGAACACTATTATGGAGCGTGCGTGCCCCATGTGGATATCGTCGTACACGGTGACCCCGCAGACGTACATCTTGACCTTCTTGTCTTCGATGGGCTTGAACTCCTCTTCCTGCTTGGTCAGTGTGTTGAAAATCCTCAGGGACACGTCGATACCTCATTTTTTAGATAGGCCAGGATTGATTAGCTCTTCTTTATCCTTTCCTCCAAGGCCTCAACGCGCTGTTCCAAGCGGTCCAGGGAGCCGCATATGAGGTTCAATCGGTCAAGGAGGGGATCGGGAAGGTTCTCCTGGGGGACCTCCACCTTTCTCTCGCCGTCCTTCTTGACAACCTTCCCGGGGATGCCCACCACGGTGCTGTTGGGGGGGACGTCCTTAACGACCACGGAGCCCGCCCCGACCTTTGAGTTCGCGCCGACGGTGATATCACCGAGGACGGTGGCGTCCGCCCCTATGACGACGTTGTCTTCGATGGTAGGGTGCCTCTTGCCCTTGGAGGTGGACACCCCTCCCAGGGTGACTCCCTGGAATATTGAGACATTATCGCCGATGATTGTTGTCTCACCAATGACCACCCCCGTGGCGTGATCGATGAAGAAGCCTTTGCCCACGTGGCAGCCTGGATGTATATCCGCACCTGTGAGAACCCTGCTCCAGTAGTTGATGAGCCGGGCCAGCTTGTACTGCTCTCTCTCGTAGAGATTGTGGGATATGCGGTGAAGAAGTATGGCATGAAGGCCCTGGCTGAACATCAGGGCCTCGGAGAACGATCGGGGAGCGGGGTCGCGCTCCAGGACCGTGTTGACGTCGTCCCTCCAGCTCATCAACGATTGTGAAAGGGACCCATCTAGATAATTTTTTCCCGCTTATCGAGAGAACGAACAGGGGAGGGAGTCAGCAATTACCTTGTTTTTTGTCGAAGAAAAAATGTCTGGAAGTGGTTTCAGATGTTCACATTCGTCCTGCTCATGAAATTATTGTACTGCAGCTGCGTGGGTGTGGTGTCCACGGATATCTCGAAAGGTATCACCATCGTAGCTTGGGCACCTGGCTGAAGGCCATCGGGTATGATTGGATTCACCCAGATTGTGGGATTGTGCACCTGGCCGTCGGCGGTCGCCAACTTAAAGTGATAGACCTCGGTATCCAGCAGCTTTCCCATGAGATTGGTCAGCTTCACGGTGACGTTCACGAACTTGTTGCCCTCTTCAGGTTGGAACGAGATGTATCCAGAATCGGCATCGGTGATGCTGACGACCTCGAGGTTGACATATACCGGCAGCGTGAGGTCGGCGAAACCGGAAGGGAGGTCCACTGTGATGCTGTTCGTCCCATCATCATATGTCAAGGCCTTAGGCGTGACCCCCTCCGGGATCTCAAAGGCCGCATACATGTCCATCTTCTCGTTCTTGGAGAGCTGGGTGGAATCGAACGTATCGACCATCATGCTGGTCTCGTAGGCGATATCGTCCGAGCAGGTGAGCTTCAGGTAGAACGGCGAAATCCACTTCGAAGTGGAGTCCCTGTTGGTGAGGTTCGCGTAGATCATCACCAACAGGTTACCCTCATCGGCCTGGGCGTAAGGTTCGGTCGACAGGTATCCATTTGCGCTGTTTACGGTCATGGAGAGATGGGAATTGGAATTGGTAATTCCATCGTCCCCGGCCTTGCTACCCCCTCCCCCCAGGGCCAGGGCGATGGCGGCTATCGCCACCACTGCCACCACGGCTATCACGGCTATGATGGGCAGCATGTTCCTTCCACTCCTCGCAGGCTTGGCCGACGCCGCTGGCGCCGGAGATGTCGGTGGGGGGCTCTGCTCCTGGACATTTATCGCCTGACCGCAGTTGGTGCAGAAGGCGGTGCCGGGTTCCACGGGCAGGCCGCATTTTGGACAGTTCATCTTTTTCCTCCCTTGGCCGCTGTTAGCAATATTAAAGACAATAAAGATTACCGACGGGGCGAGGTGTCCTGAGGACGGGACAGCCGGATAACGCAGATATCCTCAATGTGGAATCCGATATGCATCTTGCACTGCCATAGCCTCTTAGGCCGATCATTGGGACGATCGTTCCGCGATCATATTCTTCCGTTGATGGATATCTACCGTTCACTTCATCGAGGTGCCCATGTACCCTCGTTCAGGATCAGATGCTCTTTGAATCTATTCGGTATCGGGCAGGGGGATCATCTCGCCCCCCCCCGTTCAACCCTTATGAACAATGCCCTGAAGAATGGTTGAGATGAGCGGACGACGTGGAAAAGGATGGTGGCCCGGGTCCGCTCCTTTCACCTGCTCGCCGTGAAGACTACAGCGCATCGTTGAATGTGACCTTTACCTCCTTGACGTCCCATAGGCTGCCGATCTTCTCCTTGATCTCGTCGCTGATGTTGGTGGCGAACAGGTTGTTCGACGGCAGATCGATCGCCACCGCCACGGTCCCCTCCTCCACCTTGATCTCCTTGACCAGGTCGGTCCTCACGATGTCCAGCCCCGCCAGGGGGTTCATGACCGTCTTCAGACGCCTCCGCACGACCTCCTCGGTCGTGGGGACCTTGTCCTTGATGAGTCCATGCCTCTCCTCGTAGTTGAGTATGGCCTCCCTCAGTCCCTCGACCGCCAGGACCGAGCAGTGTGCTTTGACCTTGGGGAGCCCACCCAGCGCCTCCGCCGCCTCTTTCCAGGTTATGGCCTTCGCCTCCTCGATGGTCTTCCCCTTGGCCAGCTCGGTGATGATCGACGCGGTAGCGATGTTCGAGGCGCAGCCGTAGGACTCGAACTTGATGTCCGTTATCACCTTCGTGGCGTCGTCCACCTTGATGTATACGGCCACCATGTCCCCGCAGGCCGGGCTGCCGACCATCGCCTTCCCGTCATCATCCTCGATCTTCCCCACGTTCCGGGGGTTCTTAAAGTGCTCAAGCACCGTCTCGTTGTATGGAAACTTCATGTGTGGTCACCCTTCTACTTCTTCAACGGACTTATCCTCCTAAGATTAGCTACGATCGCTGATATGGACTCCACCACCGCATCCACGTCCTCCGTTGTATTGAAGCGGCTGAAGCTGAAGCGTATGGACCCATGAGCGCGTTCATGGTTGCCGCCGATGCCCATGATCACGTGGCTCGCCTCCAGCGTCCGGCTGAAGCACGCCGAGCCGGTGCTGACCTCGAACCCGCTCATGTCCAGGTGCAGCGTCATTGATTCTCCTTCCACGTAGTGGAAGGTGATGTTGGCGTTCTGCGGTGTCCTGCTCGTGGCGGATCCATTGATCATCGTATCAGGTATGGTGTCAAGGACCTTGCGGATGAGGCGGTCCCTCATCCCCCGGATGTAAATGTTCTCCTCCTCGGTCACCAATGACGCGGCTTTGGCGAAGCCGATGGCCCCGGGGATGTTTTCCAATCCCGCCCTACGGTTCGACTCCTGGAAGCCACCGTCCATCCACTTGGAGATGGGCGTCTTGCCGCGTATGTACAGTCCGCCCACGCCCCTCGGCCCGTGTATAGTGTGCGCCGAGATCGTGAGCAGGTCCACCGGCACCCTGGACACGTCCAGGGGCAGCCGCCGGAAGGTGTGGGTGGCGTCGGCGTGGTAGAGCACCTTCTTGTCGTGGCAGATGTCAGCGATGGCCTTGATATCCTGGACCGTGCCGATCTCCTGGTTAGCGTGCTGGACGGACACCAGCACGGTATCGGCGGCGATGCTCGACTGCAATTTGTCCAGGTCCAGCAGGCCTTCCCCGTCCACGTCCAGGTAGGTTACGCGGAGACCGTCCTGCTCCAGGGTCCGGGCGCTGTTGAGGACAGGAAAGTCCTCGATCTTGGATATTATCACGTGGCTCCCCTTCTTCCTCAGGGCCTTGGTCACCCCTTTCAGCGCCATGTTGCTGGACTCCGTGTCCCCGGAAGTGAACGCCATGTCCTCCGCCGGCGCCTCCAGGCACTTGGCTAGTGACTCCCTGGCGTTGTCCAGGGCCTCCCTCGCATCCAGCCCCATGGAGTAGCCGAACTCCGATGTGGCCACCGCATAATGCTCCAGGAAGTAGGGCTTCATCTCCTCCAGGACCCTTTCGTCAAGCTTGGTCGTCGCTGAGTTATCCAGGTAGTGGATCTTATTGGTCATGATATCTCCTCATATGAATAGCGTGATCTTGGATTGTTTCGCATCGTTCACGTACGTTCCCACCGCCCCGAACTCATCGATCAGCTCGGTCCGCAGGTCCTCCCTCTTGATTCCCATGACCTCCATGGTCATCTCGCAGGCGATCACCTTCCCACCCAATTCCCGGTAATCGCTCATCAGCTTGTCGAGGCTGGCCACGCCTGCCTTCTCCATCCTCCCCTTGACCATGGACCGGCCCAGGCCGAGCATGTTCATCCTCGACAGCTTGCCCTTGTCCAGTCCTCCCTTCCTGAGCCTCTGCAGGCCCCAGAAGGTGAAGTAGATGGTCGCCTCCATGCCCATGGATAGTGCGCCGTTCCCGACGATGAGGGCGCTATAGACCTTGTCCATCTCGCCGCTGTGAAGAATTATCGTCGCCCGGTCGGCCACCTTCAACCCTCCTTGATCTTCCTTATGCGGATGCGCCACCGCTTCCCCTCCTCGGTCGTCTCCACCAGCTCTTGCCCCAGGGAATCGACGGCCATGGGGATCTCCTTCTTGGACGCGGGATGGTCACCGGTTATCTCGATTATGTCGCCCACTGCCGCCTTCCTGATGGCCTTCCTCGTCTCTATCAGGGGTATGGGGCAGTTCTTACTCGTGCAATCGATCTTGATCTCCGACAAGTTCTCAACCACCTTCCTACTTTGAAATCCGTCTTTATTAACCGTTTTGGACGCCTGCGTGACATCTCATTTCCCTTGAAGCATCATTATCCGTTCGTCGTCCTCCACCCCCAGCGATGGCGCCAGGCACTTTGTGGGGCATGTTCGGTGACAATCAGGCCCTAGGACCCTGTTATGGTAATTAACAATTGTTTAATAAATATCCTACCACTGATGACCTTGTATCGTTCGCCCATCTACCGGCCCTACCACATTGCTGAAAAATGACCGGTCTATTCTCCAGAGGGGAGGGAGCGGTGGGAGAAACGGCCTGCTGTTGTCGATCGGCGGGACCTGCAGCTCACGAGGATGAATGCGGCGTCAGCCGGACCTATGCCGATAATCATCTATCGCCTTCCTGAGGGCCTCGGGCGCCAGGATGGAGCAGCTCACCTTACTCTCCGGCATACCCTTCTCGAAAGCGTCGGCGACCGCAGCCTTGTCGATCTTGACAGCCTCGTCGATCCGCTTGCCTTTGACCATCTCCGTGAACATGCTGCTAGAGGCGATGGCTGCCACGCACCCGAAGGTCTGAAAGCTCACATCCTCGATGACGTCGTCCTTCACCTTGAGGTATATGACCACTACATCCCCATCGACATCGTTGGCGGCCTTGCCCACGCCGCTGGCGTCCTTCATCTCGCCAACGTTCCGGGGGTTCATGAAGTGCTCAATGACCTTGACACCGTACGCCATTATATTTACCTCCCTTTGGAACCCTGGTGGAGAAGCGCTATCGGCGATATGTTCCGGAGCTTCGCGGTGACCTCCTCGATCGTGGTCAGGTACATCTCCGCTTCAGCTAGGGTGCTCATCTTAGATAGGGTTATGCGCAGGGAGCCCCGAGCATCCTCCTTCCTCACGCCGATAGCCTGGAGCACGTGAGACGTCTCTGTCTCCCTGGAAGAGCAAGCAGAACCGGTGGAGGCGGCGATGCCCCTCATGTCCAGGCTCATGATCAGAGCCTCTCCCTCGATGTAGTCGAACCTGAAGTGGGCGTTGTTGCACAACCGGCCCTCCCGGGGTCCGTTGAGATAGCAGCCGTCGATGTTCGCTAGCGTGCCCTCGATCATGCGGTCCCGTATGGAGGTCATGCGCGCGACGCTCTCGTCCATCTCCGACATCCCCAGCTCGATGGCCTCCCCCATCCCTACAATACCCGGGACGTTCTCGGTCGATGAGCGCAGGCCCCTTTCCTGGCCCCCGCCATAGACTAGCGGCTGCACCTCGGTGCCATCCCGCATGTACAGGGCACCGATGCCCTTGGGGCCGTGGAACTTGTGCGCCGAGATGGCCATGAGGTCGATGTTGTCACGATCCACATCGATCGGTACCTTGGTCATCGCCTGCACCGCATCGGTATGAAAGAGGGCGCCCCCCTCTCTCGCGATATCACCTATCTCGCGGATGTTCTCGATGGTACCGATCTCGTTGTTGGCAGCCATGATGGACACCAGCACCGTGTCCTTGGTGATCGCCGCCTTCACCGTCTCGGGGTCCGCCCGCCCGTACTGGTCGACGGGCAGATAGGTAACGCGGAACCCCTGGCTCTCGAGGAAACGGCAGGTCCTCAGGACCGCGTGGTGCTCGATCGTGCATGTGATGATATTATCTCCCCGGTCGCGGCTCGCGTACGCCGCCCCCTGCAAGGCCAGGTTGTCCGACTCCGTCCCCCCAGAGGTGAAGACGATCTCTCGTGGCGCTGCTCCCATAGCCTTGGCCACCTGCTCCCTCGCCCTCTCCATGGCGGCAGCGGCCTCCCTCCCGAACGAATGGAGGCTGGAAGGGTTCCCGTACCAATTGTTGAAGTAGGGGTGCATGGCCTTCAGCACCCTGGGGTCGGGACGGGTGGTCGCGCTATTATCGAAGTAAACGCTATCCATGTTAAGCCAAATTAACTATTGTTACCTCATATGTCTTATTTCAAATTATTGGCGGTGGATAATCCATGATATGGTCAGTGTTTTTGGAGGAGTAGCGTCTTAAACCTTTTTATGAGGTTCGTCCCCCGCCTCTCTTCTGATCATGCTTGCGAACGTCACCTTGTTCCATTCATGCATAACCGCATAGGCGAGGATAGGGATGCACAAGGAATCACCAACAAATGTGGTAATCGAATAGAGTTCAGGTATGTAAGAAAAAATGGGGCCGGGACCGAGATTTGAACTCGGGTGTACGGATATCTGCCAGAGGCCTGACAGCCCTGGAAGGCTGCAGTCCGCCACATGGCCGCTCTGTCATCCCGGCGTCGTGGGTGTTAATCGCGGACGGATATATATCCCTTCGCCTGTTCAGAGGTTCCAGAATCCTGTAGTGGAACGACCGCTCCGTTCAGGTCACAACGATAGGGCATTCGGGCGTATTCTACATACGTACTGTTCCGCTCGGACCCTGTCAGCAAGGTATTTTTAGCGCCATACCGTGCATGTGTCATGCTCCCCGGGCACTGCAAGGATGTGGCGGTAAAGGATGTCAGCTTTCCTCTGACCAGAGAGAACATCGACAGAGCGATCGAGGGGAAAAGGGCGTACACGCGCTGCGATCATTACGTTCTCAGAAACTGTGAGGACCTGGCGGTGGTCCGTGTGGTCAAGGAGGAGGGCAAGGAGCTGTTCCGACCCATTGTGGAACATGAGGTGGTGTCACTGCCGCAGACCACGGTGTTCATCCAGGATGACAGCGTGGACGTTATCAACGCGCCTTCGATGGCCCGCATCGCCCAGCGGCATCCAGGCATGACGGTGGTCGTACAAGGCTTGTTCAACCACATATCTTTCATTGAACCCACAGAGGTGCTCGAGCTGATGGTCGTTGACGTGGTACCCCCCTCCCCGTCCAAGCTCTCGGTGCTCGTGGAGCGGGCGCTGGTCAGCGGCCTCATCGACCTGCCGGTGGTACCATCCTACCATGAGATTGATCTCAACGAGAAGGTGCAGGAGGTCACCACCGAAGGTGTCCTTTTCCCCTGCCAGGCATCGGGCCTGGTGGCCACTGGTAAGGTATACTACCTTGATCAGATGCCGATGATGTCCGGAGATGTGACCCTGATCGGCTGCGACCTCTCCGCACGTATCTACCGCTCGCTGTACCCTCGAGATGTGGAGCGGATCGAGATGTGTCCACAGGAGCTCGCGCCTCGCGACGGGAGGAAGTGCTTGGTAAAGTGTTGCAAGGTCCGCGACGGGTTCCAGATCAAGGACGGGATGGCCATAGTCCCCTGGGGAGCTACGGTCCTGGAGGTAGCGGATGCCATCAACGCTCTCTTCTCCCCACCTTAGGCGCCAGCTCCCTGGCCCGGCTCATCGCTCGGAACGCGTCCTCGCCGCGTTCTAGCTTGAACAGAACCTCTGCGGCCACATACCAGGCCTCCGCATCCTCCGGCTCCACGATGAGATGGTCCTCGATGACCTTCAACGCCGCTTTTACCCTCCCTCGGGCAAGAAGTTCCCTGGCCCGCTCATGAGCTTTCTTGGAACGCTCGATGTGATCGGTCATGGCCTCCCTGGCCTCCTTTATCACTTCGTCCAGGGCATATCTGCTAAGCCAGGGATAGCGGGCCTGCAGGGTCTGCTTGAAGCGCTCCACCTCCTCGGGAACGGTCTCGCTGGTCCCGTCCTTGAACATCTTTCGCGGGACCTTGAGCTCCAACCGCCCATGGTACATCTTGATGAAGTTGGGGTTATCCTGCTGCCGGGCAGCGAGCTTCATGCCTGAAGCATTAACAAAGGGTTAATAATCCTTTTTTATCATGAGAACACCAGCCTTTCTCATCGCTTGTCTTTTTCAGCGGTGGTGCCCCATGACCGAAAGTTGTATGGCGTGGTTCCTCTCTGTTAGAACCCCATGAGAGCCGTCCGAACCCTGCTGGTGTTGTCGGTCCTTGCGGTCATTGCTTCTTCAACCATGGGGTCCGTTGACGCCGCCTGGTCAGGGGACGCGGTTTCGGGCACCGAGGATGTCTACCCTAACTTCCTGGAGCGCTTGAGGGTCGTCGTTCATAACAACGGGACAGTACCCATGGAGGTTACGTCCATCACGTACAGCATTAGGTGGTCCGGCTCGACCGTTCTGTACGATGTCTTCTCAGGCTCGGCCATGGTGGAGGCCGGAGGATCAAAAGAGTTCGTGAGCCCGGCAGTGAGGATGCCCGATGAGGTGGCGGGTGAGTATAGGTACACCATAGCGGTCAAGGCCGTAGGGGCCGACGGCCAGGTCCAGGAGCGCAAGTTCACTGGTACCATCTCTGTCATACCATTCTCTCTATCGTTCTTTGGCATCCCCGAGGCGGTGTTCGTCCCCTCTGCACTGGCCCTATTTGCGGTGATATCGACATTGATCTTCTTCAGGCTGGAGAGGACGTCAAAATGGCCTCTCCTTCGGACCGAGCCCCGCTTAAAATTTCATCGTTCCCGCCGGACAAAGCCGTAGATCGTGTAGGTGGAGAAGAATATCAGGAGAATAAGGCTGATGCCCACCGTGATGTTCGACCTTAGCACCAGCCCCACAGAAATCATGAAAAGGGATGCCAAGGCAAGTATGAGGTTTATCCTCATCTCATGCTTGCGCAATGAAGGGAACCGGGCCGGGGGCTTCTCATCCATGGCCCGGAATAGTTATCAGCATTGAATAAGTATCTTATGGCACTCTTTGCAGCGGTCCCCTTCCATGAAGCAGAAACCTAGGGAGTTGGGCTTAGCGATGCTCTCCAGACCGAGGCTCTTGGAGCTCACCTCGGTCATCCACTTTACCCCGCCGATGAAGCTCTCGGCGCGCACGAACCCGTGCTCCATCTCCTTCCCGCAGTTGGGACAGTTCATGAACGGATACCGGGGTCTTGTGATGTCCTCTTAGTTTATACATATTCCTATTTCTATATTTGTTTTTGAATTTGATAAAATAGAACCTATCGGTGGGAGGATGATTCAAATAATGTTATAAGACCGCAGGTGTTCGGTTAATCATGGACCACGTCGCGGTCAGCCCCTACAACCCCGTCCTGAGGGACGCTCGGGTGATAGTGTACGATTCTACCTTGCGAGACGGTGAGCAGACACCTGGGGTGGCCTTCACCCCCGAGCAGAAGCTGACCATCGCCAGGATGCTTGACGAGGCCCATGTCCACCAGATAGAGGCAGGTTTTCCGGCGATATCGGAGAGCGAGGTGCGAACTATAAAGGAGATATCCGCCGCGGGATTGGACGCGGACATCCTAGGCCTGTCCAGGGTCACCAAGGGGGACGTCGATGCCGCAGTGGACGCGGGCGTGGACCTGATCCTGCTCTTCGTGGGCACCTCGGAGATACACCTCAAGTACAAGATGAAGAAGACCCGCGAAGAGGTCCTGGCCATGACCGCCGAGGCCCTTGACCACTGCAAGGCCCGGGGGGTACCCGCTTCAGTGAGCGCCGAGGACACCACCCGCACCGATCCCGATTTCCTCATGAGGTTCTACCGCGAGGCCGAGGCCAACGGTGCGGTCAGGGTAGGAGTGACCGACACCCTAGGATGCGCGACCCCCGAGGCCATCACTGACCTGGTGCGCATGGCGGTCAAGGAGGTCAAGGTGCCGGTGGCGCTGCACCTCCATAATGACTTCGGACTATCCACGGCCAACGCCATCGCCGGCGTGAAGGCGGGGGCGTCCGCGGTCACTACCACCGTCAACGGCATCGGTGAGAGAGCGGGCAATGTGCCTCTAGAGCAGTTCGTCGTGGCCCTCAAGTACCTATACGGTCTGGACATCGGCATCGATTGCACCAAGATGAAGGCGCTCTCGGATATCATTTGCAATCTCTCCGGCCTGCACAAGCCCCGGAACCAGCCCCTGGTAGGCACGAACGTGTTCGCCCACGAGTCCGGGATCCACGTGGCGGCGATCCTCAACTGCCCCATGACCTATGAGTCCATACCGCCTGAGGCGGTGGGGAACGAGCGCCACATCATCATGGGCAAGAAGACCGGGGTCAACTACGTGAAGAGGAGACTGGAGGAGATGCGGGTAGAGGCCAGCGATCAGCAGGCCGCGGAGATTTGCCGGCGCATCAAGGAGCTGGGGGAGAAGGTGGGAAGGGTAAGCAACCACGAGTTCAATCACATCGTGGATGAGGTTGTACCTAGAGGCTGATCCTAAGACCGGCGTCGTCCCTCTTCCACTTTCCGAACTCGGTCATCCGCTCTACCTGCTCCCCGGTGAACACCGGGCCGTCGGCGCATACCCGGAGGCCGTCGATGACGCAGGAGCCGCACAGTCCGGCCCCGCACTTCATAAGCCTCTCCAGGGATAGCTGGCAGGGGACGTGGTTCTCATTGCAGGCCTTCAGCAGGTAGCGGTTCATGATCTCGGGGCCGCAGCCCAGGACCACATCGTATCTCTTCTCCTTCATCATCTGGTCGGCCAAAGCGACCACGGTGCCCTTGAGGCCGTAGCTGCCGTCGTCCGTAGTGGTTCGCACGTCGTCCGACGCTTGGCGGGCCCTATCCTCGAATATTATCTCTCCAGCGTTGCGGGCGCCTATGGCCACGTCCACCCTGGACCTATCGGCGATGCCCTCCACCGCGGTCATGATGGGCGCCATCCCTACGCCCCCGCCGACGCACAGCACCCGACCCGTAGGCAGGTTCCACCCGTTGCCGTACGGTCCGCGCACACCAAGGACATCTCCCTCCTTTAGCGAGGACAGTGCCCTTGTGGCCTCCCCCACCTCCTTCACGGTGATGCCGCCCATGGTGCCGATGAAGGAGACGGACATAGGGACCTCGTCCACACCCGGGACCCACACCATCACGAACTGCCCCGGCCTGACCTTCGTCCCCAGGGGGAACCTCAGGGTGGTGATGCCTTTTCCTTCCTCCACCCGTTGCTGTATTCTCACCGCTTCACTGTACATGGGCCACCCCCACTATGTCCGAGGGAGAGGTAAGACTGTTCTCCTCGAGATATTTCAACAGTCCGAAGCACACGGTCTGGAACACTCCCAGGCCTTTGCGTCCCACCCCGCTGCCTATCTGCACAGCCTTCGCGCCTGCCATGAGGTACTCCAGCACGTCCCTTGACGTCTCCGCTCCGCCGACTCCGATAATGGGTATATCCACCGCCTCGTAAAGCTCATAGACGCATCGAAGGCCCACGGCCTTGATGGCCGGTCCCGACAGCCCCCCAGTGCGATTGAACAGCACCGGCCGTCTGGCCTCCACGGAGATGGCCATGGCCTTGACGGTATTGACCGCCACTATGGCGTCCCCTCCTGCACCTTCTACCGCGCGAGCGACATCAAGGAGACGATGAGTGTTTGGCGTGAGCTTGGACCATAAGGGGATGTCTATGGCCGCCTTCACCTGCCTCACGATGTTGGCGACAGCGTCGGGGTCCACGCCTACCTCCATCCCGTAGCCCTTGGCATGGGGGCAGCTCAGATTAAGTTCGATGGCCGACACCCCGTACTCCTGCATCCTAACGGCCAGGGTCACGAAGTCCTCGGGAATGGCGGCGAACAGACTGCCTACTATGGGTATGCCTCCCTTGAGGGCGATGGGCATCTCCTCTCCGAAGGCGTGTATGCCCGGGCCGGGAAGTCCCATGGCGTTGATGTATCCGTCGTCAAGCTCCACCAGGGTGGGATTGGGGTAGCCCTGGCGAGGCTCCAGGCCGATGGACTTGGTCACCACGGCCCCCGCCCCCGCCTCTGCCACCCTCCGCAGGGAATCGCCGGTCTCTCCCATCACTCCGGATGCCAGCATGGTGGGGTTGCGAAGCCTGGTGCCACAGAGATCGATCTCCAGCGAGGTCGTCATGTCGGCCCGCTCATGCCGTTCGGGGGTGATAAGCCTTAGGTCGACTATGGCCTCTTGGGTACATTGGTCTCGATGTGTATCAGGGAGTCCTCATCGGCCTCGCACGAGTGGTCGTGCTCCTCCTTTTTGGCGTCAGGGGGCAGAGGCGGCTCCCTACCCTGCTTCCTAAGATAATCGTGGATGGCGTCATGAAGGGCGTCAGCGGCAAGGTTGGAGCAGTGCATCTTTTGTGGAGGCAATCCTCCCAGGTTCTCGGCGACGTCGTTCCGTGTGATCTTTAGGCCTTCCTGAATGGTCTTGCCCTTTGCCAGGTCCGTCACCATGCTGCTGGTGGCGATGGCCGCTCCGCATCCGAAGGTCTTGAACTTCACGTCGGTGAGGACATCGTCCTTGACCTTGATGTAGATGTACATCACATCACCGCAGTTATGAACGGTGAACGCATCGGTGGCATAGGAGTGCTGGTCGGCGATTTCGAGGTTGTGGACCTTCCCAGTATACTGCATGGTATCTGTCGAGGTAATCGGCGTAAATAGGAAGCCATCTTTTATCCAGGAGTGCTCCTTTACTGTGCCAGTCAGAGCACATTCTATGCCCAGTATTCCGCAGAGCTTCTTTAAAGAATTTACATCGCCGACATGGATGCGGTACAACTCCCTGTGGGTGATATCCTCTATGATGGAGCCCTTCTCCTTATAGATGGAGGGGATGAACCCTTTTCTAAGCGGCAGCGTCTTTATCTGTCCAGCCAGCTGGCCGGATATCGTGGAGTATCCTGCCCTTGGTACCTCCCTTACGATGTTGACATAACCGTCCCCTCTCCATAGCCCCTGAAGGAGATGGTGCTGCTTTTCGGATGGTAAGAAAAGCATGAAATCCGGGATCTGCTTGTTCTCCGCACCCTTGCCAAAAGTTTTCTCAAAACCCTGGCCAGGTTCGCGCTGTTTACTATGACTTATGTTGCATTGGTCTCTTCACGCGGAATAATCGAGGCATCTAGACCAAACTTGTCTTTGATGATCTTGACGACGTCTCTTTGATACTCCACCTCCTTGATGTGGAAGGTGAAGCATATATGCGCCTTGGTCACCTTGGTGACGGCATTGCCCTCCGCAAGATAATAACCAGCGAGGCGGAGAAAATCTGCATCCGCGGGCACTCTCATAGGAATGTCGGTGCTCCGATGGTCCAACATTTTCTTTTGGAAATCAAGGTCGAACAACTCCTGGTCCTTAATCACCTTTAGAATCGGATAGACGGCAATATCTCGAGGCTGGTGGTCGCTGACATTGTACCATTCGGCATTCAGCTCTTTCTTATTGCGTGTATAGTTGAACTTGTGCTGGTCAGGCCTCTTCACCGCCAGTACGAGATGCTCCGGGGTCATCTCAACTAATCCCAGCTTGTTCTTCAGACGGATTATCGGTCCATCATAGTCTCTCACATACCTCCGTTCGACCGTTGAGTATACCCCTTCATGAGTAAGGACCCTCCTTTTTCCTGCACGTTCTCGATCTCTTTGAAATGGTTGTTGAGATGGATCATGGTCCCACTGACCAGGCAGACGGGATTCCCGTCCTGGCCGATGCCATCGGCGTCGGGGATGTCCCCCATGTTATGAGGGCTCGTGAAATGCTCCATTACCTTCTCAGTGTAAAGTTGTGACATCGTATGCAACTCCTTCGCTCAGTGGTGACATCTTTCTAAGTAGTTCGACGACAGGCCCGATGGTGGCATTGAAACTGTCCGCCTCCTCCATGGTGTTGTACTTTCACAGGGATAGACGCAGGGAACCGTGGCACTGCTCGTGCCTTAGGCCCAGACCCCTAAGGACATGGGACGGCTCCAGGCTCTTGGTCGAGCACGCGGAGCCCGTGGAGGCAGCGATGCCCCTCATATCCAGGTGTAGTATCATGCCCTCCCCTTCGATGTAATCGAAGCGGAAATGGGCGTTATTGCACAACCTCTTCTCACCCCGTGGCCCGTTAAGGTATGATCGGGGTATCGTGTCCAAGGTCGATCCGATCAGGCGATTACGGATGGCACTCATCCTGGCGACGTTCTCCTCCATCTCCGCCATCCCTATCTCCAGTGCCTTTCCCAATCCTACGATCCCCGGGATGTTCTCAGTGGAGGATCGCAGCCCTATCTCATTCCCTCCACCTTAGATAAGGGGGCGGAGCCTGATACCTTTACGGACAAAGAGGGCGCCGATACCTTTGGGACCATGGACCTTATGCCCTGATAGCGAGAGCATATCTATCTTCATCTTTCCGACATCCAGTGGCATCTTGGTCACGGCCTGGACAGCATCGGTATGGAACAGAGCACCCGCCTCCTTGGCGACCTCGGCGAGCTCCTTGATAGGCTGAATGGTACCGATCTCGTTGTTGGCGGCCATAATGGACACGAGGGTCGTATCCTTAGTGATGGCGTTCTTGAGATCTTCCACGGAGACCGACCCTCCTCGTCCACCGGAAGATAGGTCACCTTGAAACCCTGGGTCTCCAGGAACTGGCAAGTGTGTAGGACCGCATGGTGCTCCACGGCCGAGGTGATGATGTGCTTGCCCTTGCTCATGGAGGCGTAGGCGGCCCCTTGAGTGGCCAGATTATCGGACTCTGTCCCGCCTGATGTGAATATGACCTCCTTGACCTCTACGCTTAAGGCCCGCGCGGTGCGCTCCCTGCCGATCTCCATGGCCTCATAGGCATCTCGGCCGAACGAGTGCAGGGAGGATGCGTTGCCATAGCTTCGGTGAAATATGGCATCATCTCCTGCATCACCCGGGGTTCCACCTGAGTGGTGGCACTGTTGTCAAAATATATCCTCTCCATAGATTCACCTCGCAGGTACAAGATGGGTAAGCTGGTAGGATATATAACAATTGTTAATTTTTAAACCAATGAATTGTAGGTCACAAGCCGGAGCGTTTTAATAAATGGGCCATCTTCGAGACCGTCACCATAGTCTGAAATATAGGCTATCCGAATGGACGGTCGTTACCATGGCCTTTGATAAGGTTCGACAAGATTTTCCGTTATATTCATCCGAGGACAAGGACATCGTCTACCTGGACAATGCCTGTCAGACATTGCGGCCGCGGCAGGTCATGGAGGCCATGTCCGAGTACTACAATGATTTTCCGGCCTGCGGAGGCCGGTCCGTTCATCGCCTTGCTACCAAGGTGACGATGAAAGTGGAGGAAGCGAGGGAGCATGTGGCCGATTTCATCGGCTGCTCCGATCCATCCTGCATAGTGTTCACCAAGAACTGCACCGAGGCGCTGAACCTGGTGGCAAAGGGTTATCCCTTCCGCAGGGGGGACGCGGTCCTCACCACCGACATGGAGCACAACAGCAATCATGTCCCGTGGTTGCAGCAGCGTGAGGTTATAGGTCTTGAGCACCGGGTGGTAACCACGCCGACCTCAGGCCTTTTCGATGTTGAGAGATATAAGGTGGAGATCTCCACGCAAGTGGCCATGGTGGCCATGGTCCACACCAATAACGTGACCGGTGTCACCATTCCGGACAAGGACATTGTGCAGGAGGCCCACGATCGTGGCGCCCTGGTCATGCTGGACGGGGCCCAGTCCGCAGCTCACCGCCCCATCGATGTCGAGGATTTGGACGTGGACTTCTTTACATTTTCGGCCCACAAGATGCTGGGCCCTTCAGGGGTGGGTGTTCTCTATGGGAAGGAGCATTTGTTGGAGCGCCTTCAGCCGCTGATAGGGGGAGGGGGTTCGGTCGGTCTTACGGACTATGAGAAGGTCACCTTCCTTCCTCCACCAGAGAAGTTCGAGGCGGGCCTCATGAACTACTCCGGGGTCATCGGCACGGGAGCCGCGGTGAGGTACCTGGACGGTCTGGGCATGGACGCGGTGGCCGAGAACGATTCGAAGTTGAACGGGATCGCTACGGTGGGTCTGCGAGAACTTCCTTCGGTATCGATACTGGAGCCTCAGGATGCACGGCATCGCGATGGGATACTGTCCTTTAACATCAGGGGGATGACATCGCATGATGTCGCCATGATCGCGGACGAGGTCGCCAAGGTGGAGATCCGGTCGGGCATGCACTGCATGCACCCCTACTTCCTCTCACGGGGGATAGAGGGTTGCGCTCGCGCCTCCTTCTACATTTACAATACGGAAGAGGAGTGCAGGAGGTTCGTGGACACCATCAAGTTCGTGGCGGACACCTTCTCCAGTTGAACCTCGCGCTCTGACAGGGCCCCTATTGACCTTAAGATAAGGACATCGTCACTATGGACGATGATATCACTGACGCGGTCCCCATCGCTGAAAAGTACTACCGGTGCGGCCATATTGACGGCCTGGGCCGTCGCTCCATCGCCGACCCAGATCGAACCGTTGTAGACCCTGAGGGGCTCTCCGCCCTTAGGCAATAGGTCCTTGGCCTCGAACATCACCATTCCCTCATGGACACTCGTACTTAGTGCTTCGATGGAGCTTGCCAGAGCCTCCGCCCCCACCATCTCCGATGCGTTCCGTTCATTGTCGTCCAGCACCCCGAAGGAATAGAGCACTGCGCCGGTCATCATCAAGCCTGCGATGACCAGCCATACCCTGGACATTATGAGCTCCATCACGGGATCGCCTCCACCACGACGCACAGTCTACCCTCGATCCGAGCGCACTCCAGCATCAGTGGCACCGTTCCAGCGTCAAGCGTCAATGGGGAACCGTTCTTGGTGATGGTCCTTACCGGCGGGTCATCAAGGACTATGGTAGAGAAGACCTTCTCTTCCTCAAGGCAGCGAATAGTGTATTTGGATGCGTTGTCGATACCGCCGCCCACCTCTATGATCATTCCATATCTGGACGAGGCCGTGGGCAGCTCCATGGTGATCGAACGCCGGTTGCCCTCCCCTGCTGAGAGCACCTCCTCGGTCAGCCGGGCCAGTCTGCTGGCCTCGGACATCATCTCCGAACGCGTCAACGAGCGCTCATAACCGTCCAAGCTTCCCATGACCGCGGGGGCGGTCATGGAGACCAGAAGGGACATTATGAGCAGCTTCAGCGGCAGGCCCTCCAGGGCTTGATGGTCTCTTGCCAACATGACCTCACTCCGAGATCACCGGGATGGTCAGGGAACCATCGGTCCCCATGCCGCTCTTGGTAGCGCTGACCGTTAGATATCCTACAGATTTTCCGATCTGGGAAGCGCTGAGGCCTGTAAAGGTGACCTTACCTGACACGTCCGTGGTGCCGTGGACCTGCTTCCCATCGCTTGTCTTTATGTTGCACCCATCCAGCAGGACAGTGGCGCCTTGTACGGCCTCGCCGCTCTTGTCCAACACGGTTATGGTCAGAGTTATGCCGCTCCTTGCATGGATGCCATCGCGATCGTTGTCATTGAGCACCAGTTCGCTGGGGTTCGAGTATACGGCCTCTATCGCATTAGGGGCCCTTATGCCTCCCATCCATCCCAGCAAAATTGCTGTACCTAGCCCGGCCACGACGACCATTATCATGAGCTGCAACGGCAGACCCTCGATCCCTGCGTCCTTGTCCCTGCGGATGTTCTTGGTGAACGATCTCATGTTTCTCCCGACGCTAGAGCGGCAGGAGGGTATCTCACCCATGGCACTACACTAAGCCTTCGAAGAGGCTAACGGAAGGAGGCCTCGTCCACCGTGGTGTATATGGGGCCCGATACGGTCAGCACGCTTTTCTTTAGGCGAACGCGGTCCACATGAACCTTACCCAGATATGTTAGGGTATGCTCCTCCAAGATGGTGCGGACTGCCGGTATGGACCTTTCTACCCGGGCCCGGGCCACCGTAAGGTGGGGTGTGAACCCCCGCCGCTCAGGCTCGAAACCCAGGGGAGAAAGGAGGTCCTCCAATCGGCGGGCTATGACCGCAAGCGGTTGCGCGTTCTCCAGTCCCACCCATATGACCCTCGGCCGGTCCTTTCGGGGGAACGCCCCCAGACCCTTAAGGTCAAGCTCGAAAGGGGCCAAGCCATCGACCGCCTTCCTCATAGCCTCCGAGATCGCCTTGACCTTGGACTCCTCGGTGTCGCCGAGGAACTTCAAGGTGATGTGCATCAGTGAGGGGTCCACGGTCTTCAACGTTGGGTCGGCAAGATGCAGTCTTCCCAGGATGTCCTCCAGCCTTCCCTCCCCAGGTATATCGACAGAGATGAACGCCCGGAACGTCATGGCCAGACGGTCAACCTACATCGATCACAAAAAATTGTCGTCCGACCTTTCGTAAATGAGCAGAGGACATCTCTCTGCACGCCCGTCGCGAAGGTAATTGAGAAGAGATGTCATCTATCCTAGGGATAATGTCTCGGTCCCGTCCCAAAGAGATCTGTTATGCGGTAATGCGAACTCTGGGCCTGCTATATCGACGTCCAGTGATCATGGGCGAACAGGACGGCAGATAACGGACCCGATGATCGGGAGGAGGTCCGCCCTTGCACGTTCATGCATTGTATCCGCTTATCCTCCATCGCAGATACAGGAAGGCTACGACGACGAGGGCTACAGAGATCACCAGCCCGTACACGGAGGTGGCGGCCCCCAGCTCCCCGCTGAAGAACTCACCCAAGGAGGCGAAGAGGTTGAAGGAGGCGTGCATAAGGACCGCGATGAGGTAATAAGGCCACCAGTGAACACCATATGATTTCGCTCTGGCTACACCGTATCCGGAGACCGAGGTGGATGCGGCATGCATCAACGAGGAGGAGATGCTGCGTACGAACGCTAGGACTAAGAAAGCTATCAGCCCTTCTTCGAACAGCACTGTGGACTCGTAAAGGAAGTTCTCTGTTGCAGCGAAGCCCAGGCCGCAGGCGGCCCCGAAGATCAGGCCGTTGCGCGGCCTCCATATGTAGCGGGAGAAGTTGCGTACCACTAGGACCTTGGCGAACTCCTCTATGAAAGGTGCCACCACTATGATTGCCAGGAAGGTCAATATGGTGGGCTCACGTACGAACAGCTGGTACTCGCGGACCACTGTGGAGTATAGGAGCTCGGCGGCGATCAGCTCTAGGATGGTGGCGATGATGACCGCTACGACCGCACCACCAATGAAGGTCAGGATGAGGTCATCCCAACGCTCCTTCTTGCCCCGCACACCCCATCGCAGCCAGAACAGGACGGCGAGGGAGGGGACGAAGGCTGCGATCAGGAGAAGGAGAGTTCCCGTCACCTGGTCAGCGTTCATCGGGTCCAGGTAGCATGAGTTCAGATATTAAGTGTGGCCTTCACAAGGATGTATGAAAATTTGGAAGAGGGAGCAGGGCTCCGTTGACCTCTGTTCAGACGGTCTTACTCGTCCATGGTGATGGCGTTGTTGGGGCACTCGTCGACGCAGGCCCCGCAATCTACACAGTCAGGTTCATTGATCACAGCTACATCAGTGACCTTGATGGCCGACTGGGGGCAGACATCCTCGCAAGCTCCGCATCCAACGCACTCGTCAGCGTTAATCTTCGCAACCAAATCTAACACCTCGGTTAATTTGGATGCACAATCTAATGTTTCTATAAAAAGACTTCCACTGAACAGTGAGGGAGCGAAGTAGAACCTAGTCCTCATCCTGTAGTTTCCAGGACCGGTTATGTTCCCCAATGAGGGCTTTATGATTAGATGTTCAATTAAATTCGTCTCTCAAACTCAGACAGATATGTGGTGCGCGCGATCGACAGGTTGATGGATTATCACCTGAGGGTAATGTTCACCTTCCAGCGCCACCATTGAAATATCACATTCCATTACCCTGGAGCATGGAGTATGTCTCCGGGAAGGTCCTCACCGAGGAAGGCTTCCGGGATGGTCATGTGGGCTTCGAGGATGGAAGGATCATCGAGGTGGGTAAAGGCAGGGTCAAGGATAACTTGGCAGAGGGTCTGATACTGCCCACCTTCGTCAACGCCCACACCCACATCGCCGACTATGTGGTCCCGGTGGACCTGTCCCTCACCTTGGCAGAGATAGTGGCACCCCCCCATGGCCTGAAGTACCGCATTCTCTCACAGACCCCAGAGGAGAAGCAGCGGGAGGCGATCGCCGCGATGTCAGAGTCCATGCTCCGCAAGGGCATCTCCGCGTTCTCCGACTTTCGGGAGGGAGGCGTCAACGGAGCCAAGCTAATGTCCTCAGCCCAGGGGGCGCGGCCGTTCGTGCTCGGAAAGCCCAGAGCGCCGCACTTTGACCGCGAGGAGATATCCGCTCTCCTGGAGCTCACCGAAGGGATAGGGCCATCGGCCATATCAGACTGGGACTACGAGGAGCTAAGGGAGCTGACCGATTTCGTGAGGTCCCGCGGTAAGATCGTGGCCCTCCACTGCTCAGAAAGGATCAGGGAGGACCTGGACAAAGTGTTGGACCTCCGTCCCTCGTACCTGGTCCACATGACCCAGGCCACAGATGGGGACCTGGAAAGGTGCGCCCAACTGGACGTCCCCATCGTGGTGTGCGCCAGGTCCAACATGTTCTTCGGGATGGTGCCGCCTCTGGCAAGAATGGTGGATCAGGGCGTTACAGTAGCGATCGGTACCGATAACGCCATGATCTCCATGCCGGACATGTTCGTGGAAACGGAATTCGTGGGAAGACTGCTCCGACAGCAGGGGATCGCCCGCCTAGAGTGCGTTCTCAGTATGGCTGTGGCCAATGGGCGAAAAATTATAAATCAACTTCCGTTAATGGAGATAGTATCGGACGCACCATTGGATCTCATGGTCGTCCGCTCAAAGCAAGGAGACCCGCTCACTGACCTGGTACTGCGCACCGCTGGGGAGGAGCCACTGCTCGTGTGCGTAGGTGAGAATAAGAGGAGAGGAACGAGATGAACGATTTCAAGAGGATACTGATACCGACCGACGGAAGCGAGAACACCAAGGCCGCGATCACTCAGGGATTAGAACTGGCCCGCGTGTTGGGAAGCGAGGTGACCGCGCTCTATGTTGTCGATCAGGCTTCGTTCGTCAACTTCCCCATGGATGCGACCGTGGTCAGCATATACTCCCTTCTGGAGAAGGAGGGAAAGGATGCCGTAGATTATGTGGTCAGTGAGGGTCAGAAGCTTGGTGTGAACGTCACTCCCAAGGTCGTCGAGGGCTCCCCGGCAAAGAAGATCGTGGATGAGGCCGAGAACTATGACCTGGTGGTCATGGGCACCCTGGGTCGGACCGGCATCTCCAAGCTCCTTCTGGGCAGCGTGGCAGAGAGGGTGGTAAGGTTCGCTCCTTGCCCCGTCCTGGTCGTCCGCGCCGAGACCCCTGGGGAGGAATAGGCATGACCATTGTAGACCAAGTGATGACCCACAACCCCATTACAGCAGAGATACCAGGCTCGCGGAACGACGTTCTCAAGCTAATGGTGCGGCATAACCTCACCGGCCTTCCCATCATCAAGAAGGCCGATGGCAGCCTGGCCGGGATGGTCACGCGCAGTGACATCTTCCAGCACCCAGAGGAGGACCAGCTGGCGATGGTGATGAACCGTGAGCCGCTGGTGCTGTCCCCCCAGGATACCGTGGAGACCGCCGCTACCCTCATGACCACCAAGAGGGTCACCCACTTCCCCGTCGTGGATGGTGGGAAGCTCGTCGGCATACTAACCCCCACGGACCTGCTCAACGAGGTGGAGAAGAAGGCCTCCAACATTCCAGTGGAGGACCTGGCCCTCGACCCCTGCGTGCCCATCTACCAGGAGACGCCCCTGCGGGCGGCCCTGGTCACATTCAAGGCCAGCAGGGTCAACGCCCTCCCCGTCCTGGACGCTAACGGACGACTTGCCGGCATCATCACGGACAGGGACGTGTTCAATAAGAGCCTGATCAACGGCTCGGTGGCCCTGACCGCCCTGGGAATGGGCGATGACGAGGACTCATGGTCCTGGGACGGCCTACGCAACATCATGAAGCTGTGGTTCGAGGTATCCAAGATCGAGATGCCCGCCGTTCCCGTGAGGGATATCATGGTGCGTTCGCCCACAACGGTTTTTAAGAAGACCAACGTTTCCGAGGCTGCGCGGACGATGCGCCGCAATGATTTCGGTCAGCTGCCTGTGGTCGATTCCAAGGAGAACCTGGTGGCCATGCTCTACGATATCAACGCGGTATCGATACTGGCACAGTGAGCATTAGGCTCAATATACGAGGAATTACTATGGATGCATCAGACGTTCTCTCGCTCTGTAAGCGCAGGGGTTTCCTTTACCCCTCCTATGAGATCTACGGCGGGGTAGCTGGCCTGTACGACTATGGGCCCTTGGGCACGGCCATGAGGAACAACATCGTGGAGATCTGGAGAAGACTGTACACGCTGGGCGAGGGTTTCGTGGAGATAGATTCGGAGACCATAGGCCCTGAGGTGGTCTTCAAGGCGTCCGGCCATGTGGACGAGTTCGCGGACAAGATGGTCAAGTGCAAGGTCTGCGAGGAGGCGTACCGCGCGGACCATCTTATCGGCGACCGCCACCCCAACCCCGGCTCCTTGAAGGAGGAAGAGCTGGACGACCTCATAAGGGAGCATGGTATCACCTGCCCCGCCTGCAGCGGGGAGCTGTCCTCGGTGGAGGAGTTCAACCTCATGTTCAAGACCGTGATCGGTCCGGGTTCCGGCCGAGTGGGATACCTGCGTCCGGAGACCGCTCAGGGGATCTTCGTGAACTTCCCCAGCCTCTACCGCTACAACCGTGAGAAGCTGCCCCTGGGTGTGATACAGGTCGGCCGCGGGTACCGCAATGAGATCTCCCCGCGCCAGGGCGTCATACGCATGCGCGAGTTCAATATGATGGAGTGCGAGCTCTTCGTGGACCCTGAGGACAAGGGCTGGCCCCGCTTCAAGGACGTCAAGGATGATAGGATGAGGCTGTTCGCCAACGACGGCCGGGAACTGGAGATAAGCGTCGGGGATGCGGTGGAGCAGGGCATCATCTGCAACCAGGTCCTGGCATACTTCATGTGGTTCACCCAGGAGTTCCTCAAGGCCATCGGCGTAGACGGTACCCGCCTGCGCTTCCGCCAGCACGAGAAGGACGAGATGGCCCACTATGCTGCTGACTGCTGGGACGCTGAAGCATTGCTCAGCTTCGGTTGGACCGAGATCGTGGGCATCGCCGACAGGGGATGCTGGGACCTCTCGCGGCACATCAAGTTCTCCGGCGTGGACATGAGCGCGTTCAAGCGCTTCGACACCCCTCAGGAGGTGGAGAGGGACGTCATCAAGCCGAAGTACGGCATCCTGGGCCCCAAGTACAAGGCCCTCGGCAGCAAGATCGGGAAGGCCATGGAGGCTACCGATCCGTCCTTGATAAAGGACGACTCGGTAACCGTGGAGGTCGACGGGCAGAGCTACGTCCTCAGCCGTGACTGCTTCGATGTGGCCCGAGTCAAGGAGAAGGTCTCCGGCGTCAAGGTCATACCTCATGTGATAGAGCCCTCGCACGGCCTGGACAGGATCACCTACACCTGCCTGGAGCACGCCTACACCAAGAAGGAGGACATGGAGATGCTGCGCATATCCGCAGCTATAGCTCCGATAAAGTTCGGCGTTTTCCCACTGATGGCCCGGGACGAGCTCGACAAGGTGGCCATGGACATCGACCAGGAGATCCGCTACAGCGGCATCGAGACCTACTACGACGATTCCGGCTCCATCGGCAGAAGGTACGCCAGGATGGACGAGATCGGGACCCCCTATTGTGTCACCGTCGACTACCAGACCCTGGAGGACGGCACCGTGACCCTCCGGGAGAGGGACAGCCAGGCCCAGATACGCGTAAAGGTCCAGGAGATCACCTTGGTAGCCCGGGCGGCCCTGTGCGGGGCCAACCTCGATCAGTTCGTGGTGGGCGAGAACAAGTCCTGAGTTCGAATTCCAGTAACCTGGAAACCTTTTACCTCAACCTTTCCCTTCCCTTTTTTCGTAACCTCGCATCGATGTTGATTCTTATCGGCGGATTTCTATGGAGAAGGTTCAATAGCATGGACCGCGATTTGTTATCCAGAGATAGGGATTCGCCATTTTCGGGCGAAAACCTCTTCAAGAGAACCCAAACGATACGGGAGTCGATAAGATGAACGGAACGGAAATAGCGGGGATCAAGAAGAGGGAGCAGCTCAGGTCGATGGTGGAAGCGACCAAGATAACCGACCTGATGTCCAAGAGGTTCGATTTCGTGAGCCCTGAGGACCAGCTCTCTGACGTGCTTAAGAAGATGGGGCAACTGGACCTGCACGAGATGCCAGTGAGCTTGGATGGTAAGAGATTGATGGGGGTGGTAAGTTATGGCACCCTCCTCAAGCGGAGGAATCTCCCCATCACTACCAAGGCGGGCTCCATTACCGTCATGCCTCAGGAGGTCACCCCCGATACGTTGGTGACAGAGGTCGCTGAGGCCTTCATGACCTCCGGCTTTCGCCAGATCCCGGTCGTGAAGGGTCAGAACATACAGGGGATAATCGCCCGAACCGACCTGATCAAGATCGTGGAGGGCATAAAGGAGCTGCGGGAACTGAACGTGAAGGACATAATGACCGAGGACGTTCAGACCGTAGGCCTCGAGGATCCCGTGGAGACAGCACTGCTGTCGATGAAGAACCTGACCATCCGCACCCTGCCCGTGGTGGATGATGAGGGCAACCTCACTGGCATCGTAGGCATCAAGCAGGTGGCGAACTACAACTGGAAGGAGCGAAAGCGCGAGACCGTGGGAGAGATGACCGGCGACAACAGCCCGGTGAAGGTCAAGGTCTCCTCCATAGCCCTTGATGCCGTGTACACTGTGGATGAGGACGCAACCCTGGGGGGTGCGGTGAAGGCCATGCTGGAGAACAATGTGTCCACCCTTCCCGTGGTGAAGGGCAGCCGCCTCGCCGGGATCATCACCAAGTACGACATCATCGAGCTGCTGGCATCGTTCCGGCAAAGGGACATGGTATACACCCAGATCACCGGCTTGGACCAGGAGGACCGTTTTGCGGCGGATACGATGGAGAAGGACATCACCGCGTCGCTGCAGAAGATCGCCAAGATCACCCGGCCCATGTTGTTCACGCTGCACGTGACCAAGTACAACGCCCAGGGGAACACCAACAAGTACTCGCTGAACGGCCGTCTCACCACCGAGAGCAAGGTGTGGGTGGCGTCGGCGGTGGACTGGGACCTCAACAAGGCCACGATCAGCCTGATGCAGCACCTGGAACGAAGGGTCATCGAGCGCAAGGAGGAGAAACTGGACCATCGCAAGAAGGCCAAGAACATCGGGCACAGCTGAGAGCGCTCTCGTTCTGGCAAACCCTTTCCAGTTAATTCTTTAAGACACTTCATTGGACTAAAGGCAGACGATATATACTGGTGGTAACGCTTTTAATAGCAAGGCATGACCGGCGCCATGGCCACGGGGAAAAGGCAGAAGGCCGGTCCAACAGAGGGAGGTTTTTATGAAAGCCGAGGAACTGGTTGGAGCGAACAGGCAGGAAAGGCTCCGGGCCGAGGTGGACGCCATGGGTCTGGAGAAGATCATGAACGTGGATTTTGAGACCGTTTACCCCTCGGACACTGTGAATGTGGTCCTCAAGAAGATGAAGGAGCTGGACATGCATGAGATGCCTGTCGCCGTCGACGGAGGGAAGCTCATGGGAGTGGTCAGCTACGGTACCCTCCTGAAGAGGAGGAACATCTCCATTGAGGCCAAGGCCGAGACGCTGCTCCTGAGGCCACAGAACGTCACCGTAGTGTCACCGGTCACCGAGGTAGCGGAGATCATGATCAACTCCGGCTTCAGGGAGATGCCGGTGACCAGGGACGGGACCATCATAGGCGTGGTCTCCCGGTCGGGTATGCTGCGAATAATTCAGGACGTGAAGGAGCTGCAGCGCATACCGGTGACCGAGGTGATGTCCAAGGAGGTCAGAACGGTCAAGCTGGACACGAGCGTGAAGGACGCGGTGAGGTACATGAGCGCCATGGAGGTCAGGGTCCTCCCGGTGGTTGATGACCACGATCGAATCATCGGTGTGGTGGGCATCAAGGACATCTCTCATGCGAACTGGCACATGCGTGACAGGGCTACAGTGGGCGAGTTTGCCGGGGAGAGCCTTCCCATCGAGGTCAAGGTGGGCTCGGTGGCGGTGGAACCGGCAGTGGTAGCCGCGCCCGAAATGACCCTGGGCGAAGCCGCGAAGGTCATGCTGGACAGGGGAATATCCACGCTTCCGGTGGTGGACTTCGGGAAGCTGCTGGGCATCGTCAGCAAGTATGATCTCGTGGCCCTCCTGGCCTCTCTTCGTGAGAGGAACAAGCTCTACATCCAGATCTCCGGCCTGAGCGACGACGACAAGTTCGCGCAGGACGTCATGGTCACGGAGATCGAGAGTTCCATGAAGAAGATAGCCGCCATCGAGACTCCGGTGATGTTCGATCTTCACGTGGCGGCGTACAAGGACGAGGGGCTGAACTACAAGTACTCCCTCCATGGGCGCCTGACCACCCATGAACGCCTCTACACGGCCAGTGCCACCGAGTGGGACCTGGTGCAGGCGACGTCCACGCTCATGAAGACCTTCGAGCGTAGGATCATCGACCACAAGGAGCTGAAGCTGGACCATCGTCGGAGGACGAAGAACATCGGGCACCACTGATCAGGGGGCACCGGCCCCGATTTTTTTCTCCCATAGGGCCGTAAAGGTTATCGTTCCTATCCACGGGCATCGCTACCCGGCCAAATGCTTTAATCTACACCGGACATGTCCGAAGCCGTTTATGGCACAATACGAAGCAGTAGAGACCGAGAGGAAGTGGCAGCAGAAGTGGAAGGAGTGGGAGCTGTACAGGTTCGACCCCAGTTCGACCGCTCCCGTATACAGCATAGACAACCCTCCCCGGTACACGTCCGGCTCCCTGCACCTGGGACACGCCACCGGATACTCACTGATCGACTTCGCGGCCCGCTACCGTAGGATGCGTGGCCATAACGTCTTCTTCCCCCTGTGCTTCGACGTCAATGGGACGCCCACAGAGGTCAAGGTGGAGAAGAAGCACGGCATCACCAAGCTCACCGTGCCTCGGCAGGAATACATTCATCTGTGCTCGGAGTTCGCCAACTCCTTCATCGACGAGATGACCAGGCAGTTCGAGGTGCTGGGAGAGAGCATGGACCCCTCCATCTATTACCAAACGGACGCCCCCTACTACCGCCGCATCACGCAGATCACCTTCCTGCGCCTTCTGAAGAAGGACCTGGTGTACAAGGGGACGTACCCTGTGAACTGGTGCCCCTCGTGCATAACCGCCCTGGCGGACGCCGAGGTGGAGTACTCGGACAATGTCACCAAGCTTAACTACGTAAAGTTCCGCGTCCGGGGTACCGACGAGGATATCATCATCGCCACCACCCGCCCCGAGCTGATATGTGCATGCCAGCTGGTGGCCGTGTCCCCTGAGGATAAGGATAAAGAGCCCCTGGTGGGCAAGACCCTGCTGACGCCGCTGTATGGCAAGAGCATTAATGTCATTGCCGACGACAAGGTGGACCCCCAGTTCGGAACCGGCGTGGTGATGATATGCACCATCGGTGACAAGACCGATCTGGAGTGGGTCATGAAGTACAACCTGCCGCTGGAGAAGGCCATCGACGAGCAAGGGAAGATGACCTCTCTCGCCGGAAAGTACCAGGGCCTTTCAGTTAAGGAGGCCAAGCAGGCGGTCATAGAGGACCTCAAGGCCGCCGGGCTGGTGATCAAGCAGGAGGATGTGAAGCAGAACGTCGGCGGGTGCTGGCGCTGCCACACTCCCATAGAGTTCCTGCAGGTACCGCAGTGGTTCCTGCGGACCATGCAGTTCAAGGAGCAGGTGCTGAAGCTCGCGGACGAGGTGGAGTGGCACCCAGAGTTCATGAAAGTACGTCTAAAGGACTGGGTGGAGAGCCTGCAATGGGACTGGGTCATCTCCAGGCAGAGGTTCTTCGCCACCCCCATACCGGTTTGGGAGTGCGAGGACTGCGGATATGTCTTCCCGGCCAAAGAGGAGGACTGCTACATCGATCCCACGGTGGACAAGCCCCCCGTGGACCGCTGCCCCCTGTGCGGGGGGAGGCTCGTCGGCTGCCAGGACGTCTTCGACACCTGGATGGACTCCAGCATCTCCCCCCTCTTCAACACTCATTGGGAGAGGAACCCTGCACTTTTCGACCGCCTGTACCCCATGTCCATGAGGCCACAGAGCCACGATATCATCAGGACGTGGGCGTTCTACACCCTGCTGCGCTGCTACCTCATGACCGATAAGAGGCCGTGGGACCACATCATGATCCACGGGTTCATCATGTCGCCGGACGGAACCCCCATGCACTCCTCGCTGGGCAATGTGATCGATCCCGTGCCCATCCTTGAGGAGTATGGGGCGGACGCGTTGCGGTACTATGCTTGCACATGTGCTCTGGGGGAGGATAATGCCTTCAGGGAGAAGGACGTCATTCACGGCAAGCGGCTGGCGACCAAGCTATGGAACATCGGCAAGTTCACCAACATGGTGGTGAAGGAACTTCCGGAGATGGGCGGCCTCCAGCCCCTGGACCGGTGGATCCTGAGCCGCTATTCCAAGGTGGTCAAGGAGGCGACGCAGTTCTACGAGAGCTATCAGTTCGACAAGGCCATGAGGGTCATCGAGGACTTCGCCTGGCACGAGTATGCGGACCACTATCTGGAGCTGGTGAAGTACCGCACCCGGGAGGGGGACGACGGCGTTCGTTTCACTCTTTATACGATCACCCTGGGCATCGCCAAGATGATAGCTCCCTTGTTGCCGCACGTAACCGAGGACATTTACCAAGACGGGTTCAGCGCTATGGACGGGGCCAGGAGCATTCACGTTTCCACATGGCCGGAGCCAGTTCTGTTCTCCGACGAGGACGAGGTCCGCGGTGACCTGGTGAAGGACGTGGTCAGCGCCATCCGCTCCTGGAAGGCGGAGAGGAAGCTGCCACTGAACAAGGAGCTGGAGCTCATCGAGCTTATCGGGCCATCGGCACCGTCCCTTGTTGGCTACGAGAAGGACATCCTGGAAACCTCCCGGGCGAAGGAGCTGAAGATCGTCACCGAGGCCGACCTGGAGCAGAAGGTCGTGGCTATAAAACCGGTCAAGTCGAAGGTCGGTCCCACCTTCAAGACCAAGGGCAAGGAGGTCTTGGATATGCTGGCGGCGATCGATCCCCAGGAGGCCGCAGCGGCCCTGGACAAGGGCGCCCTGGAGCTGGTCCTCTCGGACGGGAGCAAGGTCGAGCTTGATCCCAGCTTCGTGGAGGTGCAGAAGAAGCTCATGATCGAGGGGAAGGCCGTGGAGACGCTGCAGGTGAGGGACATCCTCATCGCCGTCAGTCCCTGACCAATCTCCCTTCCAGTATCCAATAATGAGAACATAAAAAGTGAGCAAAATATAAATGGGAGAAGCTTGTTGACAGTGGCACAAGCGGGCGTAGTGTAGTTGGTTATCACTTAACCTTGCCAAGGTTATAACACGGGTTCGAATCCCGTCGCCCGCACTCCCTTTTTACCTTTCTTCATATGGGTCGTCTAAATTGATTATTGGTGCATTGAACCCCACATCGGGTTTGGCCATACTGATGTAACCTGATGCCTTTATTTATGTGAAAAATCAGCGGTCGATGAACCTTACTTATAGAGATCTGGTACCATTGTTGCATCAACATTTGTGACCAGACCAAATCGCTCAAATTTTGGTCATTCATCTCTAAGACTGTTCACGACCAGTATTATGATCCCGAGAATGATGAGGACTATACCCAGGATTATGAACAGCGTGAAAAGAAGATAACTGGAATAAAAATTATCAAGTGGCAGGGTGGAAAAAGCGAACAGTATAAAAAAACCAATAATTAGACAGAGGAATCCTGTCCTGTTGAATCTCTCCTTGCTCCCCCAATGCATGTGGCAAAATTGTTCTAAAACCATATATTATTTACCGTAGATAGATCTACATCAATCCTGCTTAGAATAGCTGATTACTTCCTATGTAAAACGTCTAAGGCTTTGATGCAAGAATATGAACAGGGATCTTGAGCAAAAATATAGTTTGTTATTTATTTATTTATTAAACAAAATTCATTGTGTCAATTGAAGTAATATGAAAGCATGCTGACGAGCTCACCCACTGGCGACGGCTTAAGGGTACTGGCTTTCCGCTTTTCCCGAGCGCGATCAAACTGTCGCCTTCCTTGTCCGCCAGCTCTTTCTACCCCACTTCCAAGAAAGGGAGTGTCTCAAGGCCACGGCTATCAGTATCACAATCTAGCTCCTATCAAGAGCCGAGCGGATGGCAGAGTACAGTCAGTTCTGGGAACTCTTCGACATGCCCTTCAGTAAGTAAGCCCTCGACGGATGTATCATTGGCCATCCAGACGCCTACCTCGCTCCATCCTCAAGGTCTTCCTTGTGCGAGGTGTCAAGGTAGCTATGAAATTCCATCATGAGCTGACATAATGGGTGGCTGGAAGGTAGGGCGATGCCAGGGACCAAACCGATCGGAAAACAATCTAGTGGGGCGTTCAGTCCGCCGTTCCGTCCTATCATCGCCGACAAAGAGGGAGGATCGAGCTCATCGCACCATCTCATCGAGCATATGCTGATTCGCTTATGGTAGGATGCGCTCGATGTCGTTTATGTCCTCCAAGATCGCTATTGCTCCATTCCTAACTAGAAGGTCCCTCACTTGGGAATCTACCACGCCGGGGGAGATGCAGCCAATAGGGCTAACATCAGCTCGTCTGGCTGCTATCATATCATCAATGGTATCGCCAATGTATATAGCATCCATTATACAGATCTTGCTCAATGCCAGGTTTATTGCATAGGGATCGGGTTTGGACCTTTCGGGCGGATAATCCTCCATGGCCACAATAACATCGAATAGATGCGCCATGTTGAATTTCCTGAGAACGAACAGGGCCTCATCTCTCGGCCTTCCGGTCACTATGCCAAGAGCATATCTGGTCTTCAGCCGTGTGAGCAGTTGGCTCGATAGCAGCCATCTCTCGCTCTCAATGTAGCCTTCCTTGTCCTTGGTTCCACGGTATAGTTCCTGGAACTTTTCGATTATGTCGATCTTTGGTACGTTCTTCCCCCTGCTGACCAGGATCGCCTCGGTAAGATCCCAATCATTGTTGTACCCTCCCTTACTCTTGAGGGCCTGGATTTCCTCGAGCGGTGCTTCATTTCCGGAAAAATAACACACGGTTTCTTGAATGGCCCGGCGGTAGGAAGATGTCACATCGACAAGTACGCCATCCATGTCGAACAGGATTGCCAGTCGTCCAGTATCGTCCTCGATGTCGGCTCGTATGCGATAATTTACATTATCAAATTTTCCAACTGTGGGATTATACTTCACGCATTCACCACATTGTCCTGCAAATTCATTAACCATCGACTACAATTCAGAATATCGATTTCAACATTTCTTCATTTTCAATGAAGACGTAGTGACACCAAACTGATGTTTCGAGTTGAGCTCGCTGGCATATCATTCACATTCGCTGCTCATCCATATCGTCAAGCACCTCCATGATGAAGGCCACCTTGCTATTTGGCTCCCTGAACAAGGATGGATAGCTTTTAACGTAAATGTCATAGCACGCGGGGAACTACTAACATGAGCGTTTCGCTGATGACTCTCCGCGTACCTCCTGAATGATGAAAAAGCGAGATGCTCCAGGTTACGCAACCAGTGAGTGAAGGGGGGATGCAACAGTCCAGTTGTCTCTGCTCGTCTTCGTTCTTCCTCTCCAGCTCCCTCCTCCTTGAAGCGGAATTGTGGATATCGGTGGCGACTCCATCTCCTCGCATGCGGTTCGTTCCACCGTCCCCGATCTCCTCTTTCCTTTTGCCTGATGCTCATTCGCCAGAAAGCGTCCGCGTCCAATCCTTTAATACTGTTGAATCCTGTCGAAAAGAAGATGGCGGTCATCAGGGACAGCAAGGGTCAGGCATTGCTGCTCATCGCCATCGTTTTCGTCGTTTTCATGGATGGCCTGGACGCATCCATCGTGAACATAGCCCTGCCATACATCACATCTTCCTTCGCTATCGATGCGGGCACCGCCGTCTGGATCACCATGGTCTACTTCATGATGATGGCCAGCCTGCTGCTGATCTTCGGTAAACTTGCCGACCGTGGCATCATCAAGAAGATCCTCGTTGCAGGGCTCATCATCTTCTCCCTCTTCTCTCTCAGCTGCGGTCTGTCGAACTCGTTCGAGACCTTGCTGATAAGCCGTATCTTCCAGGGGATCGGAGCAGCCATCATGGGGGCCTGCTCCCCCCTGTTGTGCGTGAGGTTCCTCCCTGAGAACAGACTTGGTATAGGTTTGGGGGTGATCGCGGCGGGTGCATCCATAGGATATGCCTCGGGTCCGGCGCTAGGCGGCATCCTTACAGAGTTCCTCTCTTGGCACTGGATCTTCCTCATCAATGTGCCGATAGGTGTGGCCGGGATCGCATTCCTGCTCCGGGCCTTACCCCAGGATGAAGGCTATGTGAGGTCCTACTTCGATGTGCCTGGTTCTATCTTGCTCGTGACGGCCACCATCACGGGCATCTTCGCGCTGGAAAGGTCCACGCACCTTGGTTTGGAGAACATTCAGATCATATCCGCTGTGACGATCTGCATTGTTTCTGTGATCCTTTTCATCATCTGGGAGGGTCGTTGTGAAGCGCCCCTGTTGAACCTGAGCATCTTCAGATCCAGTAAGTTCAGCCCGGTGTTCATCGCATACTTCCTGATAAACCTCGTCGGTACGGGCAAATGGTACCTTATTCCGTTCTACCTCGCGCTGATCATGGGGTTCGACTCCGCGACCAGCGGGATGTACATGTTCATTCAAGCTGCCATCACGGTCATCATCAGCGTTCCCATAGGGAGATGGTCCGATCATGTCGGGCGCAGGTGGTTCAGCGTCGTGTCCTGCCTGGCCATGGCCATTTCCTGCGCGATCCTGATCTTCATCGATCCCTCGATGGGTCTGCTACCCCTCATCACCGTGGCCATCCTCTCGGGGATCTTGTGGGGTTTTTCCGGCCCCGCCGCAGGCCGGATAGTGGAACATGTGCAGGAAGGAGAGGAGGGAACGGGAGCAGCCCTGATCGCGGTCTCCGGCTACTTCGGGGCCGCTGTGGGAGCGGCTCTCTTCGCCGCGCTCTTCTCCTTCATCAGTGATTCCGGGAACGTTCCCTTCACGGACCTCGATCCCGGAACCTTCATGCTAGGTTTCCATGGGGTGATGCTCGTCGGGCTGGTGATGGCGATCGTTGCGGTGGTCCTTTCAGCAGCGGTCAAGGACAAATGTCCTCCAGAAAGTTCGATGGTTCCAGCCCAGTAGTTAACGAGGTCGATTGAGCGAAATAATGTGAATTAAAAGGATGGGATTTTTTGATGAAAAATAGCTGAGGCGTTCAAACCTCAGATGACATTAAGCAGCTTGTTAAAGAACTCTCTGAGGGACTCCCAGGTCCCGTTCAACCACTGGTAGACATCGGTCCATATCCCATTTATGAACTGGGTTATATCGTTCCATGTTTGAGGCAGGAACACCGATATGGCCGCGGCGAGAATGAACAGGATAATTAACCAGACAGCCGTGGACACTATTCCTCCGCTCGTATCTCCCTTCCAATTCTTCATCGGACCATCCTCATCACGGCACCTGATATTATGCCGCAAGATAACACATCATACGGCCAATTAGAAAAACTTATGGTTGGCTTGATAGAAAGGGGAGTATGCTCGAAGAAAAAAATTTCAATTCTCCATTCGGTAACGTTCGATGTGAGCGGTCTGTCCATATCACACTTTGGGGATAATCTGAAGCCAGAATGATATATTCAGGCCAAGATTAATTTCATTGAGCCGTCAGTATTATGCTCCCTAATATTCCTCTCATATCATAGGGAAGGCATGACCGACCTAGAGCTGATAATGGCTGAAGCGCCTACGATAAAGATTAAGGCAGTAAAGGAGCGCAAGGTAAGAGAGAAGAACAGGGAGAAGCGATCGAAGAAAGTTGAAATACAGAACCGGACCCAGCGTTCGGTGAACCCACGTCGAAGGTGACCCTCCTTTTCTTAAAGTACACCGCATTCCATTATCAGGCTATCTTACCTTCAATAGATCAACCGAATACCATTTAAACGCCTGGATAAGGCGGAATTGTTCAGGGTAAGCTGTTCAGTATCGCCGCTTCCACCCTGTTCGCTGCCGCCTCCAACTCATTGCTCAACCCCTCGCCGAAGTCCACGTTCTTCGGTTCGATCAGCACAAGAGCGATCTTCGCCCCGGTGAGCCTCTTCACATACTCGCAGAAGACCCTCAGAGGTAGCGTGTGGGTGGAGATGGAAGGAACGTTCATGACCTCCTCCGCCTCGTAGAGGTGAGCCTCTCCGGGACCGAGGCCCATAAGGGCAGCATCTACCAGGAGCACATGTGTCGGTCTGATCTCCACAATCTCGTCCACGAAGCTCTCGGGTACGGTCTCGCACTCGATGAGAGTTACCGTCGGCGACACCTTTCCCTGCAGGTCCGATACCACCTTGACGCCCACGAAATCATCTGAACGGATGGCGTTGCCGATGCCAGCGACCACCACTCTGCGAGCGTCGTTCAACCAGGAACGCAGCTCCTCCTCGACGTTCATGTCGTGCCTTTTCAAAAGCAGTTACCACCTCAAGAAAGATGAGAATGGGTTTGAGGCTACCGCGACACGGAGTCCAGCAGCTCCTTGTTGTGGTCGAAGAGCTTGACCTCCAATGGCATCTGCCCGACCGCGAAGTGAGTGGCGCAGCCGAAGCAGGGGTCGTAGGCCCGGAAGGCCATCTCCACCTTGTTCAGTATGGTCGCGTCCACCTTCCCCTCGTGTATCAGGCCCTTGGCCGCATCACGGATGCTGAGGCAGATCGACGGATAGTTGTTGGTGGTGGCGACGATCATGTTGACCTTTCGCATCAGGGCGTTCTCGTCCAGCTTGTAGTGGTGGACGAGCGTTCCCCGAGCGGCCTCCACGATGCCTATCCCCTCGCCCGGCTCTCCCACCGGATTGCGGACATAGGTGCTGGTGATCTCTGGATCGGTGGCCAGCTCCACAGCGCGTTCGGCCGCGTACAGCAGCTCGATCAGCCGGGCCCAGTGGAACACCAGGGTGCCGTGGACAGGCTTGCCCAGCAAACCGAACATGCTCTCGTACTCCTTCTGCGCCAGGGGCGTGGCCATCCCATCAGCGGCGTTCAGACGGGCCAGGGGGCCGACGCGGTATATTCCGCTATCAGGACCATCGGTGAAGCCTTTCCAGCCGATCTTGCGCAGGAAGGGCAACTTGGAGTAGGTCCACTCCTCCGAGCGCTCCTCGATATGGTCCTGGTAATCGGCAGCGCCGAAGCGAGAGAACTCCTTGCCTGAGGGGTCCACCACCCGGACGTCACCGTCGTAGAAGTTCACGCGGTTCTTGGCGTCCACGGTGCCGGCGTAATGGGTCCTCATGGTGTAGGCATCGCTCTTGATCATGTCCAGGTACTGAGGGTTGTCCAGCACCAGGTCGTGGAACAGCTGCAGCGTGAACTGGGCGAAGTCGACGGACGATCTGGCCATCTGCAGTATGGACAGCCGGTTCTCCTCGCTGAGAGGCTTGCTGATCCCACCAGGCAGACCGCTCACGGGGTGCGTGGCCTTCCCACCGAGGATCTCCGTGATCTTTTGACCATAGGCACGGTGCTTGATGACCTCCATGGTGACGTCCAGCCCTGCTTTCTCTATCACGCCCAGGATGTTGCGCTTATCTGCGGGCGCGTCCGGCCCCACTATGAAGTCCGGTCCTCCCAGGAAGTAGAAGTGCAGGGTGTGGTCGTAGATGATATAGCCCATGTACTGGAGCTCCCTCAGCTTCTTGGCGGCCGGGGGCGGCGTAACGTTGAAGGCCGCGTCCAATGCTTTCACGGAGGCGTAATGGTGCGCGACCGGGCACACTCCGCAGATCCTAGTGGTGATTATGGGCATGAGCTCCGCCTGTCGTCCTAGGCAGAAGGCCTCGAAGCCCCTCAGCTCGGGTACCTTGAGGTATGCGTTCTCCACCTCGCCTGCCTCGTTGAGGAATATGGATACGCTACCGTGGCCTTCCAGCCGGGTGATGGGGTCGATGGTTATCTCCTTCATTCTTTCATCTCCTTCCTGCGCAGTATGGCGGCCGGCAGACTGTACATATAGAAGATACCTGCCGGGTCCTTTATCTGTGATATGAGCTTGTTGACCTCCTCCTCATCATATGTTCCCGGCTCCTTGCCGGGGTTGAGGATCGAGGCCAATGCCGTGATCATTCCAGTTCCCATGTCCGGCTGGTTAGGGGTCGCGCCCCCGCAGCCGGTGCAGGGCATGTCCACTTTGAGGCACTGGGCCCCGCAGCCGCTTCGGGTGGCCATCCCCATGCATATGATGCCCTGCTCCATGAGACAGCGTTCTGGTTCCGGTGTAAGCTCATACACCCGGTGTATGGTGGTGATCTTCTTGTTCTCCCGCTTGCGAGGGCACTCGTCGCACACCGCCGGCAGGGGCGCCAGCACCGATCCCTTGGGAGGCAGCTCGCCCTTGACTATCGCTTCCACCGCCCTGTTGATGAGCACGACAGGGGGTGGGCAGCCGGGTAGGAAGTAGTCCACATCAACGGTCTGGGCAAGGGTCCTCACTGCATCGTGGAATACTGGAATGTGAAGAACGCCCTCCTTTACATGGGTCTCAGGCTTGGGTATCACTCCACCGTCCGATGACACCTGATCGTTGCTTAGGTACACCTTCTCCAAGATCCCTTTGGCGTTAAGGAAGTTGGCCAACCCGGGTGTGGAACCCTCGTTGGCGCAGGAGCCGAAGGCTATTAAAGTACGTGACTTGGCACGTAACATCTTCGCCATGTGCTCCTGCTCGCTGTTACGTATAGAGCCATTGAAGAACGTTATATCGATGTGACCGTCGGGCATGGCCTCGACGTCCTTGTACTTGACGTCCATGGCCACTGGCCAGAACACTATGTCCGCCGCCTTGACGACATCGAGTATCTTTTCGTTCATGTCCAGCACGGCGATCTCACAGCCGCCGCAGCTGGCGGCCCAGTAGAACGCGATCCTCAGTTTCCGGTCTATGATGACCCCTCCTTGGGCTCCTGGTTCGTAAGGTAATCGTGCATGGCCTGGGCCGCTCGTCTACCGGCTCCCATGGCGCTGATGACGGTGGCCGCCCCTGTAGCTACATCTCCACCGGCGAACACCCCCTTAACATTGGTCCTACCTTCATCGTCGATGATGATGGTCCCGTTGCGCGGGTTTGTCTCCAGCCCCGCGGTGGTGCGCTGGATGATGGGATTGGGGGTCTGACCGATAGCTACAATGACCGTGTCCGCATCCATGGTGAAGTCGGTTTCGGGAATGATCCGGCAGCTCTGCCGGCCGCTGGCATCGGGCTCGCAGAGCTCCATCTCGGTGCACCTCATGGCCCTCACCCAACCCTTGTCGTCACCATAGAACTCCAGGGGAGCATTTAGGAACCTGCAGATAAGTCCCTCTTCCTCGGCGTTCTCGATCTCTTCCTGTCTGGCAGGTAGCTCTTTGCGCGAGCGGCGGTAGTTCAGGCATACGGTGGCGCCTAGCCTCATGGATATGCGGGCGCAGTCCATGGCGACGTTACCGCCGCCTATGACCACCACATGCTTGCCCACTCGGATGGGGGTGTCCTTTTGCGGGAAGTCGTAGGCCTTCATCAGATTGACGCGGATAAGGAACTCGTTCGCCGAGTAGATCCCGCCCAGGTTCTCCCCGGGGCAGCCGGTCCATTGCGGGAGCCCGGCCCCGCTTCCGATGAAAACGGCATCGTATCCGCTCTCCATGAGCTCGGGTATGGTGTGTATCCTCCCGATGAGGTTGCCCAGCCGGAGGTCCACGCCCAGTTTCTGAACGTACTCCACCTCCTTCTGCACGATGTCCTTGGGCAGGCGGAACTCGGGGATGCCGTATATCAGCACCCCGCCGGCCACGTGCAGCGCCTCGAACAGCGTCACATCGTGGCCCA
The DNA here is from genome assembly GCA_012719175.1 of Methanomassiliicoccus sp. NCBI lineage: Archaea > Methanobacteriati > Thermoplasmatota > Thermoplasmata > Methanomassiliicoccales > Methanomassiliicoccaceae > Methanomassiliicoccus > Methanomassiliicoccus sp. The sequence continues at coordinate 315,210 of JAAYAX010000004.1, forward strand.
GCTTGACTAGGTCAGCAGCGACGGTCAGGCCTGCAGGCCCGGCGCCGATCACCGCCACCTTCTTTCCGGTCGACGGCGCCCGCTCCGGCACATGCACGCCGTGCTCCCGCTCCCAGTCCGCTAGATATCGCTCCAGGCGGCCGATGCTGATGGGGTTCCCCTTCTTGCCCAGGATGCACATCTTCTGACACTGCTCCTCCTGGGGGCAGACGCGGCCACACACGGCCGGCAACGCGTTCTTGGTCTTGATCACGGATATGCCGTCCGCGTAATTGCCCTCGGTGATGCACTTGATGAAGTCCGGTATGGGCACATCCACCGGGCAGCCCTTACGGCACTGGGGGTTCTTGCACTGGAGGCACCTGTTGGCCTCCTCATGGGCCATCTCCTCGGTGTATCCAAGGGCGACCTCGCGGAAGTTCTTGACCCTGTCCTCCGGCTCCTGCTTGGGCATCTCCACCGCTTGCTGCCGCTTCGTGGACGCGGCCTTCTTGGTATCGGGCTCACTGCCGTTCACAGTCGCAGCCTCCGCTGGTCTCCCATAGTATGGAGCTTAGCCTCTCCTCAGGCAACATGGTGCGCTGACGTTTGATCAGCTCGTCGAAGTCGGTCTTGTGGCCATCGAACTCGGGGCCGTCCACGCAACCGAAGAGCATCTTACCGTCTACGGTCACACGGCATACTCCGCACATGCCCATGCCATCGATCATTATAGGTGTCAACGTGACCACCGTGGGTATGCCGTAGGGTTTGGTGATCTCGCTCACCTTCTTCATCATGACCACTGGACCCATGACCACGCACCGGTCGTATCTCTCTTTGTTGAGTAGCTCATCAAGGAACTCCATCCCCTTCTCGCCGATGGAGCCGTCATCGGAGGCTATGAGCACCTCATCGCTGCAGGCTTTGGCATCATCGACCATGAACAGGAAGTCCTTGCTGCGGCAGCCCAGGACCGTCGTAACGTGGTTACCCGCGGCCTTCAATGCCTTCGATTGCAAGAGAAGCGGGGCGATCATTATGCTCCCGCCCACGCACAGCACCCGACCATAGTTCTTTATCTCCGAAGGATTGCCAAGCGGTCCAGTGACATTGTACAGGCAGTCGCCCTTCTCGAACGTCCCCAGCTCCTTGGTGGTCTTACCAACCTCATGGAAGGCGAAGGAGACTGTTCCCTGCTCTGCATCATAGCCGCATATCGTGAGGGGTACCCTCTCTCCCCCAGCACGGGGGATGACTATGAGGAACTGCCCCGGCAGGGCCTTGGCCGCTATCTCCGGGGCGCTGACCTCGAACAGCGTTTCCTTATGCGCCAGCTGGGTCTTCAATAATATCTCATAACTCACGGCTGCAACCCCCTGGTAACGATGCATTGCTTCGACAAATTCATGATCTTCTCGTGGAAATCGTCGAACTTGGCAGCGAACTCGCTCCCGCATCGAGGGGAGAGCTCATGGAGCTCGAACCTGTCGCTCAATCCCAACTTCTTCAGGGCGTTCTGGAGGACCTCCAGCTGCCTGTCCGCCACATCCCTTCCCTTCTGTAGCTTGCAATCCGTATCCGAGCAAACCACAGCCATGACCCCATCGAACCCATGTCTGAACGCGTTGACGACATGGACGGGATCCATTCCCTTGAAGCAAGGGACCTCCATGACCATGGCATTCTTGCCCTTGAGCATCCTTTCTGGATCGTCCAGGGCAGAGAACTCGGACCACTGGCAGCTGAACACGAGGATGGCCGGCAGGTCACGTTGAGACCTCATCCGCTTCGCGGCCCCTCCGTACGAGGCGAGAACATTGTCGAACTCGTAGCCCTTCACCTGTATGGCCTTATGAGGACACACCAGTTGGCACGCTCCACAGCCCACGCATTTATCCTCGATCACTTTGGGCGAGGAGAACGGCTCCGCGATTATGGCATCATAGGGGCATATGAATACGCACTTATCGCATCCCACACATTCCTGGTTGATCCACATCGCCTTACGTGAATACTTCACGACCTTCAGCGCATCCCGTGGATAGCCGAACTGCTGAATCACGGCCATGCCTAGAAGCATGCGCCTGGTCTCGATCGAAGTGCCCTCTTTCATACGGCAGAAGCCGTCCTGGCATTGCACCGATATGATATTCTTCGTGCCGGACCGGAGGACGTTGAATATGAAGTCCATGGGTATCCTGCCCGCACAGGGAACGCGCATGGACAAGTAGCTATTTCCACCCAGACCCTGTGCGGCGAGGATATCCTCTATCTCACCGCTACTGGGGGAGTTGCCTCTGCACATAATCACCAGTGTATCTTCGTTCTCGTTCCCGGTCGCCTCCCGGATGTGTTCCAGCAGGCCCTCATGATCATAGTACGCCATCTCAATGGCCGACACCGGACAGGAACTGGAGCATATGCCACAGACCTGGCACTTCTGGATGTCGATCTTTATTCTGCCGTCCTCAGGCTGTTGATAGATGGCTTCGAACGGACAGAGCGAGTAGCATACCTTGCATCTGCTGCAGAGGTCTTGGTCTATACTCACGGCTGCAAGGCAGGTATCGTTCATCACTAATTCCCCCCTCCAGGGTCTAGGACTCTAGTGGGCCGTCGCATGCACTTCGACATATTTAGCATGTGCCGGTTGCGCCTAGGACGGTCTCTCATTAGAAGCCTACGGATGTTCGTTTTTCGTATTTTCTATTATTATTTAACGTGTTTGACCGATGGTTCGTACTTCGGTAAACTTCGTAACATGAATATCTAGAAAGAACGCTTAATGACAAACAGATGAACATTTTTTGAACGTATTATGTATGTTCGATGGATTGATTACTACGAAATTATTTGATTATATATCTAAGCTCAATATCGAAAATAAAACATTTGTATAATATATGGAGATTAATCAGACGAAAAATGCTATTTTTCTTAATTATACTATCAATATGTTGTCATGAATAGCTATTAAATAAACGATATTCGTTCGCTCCTAAGTCACATCGCTATCAAGCGCAAATGAGGAGCACGAGTACAATGCCAACCAAAGATCTATTGGAAAGGACAATAGCGAAGAACCCGGGTGAGAAAGAGTTCCACCAGGCCGTGGGTGAGGTTCTGGAGTCCCTCGAGCCGGTCCTGAAGAAGCACCCTGAGTATGAGAAGGCCAAGATCATCGATAGGATCATCGAACCCGATCGCCAGATCATGTTCCGTGTCACCTGGACCGACGACAACGGCAATGTCCAGATAAACCGTGGTTACAGGGTTGAGTTCAACAGCGCCATTGGCCCCTACAAGGGCGGCCTGCGTTTCCATCCATCGGTCAACCTGGGCATACTGAAGTTCCTCGGTTTCGAGCAAGTGTTCAAGAACTCCCTCACCGGCCTGCCCATGGGTGGCGGTAAGGGCGGTTCGGATTTCGATCCCAAGGGGAAGAGCGATGCAGAGGTCATGAGGTTCTGCCAGAACTTCATGAGCGAGCTGTACAGGCATATCGGGCCCAACACCGACGTACCTGCCGGTGACATCGGCGTGGGCGGTAGGGAGATCGGTTTCCTTTATGGCCAGTATAGGAAGATCACCAACAGGTCCGACTCCGTTCTCACGGGTAAGGGCATCAACTGGGGTGGCTCTCTCATCAGACCGGAGGCGACCGGGTACGGATGCACCTACTTCTGCGAGGAGATGCTCAAGACCAAGAGCATGAACTTTGAGGGTAAGACCGTCGCCATCTCCGGCTCCGGGAACGTCGCCCAGTACGCTGCACAGAAGGTCACACAGCTAGGCGGAAAGGTCATCACCGTCTCTGACTCCGATGGTACCGTATACGACCCTAGCGGCATCGACCTGGATAAGTGCCAGTATATCATGGACCTCAAGAACGTCAAGCGCGGCCGCATTTGCGAATATGCAGACAAGTTCGGCTGCGATTACTGGAAGGGAGAGAAGCCTTGGAAGGTGGAGGCCGATATCGCCCTTCCATGCGCCACCCAGAACGAGCTGGACAAGGACGATGCCAAATTCCTCATCGACCATGGCCTGATCGCTGTGGCAGAAGGTGCCAACATGCCTTGCACCCCTGAGGCTGCGGAGCTGTTCATCGAGAACGGCGTGCTCTTCGGTCCCGGAAAGGCAGCCAACGCCGGTGGCGTCGCCACCTCCGGCCTGGAGATGTGCCAGAACCACATCGGAATCTCCTGGACCGCCGACGAGGTGGACCACCAGCTGCATCAGATCATGATCAACATCCACAAGAACTCTGCTGATGCCGCCAAGAAGTACGGCAGCCCCGGCAACTACATCGTGGGTGCCAATATCGCAGGCTTCCTCAAGGTGGCCGAAGCGATGCTGGACCAAGGCATCATCTGAGCAACGCGACCTATCCTTTCCAAAACCCTTCCCTGCCTACCGCATCCAGCGGTGGTGCAGGGAGAGTCATTTTTTCATATACTGAGAGATCTGCCTCCATTATTACTGATCGAGAACGATATTGCGGTTCCTAACCGGCGAAGGGCGGGAGCATAGGCTTTTCAACAGCAGGTGGTCATCACATTGACTACAGGATGGAAATACCAGGAAGAGGCGATGAAATGGGATCCGTGGACGACTACGTGGGCAGGTTCGATGGCGACAAGAAAGAGTGGTTGACGACCATGATCGGATACATGCGCAAGAATCATCCCTCTCTCGAGGAGATCATCTCATACCAGATACCCACCTTCAAGTTCGATGGCCAATACATAGCCTTCTCCGTGGCCAAGGAACACTTCACCTTTCATACGCTGGACTTCGAGGTGATCGAAGAGCTCAAGTCGCTCCTGCCCAAGGCCAAGTTCGGTAAGGGCAGCGCCAAGGTCCCGTTCAGCGACCGCGCCGCCATTCCGGTCCTATTTGAGGCATGTGAGAGGATTATCGAAAGGAGTTCACATAGGCGAGGTGCTCACAAGGTTATGAAAAGTTGAACTCTAGATGCGATAGATGACCTTCGCACGGGCTCGAAATCGAATGTTTCTACACTCCATCTTCGACTGGATGTAAGCTGGGAATAGAATGGCTTGATCTCACGGGACCTGGGGCGCCCTCTCCTTCCAATGATCATAGATGCCTCCACGGCGGGTACAGTCCTCGCACTCCTTGGCATCCTCCCACTCGGTCTTTCCGTGCTCATAAAAGTGCTGGCAGTTGGGGCATATTCGCTCTACACTGCTGCTGGTCACGTTCTCTTCTGCCATGCCCCACCCTTATCCCTCACAGGTTTTTCTCCTTTGTGCTCAAGGTCATGTTTCACCGGCGTCCGGTCTCCATGAACCTCGCTCAGGTTTATTTCCAGGCAGGACATTCAATGTTCATGGACGCGCCTTGGAACTGGTTTAGGGATGCCACCGAGCGAGCACCGACAGAAGTGGAAGCGCTTGCATTCAAGCCCTTCTCAAAGGGAGGGTACGCTGACTACCGATGTAAGATCCTAGACCGCGAGTGTAGCTATGACCAACGGACCGGTTCGGGGGACTGCCGCAGGTGCATCTTCGCTCTCGCCCAGGTGATGAAGGACCCCGACTCCGTGAAACAAGCGAAGGAATGATCCATCCACTGAAGACTTTTTGGGACCTAGGATGAATGCCTGCACCTCCATTGTAAAATTTTGTTCAGAATGTAAGTTTGTTCGGAGCGAAGATCTGCAGCATATCGATTATTAAATAGAATATAATAAAATAAAAATGAGGCTTCCCAGCCTCTTTCACTCACTACTTCTTCAGGCCACGTCCTGCAAGCAGCAGGAACGCCACCATCGCCACTACCATGATGCCAGAGGCAGCGAGGATGATCGTGCCGTTGGAATCGTCGCCACCGGCAGTGCTGGAGCGGAAGCTGATGCTGCCCAGATCGATCTCCTGGCCGGCACCTGCCTCAACGTTCTGGGTCACGGTGGGGAATCCGGCCTTGGTGATCTCCAAGGTGTAGTTGCCGGCACTGACGTTGGAAAACTCGAAGTGCCCATACTCATCGGTGGTGGTGACCTGACCGTTCGATAGTGCAACGGTAGCGTTGTCCACCAGGTTCCCATCAGGGTCCCTAACTGTACCGGAGATGGAGCCCTCGTTGCTCATAGTGGTGAACGACCACGATTCACTGACCTCATGCCCTGCCAGGTCCTGACCTTCCACCGCCACCGTGTAGGTGGTGGAATGGTCCAGGAAGGCGGAGGGGGTGAATATCGCGGTGTTCCCGTTCCAAGTGAGGGTGCCCGTTACACCGTTGACTAAGATGCTGACAGTGTCATGGTCCATGGCCTCGGAGAAGGCCACGCCTATGGTTGTGCCGATGGCAACGTTAGTGCCTACTGGTGTGACCATTACAGTGGGAGCAACGGTGTCCACGACGAAGGTCAGGGTGGCGTCCTCATAGTTGCCGGCATGGTCGGTAGACCTCACCACGACGGTGTGAGGACCATCAGCAAGATCGGTGATTGTATGATTGTTGACAGAGACGACCTCCCAAGTGGCATCATCGACACGGACCTTGGTGTCCGCTACCCCTGAACCGGCCTCGCTCACTGTCCATGCCACGATCACGTTATTGGTACCGATCATCGCCCCTTCGTTGGGAGATGAGAAGAGCACCTCAGGAGATATACTATCGACATCAATGGACACTGAGCTGGTGTTCACGTTGCCGGCGAAATCGCTTACCTTCACGGAGATCTCATGCTCACCCTCAGTAAGACCAGTAAAAGTGTAGGAGGTGTTCATGTCGATATCCGTCCAAGCATCGCCGTCCATGCTCACCCAGTAGTTGGCGATCTCTATTGAGGGATCACCTTCCCAGGTGGCGGTCACGCCTGTGGAGCTGAGCAGCTGTGCCTCCGCGGGAGCGGTTATGTGTACGGAGGGCAGGACGGTGTTGATGTTGAAGGTCTTGGTAGATGTGCGCATATTCCCGGCGTTGTCGATCACGCGGACGGAGATGTTGTGCTGTCCATCGGCCAGGGAGGTGAGCTCGTAGTACTCAACGGTGACCTCGGTCCAATCACCCTCGTCAAATGATACCGAGGTATTGTGTAACCCGCTTCCGCCATCAGACGCTGTCCAGGTGGCGTTGATCGTGGTAACGTTGTACCATGCGCCGACGACCGGATAGTTGATCGTCAAGGTAGGCACGGTCATGTCCACGATAAAGTTCACTTCATCATACACGGCGTACAATTCAGGGTTGTAGGCCGTGACGTTCACGTTATGGTTCCCCTCCTCCAGCGGATCGAAGGTGATGCTGGTGTTCGTAGATACATTGACGGCGGAAGCCCCGTCGAGACTTACGTCAATGTGCGAGATGTACGGACCGGCCTCCCATGTGACCGTGACATTGCCGGTGTTGTTGCAGAAGCCCTCGCTAGGCGAGGTGATCGTCACAAAGGGAACTATTCCCATTGGCGCACTAGCCCCAGCAGCATGTGATTGTGCTGAGCTCATCTCCGCATTGGCGGCAGATGTTGCCTGAATATTCCCATCGAAAACAATACCAAAGCTCGACAGGAGCACTGAAGCACACATTATGATAATCAGTAATCTACGGCATCCCATTATCTCTCACCATCCTTGACCATTCGGCATCGAGGATCGTTGAGTTGCTGGTTCGCTTCGAGCGTATATAACTCCCTGTTTCTCAATATCCTCGGTGATACTGACCGTAGTATCGTGTGAAAATTGTAGGGTGCCAATGCAATGGCGACCCGAAATCGTGCCGATCTGTTCACAGTGGAAGAAAAAAGAGCGGAAAAGGTTTGTTTATGGGATCAAAGAAGCATTTCCTTGTCCGGTTTTCCGGATCCCAGCGCCCCGATGGCCTCGGCCTCCGCTTTCTCCTTGGCCATGATGTCTTCCAGACCCTTCAGCTCGCTGCGCAGCTCATCCGGAGTGGGTATAGGGCCTAGGATGTCCTCAGGCTTGCCCACGGCCTTCTCCAATCCATCTATATCGCAGACCTCGCGGGTGGGGGTCTGCCTGGATACACCCAGGAACTCGGACATTCCCTCCAGTACCTTGGTGACCTCGAAGGGTAGTATCCACTTGGTCGACTGGGAGTAACCCAGGGTCTGCATGGTCTGCATAGAGAGCACTGCCAGCGCCTTGGAGTCGAGGGGGCCGGCACCCACAGCCAGGATACGCAGCTTTTGGGCCTCACCTTGGCTCTGTAGAATGATCGCTAGCCTCTCACCCTCTGCCTCCAATACCTTGGACTGTCGTACACCTTCCGCTTGCAGGATGCGGGCTCTCTTCGATCCTTCAGCGCTAAGAATGGCGGCGCGCTTGTCGCCGTCCGCACGCAGGATGGCTGCCCTCCTCAGACGTTCTGCGGAGGTCTGTTCCTCCATCGCCGTCTTGACCTTGGGGGCGGGATCGACCTCCCTGATCTCCACCGCTTCCACCTTGATGCCCCACTTGTCGGTAGAATCGTCAAGAATGTCCCTCAGCCGGAGGTTGATCTTCTCACGGGAGGATAGGATCTCATCCAGCTCCATATCGCCGATGATGGCCCTCAGGGTCGTCTGCGCCAGGTACACCGTAGCGGCCCGATAGTTCGTAACTTCGAAGTACGCCTTCTTGGGGTCGATGACCTTGATGTAGATGATGGCGTCCACGTTGGTAGGGGAGTTATCTTTGGTGATGACCTCCTGACTGGGAACGTCCAGCACCTGGGTCCTGAGGTCCAGCTTGACGACCTCGCTTATCAATGGGAACACATAGTTGAAACCCGGATTCAACGTCCGCTTGTATGTACCGAGCAAGATATAGATGGCCTGCTCGTAAGGTTTTACGATCCTGATGCCGGTTATGAGTATGAGCACGGCGGCGACGACCGCCAGTACCAATAGTCCGACTGTGACTAAATCTACCTGTGCCAAAATATCTACCATTTCTTTACCTCCTCACTTGCACTCTGCCATGGGGGCGTCCTCTATGGGCTCCACCTTGACATGGACTCCTTCGCTGGATACCACGCGAACCTTGTATCCCACCGCTATGGGACGGGTGGAGGTCGCGCTCCAGACATCGTTCTTTATCTTCACCTTGCCCTTAATGTTCTCGGGGCATACGTCGGTCACAACCGTGCCCTCCATCCCCACGAGGGACGTGGCCACCGTTGTGGTGGGGGGCATGGAAGGAGACAGCTTCTGGTAAGCTTTCACTGTCAGCAGGAACACTGGCACCCCAACAGCGAGAGCTAGTAAGGGCGACCATATGCTTAGAAGCAGGTCAGGCGCGGCCAGACCCAGCGCACCCAACACGATCAATACTGTGGCGGGGACCACCAGGAACGCTCCGGGGGTCACAGCCTCCGCCAACAACATGATCACCCCAATGATGATGAATATCAATCCTAGGTCCGATCCGGTCATGGATAAAAATATGAGTGGGGGTTTTTAAAAAGGTATGCCTGGAAGGAGGGCCTTCCGGTCTAAAGTCAAGGGTGATTTGACCTTTTTGTGTTCTTTTTTGCCTCAGGATGTAAACTCAGACCGCCAACTGCAGGCCGTTGGGTCCCTGTTCGAAGGGCAGGTAGATCAGCTTGGTCTCCTGCACCTTCAGATCATAGTCCAGGTACTGCATCTTGCCTGGCTTCTCGGCCTCCAAGGTGACCGCAACAAAGTCCGCCATCTCCGCCGCCTCCTCGGGGGTGAGGGTGGTGGGCATCCTCTCGACGTTGCTGAAGTCCCTTCGCAGGTTGTAGCGGGGATTGTTCACCGTGAGGTTCACGGCCATGGAGCGGAAGGTCGAGGCCTCGAGGTCCGAGGCCGGTACGAAGATGTACAGCATGCCACCGTTGTCACCGCCCTTTATTTTCGTTGCCAGTTTGTGCACGTAACCCCCCTCTATATCCCGGGAGCGGATGTTGAAGTGGCAGTACACCCGCCAGAAGGGGATGTAGTACTGCCGACCCCTGACATTTGGATTCACGTCCGCAATCTCGTACTCCACGGAGTGAGGACCTTTGAGGTCACGGTAATGGATGGTCCCACAGTTCTTGCAGTGGAACATGTTGTCCCTCTGCTTCTGGTAGATCGGCTGCTCGCAGTTCGGGCACTTCACCTGGACGACCTTCATCGGTACAACCCCTCTATCTGTTTCCCTATATCGGTCATGGACTTGAGGTCCAACGGTTTCTTCTTGTCACCAAAGTCCCCCTGGATTATCTCCGAACCATGGCGGAAGAAGAAGTAGGTCAGTCCCAGGATGATGAGGCCACCTATCACTCCCACGATGCCTATCTCGTTCCCTGCAGCTATTGTGAACAGTATGCCCCCAGCTGCGGCCAGCCCTCCTATGGACGTGCCTGCGGTCACCGCAAGGCTTTGGAACAGCGGGTCCCCCGGGGCGCGACCGGAGAGTACCTCGCCGGTGACGCCGTCCACCGTCAGGATGTACATGCGGTCGCGGTAGCTGTACCTGACCACCCATATCGGGTAGTATATTATGGAGGTCTTCTTGAGAAGAACATGCAGGTTCTCGAAGGTGACGTGGGGGACGTTGGCAGAGGACCTCCCCCGCTGGGCCGCATCGGCCCGAGCATGGGCGGTGGCATCGTCCTTGCTGGTGGTGGACTCGAAGGTGGGTATCATCTCGAAGTCCTCGAACGAGGACTCACCGGAAAAGTTCCTCAGCGCCTTTATCCCCAGGTCCCCGGGGTCGCAGGCGATCTCAGAGAACACCAGGTCCTGGAGGACCATCTCCTCCTTGTATATCCTCTCAGTGGTGGTGTGACCCTTGGAGTCGGAGTGGGTCCTCTCCTCATAGCCGCAAACCCATCCAGCCACCCGAGAACTGATGTTCCAGAACGGTATGTAGATCGGATAGCACTCGTTAACGGTGCCCGTCTTCTTCAGATCGCGGGCCTTGAAACCTTTCTTCCACCAATCCTGAGCGGTGTTGACCGCCGATTCCCTGGTAAGCTTGTTCTTGAAGGCGATGGTGAAAACGCCCTTGTCCCCTTCGATGTAGAGAGTGGAGCCACAATAAGCACAGTTGACCGAGGTGTCGCCTTCCTGTATGACTATGGCGCCCCCGCAGGAGGGGCAGCTCAGACCTATCGACAGATCGCCCATATCACAGCCTCCTGGCCACGGTAAGCGATAAGAAGAACACCGCGAGCACCGTAATGCCCATCAATATCAGGGCTGGAACCAGGGCAACCGTGGCGATGAACCCCTCGACGAGGAATGCCAGGAACCCCACGATGGCCACCACAAGGTAGGCGGCGGAGCTGCGGGTAGGAAAATCGCTGGCGAAGACCTCCGAAGAGGAGGCGTCCACGATGACCTTGTAGGACTTGCCGTTGAACGTGTAGTCGATCATCCAGACGGGGAAGTATACCAGGGACTGCTCCTTGGACGTGCCGGGGAGGGAGCTCAGGTAGTGGGTCATCTCGATGTCCGGCTTGATCAGCTCCGCCTCGGTGGTGTCGAACGACTGGTCGAATATCTTCAGGTCCCCTCCAGGGACCTTGAGGCTATGAAGCCCAGGAAGGGTGGTGGAGCCCGCGGGTTCGATGATCACTTCCTCCCGACCGTTCACGTCCCTCCGGAACATGTACACCGGGAAGAACACCTTCTTCACAGCGGTGATGTTGGCCTGACGGTCCAGGTCCTTGGCCCGGGTGGAACCCCCTGCCCATCGCCGGAAAGTACCGATGGCGTCGTTCTGGCTGAGCTTGAACGGTATCACGTAGTAGAAGCCGGCACCCGCCCGGTCAAAGAATATGAGGGAGCCGCAGTAGTTACATTTGGTGAACTTCACGCCGCTGTCCAGTTCCACTGGTGCTGCGCATTTCGGACAGTTGACCTGAGGCATCTAGGGACCTCACTGGATAGGCTTACCGCATTCGGGGCAGAACTTGGTCCCTGCGGTCACCTCAGCACCGCAGTTAGCGCACTTCTTGTTTCCCATGGGCGTCCCGCACTCGGGGCAGAACTTGGAGCCTCCCGGCACATTGCCCCCGCACTTGGGGCACTTCTTGTCCGCCTCGAACTTGGTCCCACAATCGGAGCAGAACTTGTTGGTGGGCGGGTTCATGGTTCCGCACTTGGGGCACTTCACAGTGTTCCCGAAAGGCGGTGCTGCGGCGGCCCCGGCCTGCTGGGGTGGCCCTGCGGCCGGCTGCCTCATCTGGTCCATCATGGTGTAACCCATCCCAATACCGGCTCCCACACCTACGCCGACGCCCGCGGCCCCGCCCGAGGGGTTGTTGGCCGCATCGCGCATGGCCTGCCCGGTCTGGTAGCCCATGTAGTTGGTGCCCAGCACCTGCATGGAGGCCCGGGTGTCGACCGCCTTCTGCACCTCTTCAGGTAGGGAGATGTACAGACCCGAGACCTTGTCGATGAGCAGGCCATAGAGGTCGAAATGGTCCTTGGCCTTGTCCAGCACACCCTGCTCGATGTTCATGAGGCTGGACGCGAAATCGGCCACTCCCATTCCCTGCTCCTTCATCTCGCCAACGACGTTGTAAATGAGGACGACCATCTGCTCCTTGATCCTCTCCTCCACCTCTGCGGAGGTCGCGAAGTTCAATGTACCGACGAACTGGTTGACGAAGTTCTCGGGCTGGTTGATCTTATAACGGAACTCGCCGAACACCCTGAGGTTCACCACCCCGAAGTCCGGGTCGCGGAACTGGTACGGCTGCTTGGAGCCGAACTTACCGTCGAACGCCCTCTTCTGGAGGTAGACGACCTCGGCCTGTTGGACCACGCCCGTAAGGGCTTTGACTATGGTGCCCACAATGGGCGCGTTGATGTCCGTCAGAGCATACCTGTCAGGGCGGTCGAAATAGGATAGCGCCTTGCCATCCCGGTAAAAGACGGCGATCTCATCCTCCCTGACCACGATATTGTCGTTCCACCTGATGAGCCGGGGGACGCGATACATGATGTTGCTGCGCTTCTCGTTGTCGTCCCAGCTGAAGGTGGCCGATCCGATCAGGCTGTCCTTGAGCGCCCCTCCCTTGCTTGGATCCGTGACCTTCGCCATGCTTAGACCTCCGTGCCCTGGATAATATCTATACGCTTCTTGAACTGGTCCTCGAAGTTATCTATCTGCGCCCGGAGCTGGGTGATGTTCTTCCTGGCCTGCTGGTTCTCTTCGGCCTCCAGGGCAGCTTTCATCGCATCTATGGCCTGCTGCATGATATCCAGCCCGTCGATCATGGCGGCATCGTAATCGTACAAGCGGTTTATCTCGTCCTGCTTGAACTGGATGTCCGCGGAAATACCTGAATAACCGGGAGAGGAGTGAGATACCAGTCCCTCGGTCTTCTTGTACTGGTTTATCACCTTTCCCATCAGCTCAAGCTCCTTGGACCTGAAGGACCTGGTCACCAAAGATCGCGCTTCCTCCACCTCTTCCCGCTGCGCCCCCAGCTTCTTCGCCAGCTGGTCTCGGAGCATTCGGTCGGCGTCCCGCAGGTCCTCCTTCTGGCGATAGCCGCGGAAACCTGGAACGAACATCTGGATCTTCTTCAGTATGCCTTGGTCCTCTTTGACTCTCTGGCGAATATCGGCCATGTCACATCCCCATTTGGGTGTAAAATGAATGGGTCAGATGATAAAAGTATCGTATCGGTTAGCAAGAACGCACACACGCTGGAACGTTCTCCTTGAACAGGAGCGCCGACAATGAAAAGCGACCAAAATTATCGTGGTCTAGCTCCCTCCTTCAAGCATAGGCCTTCGGGACAGGTTTTAAAACATCTGAGAGGATAATATCTGTAGGCCGATGTACAGCTTCCGAGCGATCTGCATGGGTCTGACCCTTATGCTTCTGATGTCGTTACCTTATGTTGCCGCTCACAGCCCGGTCTTTTCCGGGGGTAACGATGGGCTCGACAGAGCCATGGAAGTGGATGATCCCACCAAGTCATGGGCGATCTACAACACGTTGCCAGAAGGCGGTATGGCACACTACTACAGATTGGAGATGAAGCAGGGCGAAGGGATCGTCCTCTCTCTGATATCTCCTCAGGTAAGCGTCGAGAAGGGTTTCCTCCCATCGGTTGCGATCTTGGGCAAGGGCCTGGGGAGTAACGATACGTTGCCATCGTTCGTGGATAGGCCCACGGATGATGATGCGTTATTGGTGAAGGGTGATCCGTCCTCCACGATCGAGTTCGAGCCCTTCACACCTGCAGCATTCCACGAGATCGCCAAGGTGACCGTGGATGCACCCGCCGACGGAACGTACTACATAGCTGTGTTCGATGAGAACGTCGGCGGCAACTACGGACTTGCGGTGGGGACCAGGGAGACCTTCACCGCTGAGGAGTGGCTATTGATCCCCTTCGTTTCCTTCAGGACGTACCAGTGGGAAGGGCAGACGACATTAAGCATACTGGCCCCGTCCATCATCGCCTTCTTCGTCTCCTTCGGCTACGCCGCCTGGACATCAAGAAGACGAGATGTTCCCATGGATGGTCTTTGGTTGATGACCGTTATCTCTGGCTCGCTCATGGTGGCCACCGCCGCATCGATACTCTATCAGATGACATGGGGACTATCCAAGGTCGGCTGGGTCAACTTCGCCCTGGTGAGCATCATGTTCGCGGTCATTCCTCTGTTCCTTGGGCTCATGATCATCAGGATCGGGTTAAGGGACAGTCGGGCTCGACCACTGACTCACCGCACCCGCCTGGCCCTGCTTCTGATCGGCGCTGTAGGCCTCCTCTTCTGGGCGGGATGGATCGCCGGACCCATACTTGCCATAATATCTGCGTTCTTCCCACGAAGATGGATGAAGAGAGACCACTCTGATGCATAAGGCCATCTTATTATGTCTGGATGGGGGATAGAGAACGGATCTTTTGCCTAAGGCGGCGGTCGGATGCAGATTATGAAAAATAAAAAAAGATTTGAGCGTGCTCAGGCCCTTTTCTTCTTGTCCCTGGCCTGATATTTCGCAAGCACTCTGGCGATCCCAATGATGGCGATGACTGCCAGGATGGTCACGAGGATAGCGTACACGAACAGACCGGTCAGGTCGCCCTCGTTAGGGAACATTTGAGTTATAGCGGTCTGGATCGCGGTGTTCCACGCTAAGGCGGCAACGAATGCGAAGGCAGCGCTCATGAGGCCTGCAATGACCTCGATAACTATCGTTCCCATGCTCTTCCCATCTTCTTCCTTAATATCTACCATTTCTCACGTCCTCCTATGCTGGAGGGAATGATTTGGGTACCTTAATATTTAGCCCGTAAATACTGTAAAAAAAATATCCAGTGTCCTGAAAGAATTGAGTTAATAGGCCCGGTAACATAATATGATCGTTGTAGGCCGGCAGATTTTGTCCCTTGCATGACCTTTTTTTCGATCGTCTAACTTTGTCGTCACCAGAAATCATGGGTAAAGCGTTCATGTCCATGAGAGGATCTACCGTCAAGAACCCCGAAATCTCATCATTTTTCCAACATCCGTGGCAAATCATTTTATACCTGGTTAAAAAATTGGACTGCAGAAGGAGAGACTGTGTCGTGGAGGCTTACCCTCCATGACTGAAATAGAGGAGGAAAAACGGGGGGTGGACAGGTCTCTGTTGACGGTCCATCCCCATTCTATCGTTCACTTTTGAGTTCTCAATGAAATCTTATTATCCACGCCTCGCCGTTTGTTGATCGGCAATGATCCTATCATGAGAGCTGCGGGAAGTAAAGCGAATCGATTGCTGGGGGAGAAGAGCCCTTACCTTAGGCAGCATGCCTACAATCCTGTTGATTGGTTCCCCTGGGGACCTGAGGCATTGAGCCTATCCGTGGAACTTGATCGCCCTATCTTCCTTTCCATAGGTTACTCCTCATGCCACTGGTGCCATGTCATGGAAAGCGAGTCCTTCGAGGACCAGGAGGTGGCCTCATACATCAATGATAACTTCATCCCCATAAAGGTCGACCGGGAGGAGCGACCGGACCTGGATGCCACCTACATGGCCGCTGCCCAGCTGCTGCATGGTGGAGGCGGCTGGCCGCTCACGCTGGTCCTCACTCCCCAAAAAAGGCCGTTCTTCGCCGCCACCTATCTACCCAAGAGGGCCAGGGGAGGGATGTTGGGACTCCTGGACCTCCTGCCCACCATCACGAACTATTGGAAGGATAGGAGGGCTGAGATCGAGGAAACTTCCGGAAAGGTCCTGGAGATCCTACGCGAACAGCAGGGGACCACAGCCGGAGGCGACCTGGGGGATGAGGTATTGATAGGTGCCTTCCAATCCCTTCTGGATAATTACGACGGGGGTTATGGCGGTTTCGGCCGGGCGCCCAAGTTCCCCACCCCTCACCGCATCACCTTCCTCCTGAGATATTGGGCCCGGAGCGGCGATGAGAAAGCCAGGGACATGGCCGTGGAAACCCTGGAGGCCATGCGACGTGGCGGTATCTTCGACCAGCTGGCCTATGGCTTTCACCGCTACTCCACGGACCGTGTTTGGAGGCTACCTCACTTCGAGAAAATGCTGTACGACCAGGCGTTGCTGGTGCTCGCTTATGTCGAGGCCTGGCAGGCGACGGGGAGGGATGTGCTCGCGCAGACCGCCCGCCAGACCCTGGATTATGTGCTGAGCACGCTGGCCTCACCACAGGGAGGTTTCTATTCCGCAGAGGACGCGGATAGCGAGGGGGAGGAGGGCAAGTACTATCTATGGACCATGTCCGAGGTCAAGGACGCTGTGGGCATAGAGGGAGCATCGATCGTCCAAGAGCTATTAGGAATCGACCGTCAGGGTAATGTAGGCGCAGGGGCCAGGGGAGAACTGGAAGGAAGGAACGTCCTGCACCTACGAAGCCTCGATGCCATGTCCGATCCTCGCTACGAGGAAATGAGGAACATGCTGCTGAGGGTTAGACAGGACCGGTCCCGGCCGCTCACTGACGACAAGGTCATGAGCGATTGGAACGGCCTGATGATCGCCGCCCTGGCCCGGGCTGGGTGGGCCCTTAGGGAGCCAAAATATGTGGAGGCGGCGAGGATTGCGGCGGATATGGTGCTTACCACTATGCGCTCCAAGGAAGGAGGCCTTCTCCATATGGCCGGCACCCCAGGGGTTCCGGGGTTCCTGGACGATCATGCGTTCATGGCATGGGGCCTCCTGGAGCTTTTCCAGGCGGACCAGGACCCCCGATGGCTGAAGGCCTCGATAGATATGGTGCGAGCAATGCTGGAGAGGTTCTGGGATGAGGAGGAGGGAGGCTTCTTCCAGACCGATCACATGTCCAGCGACGTGCTCCACCGTCACAAGGAGGTGTACGACGGGGCCTTGCCCTCAGGCAATTCCGTGGCCCTTCAGGTACTGCTCACCCTTAACCGGATAACTGAGGATGAGGACCTGATGAGGAGAGCGGATCGGTTGATCACCGCATTCTCAGGGTCCATATTCCGTTCCCCGGAAAACTTCTCGCATTTCCTGTGCGCCCTGGACCTAAAGATCGGGCCGTTCTATTCGGTGGTCATCACCGGTCATCATGATACGGCCGACACATCATCGTTCATCGACGCCATGGCCTCCGAATACCTTCCTAACAAGATCGTCATGGTCGTCGATCCGGGGGAGAAGGGGGACCTCATCAGGGAGCTGTCCCCAGTGGTCCGCGAGTATGGGATGATGGAGGGCAAGGCCACTGCATATGCATGTACACAGAACAGCTGCCTGCAGGGGACCGCCGATCCCTCAACGCTGATATCCTTGATGCGCCCCGTCAGATGATCTCGAAGGCAGCGGCCAATGCTCCCTCTTCTGCGCGTTGGACATCAGACGAGGTGCCGATGATGACCACGTCTCCGTCGTTGAGATCGAACAACCTGCGGATCTCCCCCGCAATATCTGGCTGGTCCTTGTCCAGATCATAGTCCACGGGCACTACCAGTCGGTCGCCCCTCACGATTATGGTGGTCGCTCCGTCCGCCCCTGCCTTTATGGCGTTGTCCCTCTGCTCCATGCCCGAGCCTATTTTGGCACTAGCTCCCTTGACCAGGACGGCCACTGACTGCTGGCCGAGGGTCATCTCCTGCACATCGAGCGTGTACAGCTGTAGGGGCAGGCGGACGATATACTCCTGGCCCTTCTTGGTGATCTTTACACCGGTCTGCTTGACATCGATGTATCCCTCGTCACGGAGATAATCGACGATGGTGCGCATGCTGCCCTCGCCCACCCCGATCCGGTCGGCGAGCTGTTTTCGACCCTTCCTTCGTCCATCGGACAGCAGGGAGAGGGTCTTATAGACGTGATAATCGCTGAAGCGGAACAATGGTCCATACTTCGGTCGATCGATGAGCTTCACGTCCAGGATATGGTTCACATGTCCATAAACAATTTGCCATCGCATGAAGGAGCTGAAGGGAGCGACAGGGATGGCATGTCGGAGAACGTCCGGTGTTATGTGCCTCCGCTTCTCGAAGCGCATCGATCCTACTTGGTCCTGACCTTCAGGGACATGAGATCTTCCGCGATGATGGTCCGGGGGAATACCTCCTGGGCCTCGGCCTCCAGTATGGACAGGTCATCATAGCGGTTGGAGATGTGGGTCAGGATGAGCATGTGGACGTCGGCCTCCCGGGCCACCTCGCCGGCCTCCCTGGCGGTGGAGTGGCCGTAGCTTTTCGCGCCCTCCTTCATGCTCGAGTCCAGGGTGGCCTCATGTATCAGCACGTCCGCGCCTCTTGCCGCTTCGGTCAGCCTAGAAGTGGGCCGGGTGTCCCCGGAAATGACCACTTTGCGACCTTTGCGGGGAGGCCCCAGTACGTCCTCGGATCTCACCAGCCGGTCCCCCACTACTATCTCGCCCCCTGACTGCAGAATGCTGAACTGGGGGCCTGGGATCACACCCAGCTCCTTGGCCCGTTCGGTCAGGAAGCGCCCTCGACGCTCCTTCTCCTCTATTACAAAGGAAAGCGCGGGCACGGTATGCTCGCCGGCCACTGCCATCACCGTAAGGGGGCCGAGGTCGACCGAGTCCCCGTCCTCCATCTCCGTGGCCGTCACTTGGAATCCGAGCTGGAAGTAGCCTAGGGATAGTATCTGTTCGGCCGTTTCGATCATTCCCGAGGGCCCATGGAGCGCGAGCGGCTCCTTCCTCCCGGAGAAGCTCATGGACTGTATCAGACCAGGAAGGCCCAGGAAATGGTCCCCGTGAAAATGGGTGATGAATATATTGGTGACCTTCATGAAGGACACCGAGGATTGCATGAACTGGCGTTGGGTGCCCTCGCCGCAGTCAAAAAGAAGGACCTCCCGCCCCACCTGCAGGGCGATGGCGCTGACCCCCCTGGAAGGTGAAGGCATCCCCCCACCGGTGCCTAGGAAGGTCAGCTGCATATCTCCTTCCATGACCATCAAGGGATAATAACTTTACATTCCCTCATGGTTGTCGCCGTGGGCCAGCCTTCGTGGGAAAGATCAGCGTCCCAGGTTCTCCAGCTTGCGATCGTCCTTGGTGGCCTTCTTATACTCCTTGTTGTGCTCCTTGCAGAGGTGCACCCGTTTCGCATTCTCATCCGCCACCTTTAGGCCCCCCTTCTCCACCGCGTCACGGGAGTAGGACCTCACGCCAGGTTGTGAACAGCCCATCACGCCGCACTTGTCCTCAGCCATATTAGCCCCATCCGCAATCCCTGTTAAAATAAGTTTTCAGGTGGTTCCACCGTCAGCATTATGATGCTGGCACTCACAATAGTATTATTTGTATGACCGAGATCAAGAAGATTCTGCTGGGCATCGACGGATCGGACGGTTCGTACAAGGCCGCAGGCTATGCAGCGGAGCTCGCAGCCCGCACGGGGGCGACGGTGACGCTGATGTTCGTGGTATCAGACCAGTACACCGACCGATTCATTGCCAAACCTACATACACGCCGAACGAGGAGATCATGGTGGGGACCAGGTTCAACCGCGCCAAGGCCATCATGGAGGAGAAGCATGTGACCTACGATACAGTGGTGGAGATGGGCAACCCCGCCCAGAAACTGATCGCCACAGGAGATGAGGGGTACGACATGATCGTGCTGGGGACCAGGGGCCTGAGCGCGGTGAGGGAGTTCATGCTGGGAAGCGTCTCCTCGAGGGTCGTGCAGCACTCCAAGATACCCGTGTTGGTCGTGCCCTAAGCCTTTATAGTGCGATGGAGATTTCCCGCGGATGATCAAGATCGCTCCCTCCATCCTCTCCGCCGACTTCAGCAAGCTGGGTAACGAAGTGGAGCGGCTGGATGCCCAGGGGGCGGACTGGGTGCACGTGGACATCATGGACGGGCTCTTCGTCCCCAACCTTACCATCGGGCCCGGAGTGGTGAGTGCCATCCGGCCGTTCACCCAGCTACCTTTCGACGTTCACCTGATGATCGTCGAGCCGGAGAGGTACCTTGACGTCTTCGCCCAGTCCGGCGCCGACATCATCACTATACATGTTGAGGCATCCACGGACGTCCGCGGCAGCATAGAGAAGATCCATTCCCTGGGCAAGAGGGCAGGCTTGTCCCTGAACCCCGAAACGCCCTTCGAGGCCGTGGAGCCCCATCTCGATAGTATCGACCTATTGCTGGTCATGACCGTGCATCCCGGGTTCGGCGGGCAGTCGTTCATGGAGAGCTGCGTGCCCAAGATATCCCAGGCCCGGAAGTTCATGGACGATCAGGGCTATAGCACCGAGCTGGAGGTTGATGGAGGGATCAACTATGATACTGCCCGCAAGGCCATCCGGGCCGGGGCCACGGTCCTGGCGGCAGGAAGTTCTCTCTTCAAGAGCGGGGACATGAGGACCGAGATGGAGAGATGGAGACAGCTAAGTTGTCAGAAAGATGATTAGCAACGGGAAAGTTTCTTAAATAGGCCATATCATCCACCATCGTTCCTATGAAGTTCGATTTCGTCGGTTCTAGGTGGTTCCAGCCGCTGATGATCATCATCCTGCCACTTCTGCTGCTCCTCTTGGCCATGGTGCTCAATGCCGATATCTGCTACTTCTTGCTCATTATCCTGTGGATCGGAATGGGCCTGATGCTATTCTGCCTGCCCAAGATGAAGGACTAGGTCCCAAATCGTTATTACTTGGTCCAACGTTATTTCTGACCAATGGGTGTCAATCTTTCCGATATCGTTCCGGTCCAGGCCAGGGACCTGGAGGATCTTTCGGGTCAGAAGCTTGCTATCGATGCTTACAACGCCATTTACCAGTTCCTGTCCATCATCCGCGGCCCCGACGGCAATCCCCTGAAGGATTCCCGAGGCAGGGTGACATCCCACCTGGCCGGCCTCCTTTATAGAAACATCAACTTCCTCGAGGCGGGGGTGCTTCCTGCCTATGTTTTCGATGGCCATCCTCACGTGATGAAGACCCAGACCCTGGTAGAAAGGTCGGAGCGCAGGAGCAAGGCCCATGATGAGTGGAAGGAGGCCATCACCGAGGGGGACATGGAGCGGGCACGCAGCAAGGCCACCCAGTCCTCGAGGATAAACAACGAGATCGTGGAGTCCTCCCGCATACTCCTCACGTACCTGGGCATCCCTACGATACAGGCGCCGGAGGAGGGTGAGGCCCAGGCCGCCTACATGGCGATGAAGGGTGATGTGTGGGCTGCGTCCTCCCAGGACTACGATTCCCTCCTGTTCGGCGCGCCCCGGCTGGTGCGCAACCTTAACATCACCGGCCGCAGGAAGATGCCGGGCGGCAGGGAGTACCGGGACGTGCACATCGAAGTGGTGGAGCTGGCCAAGGTCCTCGAGGTCAACGGACTGGAGAGCAGGGAACAGCTCATCGACATGTGCATAATGATCGGCACCGACTATAATCCCGGGATCCGGGGTATCGGACCGAAGAAGGGTTTGAAGCTCATCAAGGAGAACGGGACCCTGGACAAAGCCCTCCAGGCAGCAGGGCAAAGCATACCCGACAGCGATGTGATCAGGGAGATATTCCTTCATGGGGAGCGTCTTGACGATTACAGCCTGGAGTGGAAGCCCCCCCAGCGGGACAAGGTCGTCAGCTTCATGTGCGATGAGCACGGATTCTCGGAGCAGCGCATCAACTCCGCACTGGACCGCCTAGAGAAGAAGAAACCGGCGAAAAGGATGGAGAGCATGCCGGCGTCCCAGTCCAGCCTGGACCGCTGGGGCTCCTGACCCTGCACACCGTGCCAAATGAATTATCCAGCGTTCCCTTTCGTACCATCAAGATTTTAAAGGGTCACTCTATTGACAGCCGGAAAGGGACTGCGATGATAAAGCAGGTTCAAGCGAATTATAATCCTCCTGAGCTTGAGAAGAGAGTTCAAAAGTTCTGGATCGATACCAACGCCTATAAGTTGACCAAGGAGCTCCGTGCCCAAGGAGTGGACTACTACTTCGTGGACGGTCCCCCCTACACCACCGGATATATCCATCTCGGCACCGCCTGGAACAAGACCATAAAGGACGCGGTGGTCCGCTACAAGCGGATGCAGAAGCACAATGTACGGGACCAGCCGGGCTATGACATGCACGGCCTGCCCATAGAGGTCAAGGTGGAGCAGGCGATAGGGATCAAGAGCAAGAAGGACATTGAGACCTACGGTATCGACAAGTTCGTTTCTACCTGCAAGGAGTATGCTCTCGGCTTCCAGAAGAAGATGACCGAGCAGTTCCAGGAACTGGGCATCTGGATGGACTGGGAGAATCCGTACATGACCATCGCCCCTACCTACATAGAGGCGGCGTGGTGGACGCTCAAGAAGGCATACGATAAGGGTTTGTTGGTATCCTCCAACCGGGTCATCTCCTGGTGCCCCCGCTGCGAGACAGCGCTGGCAGAGGCGGAGATCGAGTACGCCGAGGAGAAGGACCCGTCCATTTACGTGAGGTTCCCGGTCCGTGGTGAGGCGGGCGTGTCCCTCCTCATATGGACCACCACCCCCTGGACACTGCCGGCCAACATGGCGGTGGCCGCTCATCCCGATTACCGTTATGCCAAGGTCAAGTTCATCAAGGGAGATGAGTCCAGCATAGTCATCATACTGGAGTCCCTCATCGATCAGGTGGGGGAGCTGGAAGGCTGGGAGGAGTACGACGTCCTACAGCTCATAGAGGGCGATGACCTCGTGGGCAAGGAGTACATACCTCCGCTGGAGGGCGAAGTCGAGTCCCAGGGCTCCATGGTCGGCAAGTGGGTGCACAAGGTCATACCCTCCAAGACGGTGGAGGCGGACATGACCGGCCTGGTGCACATAGCTCCCGGCCACGGTCCTGAGGACTTCGAGCTGGGCAAGGAGTTCGGCCTGGAGCCTTACTGCCCTGTGGATGAGAGCGGTAAGTTCACCAATGACGTGGGGCCGCGGTACGCCGGTCTGCACGTGAAGAAGGCCAACGGCCAGATCATTGAGGACCTGAAGTCCAAGGGGCTCATGTTCCACCACGGGACCATAGAGCACCGCTATGGGCACTGCTGGAGATGCAACTCCGGCATCATCTACAGGAACACCAACCAGTGGTACCTGAGGATCACCCAGGTCAAGGACCTCATGCTCGACGAGATAGCTAAGGTGCGTTGGACGCCGGAGTGGGCAGGATCGTCCAGAGAGTACGACTGGACCATGAACGCCCGCGACTGGTGTGTGTCCCGGCAGCGCTACTGGGGCATACCCCTGCCTGTCTGGACCTGCAAGTGCGGACATATGAAGGTCATAGGTTCCGTGGACGAGCTGAATGGCGCGGAGGGTTACCGCAAGGACATGGAGCTCCACCGGCCCTGGATCGACGGGGTCACGCTGAAGTGTGACAAGTGCGGTTCCAATATGAAAAGGGTGGCCGACGTCCTCGATGTTTGGTTCGATGCCGGTGTCGCCTCCTGGGCCCAGCTCGGGTTCCCCCGCAGCCGCACCGATTTTGACCGCTGGTGGCCCGCCAAGTTCATCACCGAGGCCCATGACCAGACCCGGGGATGGTTCTACTCCCAGCTTGGCTCGTCGTGCGTGGCCTTCGGCCGCGCTCCCTACCAGAGCGTTCTCATGCACGGTTGGATGCTCGACCCCCAGGGACAACCGATGTCCAAGAGCAAGGGGAACGTCATAGACCCTGCCAAGGTCATCGCCGAGTTCGGGGCCGATGCCCTCAGGTTCTACTTCCTGCGGGTATCCGCACCTTGGGAGGACATCTCCTTCCAGCACGAGGGGGTCAAGAACGCCCGCAAGACCCTCAACATCCTGTGGAACGTGGCCAACTTCGCCACCACCTACATGTCCATAGACAAGTTCGATCCCACGTCCGTGGACACCGCGGCAGTGCGCGGTGCCATGAGGCCCGAGGACCGCTGGCTGGTGTCCCGCACCGAGAAGCTCAAGGGAGATGTGACCAGGAACCTGGACTCCATGGACCTGCACAAGGCATGCCGGTCGATAGAGGAGTTCATCCTGGAGGACCTATCACGTTGGTATGTGCGCCTCATAAGGGACCGTATGTGGAGCGAGTCCACGGACATGGACAAGGTTGCCGCCTACGTCACCCTGCACGAAGCCCTCATGACCACCATCAAGCTCCTGTCACCAGTATGTCCGCACATAACCGAGGAGATATTCCAGGCCCTGGACGGCTCCAAGGGCTCGGTGCACATGTGCGACTGGCCCATCCCCGACCTGACACAGGTGGATGACCGCCTGGAAGCATCGATGAAGACCATGCAGGAGCTGGTCGAGGAGATCACCAAAGAGCGCCAGAAGAAGAACATGAAGCTCCGCTGGCCGCTGCAAAGGATCATCATACACCCGCAGACGCAGGAGACCCTGGACCTCTTGAGGCCGATGGAGGACGTTCTTCTGTCCCAGGCCAACGTGAAGAATGTGGAATACGTTGCGCCGGAGCAGGAATGGAGCGAGCTGGTGCTGGATGTCGTACCCAATCCCAACGCCATCGGTAAGGTCTACCGCCAGTGGTCGTCCAAGATCGCGGTCCTGCTGAAGAACCGACCCGCAGCCACCATTAAGGAGGCCATAGGCCGCGGGGAATATTCCCTGGGGATAGAGGGGCAGATAGTGAAGATAGAGCCCAACATGGTATCCTTCACCTCCACTCTACCTGAGAACGTGGCGGGCGTGAAGTTCACCGGAGGGGACCTGTACATCGACTTCAACATGAACGAGGAGATCGAGGCCGAGGGCTACACCAGAGAGCTCATCCGACGCATCCAGCAGATGCGTAAGGATATGAAACTGGACGTGGAGGAATACATCCGCGTTGAGGTCCGGTCCACCGCGGTCATCGAGGAGTACTTCAAGTCCTGGAAGGAGCACATCATGAAGGAGACCCGGGCCCTGCAGATGGACTTCAAGACCGAACCCAAGGGGGAGAGGGAGGCCAGTTGGGAGGTGGAGAAACAGCGCATGGATATCGCCATCACCTCCCTCCACCTGAAGGAAGGGCTCAAGGAGCTCACCAAGGTTCCGGGGCTGTCCCAGGAGGGGGCGCTTGCCGTGATCAGGTCCGGGAAGACAAAAGTGGAGGACCTGAAGGGCATGGACGAGGCCACTCTGACCGCCATACCTGGTGTCAGCAAGAGCGATGCCCGGAATATCTCTCACTATCTGGCGAGACAGGACATATTGCCCAAGGCCGAGATAGCCCCCCAGCCCTCAAAGGGCCTGGACGGCGGGGACCGCGACCTCATGATCAACTACCTCATGCGAGTTCCGCGGATGAACCAGCTCAAGGCCGAAATGGTGGTCGACGCCGGCTACGATACCGTGGACAGGATCGGCCAAGCGTCCAAGGACGACCTGAGGGCCATCAACGGCCTGGGCAACAAGACCGTCCAGGAGATCATGGACTACGCCGCCGCAGGAGGGTTTACAAAGGTCACGCAGTGCTCCCAGTGCCAAGGGCCGGTGCAGCCTCACGAGCGGGAGTGCCCGACCTGCCACGCCCCCGTGGAGGCCTCCTTACAGGAGGTCAAGACGGGGGAGGAAGGAGAGGACAGGGCTCGCCCGATGCCCTCACAGGCCAAGCTGGAGCCCTCGTTCACCTATCTGATCAAGGAGACCAAGGGTGGCCTTTCATACTCCTTGTTCGAGGAGGCGATCAAGAAAGGGATGCTCGGGTACTGCATCACCCGCGAGTATCCTCTTAAGATCCGCTCCAAGTACAACCTCGGAGAGACCCCCGTGGTATGGCTGAGCAACATCGGGAAGGAGAACTGCCTCCGGCCCAAGGACCTGGAGAAGCTGAGCTTCTCCCTGGAGCAGTTCCTCTCCAAGAAGGACGTGATAATCCTCCTGGACGGTCTGGAGTATCTCATCACCAACAACAACTTCCTGACGGTGCTGAGGTTCATCCAGAGCCTCAGGGACCAGGTGGCCATAAACCACTCCATCCTGATGCTGGCAGTGAACCCCTCCACCCTGGACCCCCACGAGCTCAACCTGTTGGAGAAGGAAGTGGACGCGAACCTCTAAAGGAGGTCACGCAGAAGCTCTGCCAGACCGGGAACGGTCTGGTAGTCCTTCAATTCCTGCGGTTGGACCCAGCAGAACTCGGTATGCTCCCAATCGATGCATACCAAAGGGGCATGGGCCTCGAACAGGAAGGGATGGATGTGCCAGATGGTGTCGCGGTCTCGGACCGTTACCATCTTTCCCTCCTTCGCAATAGGCAGGTCCAGACCTGTCTCCTCTCCCAGCTCCTTGACGGCCGTTCTCTGAGGGCTGTCCCCCTCTTCCACGAAACCGGAGACGGCTGCCCAATACCCTTGGAACGTTCCCACCTCCGCGCTCCTCTTGAGAAGAAGTAACTTGACACCGTCCCTGACGATGCAGCTCACCACGTGGGACTCCTTCACATCGGGCAGCTCCACCGTCCCCTGGGTGCCGTCCACGACCGCATGGTCCCCGTCCTTCAGCAGCGAGAGGTCGATCCGGTCCACCAGCGGTACCGCGGCCATCACCGCCCCTGTTGCCACTATGGGCTCGGCCAGAGCGTTGATCAACGCCGCTGGGAGAGTTCCCTGCCTCCTCATCTCCAGAAGAACGTAAGAGCCTACGGTGCTCCCGCGGCCCTGAGGGAAGGCGAACACCTGCCCCTTGATCGAACGACCGTTGTGAGCTGGGTCGGTTAGCATGCCGGTGGACGGCTCCACACCCCCGAGGAGGGACGTGGCGGATGCGCTCAGAAGTACCTCTCCTTCTCCCTTTCCCTTGGAGATGCCCCTTCCCTTGAGGATCATGATATCATCTCCACGAGGCCGTCGGTGGAACGGTACACCACCTTCTGCGAACATAGCGTGGGGAGGTAGTTGCAGGCCTTCCCCGAGTTCGTGGCGGTGGTCCTGAAACGTTCCTCTATGGGTGCCACCACCATGCAGGTGTCGCAGACCACACGGCCGAACTTCGACAGCACGTCTAGTTCCCTTGGGCATTTGGCCGCGGTGCATCGAGAGGTACAGAACCACACCTCGGCGTCCCCTTTGCGGTGCTTCCCTCTAAGCTTGGAGGCAAGGTCCCTAATCTCCTCGACCGATAGATGCGGGCATCCTAGGGCAATGAGCTCCGGGTCCTTACCGGTCTCGAACTTGTTCCTTGCGGCCTCGACCTCCCTCTTGCCTACGGCCAGGCGGTCCAAGCCCTTGAGGTCATGGATCCCCGCCTCAGGGGTGACACCTTCCACGTGGAAAAGAGCAACGGAGCCCGCGGCCGCCATGGCCGCGGCCAGGGTCTTTAGCTGGTCAACCGTTGGACGGATGCCTCTGAAATAGGGGACGCGTCCGCCCACGGCGGAACCTACGGCCTGACCGAGGAGGGAGTAGTCCACCTTGTCAAGCTCCACGCTGACGAAGATGGCGGGAGCGCGGTTCTCATCCAGATGGAGACCGTACCGGGGGGTCTTGCCCACGATGGCAGCTGCCAACGCTCCTGGCCCTCCTTCGCGGTTGGTCCTGGCCCCGATCACGGAGTTGGCGAACGACAGAGCGTTGGACTCCGCCCATGCCAGGGTCTGCCCCTTCTGAGGGATGTTCGTTCCCAGATAGGGGGTGCAGGAGCAGTCCGTGTTGACCCCCAAGCGCTCATACTGGTCGATTATATGCAGCTGGCGATCGGCAAAGCGGGGAGATATACCCATCTCCTTCCACTTCTGTCTGTCCATCCCTGCAGGGTTGAGGGTCGTGGGAACGCACACCTTGGCATCTTTGGATAACCGCTCCAGGAACTCTATCCCTCCTTCACCGATGGTCTTGTAGGAAACGCCAGAGAGGTGCGCGGAGGATATGGGCACCAGCTCCTCGGCATCATAGATATCGCCAAGAGCCACCAGAAGCTCCATGGCTGTCCTCAGGCCCTCGCCCTTCTCGCCCGCCAGGACAGACTCCTCATCCCTTGTAAGTAACATGATGTTTCCTCTCTAGGCCATCAGGCGTTAAAATCCTTATGCATGAACGAGCCACCTCTACAAGGAGGTCCCCGATCTTGCTGATGATATAGTTCAGCGGTAGAAGAATCCGGCCAGCGAGCTATTGCTTCTTCTTACCCTTTTTCTTGAGCCGCGCTGTGCCGAGCGTCCACTGATCCTTGAGATTGATGCTGTGAAACTTTGGTGGTTATAGCTGAAGGACGTCATCGTTCCTCTCTCCTTGATCCCCAGCCTGCTGATGTGCAGCGTACCCCTCAAGAGCGTGAAGGAGCACCATGAGGAAGAGGCTGCCAACGCCCAACCTAAGGTCATCTCAGGGATCGCTCGAAATGACAAAGAGTGGTGCGGTCCGGGCCCAACCCTCTTTCCAATATTTTTTTAATGGTTGGGGGATGTATTCTATACAAGACCACTTGGTGTTCTAATGCAATGGTACCGGAAGATACTCATCCCCACTGATGGCAGCAAGTATGCTCAGAACGCGGTAGCACGCGGCCTCTACATCGCCAAGATGTTGAACGCGGACGTGACCCTTCTCACCGTGATTGATGTCAAGGCCACGGTGAGTCTGCAACAGGGCCTGGGCGTGCCTGATGAGTACGCTTACCAGCAGAAGTCAGCGGAGGCCGCGGTGGAGGCAGCGGAGGCGATGGCCAAGGAGATGGGGGTTAGGGCGACCTCCATAGTAAAGAGGGGTTCACCGGCCTATGACATCATCGAGGAGTCAAAGAACCATGACCTCATAGTGATGGCCAGTCGGGGGAGGACGGGAGTGGCCAGGCTGTTCATTGGGAGTGTGGCCGAGAAGGTTGTCCGGTTCGCGGCCTGTCCAGTGCTGGTCGTCAAGACCAAGGAGTGATTAGGGAAATAAAACCGAGGGCCGGGGCGGTATCCTTCTCCCGGACCTAGGATATTGCTGATCGCAAGTGGTTTTTCTCCTGGAGACTTTGATCTGATGCCACCTAGGTAAGTTGGACGCGGGCCGTCCTGAGCTTCAGGCAAGGTCTGTAGTGTTCAGTTCCGCTTACGACCCCACAGTCCGTATCCGACTATCCCGATACCGCATAGGGCCAGGGCAACGATCGCCACCTGACCTGCCATGGTCCCGAAGAACGATGGTTTTGAGCCATCATCGGCACCGACAACGGTGGATATGTTGACGCTGCCCACGATGTCGCCTTCACCATCTTTCTCTAGAGCTTTTACCTGGTAGTAGTAGGTCATGTTGCTCTGAACATCTCCATCCAGGAACTCTGTTCCTGTTGTTGATGCCAAGTACTCCATGACCGTTTGGTTCTCTCCCCGGTAGATATTGTAACCAGTGATGTTCTCTTCCTCAGCTACTGGAGCATTCCAATCGAGGGATACGCTGCCGTTGACCAGGTAAGCGGAAAGATCGGTGGATCCTGGAAGGTTCGTGGAAGGCGTTAAGGTCGTTACGCTCACAAGCTCGCTCATCGCTCCCTCGCCAACTACGTTGATAGCGGACACCCGATAGTAGATCGTTGTTGAGTTATCCAGACCCTCATGAACATAGCCGGCCTCAGAGAGCAAAATGGATTCAAAGGTACCGTTGGGGTCTAGGGACCAGGAGAGATTGTAGCTCGATATGGGAGCACCCCCATCGGTCTCAGGAGCGTTCCAGGTGAGTATGACCTCATCCTGGGAGGGCACTGCAGTAAGGTTCATGGGAGCCCCTGGTGCCAACATCGATACCGATGGTGCAACTGTCACGGCATTGCTTTTTCCTCCGACCCCCGCACTGTTGTGCGCACCTACGGCGAAACTGTACTGGACACCGTTGGTCAAGCCTGTGATCTGGGTTGTGGCTCCAGTAACATGTGCCACATCCCTTCCGTCCTGGTAGACGACGTAATAGTCGATCGCCGCACCCCCGTCGTCTGCAGGTTCGCTCCAGTAGAGGCGAACCTCTCCGTCACCAGGGGATGCCCTCAAAGCGGTCGGCGCTCCTGACATCTGTATCAAAGCATGAGGAGTGACCTTGACCGTAGAGCTCAGGGCTCCAGTTCCGGCGCTGTTGTGGGCGGCCACCGCGAAGCTATAACTAACGCCATTGTTGAGGCTTTTCACGATGGTGTTTGTCGTAGAAACGTGAGCGACGTCCTTACCGTTCTGGTAAACGACATAATAGTTTATGGCCGCTCCACCGTTATCTGCAGGCTTGTTCCAAGTGAGGCGGACCTCTCCGTCACCTGGGGACGCCTTCAGTGAACCAGGAGCTCCCGGTATCTGCACCGATGCATGAGGTGTTGCCTTCACTGTAGAGCTCAGGGTGCCAATGCCCGCACTGTTATGGGCAGCCACTGCGAAGCTGTAACTGACCCCGTTGCTAAGCGCTTTCACGACAGTGCTAGTAGCTTTGACATGAGCCACGTCCTTTCCGTTCTGATAGATCACGTAGTAATCGATCGATGCTCCCCCGTTGCTCGATGGTGCTTTCCAGGACAATGCTACCTGAGCGTCACCGGCGGTTGAGGTCAGAGAGGTAGGCGCACCCGGCTTCTTTATCGTAGGGGTCGGTGCTGGATCGTCGTTCTGGGCAGCCAGCAGGGCCTTTATGGTAGGCTCCAGATTGGCCCTGATCGCGTCCTCAGCTACCAGAGCTTTGTCCCCGACGAAGACCGAGGGGATCATCTGTTTCGGGACGTTGTATCTGTGGTTAAAATCCTGATAAAGGTCCCAGTTGGCACTGTTCTGGGTGACCTCATACCTTAAGAAAGTAACTTGAGGGTATTTTTTCTCCATGCTGTCAATGTACGGCTCAATTGCAGCGCAATGAGGGCAGCTGATGCCGTAGAAGAAGTACACCTTGATGCCGCTGGTCGCGCTCGCTCCAAGTGTCAACATCTCCGAGGGCATCCCTTGGGACCTGTCGTCCGTTAAGGAGCTGACATCCTTGTCACCGTTCAAGTTGGCAAGGTTCGTTCCGAGAGCAAGAACAAGCATCAAGATGAATGCGATGATCATCAGGGGGAGTGGCCTCAAGTTCAGGTAGCTCCTTTCTAGAAAATCAGTACGGATAATAGTATATTAAACATGCTGCTGATTAGTTCATTGAGCCAAACTGGACTGGGCCATAGTTTCGTGGTCACCCTCTTTCCCAACGTGGACTTGGCTTTCTCCAAAGGATGATGTGTGGATCATCGTTGCTATGCACACCATACTGTGGTATCGATATTGTATAAGGTGCCTTGGCCAGACATCATGATGAGACAGAGCGTCGTCGGTGAATAGCTCAGGGAGTCGTGGAGAGAGGCCATCTTAATGGGTGAAAGAAGGACCGTTATGGAAAGCTAGCCGCCACTCCCCGTACCGAGTGGGCAATTGGTCAATGCTCATTGCGATCAGAGGTAAACGGCCTCTAACAGGGCGATGCTGTCCCCAGCTTCATCGAACAGCTCCATCGTGGCACCCTTGATCCGGTAACGTCTTGTCCCTGACAACACTTGGCCCAGGCGTCGCTCCCAATCGTCCAGGGGAGGGCCGCAGGCCATCAAGGTTGAGGCGGCCATACCGAAGGTCAGGCTTTCTCCCCGCTGTTCGTACCCGCTGACCAGCTGGTTACACCCCACTGTGGCCGAGCATCTCCGGTGGCCGTCCACCTCTTTGAGCAGCATGTGCGGCTCCCGTCGGCCTTCCACGGTGGTGATGGCCTGGCCCTGCAGGTCGACGATGCGCCAGTAGGTGTTGGCCAGCTCCGCATTGCTCCTGGACCTTTCGTTGCTATGGCCCGGCCAAGCACGGATGAATCGCTTGACCACGACCGTTCCGCCCCCGAGGATTATGACGCCCTCAAAGGTCACGAACAACGGTCCTCCTGCAGCAACCTGACGGTATGATGCTTCCAGGCGATCGTAGTCACCTTCACGGGCGAGAGGGTACCTTTTCCCGGTATCGACCTCAGTGAAGGTGCCCTCCCCATCGACAAAGTGGAGTTCGCCGCCCATTATGCTCAGGGCTTCCGCCTCGCGGACCATGCGCATCATGATGTCAGCCTTGGACCCCGAGCCCCCGGTGAGCACAGGGTAGAACGTGTCTGAGGTACACCACAATCTTCCATTCACCAGAATCCGGGCTCGCACCGCGTACTGCAGTGAGGGGATTATGGTCGCCGCATCGTACTCGATCACGAACGCGAACGGCGGCCCGGCCGGATCCCCAATGACACTCCGTGCGACCTCGGTGGCCTTAATATCCTGAATGGACACGTCCTCCAGAACGACCTCCAATACCGCGCCTGGTGGAAGGGGTATTCGCTCCCGGTAGCTGGCTCTCCCTTCAATACGGTCAACCTTGCACATCTGACCTACCCATCCCATGATGGCGGGCGAAACTATGTTTTCGAAATAATATAAAATTATGTCCAGACCACTCCATTTCGGTCGTATCGTTCCTGACACTTTGTCAGTATGGGTTCTAATGGCTTCCGTACTTAACACCAAGTCCAAGCCCTGTCCGACCCTCTTCTCTTTCTGTTTCAGGGACTGGAACAGAGGCTTTGATGAAGGCTTGAAAAACCCAGTGGCGTTTTGCTTTTATTTCATCAATCCCAAACCACCATCGTGAGATTTCTGTTTACATGCGAAATGGAGATATTTGGTAACTGCAAGATGATCACAAGAACTGGAAAAAGGTTTGGCTGGCTAGAGGTATTGTACAGAAAATGCTCGAACTGAACTAGAAAAACCAGACACTGGATAATAGTAAGGCGGACCCGGGGGGATTCGAACCCCCGTTCGAGGCTTTCCCTGGACCGTGATGGTCCACCGGAGGCCTCAGTGATATCCAAGCTACACTACGAGTCCCAGCTATCTGATAGAGAAGGTACTAATAAACCTATCCTGACCAGGACCCATAAGGAGTTACCTGCTGGCACCCTCTGTTCGAAGAGTTCGATTCTATCGTGCCTTCCTCGTCGCCTCGAACATATGGTCGAAGGTGGAGGGAAGCTCCATCTCCAGGACCCTAAGCCCCTTTTCCGTTATTCCGCCCTTGGTGGCGACCTTCTCCATCAGTCCATGTGTGCTCTCGCTGCCTTTCGCCAGGATCGAGGCCGTTCCCACCAAGGTCTCCAGGAGCACCTCCTGGACCTCCTTGAGGGGGAGACCGCTGGACCTCGCTCCTGCCTGCACGAAGGCCTCTACCATCATGGCCAAGAGGCCGGGGGCACAGCTTGTCAGGTCAGTGTAACGAACAAGGTCATCCTCGGCCAAGACCTTCACCTTGCTGCACCGCTGGAATAAGGCCTGCAGGTCCATCTGCATCGCTAAAGGCACCCGGCAGCCGTGGGTGATCAATGTGAGACCATGTCCAGAGGTCATGATTATGGTGGGAATGACCCTGCTGACGGGACCGTTGTGACGGGCCTCGATCTCCTCTATCGAGATTCCGCCGTTTATCGAGACCACATGTGTGCGCATATCGATGTATGGGGACAGGTCCTCCAAAACACTGAGCACGGCGGAAGAGTCGGTGCACAGGAACAGGACGTCCGAAGCGCGGGCTATCTTTGGAGGGTCGGAGGCAATGACCACGTCGGGGTACGATGCGGAAAGTTCCTTGAGCCGGTCCGGGGTGCGGTTGTAGACCATAACCTTGTCAGGGGCGATGGAATCTTTACCCAGGAGGGACAGGAGAACCGCCCGCCCCATGTTCCCGTATCCGATGAACCCGTACCTTTTCATTGGAAAGATGGATTGAACCCCGGTATATCAATCATAAGGCTTGGACTGGACAATAAAGAGAATATGGTAAAAGATTGATGAAAGGGGTTTTACTTCTTGTTCTTGAACTCGGTGTAACCGCACTTCCCGCAGGAGTTGCGGTCCTTGTGCTCCGCCAGGAAAACACCCGGACCGCACTTGGGGCAGTTGCGTCCCTTGCGCTCCAGCTTTCCATCCTTAACCGTGTAGTGGTCCTTCTTGGCGGAGGCCTCGCCGCCAGCCTTCTTGCCAGCTGCGGCCTTTCCCTTGTCCTTCGATTCTGGCTTCTTGTCTGCAGGTGCCGCCCCGGCGGCCTTAGCGTCCTTTGCCATTCATATCACCCTTACTTGGCCTTCTTCTTCTTGGCCGCGGGAGCGGGCTTGGGCTTCTTTGCCTTCTTCTCCGCGAGTCCATTGCGTACCAGCAGGTAGTTGGCCTCATACTTCTTGGCGCTGTCGACAGATCCATACACCTTGGCGTATCCGTCGCTGGCTCCCATCCCGAACCGGGAGGCCATGTCCGATACCACGACGCGCTCCTTCTGAACGCCCAAGGCACCTGCCAAGGCTGTGCGGACCGCATCGCGGTTAGGGGAAGGCTCACCGACGTGGTCGGTCTTGAACTCGACGTCGACCCTGTCCATGAGCTTGTTCTCGCTCTTACTGACGATCTCTAACTTCAATTCAATTCCTCCATCGAATATATCAACGATCTTGCTTGGTCCGCTGCGTTCTGGTCTATCTTCAACAATGCCATTCCCTTACCAGGGATGCCAAAGACAAGACAGGAGCCTATAGGAGCCATGGCCGCGCAGACCAATGCGGCCAGATCCTCCTCGCCCTCGACCAGGACTTTCGTTGGAACGTTCCTATCAAAAGCTCGAGCGATCTCGCGCACGAGCTCAGCACTGATCTGACCCGCCGGGTTCGCAACCTTGACGTCAACTCCCTCCATGTCCCTGAGCTTGGCCGTCAGAGAGGTGAACGGCCGGCGCTCGGTCATGAGGTCATAAACGACCAGGTCCGGTGTGAAACCGTTTTCCAGCAGAGTGAGAGATACCATGTCACCGACGGCCATTAGGAGCTTGCATCCATCCATCTCGGCAGGAAGGTCCTCTAATGGGACCAAATTACCGAAACCGGTCGCGAGCTGAGCCCTCATGCTTTCAGGCAGGGACCATCCTCTTCGGGGGCACCGCAGCCTAACGCACCTTGAGGGCGAACTTTCCGTTGACATTGATCCCCATCCGCTTCGCGATCTCCGAACGAGTGTGATCTACAATTATGACATAACCCTGCCAATCCTTGGAGGTCTGGTTTCCGCACAGGGGACAGGTGTCCTCCTCGCTCATGAAGCTGCAGTGCTTGCAGGCCTTTTGTATCTTCATGCCGCACCACCGCTGGTCTTCTTCCGTTCCTCCTCGATCCATTCCAGCTTGCCGAGGCCCGGCTGCCGCATGGTGAGGCCGATCTTGGATTCACGGGGGCTCCTCTCGTTCAAGCTCAAGGCCACGATGCGAGCTCGGACGGTATCACCCACCTTGAGGTCACGCTTGGTGTCCTTTCCCAGAAGGCGGCCGTTCTCGGTGTCGATGTCTATACGATCATCCATTATTTGGCTGATATGAAGAAGTCCGTCCAGAGGGCCGAAGCGAACGAACGCTCCGAACTTGAGGACCTCGACCACAGTACCTTCGATGACCTCTTGGAGCATGGGTCTGAACACCAGGCTGTTATACTTCACGTTCTGGTAGATGGCACCGTCTCCATGGACGATGCGCCCCTCACCCATCGGCTCCACGTTGGACACCAGGACGGTCAAAGAGTCGGAGCCCTCGATCTTACCCTCGAAGGACTCCCAGCTCAATTGATTGATGACGTCAGTAAGGTCTTCGCCGAGCCGCTCAGGCGGGATGCGCACGACCTTCTCCTTGGTTGACAATAGGTACATAACGTGGCCTCTGAATGATAAATGGGGATAAGCCATCTGTTATATAAACGTAAGGGTAATCAAAAGAAAGGGAAAAAGTATCTGGATAAAAGAGATGGAAAGGGTTTGATGGGTTCATCGCTTACATTATGATGAACAGCCCAGCGAAGACCAGGGTGATGGTGGAGAGCAGCTTCACCAGCACGTGCAGGGACGGACCGGCGGTGTCCTTGAAGGGGTCACCGACAGTGTCACCGACGACCGCAGCAGCGTGAGCAGGGCTCTTCTTGCCGCCGTGGTGTCCGGTCTCCACATATTTCTTCGCGTTGTCCCAGGCACCGCCGCCGTTGTTGAGCAGCGTGGCCATCAGGATACCGACGATGGTAGCGACCATCAGGAAGGCCCCAACGGCCTGAACCGCGATCTGCTGGGTGGGGTCAGGGTAGGCGTAACGCCAGATGAGACCGACGGCGATGGGGACCACGACCGGCAGGATACCGGGCAGGACCATGGCCTTAAGGGCTCCAACGGTGGAGATATCGACGCACTGGGCGTAGTCGGGCTTCTCCGTTCCTGCGAGGATTCCGGGCTTCTCCTTGAACTGCCTCCTGACCTCATTGATCATGTCGTAGGCAGCCTTGCCCACGGCGCGAATGGCCAGGGATGTGAAGAAGAAGACCAGCATACCGCCGATCAGAGCAGCTACGAACACGGGGGGCTGGGCGATGTCGACCACGAATATGGACAGAAGGTCCACATTGAGCTTGACCGCAACCTCCTGGAAGTAGGCAGCGAACAGCAGGTAGGCGGCAAGGGCAGCGGAACCCATGGCGTATCCCTTGGTGAGGGCCTTGGTGGTGTTACCGACCGCGTCCAGCCTGTCGGTCCTGCGGCGGACGTCCTCAGGTTGCTTGGACATCTCTGTGATGCCACCGGCGTTGTCGGTGATCGGCCCAAAAGTGTCCATGGCCAGCACGAAGGCTGCGGTAGCCAGCATACCCATGGTGGCGACAGCGGTCCCGAACAGGCCGAATATGAACTGGCTGTTGGCGGAGGGGTCACTGACGCCCAGAACCGTAGCCGCGGCATCCTGCCCTAGGAAGTAAGAGGCCAGCAGGGATATGGCTATAGCGATGATAGGCAGCGCGGTGGTCTCCAGACCGATAGAGAACCCGGTGATAATGTTAGTGGCCGGGCCAGTCTCGGAAGCCTTAGCGATCTCGCGGACAGGCCTGTATTCGCCAGCTGTATAATATTGTGTGATGAACACGATGGCGATGGACAGAGCGATCCCGATGACCCCGCAAACGAAGAACTGCCAGGCACCTAGCATCTCTTGGCTGATGAAGTAGAAGCCAATCGCGCCAATAATAGCAGAAACGTAGTAACCGCGGTTCAAAGC
Source organism: Methanomassiliicoccus sp. (assembly GCA_012719175.1). Classification (NCBI taxonomy): domain Archaea; kingdom Methanobacteriati; phylum Thermoplasmatota; class Thermoplasmata; order Methanomassiliicoccales; family Methanomassiliicoccaceae; genus Methanomassiliicoccus; species Methanomassiliicoccus sp. The sequence goes on from JAAYAX010000004.1 coordinate 352,642, forward strand.
CGCCATCGGCTCCTCGTCCTCGTTCTTCAGCTTCACCATCATGATGCCGACAAGTGAGGCGAGAAGACCGAAGGCACGAACGACCAGCGGGAAGAACACCCAGTCAATGTTACCAGTGAGGCCGAAGATGGCAGCACCGAGGATCATAGCACCGATGTTCTCGGCGGCGGTGGACTCGAACAGGTCAGCGCCACGACCAGCGCAGTCACCGACGTTGTCACCAACAAGGTCAGCGATGACAGCGGGGTTACGGGGGTCGTCCTCAGGTATACCGGCCTCGACCTTACCGACGAGGTCAGCACCCACATCGGCAGCCTTAGTATAGATACCGCCGCCCAGTTGGGCGAACAGCGCAGCGAAGGACGCACCGAATGCGTAACCAACGGCGAGGTTCAGGGTCTCCACGACGTGCCAGGACTCGAGATCATATCCAGTCGGAGCAGAGGTGGGTTCAGCGACCACGAAGAACAGGTAGATGAAGAAGAGACCAGCAACACCTAGAAGACTCAGAACGACCACGGCGATACCGGAAACGGCGCCGCCGCGGAATGATGTCTGCAAAGCCTCGTTGAGGGTCCTTCTTGCACCGCTGGCGGTCCGAATGTTGCTGTTGACAGCAACATACATCCCAATATAGCCAGACAGTGCGGAGAAGAAGGCACCGAGCAAGAAGGCAACGCCGACCTCAAATCTCAGTCCTATCATTATGATAATTCCTAAGATCACGCTTATAATTGCAATCGTTTTATACTGACGGGCCAAGTAGGCCATGGCTCCTTCGCGAATAGCATCCCCGATAAACTTCATTTCGGGGGTGCCAGTGTCCTTCTTGAAGATGTGACGAGTCAGAAGGCCCGCGACCAGGAGGCCGATTACGCCAGCGATCGGTATTAGGTATACCCAGGCATCGATTTCTATAGCCATAATCAGAACCTCTCTCAGGTTTGGGCCCATAATTAGGATTCATGTATATATTGTTTGTTCAATTGATAATTTTAAACAAACAATGCTGGATGAAATGAACGCATGTCGTGAATATCAACTTGTGAACTGTTGTAGGGGGAGAGCAGATCACATCTGTCATATGTTCAACTCCATTTTCAGCACATCGATGTACATTATTACATCAGTGAAAATGGATGAATAGCAGTTCTTCATCGAGACGAGGTCTCCTCAGCCAAAGCCCAGGGCGTGTCCCATCTACGCGGGTAATACTAGGCCAGTTCCACCACTATCCTGTGTAGTATATCGACCGTGATGCTCAGCGCCCTGCCCGCATCTTTTAGATGGTGGTAGACCTCGCGCTTCTTGATTATTTCAACGATATCGTCGGTCGTGAACTGGTAGGCCATGCAGGCGACATAGGTCTTCTCTATGTCATGCTCGGTCTTTCTCATCCCCACGATCATCATCTTCGTGGCCGCTGGGTCCTTGGCCATTATCCTGACCGCCTCCACTATCATCTCCGTTCCCTGGTGAAGGCTTGTGGTCATTGACTTGATGGTGCCGTCCGGGTGGACCTGAAAGGCACGCATCTCGTGGGCCGTGGAGAGGCAATAGTTGAGGATGTGGTCCATCTGTCTGGAAAATGAGTAGATATCCTGACGGTCGAAGGGAGTGGAGAAAGCCTCCAGAAGCAGGTCTTCCGTGCGCAGCCTGAGGTCGTCGGCCTGCTGCTCGATCCTTATGAGTTCATCTGGCTCCCGGGTCAGATCGTCCATGTCCAGCCACTCGTGGAGCGCCTTAACCCCATCGCGTGTTTCAGTAGCCTGGGACAGGAGCATTCCTAGAAAGTCGTACCTGGGAGGAAAGATGGAGTTCCATAGACCGACCTTCGTTTCCTGCCCTTTGTTCTCCATGGGACCACCTAGAGGCCGAACAGCAGTTTGATGATATTAAATATCAACGCAGACAAAGCTGCCGAGGCCGGTATCGTCAGCATCCATGAGACCACCATGTGCTTGCCCACCGACCACTGGACCATCTTGGCCCGTTCCCCTGCCCCTACCCCCATGACGCTGGAGGCGACCACCTGCGTGGAGGACACGGGAGCGCCCGCAGCGGTGGACAGCAATATCGTGACCGAGGATGCGATCTGAGAGTCCAGGCTGTCTATGGGCTTGATGGGGAATATCCTCCTGCCCAGCGTCTTCATGATCTTCCAGCCCCCGCCGATCGTTCCCATGGCGATGGCCCCGGCCACCAGAAGGCGGACCCACAAAGGTATTTCCTGCACGCTGATCATTCCTCCGGCCAGGAGGGCGATGATGATCACACCCATCTGCTTCTGACCATCGTTGGCCCCGTGGGAGAAGGACAGCACGGCGGTGGTGAGGAACTGGGCACGGCGGATGGGGCGGTTGGCCGACCGCTTGGCGTTCATAAGGGCTAGCATGCTGGCCTTCTTCATGAGGTACCCGCCCAAGAACCCTATGGCCACAGAGAAGACCAGCAGAAGCAGTATCTTGGTGAGCCCAGTGAGCTCCCCGTTCAACAGCTCTGTGGTCCCCCAGCTGATGCTGCCCGCGCCAGCCCCGGCGAGGCCTCCGCCGACCAGCCCCCCTACCAGGGCATGGGTGGAGGATGAGGGGAGGCCGAACCACCATGTGATAAGGTTCCATGTCGAAGCGCTCAGCACCGCGGCTAGGAGGATCGGCAAAAGGGCCTCCGGCTGCGGGACCTGGACCAGGCCCCCAATGGTGAAGGCCACCGCGCTACCCCCAAGTATGGCGCCCAGGAACCCAAAGGCCGCGGAGTAGAGCACGCTGGTCCTGGGCGTGGCCGCCCGGCAGGCCACCATCGTGGCCACGGTCGCGCTGGAATCCTGGAACCCGTTGGTGAATGCGAAGAACAGGGCCACCCCCGAGATGATCATGGCCAGAAGCGCGGGGTCTATCAGCAGAACACCGGGGGTGGCATGCTCTTTCTTATTATATGACCCCTACCAGATCAGAAACGGGACTTCAGGACCACGATGCCATCATTGCGGTTAATGTCGATGGACTGCTTGCCTGTCATGTGATCGGTACCTCTCATCTTCAGGACCTCTAAGTACTTGCGCCTGGCACCTTCCTCCTCGGCCATCAGCAGCAAGATTATTCCATCGACGGCGTAACCTAGATCGCTGGGGTACAGTTCTCCGGGAAGCACCTCTCCGGTGACCACCGTGGTAGCGTTCCAGTTCTTCAGCCGATTGGCCATGTCGAAAAGGAATGCACGGTAGTTGCCCCTCATCATGCTGCCGATCACGGATATGGGATCGATGACGATGCGCTGGGGCATGACCTCTGCGATCTTCTCCTCCATGATGTTAAGTAGGTCCGCAGGTTCGATGTCCCGGATCATAGCTCCCAGGTCGGAGTAGATGATCTTGTCCCCGAACATCTCGGGGTCGATGAACTTGAACTGTGACGCATACCTCAACATCCACTGGGTAGGTTCTGACAGGGTGGTGAAGTAGAGCCCTTGCTCACCTCTCCGAGCGCCTTCGCTGAGGTACTTGAGGGCAAAGGTAGTCTTACCGACACCGGCGGTGCCTGCGACCATTATAACGGCCGGGAACGGGAATCCCCCTTCTATCATCGGGTCTAGGCCAGGGATACCGGAGCTGATCCTGATGATCTCATTTCCACTCGGAACGCTGCATGTTGTCATAGTTACCTTCCCCCCGCTGCGAATCTTGTTTCTGATATCTTCCTAATCTCGACGGCCCTTGTTGCTCCAGAGTTGGAGGTGGCCCTGGCTATAGCCTCTCCCCGACAGTCGATCTCTTTCACGGCCAGGGACTTGGCGGCCTGGTAGAGCGGTCCGCACCTTTCGCTGTCGACCACCAAAGGTACTATGGTATTGCCCCTGGACGTCATTACCTCGACGAACATCTTGAGGAAGGCCTGAACCGAGCCGAAGCTGTTGTATGGTAGCATCGCGGCCAGGTTATCGATCATGGCAAACCCGCAGGAGTTCAGGTTCAATTTGTCATCCCCCATGCTGTTGATGGCGGCGGGAAGGGTGTCGATATGGAAAGGCGCGTCCACGAAGCTTGCACCTGCGTTGCATATCTTGTTGTCGGCAGAGAACCTTCCGATGGCATCCAGGAACATCAGGCGTTCGAGGCCGATCTGGTGCATGCGCATGAGGTGCACCATGTACTGATGAGGTCTGTCCACGGATATGAAAAGGCCGTTCAGCTTCTTCTCGAGCAACAGGCCCTTCAATATGACCAGGTTGACCCTGACGAACTGCGTGGAGTTGACGTCGAACAGGACGGGCCCAGAGGTGTTCTCGCCCAGTGAAGCTACGATATATCTCATTAAAGACTCATCCTGCTCGTTCATTCAGGTCCGGGTTGGGATTTCTCGGTTATATTATAAAACTTGTCCACTAATTATCTGGGTTGATTCAGAACCAACGAATTACTGGCCTGACCGGGAGAGCGGGGATGAGGGGATATCACTATACATGTCCGATACCCTCAAAGAGGTTGCAAGGGTCTCCCTCTCCACGATCGACGACACCCCTGCCGAGCGTGGGAGCAGATGGCAACATCATCATCGACCTTGTATCGGTCCATCACACAGCCCTATAGACCTATGGATCATGAGGGGTTTTTCCATGAGTAAAATATAATAAATCATAGACCTTCCTTCCGCCGTTCATGTGGAGCATGGGAGATATCGTCGGTCTCATCTTGGTATACTCCTATGTCATAGTTGTCATCGTCATCTCGACCCTGGCCAAGAAGCGGTTCCCGGGTTGTGGCTACCGCAAGATAATACACATCCTGGTCGGTAACATTGCGTTCTTGTGGTGGGTGTTCGACTCGCGATACATCATGGCCTTTCTGGCCGCGGCACCCTTCATCGTCCTGCTGCTGCTGGTGACCCCTCGCTCTCCACTGCGTAAGTTCGAGAATTCATTCCTCAAGATGGCCACCTCGCAAGGGCACGGCTATGGCCTGGTCTACTATGCAATATCCTGGACCATCCTGGCGTTGGTGCTGTTCGATGATCGCATGGTGGCGAGCATTGGCATCGTGGCCATGTCCTATGGGGACGGGGTCGGGGGCCTTATAGGAAAGCAGTATGGACGCCGCAAACTGTGGAAGGACAAGAGCTACGTGGGTACGGCAGCGGTGATGATAGGTACGTTCCTGGCCACCCTAGCGGTCATCGCATTCTACACCTATCTTAATGGGGTGGTTCCTGGGCTCAACGTGCACCAGTACTCAGTTGCTACAGCCCTCGGCCTGGCAGCGGTAGTGGGACTCTTCGTATCCTTGGTGGAGATGCTTTCGCCGGGAGAGTACGATAACCTCATTGTCCCCTTCTCCACCGTGGCCTTGGTCCTCCTGATACAATGGTTCCTCCTGGGGGGATGAGGGCGAGGCGTTGGATCATCGTGGACGGGCTCGACGGCTCGGGCAAGAGCACCATCGCCCATTGGATCGGTGAGCATTACGAGTCCAGGGGAGAGAAAGTGCTGATCCAGATGCACCCCTCCGGGCGCTTCACGGGCAGGATCGCCCGCAGGGCCCTCCAGAGCAAAGGGGCGGCCATGTTCGTGGTGTCCACCACCTTCTTCATACTCGATGTCCTCGGATCCCTGATCAGGCTCAGGCGCTGGCGCCGGTCCTATGAAACGGTGGTGTTCGTGCGCTATATCATGGCCGCGGCCTACCTGCCCAAACGCTATGCACAGAAGGGCTATGAAATCATCGCCAAGGTGCTTCCCATCCCTTCTCGGCTGCTCCTCATCGATATCGACCCCGAGACCGCCATGAAGCGGATGTCCACGAGGGAGGACGAGGAGGAGATGTTCGAGAACATACCCTCGCTCACCAGGGAGAGGGAGAAGATCCTGCTGCTGTCCCATGGCTGGAAGGTGCTGGACAACAACCAGGACGAGGCCGCCTCCCGCATTCAGCTTATGCGCATTCTAGAGGAGTGGGACGTCAACCTGGGCGATGCCGCGGCGTAGGTACGCTGATGACAAGGATTATTTAGGGTCACGGGATTGCTTTTTTATTCGCGATGAGGTTTATTTCATGAAGGCCAAAAGACCGGTCAAGGATGTAAAGATCGAATCGGGCATGACCGTCGACGACCTAATGGTCCAGCTGCGCCAGTCCGGAGGTTTCACCGGCAGGAAGCTAGCCGAGGCCGTGGACATAATGGAGAAGATGGTGCTTAAGGAAGGCTGCACCAAGTTCCTGTCGTTCCCCGCATGCATCATGGCCACGGGGACCCGAGGGGTCATTGTGGAGATGGTCAAGAGGGGGATGGTCGACGCCATCATCACCACCTGCGGGACTATGGACCATGATCTGGCAAGGACCTGGAAGAGCTATTACCACGGCGACTTCCATATGGACGATGTCAAGCTCCACCAGCAGGGCATGAACCGCCTGGGCAACGTCCTGGTGCCCAACTCCAGCTACGGTGTGGTATTGGAGAGGAAGCTCACTCCCATGTTCAAGGAGATCCTGAAGGGGAAGAGCTCTATATCAACCCGCCAATTGGTCGACGAGGTGGGCGCGCGGCTCCACGACGAGGACTCCCTGGCATACTGGTGCCACCGCAAGAAGGTCCCGATGTTCATACCGGGGATCACCGACGGCTCCTTCGGCAGCCAGCTGTGGATGTACTGGCAGGACCACCGTGACCTCAAGATAGACCTGTTCCAGGACGAGCAGGACCTCATGGACATGGTCTTCGACGCCAAGGAGAGCGGGGCCCTTATGATCGGGGGTGGGATCTCCAAGCACCACACCATCTGGTGGAACCAGTTCCGCGGAGGCCTGGACCATGCGGTGTATCTGACCACCGCCGTGGAGTATGATGGCTCCCTCTCTGGGGCCCAGGTGCGGGAAGCGGTGTCCTGGGGAAAGGTGAAGGAGAACGCCGATCACGTGACCGTGGAGGGTGATGCCACCATAACCCTGCCCTTCATAGTGGCCAGCCTCGCCGAGAGGCTCGAGCGAAGATGAGGAAGGTCGCGATCATCGAGGGGGACGGCATCGGCCCCGAGGTCATCAGCTCCGCCGTGGACGTCCTGCGGTATATCGGCGTCGACCTGGAGATGGTCCCTGCGGAGATGGGGCAGGGGAGCTTCCTGCGGAACGGGAGCTATCTGCCACTGGGAACGATGGACCTGCTGAAGGAGTGCGATGCCGCGCTCTTCGGGGCCATAACCTCGCCCACCACCTACGACCCCAGCTACAGGTCCCCTCTCCTCCAGTTGCGTCGAGAGTTCGACCTCTACGCTAACATCCGGCCGGTCAAGAGGCTCCATCCCTCAATAGGATTGGTCGATCTGGATGTGCTCATCGTGAGGGAGAACACTGAAGGCATGTACACGGGGTCGGAGCGTGAGGTCCCGGGGGGCGTCATAACCGAGCGCAGGATCACCGAGAGAGCGTGCCGACGCATCGTCGACAAGGCCATAGAGCTGTGCAAGGCGGAGGGGCGAGGGAGCATCACCTGCGTCCACAAGTCCAATGTGCTCAGAAGGTCCGATGGCATGTTCCGAGAGATATTCTACGATCTGGTCAGGGACAGCGGCCTGAAGGGGCGGGACCTCCTGGTGGACGCAGCGTCCGCAGCCTTGGTGTTGCGACCTCAGGAACAGGAGTGCCTCGTCACCTTGAACCTCTACGGAGATATCCTGTCGGACGAGGCCGCGGCCCTGGTAGGGGGCCTGGGCTTCGCCCCCTCGGCCAACATCGGAGAGCAATTTGCTCTCTTCGAGCCTACCCACGGGTCAGCCCCTGATATCGCCGGAAAGGGAGTGGCCAACCCCATCGCCGCCATACTCTCCGCGGCCATGATGCTTCGCTTCCTGGGCTTGGGTCCGAAGGCCCAAAGGATAGAGTCGGCGATCCCTGCGGCCCTAGGGCAGGGAATACGGACCCCCGATGCCGGGGGGAAGCTGAGCACTACGGAGTTCACCAGAGACTTCCTAGAGGTGTTATCCACTTTTTGAGGGAGCGTAGCACCGGTAACGCACTGACGAGCGTGGCCAACCCCGTCGTCTCATGGACTATCAGTCCCTTCAGAGAGGGATCGCCGGAGGTCGCCGAGAACTCAGCCCTGCGCATATGCAACAGGACCAACGCCATCAGCCCCATGAGGAACATCTCCGCCGGCGAGCAAATGCCCAGGTAGTTCATCTGGACATAGTCCATGAGGAGGTGCGCAGACCATGCCACCAGAGGGAGCACCATGCGGAACCCCAGGACCACTGGCGCCACGAACAACACCGCCTGGGGGCTGTGCAGGAGACTCTTCCACTGCACGTCCGAGGAGAGGGCCGCCTGGAGGTTAAGGCTGTTCTCCACACCCTCCTTCGCCACGAACTCGGCCATGCCCAGCACATGATCGATGTCAATGAGAACACCGAACAAGAGTACAGCGAAGGCGGCCTTTCGATCGAGACCGAACCAGCCGATGAGGATAAGGGCAAAAAGGAGGTGGGTTGTAGCTAGCATTTTCGGCCCACCTACCCCTGAAGAGCATAAAGATTTTTTGGGACGGGGATGCCGAGCAGGTAATACGAAAAAATTGTACCCGTCACCATTGAGGGAAACAACTGAAGAGGTGAAGGTACGGCATCCACTGGCCGCCGGTCATACTCGAAGGGCGGAGCAGGGAGAAGAGTACATTGATCTCAGAATGCCAACAACACGCGGGCTCAGAATTATCGTAAAGACCGGCATATCCGTGGGCGGTCCATGCTGTAGGTGGCATGTGTTAAATCCTATCTCATAAAGCTGCTGACGAAAGATTCAAAGACCGAACAGGGCCTAGGGGGGCTGAGCATCATGTCAGAATCCACAGAACGTACTGCCTACTGCGGCCTCTACTGCGGTGACTGTATTCCCCACGACAAGCGCGTGTTCAAGGCCGTAGAGGAGCTGAAGAAAGCATTGGACGAGGTCCAGTTCGACCAGTATGCCTACCTGAGGTCCCAGGCCTATGGGAAGCTGCTTGATTACCCCATATTCATCAGGGTGCTCGACGAGATCGAGGCCATCGAATGCAGAGGGCCCTGCGCATGTGGTGGAGGAAAGAAGGTCTGCATCGTCCGGGACTGCGTGAAAGCGAAAGGGCACAGGGGCTGCTGGGAATGCAATGACAGCTCCACCTGCAATAAGCTGGCATCCCTGAAGAGATTCCATGGGAAGACCATCGAGCACAACCATCAGATGATACGCGAGCATGGGCTGGAGAACTGGTCCGACAAGAGGGGCAAACACTACCCCTGGCGTTAGACCAAGGCACGGAACGTACCCTCGTCGAGGGCTACGTCACCGCCAACTTTTTTTTACATCATCAAGAACGCCTGATCATGGGACACGAACGTGAGCCCAACAAAAAAGGGATGTCCGAAGGAGGTCTGCCTTGACCACGTCCCGTTTCAACGATGGGGCGATCTCTGAACTGAAAGGGGGCGATCGCCGCTCTTTTCGGCTATCGCTCATTTCTTCTTCGGCTTTTTTCGGGGGATAACACGCTTGCGTTGCATTTCACCATGAACGTCCTCTAGATGCGCATGCAGCTCAGATATCGTCTCGAACCTCGCACCGCACCTCTCACAATCTGTCTTTATTCGCTGGGTCATGATTCATCTCATTCCATATGTCATCAGCGCCTGAGCAGAGCCCAGGACCGGGCCCATCACGCCTGACATCTTCGTCCATTTGTTTAAGTGATATAAACCCTTTGAACTTATAGGCGTTCGCATGAAAGAGTTATGGCCTCCTGGTCAGGGCATCAATCATATAATAATGAAAACGGAATGACGTGTTTCAAAACATTATTTTAAGTACTAGAAGTTCTTTGGCGGGTTAGTCGAAAAAGTCTGAGAGGATTTTTTTAGGACGAAACAAACCAACAGTAGGTATAGTAATGTACGGAAACAAGAGACAGGGCGGTTACAGCCGCGAACCCCGCGAAATGCACGACGCAACTTGCTCCGATTGTGGAGCTCAGACCCAGGTACCATTCAAGCCGACGGAAGGCAGGCCTGTGTACTGCAGGGACTGCTTCCAGAAGCACAAGCCCAGGGACAGGTTCTAAACCTGATCCACATTTTTTTATTTTTTAATCTCATACCACGTAAAAGTTCCCATTTCTCAAGAACGGCCTTCCGGCGTGTTCATCAGCGACCCTCCTTAACAGTCTTATAGGGATGCAGCTCATTCACGAGCATGGTTAGCCTAACCACTGACATGATGGAGCTCATTAAGAACACCCGCTACTTCCCTCTGGCCACTGCCTCCGCGGATGGCGATCCCAACGTGGTGCCAGTGGGCTCGGTGTTCCTCATCGATCCTGAGACCATCTGGATCGGCAACCAGTTCATGGATGCCACCATTAACAATGTCAAAGAGAACCCCCGCGCGTCGCTCTACGTATGGACCCAGGGCGTGAAAGGATGCCTCAAGATAAGGGCCGATGTGACGGTAATGGAGGAAGGCGAGGAATATGAGAGGATGAAGGAGATGGTGAGCGCTAAGAGGGCGGACCTCAAATGCCGTTCCCTCCTGGTACTCAAGATCACAGAGGTATACGAGTGCACCTCAGGCAAGGATGCTGGGAAGAAGCTCCTCTGATCCTCCAGAATGTCGGACCCTGTGTTAAGTGTCTCAGACCGCGATAGAATGACCATCATGATCTGCGTGGGGGGTGGGTCCTTTGGCACCCAGGCGGCCCTGCAGGGTCGCACCCAAGGGGACAGGGTCCTGGTGATCGATATTGATGCCAATTGTCGCGCGCGATCCCATGCCGACAGCATCATCGACGACTTACGTACGTTCCAAGGCTCCCCACCCGGTAGCATCCATCTGTTAGTGGATGATGGAACTCGAGCTCTTCTGAACATCCTTCAAAGGTGGGTGCCTGACCGGGTCGTGGCCGCATCCCGCGGTCATCTCGCGGCACATCTCGCGGCAGAGCATGTTCGGGGCCTTGGGAAGTCGCTAAGGCCCATGACAGAAATATTGCCCACCATTATCAAGGCCCTTCCTTCAGGGTCGGTGATGGTCAGTGATCTGCAGCAGGCGGTGGTGGTTACCAGCTACATGCCGTCCTCGCTACTATGCGATGATGGCTGCATGCAACCCTCCATTTGCCCGGTGACGGGTCGAGACATTCCCATTCCTATGCACGAGGCCATCTTTCGAGCTGTGGAGGACAGGGTCGATCTGCCCATAGTCCTGCAGACCACCCGTACCGAGGATGTTGCTTCCATATCCGGTAAAGAGCTGGCAGCCATGCTATCATCCTTGGAGCAATTGGAGGACGGAAGCACCTGCGCGATCGCCACTGTCTGCGCCTGCCATGGGTTCCTCAACCTGTTCCATTTGAATGAAAGCAAATGATCATTCCAGAGCGCTATGGGGAAGGACAAGCGTTTTGACGGGGCGAGAAAACTTCGTCGGGTCGGGCAATTTTGGGGCCTTGCAGAGGAAAACTTAATATTCGTTCCCATTATTGGGTGGGCTACAAGCAGGGGTAGCCAAGCTTGGCCAACGGCGCAAGGTTGAGGGCCTTGTCCTTAGTGGTTCCTGTGTTCAAATCGCAGCCCCTGCACCATCATTCTCTACAAACATCGATTGGCTCATAATTATGGCTACAATGGCTCTCATTGTTCGGCCCATTCTATTATTTCTGCGCATCTCCAATTGCAAGGCCATCCTTATCAGCCCTGCTGCCGCAAACGCTTGAGGAAGCGAGGCAGTCCAAAAAAATGATTCCAGTAGGAGTTCGGAAGATCTCCTCCTTGATCTTCGCAATCGCCGGCCCCTGCATACTGTCCTCGATGATGTTGACCAAGAAATCCGCCTCTACCAGGATCTGATGGTCCCTGGCATCGATATTGCCGTAGGTGTGATGGTGGGCTATCAGCCAGCAAACACGGTCCACTAGCGCAGGTTCGCATCCGAGCTGATCAAGCATTATTTTTGCGACGGGGGGGCCTTCCCTCTCCTGATGCTTGCCGGGGCAGCAACCGTACTTCGCCTCGCTGACCTTGATCCCTATGTCATGGGTGAGAGCGGCAACCTCCAGGATTCTCAGAGTACTAGGGTCCAGGCCTTCCAACTCCCCGATGGTCTTGGCGAAGGAGTATACCTTCATGAAGTGGTTGATCCGTTTGGGATCACCCGAGTAGTATGTTATCATTGCATTGGCGATATTCGCTATCATGTCCATCGATTCTCCCAGGGAGCGTGGTCACCACAAATGCCTCAACTTCCTACAGTGAACAGCTACCTCTGGGCGAAGGGGATGAACGATATTAATGACATCCTTCCTAGTCCAAGAACGGACCGAGAAGCCTCTTCGGTGTTGGGCTGCATATCTATCTTCGATAGGCACGAGGCTCTGAAATTCTGGTTGGCCATCTGAAAAAACATAAATTAGGTCACTACGATGGTTTTTCTTAAAGGTACTCCGGTTGAAACGTCTGCATCATATTCTCGGACGATAGCCCAGGTTTGTGATGGGAGATTAGATGGTCCGTGTAGATGTGTCAATAAGCATATTCGTGTGCTCGTTCACTGAGATCTGAGGCTTTTTCAATGAAGAGGCGAATGACACTGGCAAAAAATATTCGATAAAGGATGATAATCTGCTTAGATAACCACCTCTATAAGATTAATAGTGGTTTTTTCACTTATCCATCGTCTTAAAAAATATATAAAATATTATTTATAAAAACAATAATATCTATTATAAATAACCACCTGTTATCAAAGATACTAATCGGGTATTGACTGATTATATATTGCGGATAAGCTGCTTGCTTCTTAGGTGAAAAAGATGAGCGATGTCCATTGCTACTTCTGCAAGTACCAATTCACCTCGACCAAGTGCTCCGAGTGTGTTGGCCACAGTGCATTCAAGATATCCGCGACCGCACAGAGGATACCGTCTACAGAGGAAGCGGAAGAGGATTCGGATTGAACCTCGAGGAGTTGGATGGCGGAGGGTAAGGATAAATCGATCCCGATTCTCATCTAACCTGTGACGACGCTCGCATATGGGGACGCTCTTCATCGACCACGTCTGTGTTCCTCACGGTGATCGGGTCCCTTGAAAAGAGAGAACATAGAAGGATCATGTACGGTCAAGCCTTTTCGTCTGTCCATTTACTAGCTTCACAATAGTGTGCCCTAACTGACCTTGGAATAGAGCCGGGAAAACTAGGACCTTGATATTCATATCTGATCTGCCGATGGGCTACTACTATTATCTCAGATATTCAGTGTCAACGTGAAATCAAGATACTGAGCATCAAGAGCTGGGGATAATGCACTTCTCTTCTCCCTCGCTCTCTATCTGAATGGTAGAATGTGTGACCTGGTAACGTTCTCTCAGCAGCTCATTGGCCTTGAGTATGATGTTGTTGCATGTACTTATTGGGCGGTCCTTGACCACCAAGTGAAGGCTCATGGCATATACTCCCGAGGTCAGGGTCCAGGCATGGAGGTCGTGAACCCGTTCGACCTCCTCTATCTCCATCAGGACCCTCTCTACCTCTTCCATGTCGATATGTTCCGGGGCTGCTTCCAGCAGGATAGCAATCGATTGGTCCACCAGACGGTAAGCACCGAAGATGATCACCAACCCGATGATTATGCTGATGATCGAGTCGGCGATAGTGAGGTTGAAGAAGAATATCAGGAGGGCGGCAAGTATGACCCCAATAGAAGAAAGGAGGTCACCCAGCATGTGAAGGTAGGCACCCTTGACGTTGAGGTTCTCCTTGGTCTTGTCCCGAAGGATGTATATTCCCAGAAGGTTCGCGCCCAGGCCAATCACGGATATAATGAGCATGAGCGAGGAGTCCACCGATCGTGGCTGACCTATCCTTTCGAGGGCCTCCAAGATGATGATTATGGAAAGGACCGCCAGAGTGATCCCATTTACCAGAGCTACCAGTATCTCGATGCGATGGAAACCAAAGGTGTGCCTCTTCGTCGGAGTTCTGGTGGTCACGATAGAGGCGCCGAGGCTTAACCCCAAGGCTAGGACATCGGTGAACATGTGCCCTGCATCACTGAGCAACGCCAGGCTATCGCTTAGTATGCCGCCGATGATCTCGATCAGGGCGAACCCGAGGGTGATCCCCAGTGCCAGGAGCAATACCTTAGTTGAACCGTTCCTCAGCGAAACCTCGCTCATCGACCGTGGATTGGGCGATATGATATTGACCTTTTCCACGAACCTAATCCGTGAGGCGTTGGAAAGGCCTCGGAACTCGGCTGAGCAAAGGCCACAATACTAGCCGTTCGGCGGTCTTGTCCTTTACCTAGCGAACGTGAGCCTGTCCTCGAGCGTACCCCCCCCCCGCATAGTATCAGCTTTCGGAAAAACGCACTTCACCTGACAAGCCTTAGATACTACAAATGAGTGATTTCCAAAGATGGCTGCCAACGGTTTTCGATGTAAGAAGTGCGGATCGCCGTTTGTGAAGATGCGCGCTGTGAACGGTGTCCGGGTGTTCTTTACCCTGATATGCGTAGGCATCCTAGGTCTAGCCTTCATCATAATGATAGACCAGATCTCCGATCCCATGCTGCCGGAGCTGCCGTTCATCAACGTGAACAGCGTGATGGCGGCCCTGGTGGTACTGGTGCTGGTCAACCTCGCCTCATTCCAGACCATCAATGGTGAGAAGAAGAAGTACCTCAGCGATGGCAAGTTATTATGCTCCTCTTGTCAGGGAATTGTCAAGGAGGAGCAGTACCAGGCTCACTTGACAGAGGAACTGGAAAGGAGCAAGTGGACCTCAGAGCTGAAGGCCTTGACCGAAAGTGATCCCGTCCTTCGCTCGGTCGTACAGGAATGGGTGTTGTCCAACGAAGGCGGTGAGCCGGGCCAGCCCGTGGTGATCGACCTAAGGAAGGCCATTAATCTGGACAAGGCGGGCAACTACGAGGGCGCGGCCAAGATATTCGAAGAGCACAAACTATGGTCATCCGCCGGCAAGGTCCGGGAAAAGAACCGTGTTCAGATGGTCAAGCATGTGACCGTGGACATGAACCAATTGATCGAGCAGATCGGGAACAAAGGGCTCGCCGTCCCCTATAAATGCCACAACTGTGGTGCCAGCATCACTATTGACAAGAACTCCAGTGCAACAGGGCTCAAGTTCTGCTCCTACTGCGGTACCGCATATAACATAGAGGAGATGTCCAAGATCGTCCAAGAGGCGTTGGCTATCTGATATCCTGACAGGGTCATCTCGAATATGAGCCGGAAGGTCTGATTCAGACCACGCTAGCTCGTTTGTTAGACTGAGCGCTTCCAGGCCTTGATCGATCGATAATAGAATTATTCTGTTTAAATATAGATGAATAGCAGTGGTACACACAATATGGCCATGAAAGGCCTGTGAACGAACATGTCACACCCGAAAGGCGGTCTTGCTATCGCATATCTAGATATCATTATATTGGTAACCGACCTTAAGAAGGGGCGTCAGGAGAGGGAGGGCGGCCGACGGTAGGACGCAGGTCCAGCTGAGGAAGGTCCCTCCTCCATGAGAAAGGTGGGTCGCGAAAAGCGGCCTGGCGAGAGCCAGGGCAAGGGCCCAGAAACGACACAGCCTTGACCGAGAATGATCTGCTCGGCGGTGACGTTGGTCAGGGAAATGGTGAAACGGCGACTCCCCACCGGAGCAAGCCCAAACAGTCGGGATGACGGCTCAGGACCGACGGGTAGGGTGCGAAGTTGAATGCTGCCTGAAACAGAAGGGGGCCTACTACCCTCACCTGACACTTTTGCATTTTTTCCATATCATCTCTGATATTACTTCAGGTCCTTACTGCCATCCATACAGAAAAAAGTACGTCATATTTTTGATATTTTCATTAATGAATATATTCCAGCATACTGTATGAGGTCATTAGATTATCAGTATCAAGACCACGAAGTAAGACTAATGGCGTTCAAATATTTACTAATGCCAGTAAATATCAAAATCAATATAACTTTGAAATAATCCGCAATTGTAGCGGCATTATTATCAGTTTTTGATTATTCCGATTGGACAAACCCCTAATACCTACAAACCTACTTTAGTTGGACAAGGAACAGGAGAGAGTCCGATGAAACTGTCCAAGGGTAAGTTCTATCTGTTCGAGGAGAGGGTCCCGCTCAGAACGCATCAGGTATTGAGAAAAGAAATGGATAATGGAAGAAAGACACTATATATCTCGAAGAACCCACCCCGGCTTCTCAGGAGCCAATTGGACTTTGACGAGCACATGTTAGAGACCATGTGGTTGAGCACCCGCCCCAACGACGAGTGCATCCCGCCCATGAACCTTGAGGTGTTTGAGAAGTACATCAACCAATTCCTAGCCGAGAACAAGGACGGCATAATCGTTCTCAACGGCCTGGACGTCCTGGAGATGTGGAACGGGTTCCGCCCTGTCCTTGATGTGCTGGCTAGAGCCTCTGACAAGGTGAATGAGGACGGCAGCAACTTGATCATCAGCTTAGACCCACGCAATCACTTCCCCCAGAAGCTCACAATGCTGGAGCATATATCCGACGAAGTGGTCTCGAGCTACGCCTGAACTCTAAAACCCTCTCCCAGTGAAAAATATTCCAATCAAACGATGAACACGAAAATCTCTTCCTCATTGAGGACCTCCAAAACCCTTTCCCTCTAAACCCTTTAACAACTCCATCCAAACGAGCACATCCTAAGATCACGATTCAGAGACCTCCAAAACCCTTTCCACCAAATCCTTTCATCATCAGTTCTACGGTAAATAGTCATATATTCATTTCCGATTCTAATCTACATGGACCACCGTCTCAGAGATATTGCGGAATCATTGGCCAGGGATGGCAATTCAGGCGCTTCGGAGATGATGGCCTCGACCCTCAACGACCTGCTGGCCATCCCAGAGGACACCATCGTGTCCATCCCTCCCTCGGATTGGGAGGATTTTGCCATAGCCCTTCATCGTGCCAAACCGAGCGTCGCCCCCCTCTTCAACATCGCCAACACCATACTTCTACTGTCAGAGAAGGGGAAGGATGGCATCGACCTCCTTTATGGGGCGATCATGGACCTCAGGGAGAAGGAGAGGAAGAGCGGGCTGCGCATAACCGATCTATCGGTCGAGACAATAAAGGGGGAGCATCTGATGACCACTTCTTATTCCTCCACCGTCGCCCAGGTGCTAAAGGCATTGGCCAAGGACCGCCTTTTTAAGGTCACGGTTGCTGAAGCCCTTCCCGGCGGGGAGGGGCGGCAGTTCGCCAAGATCCTTTCAGAGCATGGATTGCACGTGGAGATAATACACGACTCTACCGTCTTCTCGCGAATGGCAGGGATGGATACAGTGCTCGTGGGAGCGGATTCGGTGACCCAGTCGGGGCTGGTGAACAAGATTGGTACCAGGGCCATCGCTGAGGCCGCCAATGTGTTCGATGTCGACGCCTATGCGGTCTGTGGATGGAGCAAGATCAGTCCGGTGACGCTTTCAGACCTCATCACTTATGAGAACGAGGTCGAGGCGAACCTCACGGAGTTCGTTCAGGTCTTCGAGAGCACCCCCTTGGAGCTCTTCAAATATCTCATCACAGACCAGAAACTCCTAGCCCCTGCCGATCTTAAACAGGAGCTGCAGGGGAGCAGGATCGCTAAGGCATGGCACACCCGGAACGTTTTTTCTGACCCATAGGGCTTCGAAAGAACAGTGGTGTTATCTCCACGGTCCTGGCACGAACATTAACGCCCGTTTCATGCCGAGATAGTAATTAAGTCCATCCAGACAATCTATCCCACTATGACGGTGTCGGCTCTCCTGTCCGCCAATGCCCTTCAGGTCCTCGAAAGACGGTATCTCCTCAGGGATAGGATGGGGAGGACCTGCGAGACCCCAGAACAGATGTTCCGGAGGGTCGCCAGAAATATTGCGGCCGTGAACGAGACCTATGGTGATCGCCAAGGGGAGGAAGAGGAGTTCTTTCGGGCCATGAGCGCCCTGGAGTTCCTGCCCAACTCCCCCACGCTTATGAACGCAGGGACCGAGATACAGCAGCTTTCCGCTTGTTTCGTCATTCCCGTCAACGATTCGATCGAGGGCATTTATGATGCTGTAAAGTACGGGGCTGTCGTCCAGCAGACCGGGGGTGGTACCGGTTACTCCTTCTCCCTCCTCCGTCCGGAGGGCGACACAGTGCGCTCCACAGGTGGTATCGCTTCAGGTCCTGTCTCCTTCATGCGGGTGTTCGATGCCGCCACCGAGGCCATCAAGCAGGGCGGTAGGCGAAGGGGTGCCAACATGGGCGTTCTGAGGGTCGATCATCCTGACATCGAGGCCTTCGTGAACGCCAAAGACGATCTCATCTCCTTCTCCAACTTCAACCTCTCGGTGGCGGTCACCGACGATTTCATGCGCAGAGTGTACCTCGATGAGAAGATGGCCCTCATAAATCCTAGGAGGGGGGAAGAGGTCCGTAGGTTATCTGCCCGTAACCTCCTGGAAAGGATGGCCAGGGCGGCATGGAGGAGCGGGGACCCTGGCATCCTGTTCATAGATACAGTGAATAGAGACAATCCCACTCCCGCCCTAGGTAAAATTGAGGCCACCAACCCTTGCGGTGAGGTACCTCTCCTCCCCTTCGAGGCATGCAACCTAGGGTCGATCAATCTTAATCTCATGGTGGACGAGGATGGGGTGAACTGGAATAAGCTCGCCAGGACCGTGGACATGGGCGTGAGGTTCCTGGACAATGTAGTCGATGCCAGCCGCTATCCCCTGGAGCAGACGACCAGGATCGTGAAGGGCAACCGGAAGATCGGGCTGGGAGTGATGGGGTTCGCTGACCTTCTTGTGCGCCTGAAGATGAGGTACGGAAGCCTCTCATCAATAGAGATGGCAGAGAGGATCATCTGTTTTATTAAGGAGAAAGCGGAACGAACCTCACGCGATATCGCCGAGTCCCGGGGTAGCTTTCCCAACATCGATGCATCCACAGTTACCTCCCCCCGTCGTAATGCTACCCTACTGTCCATAGCGCCTACGGGTACCATCAGCTTGATCGCTGGTTGCTCCTCAGGCATTGAGCCCTACTATGCCATATCCTACTCAAGAACTGTGCTCGAAGGTCAACACCTTAACGAGACCCTCCCCACTTTCTTGGAGGTTGCCAGGAAGGACGGTTTCCTAGATGACGACCTACTGATGGAACTGTCAACAGTACGGTCCATACAATATCTTACCAAGGTGCCCCCAGATGTTCGTAACATTTTCGTGATCGCTCATGACGTCCCCGTTGATGAGCAGATCGATATGCAGGCCGCTTTCCAACGACATGTTGATAACGCAGTGTCAAAAACTATCAACCTTCCGGCATCTGCGACCTGGCAGGATATTCTTCATGCCTTCACCTATGCTCATTCCCGCCGATGCAAGGGCGTGACAGTCTATCGTGAGGGCTCCAAGCCCGGCCAGGTCCTGACCACCATCAGAGATAGCAGGCACTGTCCAGAATGCGGGAGACTGATGAGAGGCGAGGAGGGGGCGATGCAGTGTGATAGCTGTGGATAATGGACATAAACATACATTATTACACAATAGTGTTAAATATTCCATAGAGATTCTGGGTCTTCATGTCCATACGCCCCGACGACCGGGTCAGCTTAACCAGCGAAGAAATACCCAAGAACTGGTACAATATTTCGGCCGATCTGCCCGAGCCCATACCTCCTCACCTTCACCCGGGCACCAAGGAGCCCGTTACGTTAGATGATTGGAAGGGGATATTCTCCAAGGCCTCCTGGTATCAGGAAACGACCAATGACCGTTGCATCCCCATTCCTGAGGAGGTGCGCGATGCATACATGATGCTCGGACGGCCCTCGCCCTTGCAGAGGGCAAAGAGGCTGGAGGCCTTTCTGAAGACCCCGGCCAAGATATACTTCAAGCGCGAGGACCTCTCGCCTGCAGGCTCCCATAAGCCCAACTCCGCCATCCCTCAAGCCTACTATAACATGAAGGAAGGGGTGGAAAACCTGACAACGGAGACAGGTGCCGGACAGTGGGGTTCCGCCCTTGCACTTGCCTGTGCCCATTTCGACATGAACTGCACCGTCTTCATGGTGCGGGTCTCCTTCGACCAGAAGCCCTTCCGCCGCCTCATCATGGAGACATATGGCTCCAAGGTGTACGCCTCTCCGAGCAAGGAGACGGAGTACGGACGCTCGGTCCTCCAGAAGAACCCTGAACACCCGGGCACCCTGGGCATAGCAATATCCGAGGCCATCGAGACGTGCGTGCACCAGCCTAATACCAAGTACTCCCTCGGAAGCGTTCTGAATCACGTCATGCTGCACCAGACGGTGGTAGGCCAGGAAGTCATGCAGCAGATGAAGAAGATAGATATTACCCCTGACTACATGATCGGTTGCGTCGGTGGCGGCAGCAACTTCGCTGGCTTCTCCTTCCCCATGATCGGTGAGAAGATAAAGGGGAAGAACGAGACCGAGTTCATCGCCGTGGAGCCAACGTCGGTGCCTTCCCTCACCAAGGGGGAGAACCGCTATGACTTCGGGGACACTGCAGGTATGACCCCACTGGTGAAGATGTACACCTTGGGCTGTGATTTCGTTCCATCGCCGATCCATGCAGGAGGACTTCGTTACCATGGCATGGCCCCGGCCGTGTCTCAGGTGACAAAGCTGGGCCTGGTTACCCCTGTTTCCTACGAGCAGAACCAGACCTTCGAGGCCGCTATAACCTTCGCCAAGACGGAGGGTATCATCCCTGCACCCGAGTCCTCCCATGCCATCAAGGCAGCCATTGACAAGGCCCTGGAGGCGAAGAGGAACAACGAGGAGAAGGTCATCGTGTTCAACCTCTCTGGCCATGGGTTGTTGGATATGGTGGGGTATGGCAGGTACCTCCATGGGGATCTGAAGAACTCCTCCTCATAAACCATTTTCAGATCTCTTTTTTTCCCTACCATCCTCATTTTCATACTCC
Source organism: Methanomassiliicoccus sp. (assembly GCA_012719175.1). Taxonomy (NCBI): domain Archaea; kingdom Methanobacteriati; phylum Thermoplasmatota; class Thermoplasmata; order Methanomassiliicoccales; family Methanomassiliicoccaceae; genus Methanomassiliicoccus; species Methanomassiliicoccus sp. The sequence goes on from JAAYAX010000004.1 coordinate 373,655, forward strand.
AATCTTTTACTACCTAAGCGAAGTCCTTCTTTCATCGCAAGCGCGAGCATTTAGCTCTCCGAAGACCTTTGAAACGTTGGACAGGTCCTATGAGGTCGGCCTCTTCCAAGGACGAAAATGATCTGATTGATGCCTGGAATGACCCATACCGGTGATCGAGGTTAGATATTATTTCGATACACAATGTGATAATTTTACGTTCTCAAAAATGAACATAGTGTGATTATTATCACTTCTAGAATAAATCGAAATGTTGTATTCAGGAAACTTGCTACAATCATTTATTTTCATTCCTTAATACGGGAATGACTGATTGATATTTTTCGATAATATCCTAGATGGGTTTTTTATATTGATAAAACGATGATGAAGACGCTCCAGTATCTGCAATGAGCTGAAAGGGGTTGACCACTCAACTTGTCTGGCTTGACTAAGATCGAAACAAGGAACGAGGTTTCTCTCGGGATTGGCATTGAGAACGGGATTCCCCTCATCGACCGTGGTCGAGTATATCTGGTTCGTGAAAAAAGGATGGAGAAGACCATTCGATTGCTCCAAGATTTCGACTACTCCGGAGCAGCTACTTTGTGCGTGAGCAGGACCCATCCCGATCTACTAAGGGAAAGGCTCCCGGGAAGCAAGATCGAAGCTTTTTGGTTGAGCGAGCGCAGCGGAGACAACAATATTTCGCCGGATCAGCTACACAAGATACTGCACAGAATAAATCATTTCCTTATGGACACCGAGAATGCGGTGATCATGTTCGACGGCATAGAGTATCTCACCTTGTTCAACGATTTCCAAAAGGTGCAGATGTTCGTGGAGGAGGTCAATGATATGATCATGACCTCCGAGTCCATCTTGCTTATGCCTGTTGACCCAGAGGCCCTTGACGGCCGCTCGATCGCACGTATAAGCCGATACACGGAGATCATATAACCTCTACATCGGGGACCCTTACATTCCAAGGATCGTTTTTCGATCATTTTGGTGAAGGTAATTATTGCATTCCCTTTAGTAACACTTTCAACTTCTGTAGTGGAAAGCTGGGGGATGAAATGCGAGAGAGGCTAATCATTGAGATCTGATGGTCCTTAAACGATGACCGCCCTTGGAAAACCGCTGTAAACAACTGGGTCCCGATGCCTGAGCATCACAATAATTCGGAAAAAAATAGTTTTGGGCGACCACGCATTGGCGGACACATGGTCGCCCGGCCCGTCCAACGGACCCTCCGCCGGCGGACCTAACAGCTCGGATGCCAGGGTTTGTGCCCCTCTCACTTCCTTTCCTATATCTTCAGACCAGAGGACTCTTGTCCGACCGCCATGGGCGCAACGGTCGGAATGTGCTGTGCGTTGGATACGAAATGCTTACAGAGCAATTCTTCGCCCGTATAGCGTGGGAAGGAGGTCCACAGCTTCTCTAGGTCCTTCTGCTCGAAGGTGAGGGGATCGACCGAAATTATCAGTTCCACATTGGAGGCCTTCAAGAGGTCATCGATCTCTTCAAGCGCCGACATCACCTTGCTCAGATCATTGAATATCAATAGGTACTCCAGCCCATCCATGAAGATCGTTCCACCGGACCTGTCCCTGAGCTCGATGCGCAGGGTCTTGACCAGCTGATGCAGGGACTTGGGCGTTATGGAATCGTCCCCCCTCTGGTTGCTTAGCCAGTACCTCTTCGCTTCATCTAGGCTGTACTTGTGAGCGACATATCCAGGATGGAGCCGGGATATGCACAGGCCCCTTTTGGACCCTCTGACGATCCTTGAGTACGTCTGGTAACCATTACGAGGGTAGCCTTCAATGAGCATGGATATCTTTGAATCGATTTTCATCGGCTTTCACCTTATATTAACATGCCCTTTTCGGTTTGCGCGATATAAATAATCGATTTGAGCATGCTCATTTTTTCCTCGAAAAATATTTTGTCTTATACTCTTATGTTCTCCCGGTGAACCGGTCATCTAAGAAGACTCTGCTTACTGTCAGGGAGAGAGTCATCCTTCACCTCCTCAGCTATCAGAGATACCAGCAGGACTCTGATGCTCCTGCGATGATCACACAGGAAGGCATAGCTGATGCCATAGATATCGGCCGAAACAATGTTTCCAAGGTCGTCAACTCTTTGGCCGAGGAGTCGGTGATAGAGGTTCACACCAAACATGTAAAGGGCTACGCCAGCGTCAAGAAGGTCTATTTTTTAACACCTGGTGGTTATCAGAAAGCACTGGAACTGAAGGCGGAGATCGAGCGGACGCCTATCACCATCATTGACTTCGATGGGATGGTGCACGAGGACAACATGGGTAAGCTTTCCCTGTACCTCCCTAAACGGTACGCGTTCTTGGACCTTGCACTAGGTGTATCCAGAGGACGCTTCGACTGTTCAGCCTTCCACGAAGGGAAGGTGAAAGCGGACCGCCGGTTCGTGGACTACACCGACCGAAAGCCTACTGTAAGGGTTTTTTTCGGCAGACAAAAAGAGCTCCAGAGCTTGGCAGAGCTCCTGGATTCCCCCAACGCGCGTCTGATGGCAGTGTGCGGTATCCCCGGAATAGGAAAGACCACCCTTCTAGCTAAGTTCGTGCAGGATATCCGCGACCAGAGGAACGTGTTCTGGTACCGGGTCCACGAATGGGTGAACCTCAGGATCCTACTGACCCCTATCGCCGAGTTCCTCTCTCAGCTTGGCAAGAAGGGATTGGAACGTTACCTGTCGCGTACCGAGAATCCCGCAATCGGCGAGGTCTCGACCATCCTGGACATGGAGCTGCGGGACGTGCCCACGGTGTTCATTATCGATGATGTTCACAAGGCAGACCGGTCGGTACAGGATTTCCTTACAGCTATGACCGGAGTGCTGGAGAGCCTGGAGCATGTTTCACTGATATGTACGTCCCGGGAGATCCCCTCCTTCTATTCCCGGAGCCTGGTCTTCAAAGGCCTAGTGGTGGAGATGATGATGGAGGGGCTCGACATGGACAGCTCCCTCCGCCTCATGCGCAATCGCGAGCTTCCCGAGGCCGACCTCCTTGATATATATCGGGCAACGCGGGGACATCCTCTGTTCCTGGAGCTCGTGGACAGTCCCAAGAGCGCGTTGGGCAAGAACGTACGCATGTTCATCGAACAGGAGGTCTACTCCAAGCTGGACATAACTGAGAGGAGGATCCTGGACATCGCCTCAGTGTTCCGATATCCGGTCCTGGTGGACGCCTTCTACACCATGGAGGAGGAGATCGCCAAGGACCTTGGTGTGGTCCAGAAGGAGATGGAGTACAAAGATTACCTCGTCGACTATGACACCATAGATGTCCTGCTGTCAAAATCTCTATTGCACGAATCGGTAGGCCGCATGATAGGCATGCACGACCTGCTGCGTGAGTTCTTCTACTCACGTCTGTCCCCCCGGCAAAGGATAACCTACCACAAGGCCGCTTCCCGTTATTATCTGCAGGACACCTCGGCCCCGGCCCACGTGGAAGCGCTGTACCACTGCCTCATGGCCAAGGAGTACAGCACGGCCATACGCATAGCCGCCGGAAACGGGCGGGACATAATCTCCAAGGGATACGGCCTGCCGTTCGCCCCCTTGCTGACCTCCCTGCAATCGCAATGCGACAACATAGATCGCAGCGAGAAGATGGAGCTTCTTCTCCTGGAAGGGGACATCCTGGAGGTCAGAGGGGAGTGGGATAGGGCAATAAATAGGTTCGAGGAGATCGTTAGGCTGTGCGAGCCGGACCAAGACCGCCGTCTGCTGGCCGAGGTCAATCGTCGGATAGGGGTCATACATCTGCGGCGTTCGGAGTTCGAGAAGGCCGAGGATTATCTCGTGAGGAGCCTGGGGCTCGCGGAAGAGGTCAAGGACCCCCATACGCTGGTAGAAACGTACTATGATCTGGGCGGGGTGCTTCAGAGCCGCGGCCGACACCAGGATGCCATGGCTGCGTTCAAGAGGTCCATGGAGCTGGCCCAGAGGAGCCTTGATGACATCGGGCTGGGCATGGCGTTGTATGGGATAGGGAGGGTGCTCTCCACGACCCTGGACCACCACCAGGCGATCAAGTACAAGAAGGAGGCGCTGGAGGTCCTGGAGCGCACAGGCGATGTGGATAACATCGCCAGGATCTGTATAGGTGTGGGGACAAGCCTGGCCGAGGTGTTCAACTTCTCGGAGGCGGCCAAGTATCATGAGAGGGCAGTGGAGATGGGGCGGACCTCCGGCAACCTGGAGCTGCAGGGCTATGCCCTACGAAACGCCGTCGTCGTCTACGTGGAGATGGACGAGCTGGAGAAGGCAAAAGAATACATAAGCCAGGCAACCAAGATCTTTGAGAAGCTGGACAACCCCATCCTGATCGCCGATATGCACTTGATGCAGGGCTACATCTACAACAAGAAGATGGAGTGGGAATGGGCGAAGGAGGAGTTCGCCGATGCTCTTGGTACCATAAGACGCATGGATGCGCCGCTCCTACTTGGCAGGTGGCTGTATGAGATCGCACAGCAGTTCATAAAGAGCGGGGACAAGAACGGTGCTAAGGGTCTGCTGCAGGAGGCTCTGGAGATCTCCACGACAGGGGCAGCGGAGAACCTTAAAAAAGAGGTCGAGCTTGCCCTTGCTAACATCACCGTTTGACCATCAAGTTAGGGAAAAGGGATGGCCGGGCTCAGAAAGCCAGGCTAACGGTTCTTAATGCGGGTCGATACCAGGTATGATGTGGGGATCGATACCGGGGATGATGTGCGGGTCGATACCAGGTATGATGTGGGGATCGATACCGGGGATGATGTGCGGGTCGATACCAGGTATGATGAAAGGTCCCACCGCCAGATTGGTCACGATCACGGTCACTCCGAACGCCGCAATTAAAAGGGCGGCCAAGCCGAACATGATTAATGTCTTCGTTTTCATTTCTTCACCTAATCCGAGTGTACATCCCTTTGGCCCAGTAAATATAAAAAAAGTAGTTGAGCATGCTACCAATAGTTTTAAATTTCCGATTTTTAATGATAAATAATAATATTGTGCCATCCTGTAGAAAGTATTGATTTTGATAATATTAGATTCCTACGGTCTAAATAGAAGGAAGTATTTCGCGCTGAGAGACGGTAAAAACATGGGGAAAGTGGCCATTAGAGGGGCAATCTTCGATCTCGATGGAACCCTTGTCCATACTACGGTCGACTTCCGACTCATGAAAAGGAAGCTCTTCGATGTGCTTGTCGAGGAGGGGGTACCTTCATACCTACTCGACGAGGCGTCGACCATGTCCAGCAGCCTCGCTCTGGTACGTCATTATATTATTAGGAACGGTACCACCGAGGATATGGAGCGCATAAGTGGGGCGGTCACACGGTCCATGAACATGACGGAGTTGGAGGGAGTGGCCAGAACGACCGCCGTAGAAGGTGCTGTAAGGTGCCTGCGGTCACTGCAGGACGATGGCATCAGTATAGGTCTCCTCACCCGCGGTTCCCGCGCTTATACAGAGGCGGCATTGCATCATGCGGGGATCACCGTCCCCTTCCAGGCCATGGTGTGCCGCGACGATCATCCCGAGGAAGAGGCCAAGCCCAACGGGAAGGCATTGAAGCGCATCATGGCCCTGATGGAGGTTCAGCCCCAGGATTGCATTCTGGTAGGGGATCATGCCATGGACATGGAGTGCGCGGCCTCGGCCTCGGTCCGCTTCCTGGGGGTCCTCACCGGCAGCTTTACGAGGGCGGATTGGGAAAGGTGTAGGTGCAGAGCAATGATCGACAGTGTGGGAGAGCTTCTCAGATACCTTGACGAAGAAAACCTCTATTTGCCGGGGAGGGATTGAGTGAGCATGAAAAAGGTCGTCCGTTCCGATGGGGCACCGGCAGCTATTGGTCCATACTCGCAGGCGATCTCCTGCGGGAACATGGTGTTCTGCTCTGGTCAATTAGGTTTGGACCCCGCCACCGGGTTACTGGCGGGAGGGAGCGCCAGCGAGCAGGTGAAGAGATGCCTACTGAACCTGGAGGCCGTTCTCTCCGTTGCCGGGCTCTCCATGTCCGATGTGGTCAAGACCACGCTATACCTGGTGGACATGGGGGAGTTCAAGGAAGTTAACGAGAGCTATGCTGCGTTCTTCGAGGAAAGCCCGCCTGCCCGCAGCACCGTTGGCGTTTCCGCTCTTCCGCTGGGGGCCAAAGTCGAGGTGGAGGCGATCGCGTCCCGCCGATGATCACTTTGCATTGTCTCCGTTGATCGAACGGAACGTGGAAAGGCATTGAGGGCAGCAGAGGTAGGCCGTTATTCCGTTGACCTTCACTCGCAGCGGGTCGCTCCTGATCTCCTTGCCGCACTGGGAGCATGATACGATTATACTGAGGCCAGGGGCGACCACAGCACGGTCGAGCTCCTTGCTCACACTGATCACGTTGGCGATATCGTACTCCTGGATCTCAGGCACGGATGCCAAGCGCATAACGAAATCGTTGATGAGGTGTGAGCCCATAAAAGTGCAGACCAGGATAAGTTTCCCGCTGCTCATGTGGTACAGCTGACGCACCTGATCGTCGGACTTGAATCGTTCGGCGATCAATGACAGGTCGGCCGGCTTGGCCTTGATAGTTACGAGGGCGCTTGTCTGACCCATTCTTTCTGGATCCAGCTCGGCATGATACCCTCTTATGACACCGAGCCTCTCCAGGTTACCTACCTTGTTGCTCACCGTAGGTACTGAGACCTTCACCTTTTCTGAGACCTGGCGAAACGATAATCGGCCGTTCCATTGGAGGACCTTGAGGATGTTCACATCATTATCGTCCAAGCTCACATATTCAATCTTGGAACAGCACCTAATAAAAGGTTTCCATTGAGAAAAAAATAGGGACATTTTCTGACATATGACCAATAACTCGGCACTTTACTTATCATGATGTCTGGTCCCTCAGGGCAAAACTACTAGAACGAATTATGATAATAGCAAGCTCAATGAGCGAGCAGTGCCCTGACGACACATGCCCCAAGGATGAAACTGGTACCTCCAAGAGAACTGCGTCCTTTGGGGTTTCCGGGATGACCTGCGCCTCTTGCGCGGGGACCGTCGAGGGTGCTATCGGAGAGCTTCCAGGAGTAGAAAAGGCCTCGGTGAACCTGGTTACGGAGAAGGCGCGGGTGGTCTACGATCCCTTCAAGGTCACCCCTGAAGATATCCGGAAGGCTGTTAGAGAGGCAGGCTACGACGTGGTCGTGGAGCAGGCCACCATAGGGATCAAGGGCATGACCTGCGCTTCCTGTGCCGGGATCATCGAAGATGCCCTGAGGGATGTGCAAGGCGTTTTAACCGCCAGCGTTAACCTGGCCACCGAGAAGGCCTTCGTTACGTTCGATCCCAGCGTGGCAACGCTCGCTGCCTTGAAGGCGGCCATATTGGACGCAGGCTACGAGGTCATCGAGGGGGAGGAGACGGAGAGCGCCGAGCGGGAGGTGGCGCACCGCAAGCAGCTGTATCTACTGGTGTTCTCCCTTTCCCTCAGCATACCCATCATGCTGCTGATGATAGGCTTCGATTTCTTCGGGCTCGCCGGCACCCTGGGCATCGAAGGCTGGGAGGGCTATTTGCTGTTCGTGCTGGCCACTCCGGTGCAGTTCATCGCCGGTTACCAGTTCTACGTGGGAACGTACTACGCCCTGCGCAACCGCCGGGCCAATATGGACACCCTCATCGCCCTGGGCTCCTCAGCCGCGTACTTCTACTCTGTGGTAGTGGTGTTCCTCCCGCAGCTCATCCCCTTCCACCACCATACTTACTTCGACACCTCGGCCATGATCATTTCGCTGATCCTCTTCGGCAAGTATCTGGAGGCTAAGGCGAAGGGCAGAACGTCACAGGCCATACGCGCCCTCATCGGGCTACAGGCGAGGACCGCCAGAGTGCTCCGGGATGGGGAGGAGGTGGAGGTCCCGGTGGAACTGATCAAGGTCGATGACCTGTTCCTGGTGCGGCCGGGTGAGAAGATCGCCACCGACGGTGAGGTGACGGATGGTGGCTCCGCCGTGGATGAGAGCATGATAACCGGGGAATCGATACCGGTGGAGAAAAGCATAGGGTCTACGGTCATCGGCGGGTCCATAAACAAGAACGGCGTCCTCACGGTCAAGGCCACAAGGATAGGCAAGGATACCGCGCTCGCCCAGATCATTAAACTAGTGGAGGATGCACAGGCATCCAAGGCGCCGATCCAGCGCTATGCGGACAATGTCTCGGCGTGGTTCGTTCCAGTCGTCATCGCCATCGCTCTGGTCAGCTTCCTGGTGTGGTACCTTGTCGCTTACGACACGTTCGTAGGCGGAGAGGAAGGGTTCGTGTTCTCCCTCATCATATTCATCTCTGTCCTGGTCATCTCCTGCCCCTGCGCCCTGGGACTGGCCACACCAACGGCGATAATGGTGGGCTCGGGCAAGGGGGCGGAGAACGGGATACTCATAAAAAGCGCGGAGGCCTTGGAGACCGCGGGCAAGGTGCAGACCGTGGTGCTGGATAAGACCGGGACCATCACCAAGGGGGAGCCGGAGGTGACCGCTGTGGTCGAGGCCGGCCGGCCTGCTTCAGAGGTTCTGCGGTTCGCGGCGTCGGCCGAGAGGGGGTCCGAACATCCCCTGGCTGAGGCCATAGTCCGGAAGGCTCAGGGCGATGGTGTCCCCATCCCCGATGCCGAGAACTTTGAGGCCATCCCCGGGAAGGGGGTCAGGGCTACCGTGGAGGGGCATGATGTGCTTATCGGCAACCGCCAGCTCCTCATCGGGAACGGCATACTCATCGATGCTGCGGAGGACGACCTCAAGAGGATGGAAGAGGAGGGACGCACCGCCATGCTGATCTCGGTGGACGGCCGCATGGCAGGTCTGATCGGCGTGGCCGATGTGGTCAAGGAGACATCGAAGGAGGCCATAGCCGAGCTGAAGAGGATGGGGATCGAGGTCATCATGCTCACCGGGGACAACCCCCGTACCGCCAAGGTGATCGCCTCCCAGGTGGGCATCGATAACTACATCGCCGAGGTCCTGCCGGAGAACAAGGCCAAGGAGGTAGCTAGGATCCAGGGCCTGGGGCGCAAAGTGGCCATGGTGGGTGACGGCGTCAACGACGCACCCGCTCTGGCCCAGGCCGATGTGGGAATCGCCATCGGAAGCGGCACCGACGTGGCCATGGAGACCGGGGACATCGTCCTCATCCGCAGCGATCTGACCGATGTGGTGGCCGCCATTCAGCTGTCGAAGAGGACCATGACCAAGATCAGGCAGAACCTCTTTTGGGCTTTAGGTTATAACTCGGCCGGCATCCCCATCGCCGCCGGGGTCCTGTACCCGTTCTTCGGGATCCTGCTGAACCCCATAGTGGCCGCGGCGGCCATGGCCCTGAGCTCCGTGTCCGTGGTCTCCAACGCCGCGCTGCTGAGAAGATATACTCCAGAGATCAAGAGGAAGGAGGTGAAGAAATAATGGCCATAGATCCAGTATGCAAGATGACCGTGGACGAGAAGTCTGCGAAGTGGAAGTCCGAGCACAAGGGCACCACCTACTACTTCTGCGCCCCCGGCTGCAAGAAAGTGTTCGACAAGGACCCGGAAAAGTACCTCAAGAAGTAGGCCCCTGCTCGCCTGATATGCTCGAAGATGATCGGAGAGGCGGTATGCTGAACGAACCACTGCTCATGCGATGATGATTACGGAAAGAATGATAGAAAGGAAGAGGGTTGGGAAGGAACTCACTTCTTCAGTGGGTCATTCTTGTGCTGCTCGAACCTCTCGTTCTCCAGCTCCTCTCGGGCCAGCTCCTCGGCCTTCGCATCGATCATCTTGTCCGCGGGAAGGACCTTCTTGGCGACCGACATTGCGGTCATCCCCACGCCGAACAGGCCTGCCCCCACCGGGAGCTTGAAGCGGGTCTTCATCCCCAGGAGCTTTCCGGGGTTCATTATCTCCTTCGGATCGATGGCGTTCTTGATGGCCACCTGGATATCATAGCCCTCACCGCGCAGGGGCTTCAGCTGAGAGCTCATGAACAGCCCGAAGCCGCCCATAAGCCTTCCACCGAGCTTCTTGGCCACATCCCCGGCCTTGAAGGCGAAGGATAGGGAGGTCATCGACTTGGACATGGACTCCTTATCGAAGAGATAGTAGGGCATCAGCATGGTGGAGTTACGGTCTACCCCGACCCCGATGATCGCCCCCTCCATCTTCATGCTGTCCATGAGCTCGTAGAGGCCCTTAACCGCTTCCGCGTAAGCGCTTACGGGCACCAGTATCTCCGAGGCGGAGGTCCCTAGCCCCAGCATCGAGGTGCGGTACTCGTAGGAGCGCTCGTCCCACTCGTGCTGGGCTAGCTCGTAGCTCTCCTTCTTCCCGCCGTGCTTGGCCACGATCTCATCCACGATCTTCTCTTCGTACTCGACCATGGCCTTGTCCCCCTCCAGGGTGACGAGCCAGAGGCAACCTACCTCGGGAGCGTGATGCCCGATCTTGCGCAGGTACTTGAAGTGGTTCCCGTCGGACCAGGCGACGTGCAGAGGAGTTACCTTGGTGCGGGTAAGGTCCTTCATGGGGGCGCCTACTTTGTCCAGGCTCTCGAAGGAGTAGGCAAGGGGCCTAAGAACCTCCGGCCTGGGGAACAGCTTCAGGGTCACCTCGCATATGATGCCTAGGGTCCCTTCGGTGCCCACGAACAACCGGTTTAGGTTGTATCCGGCCATGTTGTCGGCCAAGGTCTCGAAGCCGGTGTTGATGGCCGCTCCACTGGGAACGACTACCACCATGTTGCGTATGTTGTCCCCGGCCGAGCCGTACTTGTAGTTGCCCATGCCCACGCCGCTCATGGCGATCCACCCTGCCACCGAGGCGTTGGGGAAACTGCTGGGGTAGGACCCGAGGAGGAAACCCTTCTCCCACGCCGCATCATACACGGCCTTCCAAGAAGCGCCGGCCTGACAGGTGATGGTCATGTTATCCTCGTCGATCTTGAGGACCTTGCTCATTCGACCGACCATATCGATGGATATCCCTCCAGCTGCAGGGACACCCGCGGCGACGTAACCGGTGGCCGCTCCCCTGGGGGTTATCGGCATGCCTGCCTCGGCTGCGATCTTTACTATCTCCTGGACCTCCTTAACGGAGGAAGGACGCACCACGATGTCAGGGACGACCTTGAAGCCAAGGTCCACTTCCTTCGGCAGGCCGGTTGAGTCATGGCTGTATAGCAGCCTCTCCATCTTGCTGGTCTTTACGTTCTCCGCTCCGATGGCGGCTTCAAGCTTTTTTACTATCGGATCTTGAAATTTCTCAGAAGTGTCGGCTGTCGCTTCCATATAAAGGCTCCTGGATTGTATAGGGATTCTGACCTGATAGTCGCATTGGTGTATAAGAACCCTACTCCCGATGGGGGCTCTCCATCGGCACATCCGCAACGTGTGCCAGTAGTATAAAATTTACCTTGAGCTGTTAGCGCGTCACTATCGCCCTGGTTCCGCCTATCTGAGGTCCCGGATTTCCCTGATAAGCGCTTTTTCTCACCGCTCTTTTGTACCTTGATCTATTGGGTGGTTAGGGGATGAGTGGGGAGATCAAGTCGTATGAAGATCACGTTCAAGGAGCGGCTTGGTAGGGACCATGACATCGAGCGCATTAGCTGTGAGGAAGGGGGCAGATCTCATGCTCGAGAGGACCAACGATGAGGACCTCCTTCTCTCCCAGGCAAGACGAGAGCCGGTGGGCAAGATGCTGCGTCCCGTCCTCGCTCAGGCAGAAGAGGTGGGAGAGGCAGTGGCAGTCAGAGCTCCCGAAGCCTTTGATGGGCATGCTCGTTCCCTCCCAACCCTGAACGACCTCAGCGACCCTGCACTCGATGTCCTCCTTAGAGGGGACCAGGAGGGCCGTCCGCTCCGAGGACAAAGGCAGGAGGTGATCAATGTGCCAGTGTTTCCTCTCTCCTCCGCGGAGATGACGGTCGGTCCTCGCTCCCAGGCCGTTCATGGCCGAACCGACATAGGCATACAGACCGGCCTCCAGAACGAAAGAGCCCAGTCGTCCCACGGTGACCTGGGTGCGGTCGCCCAGCCTGAACAGGATGACATAGGCTCCGGTATCAGTGTGCCCGTTGTCCATTCCCCTCGGGCGCTCACCTCTTCCCTTTTTCCCTCTGGGCATCGTGATAATCGACCTCGGCGCGGGTCATGATCTTTATCAGGGTGCTTCCTCCCAAACGGGAGTCGGAAAGCGTGGCGATGTCCCCCAGCCTGCGGCCGTACACATCCACGGCACTTAGCTGTTCCTTCCACTCCCTGTAGGGTATCTTGACCCTGAGGCCGTCGAGGTGCAGGACCACCGGCGCGGGCCGGAGGCTCCTCTGCACTACCTCCAGCTCGCTTATTCTCTCCTTGACCTCGGCCGGATGGACGAAGAGGGGGTCCTCCTCCAGCTCCCTCCTCTTGACCTGTATGACCTTCTCCATGGCCTCGGAGATCATATCCAGCTGCCTGATCTCCTCCTCGCGCCGCATCCTCTCCACCTTGCGGCCGATCCCGCAGACCACCGCCTCGCAGTTGGGGAGGGAGTCCAGCTGGGGGCCGATGGCGGCGACCACTGGTATCTGGATGTCCTCGAACAGGTGGACCTTGTGCTCCAGGATGCAGTCCTTGAAGTTGCCCAGCACGAACACCGCGGCATCGTACTCCTCGATTATGGCCTTCTCATCGGCATTGATCTGGGAGGTCCTGCGCCCCTTGCCCCGGGCCAGCCCCATGACCACGGTGATGGCTCCCAACCGCCGCAGCTGCTCTGCTATGTCACAGGTGGGGTGCGGCATGTGATGTCGTCCCAGCGTAGGGGCCACCACGGCGATCTCCGTGCCCGCCAGAGGAACGTGCACTATCTTCCCTCCCAGCTCCCGGGTCTTGGCCTCGATCACGGGGCGCTCCTCCTCGGGGATGGCCATGGTTACGGTGATCTGCACCTGTATCTGCGTCTTTTGAAGAACGAAGCCCCCGACATCCTCGACCAGCTCGTAGAGCTCGTTGACCTTGTACACGCCCCCGTCGTACATCAGGACCTCGTACATCACGCGCCCCCTTTTCCTCTGACGTCCTCATGTACCATCTTGGCGACCTTGATCCATTCGGGCTTCAGGTCGTGCTCGGTGCCGATGATGGTCATGGCCTTGTCGTCGACGATGTCGTAGCGCACGGTGAAGCCTTCCGGGAACATCCGCCAGACGGCGTCCAATAGCTTGGTCTTAAGCTCCTCTCCGGGGTCCAGCTCCATCGACTCCAGCTCCTCGATGGTGGCGCCGTGGATAAGTATCTCGAACCGGGTCAGCTGCTCCACTCGGTCCCGTCCGTAGCGCTGCCACAGCTTGCTCAGGAGCGCCGGCGCCCAGCTCTCATCGGTGATGGTCAGGGCCGTTCCGCCGGTATGGACGTTGAGCTGCGACATGTCCGTGACCTTCACCGCGGACCGCGCCCGACCGAACTTCAGGGATATTAGGAAGTAGGGGGCCCCGGGATTGGCGATGATTCGGTAACTTTCCACGCTCCTGTTGACCCCCAGGTCCTGGAGTATCTGCTTGAATATGGTCTCGAAGTTCTGGTATGCGAAGGACTCGTCCGTCAACGTCATCAAATGCCCTCGAGGAAGCCCGAGGCCAGCAGTGCAGCGCCAGCCGAGCCTATGTACTGTGAATGATTGGGTATGATGGGCTTGGAGCCGACCATGTCGCCCACCGCCTTGACCAGCCCGCTGATGAGGGAGGTCCCTCCCACCTGGATGACCGGCTGGCGCACATCGATCTCCTGCAGCTGCTGCATGTACACCTGCTCCGCCACGGAATGGCAGGCGGCCGCGGCCACGTCCTCGATGGTGTTACCGGCGGCGAGGGAGGTGACGAGGTCCTGTATGCCGAACACCGAGCAATAGGAGTTCATGTTCACCTTCTTCCAGTCGCCCTTATCGGCGAGCGCGCCCAGCTCCTCTATGGGTACCCTCAGGCGCTTGGTGACCATCTCCAGGAACCTTCCGGATGCCCCGGCGCAGATCCCCCCCATGGTGAAGTTATCCGGTATTCCGTCCCTGACGGTGATGGCCTTGTTGTCCATCCCGCCAATGTCGATTATGGTGGCCTCCCCCTTCTGCCTATCGGCGAGCCATACCGCACCCTTGCTGTTAACGGTCAGCTCCTCCTGAACGAGCTTCGCCCCCAACTTCTTACCGATCAGGAAGCGACCATAACCGGTCACTCCGATCCCGTCCAGCTCGCTCTGCTTGACCCCGGCCTCGGCCAGAGCCTTTTCCAGAACCTCGAGACCGGTCTCCAGGACCGGACCGGTGGGCGTCCAGTATTTGCCGATGATCTCGTTGTCCTTGAGGATCATGGCCTTGGTGGTCGATGAGCCGGAGTCGATCCCGGCGGTGAGGCCCACCTGCCTCTCCCTGGCCAACAGTTCTTTCTTTTCCACGATGGTGACCAGTGCCTCCATCCTCGTCAGAAGCTGCGCGGCCTTCAACCGCTCGGTGAAGGAGTAAGTGACCACCGGGAGCTTGGTGTGCTCCTGGATGTACCTCCGGACCTCGTTCCTTACCAGCGCCCCTTCGGCACAGCGGAAGCACGTGGCTATGAACACTGCATCGGCATCGTAATGGCCATCGGCCAGAGACTTGGCGCGTGCGATCATCAACTGCAGCTGGGGCGATGCGGGATCGAAACCGAACTCGTCCACCGAGCGCCTTATATCGTCGAAGGCCACGTCGGGATACACCATCTTACCCCCTACGGTATCAGCGGCATGATCGATCTCCGACTGGATTCCTGAGTATTCCGTCCCGCAGGACAGTTGTGCGATCTTTATGGTCATTTCAACCCCTCCAGGAACGCCTTGATCTTGGTGACCATTACCTTGGCCTCCTCATCGGTCTTAGGATAATGGACCTCCAGGATCGGTATCTTCTTCCGTCGGACCATGTAGGTTAGCATGAGGTTGGTACGGTGGCAGCCCACGCATCCAAAGGTGTAGGGCATGTCATGCATGATGATCGCCGCTTCCGCCTCATCCACCATAGGCCCCCATATCCCCAGGCGGCCCCGGACCCCGGAAGGGACCTCGATGCCAGCATATTTCAGACCGTTCATGATATCTTCCTGGGACAGGTTTAGCGGTGGTGACTCTATCTCCGGCTTCACCACGTGCTCGCGGAGCTCTCCCATGAGGGACAGGGGCTGGTGGCCGAAACGCTCGACCAGATCGTACAGGATAAGGCTGTTGGGGGGGATCATGAAGATCTTCATTTCGTCACCTCGTCTACTATCTCTCGAAGCCTCTTCACCGGAAGCTTCTCGGGCGGGGGAGGCAGCTCGCATATCTCGCCTCGGTCAGCGGCGCACAGGCCCACATCGATCATGGAGAGGTCCTTCCACTCCTTCTCCACCTGGTTGAAACCAGGTCGGGAGCCGTGATGTGCGCGGCACCTCCTCTCGTCCCCGATGGGGTACGCCCGGATCTTAGAGAATATGCGATTGGGATCGAGCTTTCTGACCTCGGCAAGGGCCTTCCGCACCTGGTCCTTGGGCCCCTCGATATTGGCCCCGTAGCACGTCTCCTTGATATTGATATCCAATCCCAGTGAATGTATGAACCTGGCCACCTGGTCCGGCGTGAGGTCGGAGCTGGGCGCGATCACGATCATTCTGGTTTCGGTCTCTTCGCTCGTGGTCTTCCCCCCTTCTTCGCTGTCTCCTTCTTAGCTGTTCCCTTCTCCGCGCCGGTCTTCTTCCGCGAGCTCTCCGCTGACCCACCCTGGAACGGTCCCGGTGGGGGAGCATGCTGGGCGAACTCCGCCTGTCGCGCGATCTCTGCGATCTCGTCAAGGTCGAACGCAGGCTTGGGAGCGGGGGCGGCGGCTGTCTTGATCTCCTCCCCCTCCTTTCTCTCCCTGAGGTAGATGATGTCCCCGTCATGCACGTCCTTGAGCATATGGCTCAGGTCAGATAGGATATTGCCGAAGACGTTGGAGCCGTATCTCTCCTCCCCCGTGGGGCCGAACTCCGCGCTGCGCTCCAGCCTGATGCCTATAGTGCCCCGGTTGGGCCTGGACATGTTGGTCACTGCCACCTGCCCGCGAGGGGACTCCTCGCCGAAGGGGTTCTCCGGCATGAGAACCGATGCTTCCTTAACGTTGCCGAAGAAGGTTATCATGGGCATCTCCGGGTGGGCGAAGAACACCTTCATGGTCCCCACGGGCTTGTGGTCCAGACCCGTCATCTTCCTCACATAGTGGGCCGTGCGGGGCGCGTTGACGTCGTCCAGCTCCCAGACCGAGATCTTGTCTGCTCGTACCCCGAAGGTTTCCACCTCATCCCCCGGCCTGATCTCCATGGTGAGCTCCGGCTCCTGCTCGGCCACCACATCGTCATCGCCGGTGAGGCCCGTACGCTTTTGCCTCAGGCCCCGGGACTCGAGAAATTTGCCTGCCTCGCCCTGGGTCATCCCCACGGACATTATCCTGGAGGGAGTGGTGAGGATGGTGACGAAAGTGCCCTGGGGTGCCAACCGCAGAAGTTCCAGCCCCAGTGTCACCTTGCCCGTATGATTATGGAACGGGGACAGCTGCCGCCGGCGGCGATAGAAATATACCCGGCCCGTGAAAGAGCCCTCGGAACGGACGGTGACATCGCCCTCTTCCCTTACAGCCACGTGCTCGTGTACTAGGGAGACGTCCATGCGCTTGGAGTTGGCGGAATAAGTAGAGGTGCGGTCGGTGATGTCCAGCCTCTGCTCCCCAGATATCACCAGAAGCTGCTCGCAGCTTACTGGGGAGAGGGGGTCCAGGTCAACATGGACGTAGGTGTCCACCGCCATCCCCTCCTCCAGCTTGAGGTCCAGGTCGGTGGTGGCGATGGCGTCCTTCTCCGATAGCTCCAACACCACAGGGCGGATGTCCTTGATGACCTCGCCCTCATCAATCTCCTTGATCAGATGACGGCCTCTGGTCACCCGTCCGAAGCGGCCGTCCTTCGTTCCGTAGCTCCCCTCATGATCGATCTTGGATATCATCACATAGGTGGTGCGGTTGTCGAAGCCACCCAATGAGAAATAGCAATCGTGCTTGGAGTAGCGGTATCTCTCCCGGTCAACCTCCAGGTCGGTGGGGAACGATCCCATGGCCATGACCTTGGTGCTTTGCCACCGAACGCTGCTTCCCACGATCTGGCCTATGTTCTGTCGCCATACCTCGGCGAACCTCGAGTCGTTCAGCCGGATGACGAAGGAACCCTTGGAAAGTACCACCTCGAACTCGCTGGTCTCCTTCTGGATGGAGCTGGTCGACCTTGTGACCGCGATCACTGCTCCTGGCGTGTACGGCTCACCGGCTATGGCCTCAGATAAGCGGGCCTCCTCTCCTACCTGCTTATCCTTTCCATTTACTTTCAACAACATCTGGTCTTGTCGTAGAATACGCTAGGGGTTATTATCGTTTCTCCCGCTGAGACCTTTACATCCCTGGGTAATGGCTGTATCGTCCAGCAAGATCCCCGACCGGACGTATTGTTCTTGTGCGGAAATATTAATGAAGGGTGTCCATAATCATGTTTGGTGAGAGAAGTCATGGACCGAGATCAAGTGCTGTCGAACGTGGAATCGAAGATCAAGGCCATTCCCGGGGTCTTGGACATGAGATTTCTGGACGCGGAGCTGAAGAAGCAAGTGGTGGAGTCGGAGCAGCAGGCGGAGAAGAACGGGGCCTGCGGGGGGCTGATGCCTTTCATCAACAAAGGTGTGTGGGCGGCCCTTGACCGGGAGGTCAGTTTGGTCCTGGTGGGCAGTGTGGACCTCCTCGTGGACGACAGGGGCCTGCTATACATGATGGACCAGAAAGGGCAGGTGCTGGGCGAGTACGTTACACCCACGCAGCGAGAGAAGCTGCTAAAGGAGAAGCCTGAGACCAGGTTCCTGTCCGAGGACTTCATTCTTCACGGGGACATCGACATCGCGGGGGAGCCGTACTTCCTGATCAACGAGACCCATTTCGAGCACCTTAAGGATGTGGAAGGCATCGAGAGGGTCACTTCAGGCAGCCTGTCCACTTTGACGGATGACCTGGTCAGAGAGATCATGGGTTTCACCGGACCTAAGATGTGGACGCACCTCGTGGGCTTCGACCTCATAAAGTGACCTAAAGGTACTTGCGGACCTTGGACACGATCTCATCGAGCTTGTTCTGAGGAGAGGTCGTGCCCCTCACCACACCGGTGACGATGTCCATGATCGTACCCTTGCTGGCGATGTTCTCCGGGCGTGGCATCACCGTGCGGGTCTTTATGCCGATGCGGGCGAAGTCCTCGAAGTCGACCGGTGCCTGGCACACGATGATGGTCGGGAGGTCGACGTTCCTCAGGATCAGCCTGGCCTTGTAGATTATGTGATTGCGGACATTGCCCAGGTGTATCAAGGCGATCTTGAACTGCTGTATCCTGTCGATCTCTATCTGGTCCAGTCCGAAGATGGAGCCCGTGCTCACGTCCGGGGCGTCCGAGGGTACGCCCGAACCGGCATTGACCACCAGGACGCTGGTATCGATCCCCTCCTCCCTCAGGGCATAGGTGATCTCGCATACTGGTTTGGTGATGTGCCTCTTGCCCGGGCCCATGGCCACGGCTACCACGTCCCTGCCGCTCTCCGAGATGGTGGCGCGCTGGGCCAGACCTCCGCCAACGCCCAAGCCCCGGGACTCCCGGCATTCCACGAAGCTGAGATGCCTTCCAATGCGTCCCTTCACCTGGAAGCACTCTCCACCAGCATCTCCTCGGTCTCGCTCTCCGTAAGATGATCGACGATTATCTTGGGCTCACCGGCGACGACGATCTTTCCATCTTTCATCAGAACAGCGCGGTCGCAGCAGTTCATCACGAAGTCCATGTCATGGGAGACGATGAGGAAGGTCTCCCCCAGCTCCTTCCTAGCGTTGAGAACGGACCTGGCAACGGCCAGCTTGGTGATGGGGTCCATGGTCCCCGTGGGCTCGTCCAGGATGACCAAACGAGGTTCTCGTATCAGCACCTGGGCCAGAGCCACCCTCTGCTTCTCCCCCACGGACAGGGTATCCGGATATGCATACAGGAAGCGCTCCACCTCCTGCCTCGTGAATCCTACGCCCAGGAGCACCTGGATAACCTTCATCTTTGCGAGCTCCGCCGGAAGGTTCATCCCGATGCACACTGTGAGGTTCTGTAGAATGGTATCGAAAGGATACAGCGAGAACTCCTGGTGCAGGAACCCGATATACTGGGTCGCCCTACCCTTTCCCTCCGGACCCGGCTCCGCCATGTTGACCCAATCGTCACCGATGCGCACCAGTACCTTCCCTCCTGAGGGTTCGCATATTCCTCCGATCATTCGGGACAAAGTGGTCTTGCCAGCGCCGGATAGCCCTACCAGGCCTACGATCTCCTTCTCGTTGACCTCCAAGGACACATCGTCCACCGCCTTGACCACACCCCTAGTGTAGGAGTAGAAATAACGCTTCGCGTTCTCAATCTTGATCAGAGGCTGTCCGATCTGGACACGGTCCTCGGTGCGGAGGTCGAAGCCAACGGTGAACTCGGAGGTCACATCCTCCGGCTGACCGATCTTCATCATCTCCCCCGATTCCAGCCATATGGCCTTGTCCGCCATGGCGTTGATGGCCTTGGGCCAGTGCGAGGTCACCACCATGGCCATGCCCTTGGTATTGACAGCATTTACGAGGACCTGATGCACTATATCGGCCGTATGGGGATCCAGCGTTCCCGTGGGCTCGTCCGCGAGGAACAGGATGGGATCCCGTGCGAGCTGACGGGCGAGGACGCAGCGCTGCTTCTCCCCTCCAGACAGATCCCGAGCTATGTGAGTGATACGATGGTCCAGCTTGACCATCTTCAGGAGGTCGAGGGCCCTCTCCACCTTTTCCTTTTCGAGCATATCCTCTCCCAGGGCCTCGAAGATGTTCTCGATGACCGTCATGTCCCCGAACAGGGCAAATGTCCTCTGCAGCATGATGGCGATCCGCTTGCGAACCTGGGAGCGCAGGGGATCGTCCTCTTTGAGATCCCAGAAATCAATCTCCTGAATCTCTGTGGTGCCCCCACAGAAGGGACATGGGCGACCTTTGGATGGAAGGTCCACCTTACCGCAGGAGGTGCAGACGTTGACACGGTAAATGACCTTGCCGGCATCCGGCTGATAATCAGGGGTCCCCCGCAACATGTTGATGAGAACGGACTTTCCAGCGCCGCTCCTGCCGATGAGGCCGAGGATCTCGCCGGCCCCGAGGACAGCGCTCACATCTCTTAGTACGTAGGAGCCTCCGAATTGCTTGCTGACGTTCTTGATTAGCACAAAGGATTCAGATGACTTGGCCATTTCCAACCGACAACCCCTCTTAACACTATAAAGTCTTTTATTTCCTTGCAGGAACTGCGGCAAAGAAGGAATCTCCCTTTATTACTTTTCACCCGGTATTTCCTCGAAAAACCGATGATGGACTATTATCCAGGATCCTCGATGATGAAATCGCCGCCGTAGGCTGCCCAAGCCGGAGGAGGTCGATCCGTCCTTGAAGAACATACGGTCATGCCATGAAGGATCGCTGCTTGGATCTCTTTAAGGGCAAATGATTATGTGCGGGCGAGGTTCTTCTTCAACAATATGTCCCCTAGCGTTAGCATGTGCGTCGACCCAGGCGTATGCAAGTTCAAGACCAAGATCACCACAACTTACGAAGATGGAGTGATAGTGTTCGAGATGGTCACCGATTGCCCCTATGTTAAGAAGTTGCCTGAGGTGATGAAGGATGGACTGGATCCCTTCGAGGCCTTGAAGATGCCGTTCTCCTCTAACCCTGTGTACGATGCCTGCGGAAAGGTACTGGCCCACTCTGCATGCCCCATACCGTCGGCCATGATAAAAACCGTTGAGGCGGCCGCAGGACTGGGATTGAAGAGACCGGTCAGGTTCGATTTTGACTGTTGAGGGGCTCGTCCTCTGACAGTATCTTATCGATCATGGGGCTCCATATCACCGCAGAGGGCCCGGTCAGGTACATGGTGACCAGCATAGCTTCCCTCAGCTCGTCACGGGTGGCGCCCAGTTCTATTGCGGCAAGAGCATGCGTCTCCAAGCATGTATCGCATTTCAGGATGCAGGACACGGAAACGGCGATGAGCTCCTTCTCCTTAGCGGTCAGTGCACCCTCTTTGAAGACCTCTTGCTTCAGCTTATACAATTTGCTGATAGCCTGAGGCTGCTGCTTAGCGATCAAAGCTAGGCTCATGGGGAGTTGAGCACCGCAGGCGGTATTATAAACTTCCATCAGCGGTACGTTCCAAGTGTTGGATGAATAATCCAATCCTTAGAGTAGGTTTATAATATCCTAAATCTTGCAGCCCTCATATGGTCGGTACGGACGATATTATCAAACGGCTTTCGGAGATGAAGGGTACCGTTCACGTCTTTCGCCTCGATGATAACTGCCGCGATAGGATCCTGGAGATCGAGAAGGATATCAAGGCGGCGATGTTGATACCCTGCATCAACATGGGTGTGGAAGAGTGCCTGAAACGTCAGCATGTTTTCGCCATAATCAAGAACAGAGCTTTCCGACCGCCACCGGAGGCAACGGTGGTCCTCTATTCCGATGATGGTACCGTCCTGGGTGAGGAGATACTACCCTACAAGAAAAAGCAGTTCCTGGAAGAGAACAAGGAGGAGATCATCTGGCTTTCTGAGGAGTTCGTTCTTTATCCTGAGAGAAAAGGCAAGGCCATGGAGTTCTTCGTCATGCCGCCTGTTTCTTTCCCAGAGATCACGGAGATGGGCATGACGAACGTGGTATCGTGCTCTCCTTCAGCCCCTTCCGATATGATGCTGAGGAAGAACCATGGCTTCGAGGACGATCCAAAGCTGGCCTCGATCCTGATCGGCTTCGATTCCGAAGAGCCTCTAGGACCTTAAGCCTCCATTTTTCTCCTTTCCTTTTTCAATCCATAATATCTGGCTTAGCTCGAATTGCGATCGGGCTTGGTCAAGACCTTTTTTACTTTTTGAACAGAGGACAGCACCCCAGCTAACTAACTTGGCAGGTCTAGGCCGAGATCTCTCAGGGTCTCGCTGGCACTGTCATAGGTACGAAGGTACTCCTTGGTAGGGACCACCTTCCGAACGTTATAGCACTCCTGGAAGGAACGACCCAGGGGAGCGGTAAGGTATTGCCTCTCATAGCTTCTGACAATCTTTTTAATGAGGCGGTTGACGTCATCTACATCCATGCCCGCTGCCGCTGCCGATACCTCCCCTAGCATGCGCGCCTCCATGCCGGTGGTATAATCCTCGGAGACCCCTTTTGCCGTCGCGCATCCGGAGACCAGCTCCCTTCCGCTGGCGGTGTCCAGCAGCGCCTGGGCGGCGATCTCGTGGAGGCACATCTCAGTGCAAGGGCCGGCGATGGTGTAGAATTGATTAGCCACTAGAAGTTCGGTGTTGGCATCGATGGCTGCGGCTACGTGACCGGCGACCTGCAGGGTCTCTCGCGACGTAGTCATCCCCCAACGGACGTGGATCGGGCCGTCCAGGTGGTAATGGGCGTTCAGAAGGGTGAAGGAGGTCAGGGTGGTGGCGATATCACATATTGCCGTTTCCTCTATCCCTCCGATGTAGCCTCCCAGGATGGGCATCTGCTCGACCATGATCACATCGCCGTTGTGCTTCCAACCGGAGATCATGGCCAAGCTCATGTTGTCGATCTTCAGCTCGTTCAGCTGGGAGACCTCATGACTATCGGTCGGCTTGAGACCGTCCTTGCCATCACAGGCGAGACGCCCCGCTGCGGACAGCGGTGTCTCCGGACCCTATATGGCCATGTATGGTCTTCCGGCCCGAATGCACGCCTCCCGGACCGCCCTGATCTCTGCCAGGGTCCCTAGGATCTCGAAAGGTGTGTTAGTGGTGGACGGTACACCTCCCACGGTGGCCATGACCCCATCGACGATGGTGTCCACAATGGGCTCCTGGGCATAGCTCTGTATCATGGGTATGAACATATCCTCGGAGACGGTAGCGCCGGTCGGCCCACCCTGTATCACAGGCTTTCTTGACGAGTTACCCTTGCGAGGCTCGATTGTGACCTTGTCACCATATTCGCCGAGCTGCACGCGCTTGGGGGCTGCCCTGATGCCCGCCCTGACCTCATCCTCCGTCACTCTGATGATGCGCTCAGTATCGACGTTGTAAATGCCAACGGAAATAAGCAGCTCCATCCCTGCCTGGAACAGACGCTTCTTCAGGTCGGGATCGGTGGGGATGAACTCATCGCCGAATGATATTTCGTACTTTTCCTTGAGAGATGTAACGGCATTGGGGACTATCTTGTTGTCCCAGACGTTCTCGGTAACCTTCGCACCGCGCTCCGAACGGAGATAGGTCTCGTAGACCGTCAAAGCCTTTTCGATCGACGCCAATGCCTCTCTCCGTCATTCTAGTAGTAACTCGTCGAGCTTGTTGGCGACCTCGGCTCCGCATGCGCAGTACGCATCCCCCCCGATGTCCCTTACCCACCTGTGGGTGCAACAAGCACCGCCAAATATCGTTTTTATTCTAAAAAGTTTCTCTTCGTTCAGCTGCTCGATTATTCTCCTCTGGCCCACCAGGGTCGTTGTCATCAGCGCGGAGGCCCCGATCACATCTGCCCCTTTCTCCCTGGCAGCTAGCAGGAACTCATCTGGGGAAATATCCTTTCCTAGGTCAAAGACCGCATACCCTGCTCCTCTGAGAAAGGCGGTGACCACGTTCTTCCCTATCTCATGGATATCGCCTTGGACCGTACCTATCACTACCACTCCCTTGTACGGTAAGAATTTTCCAGCGAGCGCGGGTTCGAAGATGGCGATGGCCGACTCCATGGCCTCCGAGGCTGCCAGGACTTGAGGCAGGTATATCTTGCCCTCGTTGAAGGCATCGCTGATTCCCATCATCCCTTTGCAGAGGCCTTCCTCAATGGCCTCGTAAGGATCGATCCCCATATCCAGAGCCCTCTTCGCGGTTTCTACGGCAAGGGCTTTGTTCCAGGTCTCGACCGATATCTTCAACAAGGCTAACACCTCGTTCTCTTGTTTTCTCTCAACTCCCAGCATCATTCGGACGTTCCCCCTTTCCTCATCCCGCATAAATTATTGGTAGCGGAATTATATGAAATAGTTTGTTTTCTATCCAAGAATCAGTTGGAGTATGAACGTCAGCACGCTTATACTTATCTGATATCATTGCCCCAGGCCGTTTCCCGGATTCCAAATCCCTTGCGCCATCGAGGAGATCGACGCTGATATCTCCTCTTTCTCATGATCATCTGGAGACCTTCAGTGACCTTATCTTCATGACATGCTCAGGGCAGACCAGCTCACATCGCTTGCATGCTGTTCCCAGGCATAGGTCCGAGCGGACGGCGGCCCTCGGGTGTGGTTCTTCGTCCAAGATGGCCAGGGCATCTTCCGGGCAGGACTCCACGCACTTTCCGCACTGTATGCAGCCGTCCAGCTCTGCGCTTAGGATCGTCCCGGGATCATGCAGGACGGAAATTCCCATGGAGCCTAGGTCGGGTATGTCCCTTCTGACCTTCCTCACTATCGTGGCCTTTACCGGCTCGAGACGGAGGTGGGGGAGGCCGTAGATGTCCAGCATGTCGTTATATGATGTCAGAGGCATGCCGTAGGACCACAGGGAGAGCTCGATGGAGTAGAGGTTCTTGAAAGTCTCCGAGGTGGCGAACATGCAGTGGGTGGCCCTGAGCTTCTGAGCGAACTGCCTCAGGTCGTCCAGCTCTATCCTACCCATGGTGAGCTCCCTTGCCAACGCCAGTGAGGTATTTCCATACTGGATGATCCGTGTGGACCCGGGGGACACCATGCCCACCCTCTGGGCCTTAACGGCGTCCACGTACAGCCCGGACGCACCAGACATGAAGGATATGGGAACATCGTCTATCCACAGGCCTGCCTCTCTCATCAGTGTGAGGTAACCCGCTCGAAGTGCACCTATGGCCTTTCCCGCCTCATCGACGTCTCTCTCGGTGATATGGACTCCGTCCTGGAGGTGGACCTTGGTGTCCTCTGTCAATATCTTGGGCAGCTTGATGAGGCCGGCGCTCATCCCGCAGTCAAGAGCGGCCACCACTCCGGTGCCCGTGATGCCTTTGGCCTGACCATGCATTTCGCCCTTACCTTTGATAGTGCCGCTGCGAGGGTCGATCAGGTCTCCCTTCTTGGCGACATATCCCTCATCTAGAACCCAGCACTCCCAGCCGTTCTCCATCACGTTTGTGTCGGAGATGGTGCCGGGGGCTGCCAGCATCCCCATCTCGATCTGTTGCCCTTCCAGGGCTGGCCCTGCAGCTGCTGAACCTGAGAAAATGTTCCCATCCCTGATGAGGGCCATCTCCGCGTTGGTCCCGTAGTCGATTACCAGACAGGGCTCGTCCTGTTCCAGCGCACCGGTCATGAGCAGCATTGCCAGGGCATCCGCTCCGATCTCGTGACCCACCGCAGGCGGTATGATCACCATGGCCCCCGGTATAGTTTCAAGTCCCAGCTCGGAGGCAGGCAGGATATCCCCGTCCCTCTTGGGTGGGACCACCTTCAGCGTTTCTAGCATCTTCTGGCCAGCGTAGGCCAGGTCCCGGATCTCGATCTTCTGGAAAAGAGAGAGTTGGAAGGGGTTTCCGCACACTGCCATCTTGGTCACTTTTCCCAGATCTACCTTCAACAGGGGCAGCAGCTTCTCGATCGTATCCACTATCAAGCGATTCGCTTCGTTCTCTCCCGCGTCTATCGCGAAGTTGATGTGGTCGATGACGTTCGAACCGGGGATGGGGTGTCGTGTGGTGATGGCGGTCGATAACGTCTTGTTTTCCTTCAGGTCGATGGCCTGTGCCCTGAATCCGCTGGTACCTATGTCCAATGCTATACCGAGATCGACCATCAGATGGCCTCCATCTTGATCTCCCGACCCTCTGGAATTGATATCTGTGAAAGGCTCTTGCCTGCGCTCCACACCGCCATGACCGATACCCCTATCTGAAGTGGATCATGGATCAATGTACCGACCCTGCGGAGGCCTTCATCATCGAAGGAGAATGGCATCCCTGGCGAGGATATTATCGCACCTTCGCGGATCCATTCCCCTGGGACCCTTGCTGGGGAGGCGTTGAATATCAGGCCGCTCTCCATGACCGCATCCATGAGGTCATACTTCACCCTGAAATTATCGTGGGCTTTCTTCAAAGCTTCCGCCCTAGACCGGTCCATGTCCACCACGGTCACCTTCGCCCTTTCCCTGTCCAGCAGCTCAGCGGCATATGTTCCGACCCTCCCCGCGCCTATCAGGAGCACCTCCCTACCCCTCAGACCGTCAGCCGCTACCCTGAGGGCGGTGAAGTAACCCAGAGCAGTTGATCGCGTGTTGTTGGAGAAGGTCCGTGTCCGACAGTTGAAGGCCACGAACTCATCGTCATCGGCCATGAACACTATGTCGGCTCCGGCCGATATGGCTTCGCTGAATCCTGCTACATCGCTCCTATCAGTAACGAAGGCGCTCATTCCCAGGTGCTCGACTATGGCGCAGACCGAGTCGGAGAAACCCTCAGTGGTCCCCATACCCGATGTTACGGGAACGGCGGCGGCGGTGTAATCCTCCATCCTCAGCTGACGGAGGTCGATCCCCACGGCCTCATATGCAAGACCCTTCAGGGTCATTCCCAGCGTCCTGATTAGCTCCGAGTCCCTCTCTGCAGAGCTGAAAGGAACGTCCCTGATCATATGCGGTGTCAATCGTGTCATGGGTGTACCTCCGATGTCCAATCCTGGAAAAATGCCATATCGCTCTGTTCCCGGATGCCTTCCAGGCATCGCATCCTCTTGGCCCATGCCTCCTCAGAGGTGTGGCCCGAGCAGATGATCGTGGCTCTCCATACCGCCTTGCCCGGGCGGTAATCTGTTATCATCTCGTCCGAACCGAACAGGCCGGCCTCTATCCTCGGCTCACGGACCTGCGAGAACGAACCTTCCCCGCAAGAGGTGATGATCCCTTTGTCGACCAGAACATGCTCATAGATGGCCGCTCCCCGGTGAAGCACGGGGACCTCATCTAGCTTGCCGAGGACCAACGCTCCCACCAGTTTCTCGAGGAGGTTCGTTCCGGTGGCATGATAGACCGCCGCGGGGGTCTGGCTGGGGATCCGGGCATCGATCTCCAGGATCTTGGGGACCCCGTCCCTCACGATGGCCTCAACATCCATTATCCCCCTGAGGGAAATGCCCTCAGCTATGCTCTTGGCGTATCCACCCAAGATGCTCTCCAGCTCTGGTGATGCTCCCTCCACGGGGCAACGCACCATCCTGCAATCGTAGGACTCGTCCAACAGCACCTCGGTGAGGACCATGGGTGTAGCTTTCGTGCCGTCCCCGATAACCTCTATGGAGATGTTAGGTCCCTCGACGAACTCCTGAACGATGGGGTCATCTTTCATCTCCCGGATCGCCGAGATGCTCTTTTCGAGCTCAGCATCGCTGGTGACCCTGTGCACTCCCACGCTCCCGCTCTGACCAGAGGGTTTCACCACCACAGGGTATCCACACTCAGGCCAGGGCGTGGGAAGCGGCAGCTCTAGTTCCTTCAGGTACTTATTGGAGCAGGCCTTTGATGACGACAGCTCATAAGCGCTCATGTCGAACAGGAGGGGTACCTCCAGGTCCCTGAACATCCTATCAAGATTTCTCAGGGTCACGAGGTTCTCGTTCGCGGGGATCACGGCATCGCAATCTGTGAAGACCTTCTTCGCTCCGACCTGGTCCTTGACCACATCCAGAACGATGGCCTCGTCGGCCAGTGACATTGCGGGGGCCTTGTCCCAACGATCGATCACCACTGTCTCATAGCCTGCCTTGCCCGCAAGATAGACGGCCTCCATTCCCTGAAGTACGCCGCCAACTATTCCCAGCCTCATGGCCTTGCCCCCGATAGCCTATGTTCCCGACCCCATCCTGCGATCAATGATGCGTATTCAGCAGGTGTGGCCAGATGCACGTCCGTCTCGTCGAGAACGTTCTCTATCTGCGCCACTGTCCTACCACCACCCTCAATGTCGAGATCATGTTGAGCGACACCGGCAAGGCCCGTGCTTGGTGGGATGATTGATGTTATGACGTTGGCTCCCGCATCCAGTCTGGACCTGAGCCCCTTGATGCCTTCAATGTCCAGACTCGCCGGGATTAATCGGTCGGGGTGCAGAAGGCGCATCACGGCGATCGTCACCAGTTCCTCAAGGAACATAGCGGGGTCCCTGCACTCCATGGGGGTGTTGCACTGGGGGATGAAGCTCATCGCCCGCACCTGACGGACCCCTAGCTCGTTCATTATCTGGATGGAGCGGGCCCGGTCGGCTATGGACTCACCCACGCCGATCATTATCCCTTCCTCGGCCAGCATTCCCGAGCTCATCGCCCATTTCTTCTGGGACAGCCTCACATCGAAGTCCTGGTCCGGCCTCAGCTTGGCGAACAGTCCACGGTTATGGGTCTCCTGGTAGCATGCGAACCAGTCCGCCCCAGCTTCCTTCAGACCACGGAAGGCATCCATAGGAATGACGCCGGGGGAGATCATGAGGGGGACCTTTACCTCCCTATTGACCCTATCGACCAGGTCGATGAGATTCTGGCAATCCTTACCATTATGGAGCAGCGGGTCTTCACCCATGGTCAGATCGACCAGATGAACACCGGAGTCCTCCAATGAAGTGGATAGGTCAATTATGTCATCTTGTGATTTTCGGTACCTCGAGATCTCCTTGTTGGATCTCCGGTAGTAGCAGAAGGAGCAATTATTTCGGCAGTGGGTGGAAAAGTAAACGAAACCGTAGCAATACACTGAATCCCCGAAGTTACTCTTCCTGACCGCTCTCGCTGATTCGAAAAGCTCATCCAGGGATACAGGGTCCCTGAGGGAGAGAAGGGAGCAGATGTCCTCTAGGGACAGTACGTCTCCGTCCATTGCCTTCTCGAGGGCTCGCCCAGACCTGTGGACTGCCAACGGGCTCTGCCTCCTATATGTCAAGCCTGGTACCTCCCAAGTAAATCAGGCTCCTGCCGACCTTCTTGATGTTATTCTCGTTGTTCTTAATCATCAGAAGCCGCTCCAGACCAAAACCTGCACCTGACCACGAATCAGTGATACCGTGTGCCGGGTCCAACTTGTGAGGGCCCAGAGCGGCCGAGGCCACCTCCACGCCGTTCACCTCGACATCGATCGTCCTTCCGTAAACATCGGACTCGCATTCGCACAGCTCGTATTGCAGACCAATGGCGTCCATAACGGTCTGTATGTGATGACGAAGGCGAACCAACGGATCCTCCTTCGTACCCATCTCCACTAGGTTTAGCATGGTGAACTCTTCGAGATGATTGGAGCCGTGTGATTCCTTCCGGTAGCATGGACCGATCTCGAACATCTGAAGTGGCATCCTGACATTTCTTTTCAGGTGACGCATAAGGAAATAAAGGTTAGGAGCCAGCATCGGCCTTAGGCACCTTGAACCATCCAGCCAGAAGACCTGATCATGAAGGGGATGTTTTTGGTCGATGCCCATCTTGGCCAGCGCGTTGCCGGAGATGATGGTCGGGGTCCTGACCTCGAAGAAGTCATCGGCGATCAGTGCTTCGGCGATCCTCCCCTCTATATCCGCGAGAAGATGACGCTCACGTCTATCCTGTAAATCCCTGATCTCCTTACGATTCAGGGATTGATAGTAAGCTACCTCTTTAGTGAAGGCCGCGTCCCGTTCCCCCACTGTTTCAAACTTCATCTCCCCATTGTCCGCTCTACCCAGCTCTCGGAGACGCTGTTTCTGTGAAGGGCTCCATTCAACGGCCATAGAAGTCTCCTCCGTTGAGTTCGTATCGACTAATAATGGCGAAGGGCCCGGGAGTTGAACCCGGCTGCCTTAGCTGTAGAGGCCAGGTGGTCCCGGACCAACCCTCCAAGGCTGCGCTAAACGCACTCACCGCTTTTATATTAGTTAAAAGGAACTTCCTTTTCTTATAGAGTTCTATCGCATCTAGGGGGGCCTTAACGACAGCATGCCTAGGCGAATGATTATCGAGACCGTGATTTTTATATAAGCCTTTTCCTCCGCTCAGCTTCATATAACTCTCCCTAACGCCTTCTCGATCTCCTCAACCCCATAACTCCATTATACAGTATATAAACATTTTCACTTAAAAAAAATAAAAAATAAAGATGTATAAGAAACTATGCTTCTAACTATAAAACCTAAACTTTATTAATATATAAGTTTATCTGTTCAACAGTATTAGTTTTTATACTAGAAAAACCATTGAGACACAAACTATTTCAACCATAGATTAAACAGGAGGTAAATGTGTGAGTGACAAAGCTGCAATAATGGGACGTCTCAAGAAATCCATAGAGACTTGGGACAAAAATCTCGCCGAATCTGCGGCAAAGGAGGCTTTGGCAGCGGGAATCGCACCGGGCGATGCTGTCGAGAATGGCCTGGGAAAGGGGATGGAGGTCATCAGTCAACAGTTCGACGATGCTAAGATCTACCTGCCTCAGGTCCTGGCCGCCTCTGTGGCCATGGAGACCGCGCTGAAGGTGTTCGAGCCATCAATGACCAAGGGTCAGACGGCGCAGAAGGGCACCGTTGTAATCGCGACGGTCCTTGGTGACATCCACGAGATCGGCAAGAATGTGGTAGCGGCCATGTTGAAGGGCGGAGGATACAACGTCATCGACCTTGGAAGGGATGTGGCTCCCGAGAAGTTCATCGAGGCGGCCAAGGAGCACAAGGCCGGCGTGGTTGGCGCATCCGCTCTCATGACAACTACGGTCGTCGTTCAGAAGGACATCGTTGACCTTCTGAAGGAAGAGAAGATGAAAGCAAAGACCATATTCGGTGGCGCACCCGCGAACGAGGAGTGGGTAGAGAGCATCGGCGGTGATATGTACTGCCCGTCCGGGGCCCAGGCCGTAGAGATGGTCAACACTCTGATGGGGTGAAAAAATGGCACCAGCACGAGCATTGACAATCTTCGACGTGTACGAGCGGTTCACTAAGGGAAAGAAAGTGACCGAGGCCGAGTGGGACTACCAGATAATCCCCACAAATGCCGCCGCCATGAAGGACAAGTACAAGATCAAGTTCGGCAAGGAGATGATCCCTGAGGACAAGGATATGAAGAACCGGCTGTTCCAGGCTGGTATGGATATGCTTGTCACTACTGGTTTCTACAACTGCGACCTTGGTCGTGTGATGAACGTAACCGAGGAAGAGGTATGGGACGGCATCAAGAAGACCCCCAAGTGGTTGCTACTTGGAGAGGGCAAGGATGCAGCGCGTTTCGATCCCCGGCACGGGAACGATGCCAGAAAGCCCATTATCCAGGGTGGACCGACCGGAGCCCCGGTCTCTGAGGAAGTGTTCGTTCAAGTCATGCAGAGCTATGCACAGGAGGCCGTGGTGGACACTCTGGTCAACGGAGTTATGGCCACCATCGAGGGTCACAGTGCCAAGACCAACACTCCTTGGGAGATAAAGGCAGAGCTCGCAGAGCTTAGAGCGGTGAGGGAGGCCAGGATCAGGGCCGGACGACCGAATATGGCTATATAGGGTCCGGAGACACCGCTGTCCGCAGCGGGGCGTCTCGCTTCGAACCTTATGGGCGGCCTCAGGCCTTGCGATTCTCACGAATGCTCTCAGCTGAACGAGCTGAAGATCGACATGGCGGCCCTCAATATGCTTTCGGGATGGAGCCAGAACGGTGACACCATCATGATAGAGCAGATGCCCATCTTCGGTGGGTACTGCGGAGGAGTGGAGGAGACCACCATATGTGACATCGCCACCACTCTAGCGTCGTTCACCATGTTCCAGGGCAACTTCCATCTAGATGGACCGATCCACATCAGGTGGGGTATCACGACCGCGAGGGAGACCCTCCAGATCGCCGGTCATGCCGCTGCGGCAATTGATGCCAACACCGACCTGCTGATCGCCAACCAGTACTACCCCATCGCCGGCCCATGCACGGAGATGTGTCTGCTCGAGACGGCCGCTCAGGCCATCGTGGACACTGCTTCCGGCCGTGAGATGCTGTCCGGTTCCGCCGCCGCCAAGGGCGTTGCCATGGACAAGACCACGGGTATGGAAGCCAGGATCATGGGAGAGGCGGCCATCGCCACATGCGGGAAAAAGATCTCGGAGATCAACGGCATCCTCGAAAAGCTCATCAGCAGCTACGAGAAGAACTATCACAAGCCTCCTGCTGGAAAGCGCTTCCAGGAGTGCTACGATGTGAAGACCGTGATGCCCACGGACGAGTACCTGCAGATCTACGACAAAGCTGTCGAGACCCTAAATGGCTTTGGCCTTGCGATAAAGTAAGCCTGGCTAAATCCCTTAAACCCTCTTTTTTTTATTTTTTTAAACTCGAGGAGGAGCGATAGGAGGAGAAAAAATGAGAGTGGAAACGAAAAGACTGCTGACGTTGGTGTTAGTTGTTTCATGTCTCCTAATGGTCATGCTGCCAATGGGTTCGGCATCGGCGGCGGGGGAGGAGCTGATAACGCCCTCGGGGCAACCAGGCACCACTTCCGATACATCCCTGATAGATGATGAGAGCGATAGATGGACCAAGAACATGGATGTCTGGTTCATGCTCATGTTAGTGGCGTTCTTGATGATGTTCATCCGGAAGTTCGAATGGGCTGTTGCCCTGGCCGTACTTCTCGTGACCGTCACTAGCTTCCTGACGTATATGGCAGTTCAGGAGTTCTATTTCGACCGGTCATGGGACATGTCATTGATGCTGATGGGAGTGATATGCTCGATAACCGTGGTGATCGCCATCGGGATGTTCCTCGGAACCGTGAAGATGTGGCAGTACCTATTGGTAGGTGCCATCTTCGGTCCGGTGTTCGCCCTTGTGGAGTGGTTCATGTTCTCATATCTTGATGGTGTGGTCGATCCCGGTGGGTCTATACTTGTGCACATGTGCGCCGCGTACTTCGGTATGGGTGCAATCTTGACCATCAGAGAAAAACGAGCGTTCAATGAACCGATGTACTATTCCACACACAGCATAAGCTTCGTGTGGTTGGCGTCGATGCTACTCTGGATATTATGGCCATCTTTCGTCACGTGTCTGCTTCCCGCAGATCAGCAATCGTGGGGTATGATCACGTGCTACATGGCTGGCATAGGGTCCATCTTAACCACCTATATCGTCTGCGTGGCCGCACAGAAGAAGGTGAACCCGACGGTCTTCACCTACGCGATGCTTGCTGGACCCGTGGCCATCGGTTCCCCGTTGCTTTCGGTGAACCAGTGGGGCGCTCTGGTCATCGGCCTGATCGCAGGTACTCTGTCCGCCCTTTCGTTCATCTATCTGCAGCCATGGCTGTGCAAGAAGATAGGTGCACTGGATGTCATGGGTGTGCACAACCTGCATGGCGTCGGGGGCTGGATAGGCGCCCTTACTGCTGCCATTATCGTCGGGAGCGGGACCAATGTCATAGCTGCTGTCGGTGTCGTCGCTATAACCATGGTCACTGGTGGAATCACCGGTGCGATACTGAGGGCGACACGGGGTAAGATCGCTGATGAGGACATGTTCGAGGACAAGGCCGACTTCATCCTGAACGAGGCGCCTTCGACGGAGGCTAGCCAATAAGATGGACGCGTTGGCCAAAACAGGAGGTGGTCCTAAGAAGGGTTGTCAGGATCAAGCAAGTTCGTTTAGCATCGGTCCCTTTCCGATGCCTGGAGTCTGCCACCTCCAAAACCTCTACAAACCCTTTCCCATATTTTTTTCCACACCATCCCTCATTCACGCAAGCATTTTATCGTCCCGGAATAGTCTGTTTACGGTCAAGGTAGATCCGATATGAAAACGAAGACATTGAACGATATTCTCGATATGCTGAGGAGCATGAGAGGCACGGTCGAAGCCTTCGTCCTCGATGATGGATGCAGGGAGAGGATCATCAACATCGAGAGGAGCATCAAAAGCACCATGGGCATCCCCATCATCAATAAGGGAGTCGAAGAGTGCCTTCAACGTAAGTATGTAGTTTGCATAATAAAGAGGGTGGGTTTTAGACCTCCCCCCGAGCCCACAGTCATGTTGCTAACAGATACCGGAGTGGTCCTGGGAGAAGAGGTTCTTCTGCCATACAGGAAGAGGTTTCTGGAGAATATCAACGAGAACTTCATTTGGCTCGCGGATGACTTCGTAGTCTATCCTGATAGAAGAGGTGGTACGAGGGAATTCTTCATCATGCCTCCGGTCTCGTTCCCGGAAGTGTCACAAATGGGAATGAGGAACGTGGTGTCCTGCTCACCCTCCGCTCCTTCCGACGCGATGTTGAGGAAAGAACATGGTTTCGAGGACAATCCCAAGCTAGCCTCGATCCTCATCGGATTCGATCCCGATGAGGAGTAGGAATTATAACGACCATCTTTAGATCGAGGCCTCCATGTTTTTAAAAAATATTCCACTTGTTGGTGGTGTATAGAGCTTCGCCTAAGCGGTAGATATCAGAAAAATGTGAAGGGAAGGGGTTTGGGTTGGGTCGAAGCTCAACCCGCGCCAGAGGGAGTGATCCGCTGGGCCTTCTCAGCAGCCTCCGCCATTTCCTGACGGAGCCTCTCGAGGTCCTGCAGCTGGTCCCTCTTGCCGAAATCACGCTCGGTGGCCGCCTTGTACTCGTCCTCGGTGGCAGGGTCGAGCGCGGACATATCATAGTAGAGGTCCGTGGTGTCCAGGAGAGCCCAGTTCACCTTTTCCTCTTCCATGATGTCCACTATCTTCCCTACTGTTCCGGTGTTCCGATACTTGGCAAGGTCACCTACGATCATTCAGCTCACTGCGCGGGGATGATGGTGCTTCTCTCGCCGGCGGGCATGAACTCCCGCAGTGCGCCACGGCCGAACTCCTTCGTGATGTTGGCGAAGTCGAACGGCATGCTCTTGTCGGCGAAGGCGACCTTGATCAGCGGGTTGCAGGCGAAGGCATCGCCGCGGGCTGCGTGAGCAGCAGCCGCGATACCGCCGTATCCGGACAGGTGACCGACGTTCATGGCGTAGTTGGGGTAGTTCGGGCCCCTCAGCTCGAAGGGCAGGCCTTCGTCGCTCCTGTAGGACAGAGAGTTGCAAGAACCGCACTGGTCCTGCAGGTCGTACCCATAGAAGCCGAGACGTCCGTGCCTTTCCTTGTGCTGGAGCATGGAGAGGTACCAGCCGTTGACACCGAAGTCAGCGTTACCAGTGGCCATCGCGCAAGCGATACCGGTGGCAGCAGCAGCGACGGTCGCACGCTGGGATCCACCGAAGTGGGTTTCCATGGCGGCGGGGTACTTCTCGTACATCTCGAGGGCGTAGGTGTTGACCTCAGAGCCTAGCTTCTCCATCAGGTCCATGGAGGGCTTGCTCTTGCAAAGCCCGCCGTACTTGGACTTGACGAGATCAAGGGCCCAGTAGGTGTAGTCCTCGAGGATGTTGTCGGTGTAGGCGGCGGTAGCGTACTGGGTGAACCCGACACCACCGGACATGTAGGACCCGAGGTATATCTGGTCGAACACGACTGCGCCCAGGGCGACGGTCTCCAGAGCCTGGCGGCCGGGGTCGTCGGGGTGCACACGGAGCGACTGGACCATATCGGCAAGGAACCCGAAGGGTATTCCACCGGGCTCGTTGGGTCCACGGGCACGCCTGGCGGGCATCATGGTACCCATCTCCACGACGGACGCGTGCTTCGCGGCGAAGGCGAAGTCGGCGATGGCGGCCTCACCGGCGGCCAGTCTGTAGGCGCTGATGAAGGACATCGAGATCTGCATGGCGCTCCAGCGGGACATGGTACCGCCGTCGCAAACACGGCCGACGATGGTCGGGCAAGCGACCTTCTGCCACATGGACTTGCCAATGGCCTCCTTCAGCTGCTTGGCCTGGTCCTTGGGGAACTCCTTGTTGATGTCGATGACGAACCGCTTGTCGATCTGGCTGATGAGCTCGTCGTCGCCCGAGAAGACCTTGACGTAACAGTCGGAGGTAAGGGCGGGGCTGCACTCGGCCATGTGCTCCTGCACAACGGCGCCACCGGGCATCGCGTGGTTCACGGTCTCGAGGTAGTGGTTAATGGTCTCAGGAGTGACCTCCTTGCCCAGCCTCTTCTCGATGACAGCGTGCGCGGTGTCCAGGCCGGAGATGACGGTCCTGCGGATATCGTCCCACGCCTGCTGCATAGCGGCGTTGTTGACGAAGTGCAGGTCATCGCCCTCGGCGTATATGTCGGTGTGGGACAGCTGGTAGGGCATCAGGACACGCTGGCCGAGAGGAACACCGATGTCGGGGTTCATCATCGGGATGCCACGGGCCTTGGCGACCTTGTTAGCCTGCTCGACCCACTCCCTCTTCCTCTTGGACTGCTTCCAGCCACCGTAGGTGTAGTAATGGGTGCTTACTTCCGTCGGGGCCTCCTTGAACTTCTTCTTCATCGAATCCAAGAATAACTTTTCCTTTTCCTTAGCCATTGTTTACTCCCCCTTAAGGGCGTAGGCCTGGAATCCGCAAAGGGTCCTCAGCCTGTGGATCCTCAGGTTCACAGCGGTTACCTCGGGGTCGTCCCTCATGTCCACGCCGTCCACCCTGAAGATGGTGGTCATCTTCTTCAGCTCGGCATCGGGCAGGGGCTTGCCCACGGATATGGGCTTGTCCAGCGGGATGGCGACCTGGTCCTTCGTGTACTCGATCTCACCCTTCTTGGCGTTCCAGCGGTACCTCTGCCAGGCATCGAACATCAGGCCGTTCTCGTCCAGCCTGCAGGCGTGCCCGTGCACAGTGGCGCCTCTGATACCGGTCTTTGCGGGGTCAAAGGTCTCGTTGTCGATGAGCTCCTTGGCGACCTTCTCAAGGTCCCTCTCCCTCATCTCAATGATCTGTCTGCCAGAAAGGGTACCGGTGTCGAAACCGCGCATCCTGGTGAAGTACATCCAAGCCCTCAGGTATGGAACCATAGGGGCGAAGTACACCGAGTCGGTGAACTGAATGTACCTGATCCTGTCTCCCTTCTTGGCACCCTCAATAGGGGTGACCAGCTTTCTGATGAGGTCATCCGGCTCGTTGCCCTCCTCGAGTGGGGGGTGGATGGACTTGTACTCCTCACCAGGGGCCCTGTGGCCCATGATCCTCACAACATCGTCCATGGACACATCCCTCAGCTTCTTCAACTTCTGGGAGGGGTCCATGTAGCGGCGCCTGTTCTTGGCGACCTGGCTGGTCCCGGGATAGAACTGTCTCTGGTATGCCATAATAATTACCTCTTGCATCCTTTTGCGTAATCGGTCACTGTTGGCTTGTACTTGGAGTACCTTCCGACCTCCAGATTGAACCCGAAGGGCATGAGATCGGTGCATATCGCATCGATCTCTTCCAATGCCTGCTGGACATTGTCGATATCGTCGATCTCGACGAACACCCTGCCCACTAGCAGGCGCAGCTCCACTTCCTTACCCTTCACGTTGATCACTTTTCGCTCAGGATGCTCATTGGCCAGGCCTTTTCCTGGTCCAGAGCCTAGCACAGCCGGTAGACTTTCACCAGATATGTTTACCTGTCTAACGTGAGGGACTTCGTAGAGCTTGTTCAGGAGCTTTTCGGTCGTTTCCGCTTTTAAGAGCCTGGTCGGAAAGATCAGGATCTCAGGCAACGGGACCGCTTCGGAGGAGTTGGTACTTTTCATCAAGCCACACCAACCGTTTACTTCAGCTTCTTTGCCTCCTTACCGATAGCCTTCAGCGGTGCCTTGAACTCAGGAATGTCACCGAACACGTCCCTCACGAGGGAGGAAGTGCTCTCAGGCGAGAAGTACTGAGTACCAGCATCGAGCGAGCAAGCGGCGGCGATGCACGGGATGACAAAGCCCTTGGAGTGCTTGGTCACGACGTGGTTACCATGGAACAGACCGGGTCCTCCGCCACCGTAGATGGAGTGGCTGAAGAAGGACATACCAACGGAAACACCCATGGCACGGCCGAAGTCGACACCGGGAAGTCCGGTCTCATGCTCTAGCAGATCGTTGTAGTACAGGATGGTCGCAGGCACGGCCTGAGAAGCCCTAGCAGCACCGATGTTGACCATGTTGGCGGCCAGCATACCGGCGGCGGCGTACGCGTTCCATAGCGGGAAGTCGTTGGTGGTGTACACCTTGTATCCAGAAGGCAGCTTCTCCTTCACCTTGATGACCTTGTCCTCGATGGCGCGTCCGACGATGGACTCGATAACGGTACCGACGGTTCCGGTCTTGCCGTTCTCCTTGACCATCTCCACAACGAGGTTGTTCGCGTTCAGACCCTGGTAGGCCAGACCTAGCAGGTGGTACCTCTCGAAGGGTCCAATGGCGTCACCGAGCTCGAACATTGCGGTCTGCTCGAAGATCGAGGACAGCGCCGCGGCGTTCATCGAGTTCTTTCCGGACAGAGCGACCAGGTGGTTGGCCATGATGTTCCTCAAAGCGTAACCAGCACCCTCGTTGTTCTGCGGGACTTCCAGGATGGACTTCAGGTTCGATCCCAGGAAGTTCAGGGACTGAGGATATCTGCCCCATACTGCTCCCTTGACCATGTTCGCACGGAACATGTCAACGTTGAATTCATCTA
Organism: Methanomassiliicoccus sp.; assembly: GCA_012719175.1. Classification (NCBI taxonomy): domain Archaea; kingdom Methanobacteriati; phylum Thermoplasmatota; class Thermoplasmata; order Methanomassiliicoccales; family Methanomassiliicoccaceae; genus Methanomassiliicoccus; species Methanomassiliicoccus sp. Next base: position 412,434 of record JAAYAX010000004.1, read on the forward strand.
TGACGGCCTGGGTGACCGCAGCAGCTGCAGCGGTGAAACCAGTGGTGTACTCAACACCGGCGTCGACCCTGTTGGTGGGGACCTGGATGATCATTCTCTTCCCACCCATGATGACCTTTACTTCAGTGTCATCGTCCTTGTCGACCTTCAGGATGTCCTTGACCCTCTTGGCGATCTTGTCAGCGCTGCCAACTATGTCCGCGTTGATCTCCTTGCCCTTGATGACTCCGCCGCCGACACGTCCGGTCTTGAGGCTCTTCTCAAGTCCAGGAAGGTCTACCGCGATGGTTCTCTTGGCCAAGGAGGCGATCCTCTTTACAGCGGGGTTGTTCAACGGGCTGATCGCATCGAGGGGCACATCCTTCTCGATGAGCTTACCCCTGTCGTCATACAAGTCTATCTTGTCCTTGTATTTCGCCAATTTCATACCTCCATTCCATGTTTTCCTGCACCCGGAAGAGTCGCCCCGACCGGGCTAAAATAATTAGTGATCTTCATCGCTTGAGCAATGTTACCCTTGGATGAAAATCGAATCCCCTTGTTGAGCCCCTGTAAGCATGGAGAGGCATATAAACATGATGTTAGTTGGATGTATTTTTCACTTTATTTCTTGCATTTTTTTACCATTAGCCAGCTAAGGATCGCTTTTCTTAACGGAACAAAATTTTCAATTTTTTTCGATAACTGCTTTAACGGCGTTAATTAACAAAATCGCATCATTTCGTTTGAAATCGATTTTGTTCTTTCGCAAGTGTTCCTCTAAGACCTGCGCATCCTTGTTTAATAATATATTATTTGCTATATAAAATAGTTTTTCGTATGAACGCCAAGGGTAGAACTCCTTCTTTAATTCTCTTATTAATGCACACACATCTGACGGGGTTATGATCCCCCTCTCACAGGCATCAATGAGGTTGAGACGCAGGTTGATCAACGGCTCTGAGAGAGCTGCCTGGGTGAAGGGATCGAAGGATAGGACCACCTCATCATCCCCTTCCACGCGTCCAGAGCTGTATTCCTCGAATATCCTTCCCACACCGACCATACCCATATCCGCAAGCTCGGCTGCGCGCAGGGCGCCCATGCTTCCACCGCCGAAGACCGATACACCCCGATCGAGCAGGCTGAGGATCTCGCGGTGGCCGACCGCTGCATCCGTCAACATCAACCCGTCCACTATCCCCACGACCTCAACCTCTTGGGGTATCTGGAGCAGATCACCTCGCTTCACTGGAGGCTTGTAGTCAGCATCCAAGATGGATATCGCCTCATTAATGTCAAGGCTCGGCCCGAGGAATATCACTGGTCTCAGCTCAACCACCCAACATCCTACGACCTACACGGTCCTCGTCTATGGCGAAGATCTCCAATCCCGGCACTATCACCCTCACCACCGGAATGTCCAGTTCCCTCCTGGTCAGGTTCACCACCACCGTGCTGTTCAGCCCCCTGGAGTTCAGCTGGGTCCGTACCACCTGCAGATCATCAAATATGTCGTCAGTCTCCCGGTTTGGCAGGTCGGAGAGCCTCATACTATCACCTTCCTCGGTCAACCACATGGCATTGATACGCTTCATGCGCTCGTAGCCAAGCTTCCTGGTGTGCTCCCCCCTCACCGTATCCTCGCGAGCTCCATGGATCTGGGTGAGACGACTTTGAGCGACCTCAAGGAGAGCCTTCACCGCTGCCACCTCCGGGTTCAGATGGCAACCGATGCCCAGGGTAAGGAGGGCAGGGTCCTGCATCTCCATGTCGTCGGTGGCCGCAGCTATGACAGGTACTCCGATATCAGATGTGAGGTTCTTTAGATGGACCTCGATGCCCTTGGATGTGAAACGGTCGTATAGATCCCGGACCCTCCCGTTCTCCGGTACCTCCACATTCCCGTTGAGCTTCCTACGCCCCTCTGCCAGGGACCAGGCATCCCGCTCGATGACCTCGCACATGCCATGGAGTATGGCCTCCTCGAGGTTGTTTCCCGAGGCCAACCCGTTGGTGTTCGTTCTGAACAGGGCCAGGTCCGATTTCGCGACATAGGGGTGGAAGACCCCGCTGGCAGGGACCCATGTCTCGTCCATGGAGTTGAGTTCCACGCCCTTCACCCAGGCCACGGACATACCTGCCAGGTGATATGCGGCCACGGGCGTGATGATGAGGTCCAATGGGTGAACGGCGTTGTGAGATGCCATGAACTCCTCTACCCCTTGGCGGATGATGTTGTACCCCCTCACTTCGGCGCTGTACCTCTCCACACCCTCCATGATGGCAGAGACCTTGGCCTCCTCATTGGTGAAACCCTTCCCGTTGTAGACGGAGATGGCCCCCGTCTCCGCCGATGGCCTTATGGCCGAGAACACAGGGATGCCCACGCGGTCCAGGTCGGTGATGTCCGCCACCCTGGTTATTCCAGCCTTCTTCATCACTGGCTCTATACGGGCCAGGGTATCATTGATATCTACTGTTCTCTGCCCATCTGTCGTGGACCTCTTGGGAGAGGGGGCGAGCTTCATGGTTCTGCCAATATTATCTATCTGTAATAAACCTCGCGAACCTCGAACTGCCTTTCAAGCAAGTGTATGAGCTGAAATATAGGGGGTCCGCGTTCTTATCCCGGCCGGGGTTCCGCATGAAGCTTTTCGATATCATTGGTTTGCCGAAGTTAGATTTTTTAGAGCCTGCTTTCAACGTGCTGCCTGACGAGGCGTACACGGACAGTTTGCTGATGTTGTCGGCGGACAAGGCCTTAATGGTCGTGGATGAGGAAGAATGGCCGGTCGCCCTTGCAGTAAGAACGGAGCATGGTTGGAAAGGTGCGAACTTCATACTGCGGGGACCGACGGTGGAGGTGGTGGAGAGGTATGGGGAACTGGGCGGGGAAGTGATGGAGACCACTCAGGAGGCTTGGATGAGGGGGACCAGGGAGATGTACTCGCTCGCCCTACAGCGGCTGACGCCCCCTTCCATGGAGGACTTCTCACCAGAAAGGGCATCTCTCGTCAAGAAGCTGATAGAGGACAATTGGGGAGAGGGTAATGGAGAGGTGTGCCTCGACTGCGGGTGCGGCTCAGGGATGGGCGCAGCGGTCCTAAGGGGCCTGGGGTTCAGCTCACTTGCCTACGATAACGATCCATCCCTGCTGAGCCTGGGCCTCGCCAAGGGGCGGCTCCTCCCCGAAGAGACCATGCTCATCGACGCATCACTGGCCACCCATTATTTGCGCCCTTCGGAATATGGTCTGGCACTAATGGCCGGCACCATTAACGAGTACACCGCACTGGTGTGGAAGGGCATATTGAAGGAGCTCATGGACCTATGCCAGGAGACCATGGTGACCGTGGAAAGCCAGAAGGAGGCCGACCTGGTGCGCCTGTGGGCGCTGGGAGCGGGCAGAAGGGCACGTATCGTTGAGAACCTGAACGATGCGTTCTACGACCGCTGGATTTGCCTCATCGAGGATTGATGCCCCGATCGCGCCCTGACACGAGCTGATATCCGGTAAGGATCAGGAGCGATCGGTTATCTTGAGGTCGCTGAACATATACACGCCCTGAGGACATATCTCTTCGCAGTGCTTGCATGCCGTTCCCAGACAGTGTTCCGTGGCGACCCTTATGAGATAACGTCCCGGCCCTGCATCCAGTACCTCCAAGGCATTCTCGGGGCACTCTTGGGCGCAGGTCCCGCATCCGACGCAGCCCGCGAAGCTCCCGGTCAGGTACACTCCGATGTTGTCCAGTACCCTGAGACCATTATCGCCGAGCACGGGTATGTCCGAGCTGACGATGCGTGTGCTAGAGCGTGGGCGAACGATGGCGGGGAGCTGCCTGAGGCCGGCGTTCCTGAGGGAGGTGTTGTACATCTCTATCGGCATCCCCTCTCCCCAGTAGGCGATCTCGTTCACGTACATCTCTTCGAACACCTTGCTCATTGCGAACATCACATGCTTGGAGGCGAGGGAGTCCGCCACCTGCTGCATCTCGTCCAGAGTCTCGTCCTTGACCAGCAGATCATAGGCCATCATCAGCGAGGTGTTGCCCACCTGGACGGTCCTCTCCACCACCCTAGGGACCATTCCCACGGTCTGGGCCTTTATGGGGTCGACATATGTGCCCGAGGCCCCCGCCAGGTACATGGTACTGACCTCCTCGTCATCGATACCTACCTCCTCGATGAGGGTACGGTGGCCAGCCCGGATGGCCCCCATGGCCTTGCCGGCCTCTCCCAGGTCCTTCTCGCTGAAGGTCAGGCCGCCCTGGAAATGAAGCATGTTATCTCGCGTCATTATGTGAGGCAGCTTGATGAGCCCGGACTCCAGGCCCAGGGCCACGGCCGCGACCACTCCTGTTCCGGTTATTCCCCTGGCTTGGCATCTGCTGCTTTCCAGGACCGTACCGTTGGAGGGATCTACCCTGGAGGCCAGAACAGGTTTGAGGGTCTCATCGAGTACCATGTTGTCCCACAGGCCGTCCTCTCCGATGTTGAGGTCGGAGATCGCGAAGGGCGCCGCCAGCATCCCATGCTTTATGGCCTGCCCCTCCATCGCCGGCCCGGCCGCGGCCGATCCGGTGAACAGCTCCCCATCGTGGAACAATCCCATCTCGGCGTTGGTGCCATAGTCTGTCACCATGCACGTCTCTTTAGAATCAAGGAGCCCCGATTTCATCACCATGGCCAGAGCATCGGCGCCGATCTCATGACGTATGGCCGGGGGTATGACCACTTCCGATTCGGGCCTCAGGGCCGTCAGGCCTATGTCCCCTGCGGTCACGGTCTTACCCCTCCTGTCCGGCACATTGACGTTCAACCGCTTCAGCATGGACGGGCCAGCATATGTCAGGTCCCTGACCTCGATGCCTTCGAACATTGACACCTGAGCCGGGTTGCCGCATACGGCGAGACGGGAAATGCTCTCGATCTCGGCCCCATGCGTGCGGATGAGGTTGCCGACCGTATCCATTATTATCTTGTGGCCCACTTCGGCGCCGTTCTCCAACCAGAAGTGCAGGTGGTCCATGATGTTGGCCCCGGGTAGGGGGTGCCTCATGGTGATCGCTGTGGAGATTATCTTACCGTTCCTGGAGAGATCGACCAGCTGAGACCTATACCCGCTGGTGCCTACGTCGAGAGCTATGCCATAGGACAAGGAAGTTTCCCGACCGGAAATGTCTTGAGGTAATAATAATCTGCTCGGTTCCTAGGCCTGAGATCAAAGGCCAGGTCATGCGATATGCAGCATCGTCAGGCGTAATCAAACTTGACATGGGCCTCATGACCATAAAAGATCGACCGTTCGCAAATAAATAATATAAAAAACGGGACAAAAAATGAAGGTTGAAGGGGTTTGATCTACCAGATCCGGTATCGGGACCTGTTCAGCCCTTGACGGCCTTGACCATGGCCTCGAGGTTGGCCTTGGGGACCTTGGCGGCGAGGCCGCAGCCGGGAGCTACAAGGTTGAAGCCTGCATCCACGACCTTCTTGGTCTCCTCGAAGGACTGCTCAGCGTTGCCCATGAAGAGGGGCTTGACGACGCCGACATTTCCGACCAGGGCAACTCTCCCTGCGACGATGTCCACTGCGGAAGAGGGCGAGACCTTCTCCTCGATGCTGACGGCGCTGGTGCCGGTAGCGATCATGTTCTCGAGCAGAGGGGTAGTGTTCCCACAAATGTGCAGGATGTTCTTGGTGCTGCCGCAAGCCTCGACGATCTGCTTGATGTAGGGAGCAGCGAAGACGTTGAACATGTCAGGGTGCATCATGTCGGTGGAGGCAGAGGGATCGACGATGACGATGACGTCAGCTCCAGCCTCGATCAGGGCCTTCACGTACTTGACCTCGAAGTCGGTGGCCGCCTGAACGAACTTCTTCACGGTGTCCGGCTCGGTTATGCACCAGAGCAGCAGGTTGCCGGTCTCAACGAGGTGACCAGCGAGGGTGAAGGGTCCTGCGATACCAACGACAATGGGGTACTCCTTGCCGTACTGCTCCTTCAGTATCTTGGTGGCCTCGATGACAACGCCAGGCCTTCCCTGGTGGGGGTCCTCGGGGATAACAGGCTCGGACTCGGAATCGAAGGGGTGGGCCTTCAGCATCGGGGTCCTGTCTACCTTTCCCAGATCGACGGTGGCGCCGAAAAGCTCAGCCTCAGCGGTAAGGTCGAAGGGGATCCTGATGGTCTCCAGACCCAGGTCGGTGGCGGCAGCAGCGAGCTTGGCCATGAGCTGGGGGTCGCTGTGGGCCTCGGGCCAAGATACACCTACTGCGTTCATCTGGTCAATGGTTGCGCTCTGAGTGACTATGCCTACTGGAGGCCTGTCCAACTTCTCAAGGTTAAGGGCTGCCAATACTCTCTCTCTTGGAGTCACAAAATTCATCTCCTTCTTGTGCTACCTAATCAAAGGTACGTTATTTCCGAATGAAACCACCGTATAAATTAATTTTGCATCTTTGAAGATGTTAACATATGTCCTCTGGCTGAGCATATTGCGACTCATTCCTCCATCCATACCATGGTGACATTTATCAGTCCTGGGATCAGCCGGCCGCTCATCTCTCTGATCCCGTAAACTAGCTCACCCATCGTCGGAGAAATGAGGTCAAAAGACAATGAGATGGAGCTGTTACGTACGAAGAGGTGTTGAGTTGGAAGTAAAGAACGAAAAAGGAGAAGTTGTTTGATGCAAATTATTTGAGATGTATGGGAATGGTATCTCCACACCGTCCCTTACTCAGCAAGCATGCCGTCCACGACCTCAACGGCTTCTACGGCATCGTACGCCCACGCATCGCAACCGATCTGGGCTGCGAACTCTTTTGTGGTCGCCCCTCCGCCGATGATGGTCTTTACCTTTCCCTTGAGGTTCTCTTCCTTTAGCACCTTTTCGATCTCCTTCATGACCGCCAGAGTTGGTGTCATAAGAGTAGAGGTGGCCAGCACTTCAGCGCTCTCCGCCTTGCACTTGTCAATGATGTTCTTCACGGGCACATCTCGTCCCATGTCAAATATGGTCAGGCCCGCCCCGGTCAGCATGGCCTTGACGATGTTCTTGCCGATGTCATGAACATCTCCCTCGACGACCGCTAGCACGACCTTCCCCGGCATCTTGGCCTTGGTGTCCACCTTCATCTTGGGGAGCACCACGTCCAGGGCCTGATACATGGTCTGGGCGGCGAGGAGAACCTGGGGAAGGAAGTACTGCTTGGTCTCGTACTTCTGCCCTACCGAAGCCATGGCCTTGCTCAAACTATCAAAGATTATCACCTTGGGGTCGACCCCGGCCGCCAAAGCCTGCTCCGCCAGAGGCTTCGCTTCCTTGATCTTACCCTTTACAACGACATCCGCCAACTTGTCAAGTATCTCGTTGCTCAAATGAATCCCTCCAATGATGGGAATTGCGATTTTACAGTGGTAATACAGCATGATTATATAGTCTTTTATAACCCCTATGTCTACAAAAAGAAACCGCCTTTTAAGCCCCATCTAATATGATATTATCACGCTGGCTCTGAAAATTTTATCGTCGTAATCAATTATTCAATATAAAAGTAAATATAGTATAATATGAATAATAACATCTATTCATAGCCTCCTGCATCACAACCTTAGGTCGCCAAGAGACGCCACCTTTCCAAGGGGCAGGATGCCGATGTCGCTGCAGGCGAAGACCTCTCCGTTGTTGATGTCAACGTTGCTCAGGATAGGGGACAGATAGTCCGATGATGGGACCCCGGTTATGTCCGTTCCTGAGGCCAATGGACTGAATGCCGGTAGAACCAGTACCTTCTCGTCCCTCAGGAACATGTGGCAGGGAAGCTTGATGTAAGCCCCCACCCGGTCCACTATCTTCACCGAAGGGTGCTCATGGCCAATGACCAGGGGTCTAGAATCACAGGGCTGGTGCCCATGGACGAAGGTTATGCCGCCCAGGGAGTACCTGTCGACCACGGGTATCTGGATGCGTGAGACTATGTTCTCGATGAAGTTGTCATGGTTGCCCTTCACTATCACGATGTCCACCATCTCAGATATGCTGTCCAGGACCGAGCGGACGTCCCTGACCTCCTGCCCCAGGTTCCTAGAGAACTCATGCTTCACATCGCCCAGGAGGACCACCCTCTCCGCCTCATGCCTCTCGATCAATCGGACCAGGGCTTCCTTCACGGTCTTTGTCTGGACCCTCGGGATGTGTATGCCCTCCGCCTCCAAAGCCGATTCGTAACCCAGGTGAAGGTCTGCCACCACTATCGTTCGTTCGTCTGGTAGATGAAGGCACAGGTCCGAGGTTATGCGCGCGCCATAGAAGACCTCTATCTCGTCCATATACATCCGCCGTCTGGTAGGTTTCCAAACATGGTGCCCTATTTCAACTTACTCCCGGCCATCCGACCAGGTTCAGGCCGGCTCCCGAAAATTGTTTGAACCCGAACGATTGTTGGTGGTTCGTGATAAGGAGGACCTTTCAGATACTCCCATCTGTTGGACGCGGAAAGGAGAGGAATCTCTGGAAGAGCGGAGTATCCACCTGGGAGGACTTCATGTCCGTCAGTAAGGTCCGGGGCATCTCCGTCGAGCGGAAGGCAGGCCTGGACAGGCACATCGAGCGGGCCGAGAATTTCCTGGCGAGGAGGAATACTGAATATTTCTGCAAGATCCTGCCTTCGGTGGAGCACTGGCGCCTGTACGATAAGTTCCGTTCGGACACGGCCTTCCTGGACATAGAGACCGATGGACGCTCCGCATATTCCAACGTCACCGTGGTGGGCATCCACCGTATGGACGGAAGGGATCGGACGCTGGTGAGGGGGCAGGACCTTAGCGCGGCCAGTCTAAGGGAGGCGCTGGAAGGAGTCAAGATGCTGGTCTCCTTTAACGGAAGCTCCTTCGACCTCCCCATCCTGGAATATCATTTTCCCCTGACCGTGCCCCGTGTGCCTCACTTCGACCTTCTTCACGGCTGCCGCCGGGTAGGCCTCCGTGGGGGCCTGAAGTCGGTGGAGAAGCAGATGGGGATTGCCCGAGCGAGGGAGGTGGAATACATGACCGGAGAGGAGGCGGTCTACCTCTGGCGAGCATGGGAGAGGTCAGGTAGGGAGAACGCCCTCAGAATGCTGAAGAGGTATAACGAGGAGGATACCGTCAACCTCGAGCCCATCGCAGAGCATGTCTACACGACCCTCCAGGAAAGGACCTTGGACCTTACCAAATGAGGTGAACGGAATGATCAGGGATGTCGACGGTTTCGAGCGGGCCAGCAGGGTGGCGGCAGAGAGGTTGAAGCGAGTAGGCTCCGCCCTCATCGTAGGCCACATCGATGCCGATGGCATCACTGCCTCTTCCATCGCCACCATGTCCCTCAGACGGGCAGGCATCGCCAACAGAGTGCAGTTCGTGAAGAAACTGGATGAGGCTGCAATCTCCAAGGCCCACGCAGATCCTGCCGAGGTCCTGTGGTTCGTCGATCTGGGCTCGGCCGCACTATCGAAGCTGGATGTGGACAGGTGCATCATAACCGACCATCACCGTCCTGAGCCCTCGAAGGATGAGGTGCTTTACAGGGAGGGTCATGTCAACCCCCATCTCTTCGGCATCGACGGCTCCACCGAGGTCTCGGGCTCGGGGGTGACGTACACGGTCGCTAAGTGCATGGACACCCGGAATCAGGACCTCTCCGCACTTGCCATGGTAGGGGCCGTGGGGGACTTTCAGGAGGCCGCGGAGGGGCGGCTGGTCGGATACAACAGGAGGATCTTGGACGATGCCTTGGTCCTGGGATTGATCAGGGCGGAGAAGGACGTGCGGTTGTTCGGCCGGCAGACGCGGTCCATTCCCGCTCTTCTGCAATATTCCAGCGACCCTGCCCTGCTGCCGTTCATCACCCACCGTCGGCGCGTGTCCATCGCGGACGTGATCGACGAGGACCGAACCGCTCACGACGAGGACCATATGGAATGCATAGACCTGGTACGGAAGGCGGGTGTGGAGATCATGGAGGACGGTGGCATGAGGACCTGGAGCCAGCTCACCCGGGACGAGAAAAGGCGTATCGTAAGCGCCGTGGTCGACCGCATCATCGAGGCCGGCAAGGGGGTGGCGACGGTGAGGCGCCTCATCGGAGAGGTGTATTCCCTATCCCCGGACCTTCCCGGTTCACCACCAGGCTGGCTTAAGACAGTCAGTGTTGATAGTTCTGGGAAGGTGGGCGAGGGGGCGTTCCCACTTGCCATGAGGGCGGTCCTGGACGCCAAGGAGTTCGCCACATTGCTGAACGCCTGTGGCCGTCATGATCGCCCCGAGGTAGGTCTGGCCGTTTGCCTGGGAGACAGAGGGGAAGGGCTCGAGGAAGCCGTACGGCAGCAGGAGGACCATCGCCAGAGCTTGAGGAAGGCCATCGAGCTGGTCCAGTACGATGCGGCGTTCGGCCTTGCCACCGTGACCGGCGGAGGTACGGCCCTGACCTCGGTGCGTTATTTCAATGCGCGAGACCGTATCGAGGACACCATTCTGGGAACGGTCGTGGGCATCCTCATCGGGAGCGCGGGCACTCCGGCGGACCGCCCCCTCATAGGGTTCACTCAGTCCAGCGATGGTACCTGCACCTTAAAGGTCTCTGGCAGGGGCACGCCAGGTCTGACCGCCTTGGGGCTGGACCTGGCAACAGCGATGCGGGAGGCCTCGGCCTCCGTAGGCGGTGCCGGGGGCGGCCACAACGTGGCCGCAGGTGCCACCATCCCCGAAGGGAGGGAGGAGGAGTTCCTCCTCGCCATCGACAGGTTGGTCAAGGGACAGCTCAGCCCATCAGCTTGATCAATATGGCCTTCTGGGCGTGCAGCCTGTTCTCCGCTTGGTCGAAGACCACACTGTGCTTGCCCTCGATGACCTCCTCGGTCACCTCGTGGCCGCGGTGCGCCGGCAGGCAATGCATGAACAAACTGTCCTTTCTTGCCAGGGACATAAGGGAGTCGTTGATCTGGTAAGGCCTCATCACCTGTTCCTTGCGGTGCGCCTCACGCTCCTGGCCCATGGACACCCAGGTATCCGTATAGATAACATCGGCATCCTTGGCGGCAATTTGGGGATCGGTGATGCACTCGCAGGTATGCCCCTTAGTTCGCGCGATCGAAGCCGCCTTATCCATGATGGAAGCGTTCGGGGCATACTCCTTCGGGGTAGCGGCCACGAAGTCCATCCCCATGAGGGCAGCTCCCAGGGCCAGGGAGTTGCATACGTTGTTGCCATCCCCCACGTAGGCCAGCTTCAGTCCCTCCAGCCTCCCCTTCTTTTCCTTTATGGTGAGCAGGTCGGCCATTACCTGGCAGGGATGCTCGAGGTTGTCAAGAGCGTTGATCACGGGCACCGTGGAATGTTTGGCCAGTTCCACCATGTTCTTGTGGTCGAAAGCCCGGTAGATCATGCCGTCCACATACCGACTGAGGACCCTGGCGGTGTCGGCCACGGTCTCTCCCCTTCCCAACTGAGAATCATGCTGACTTAGGTAGATGGTGTTTCCACCGAGCTGGAACATACCGGTCTCGAACGATACCCTTGTGCGCGTGCTCGACTTCTCGAATATCATCGCCAGGGTCTGCCCCTGAAGTTGCCGGCCGTTCTTCTTGTTCCTCTTTAGCTCTTCGGCTAAGGAAAGGAGGTCGAAGATATCGTCCCGTACGTCCAGCAAAGAGATTAGGTCCTTCTTCATGTTTTCGAGGTGTGAAGATGGGGGCTTATTATAACGGTTATGTAGTGAATTGTACACCTGTACAGTTTTTTGTCTCAAGATGGTCGCCTTCATGGCCTCTCTCGTTGACCCGAGGATGTGATCCGACGAGATAACAGGGCGAAGGCCGCCCACGGGTCTAGATGCACTCCATTGGACGGCCCACTCTGTTGCTCACGCTCTCCACCATGGTCTTAAAATGTTCCGCACCATACAATCTCAAAGAAAGATTTAATTAGATTAAGGCATTGAGGAGATGCCATTATGGCCGGGTTGGGGTAGCCTGGCATCCTGTGGGACTGTGGATCCCTAGACTCGAGTTCAAATCTCGGACCCGGCCCCCTACATTGTTCTGAAGATCTTCGAACGGCTAGACCGCTTCGGGGTCAAATTCTAACACCTGTTGGAACTGTGTCTTGGTCGGGAGGATAGATCTGAGGCCTTGTCCGCTTTGGACTCCATCATCCATAATCTCGACCCCCTCAGAAATTTGGTGGTCTCCATCTCAGAGATCATTCCATTTTGGGTAAGGCATCCTCGATGACGAAGAACTCCCTCTCGAAGAAAGCCATGTCCTTGGTGGACATAATGTTGGGATCGATAGGCACTATGAGCTTGGAGCCTGTGATCACCACTGCATCATGCACCGAGTAGATGAGCCTCAGGACCTTGTCCACCTGGTTCTCCGTGGCCAGGTACTCCAGTCCGTCCAGCAGTATGACGGACTGGGGGCTCTTCTGGAGGAAGTCGATCATGGTGTGCTGTACGATGGAGAGTGAGGCCGGGTCCAGGCGATCGGGGCCCGGCTGTCCCGACAGCCACATTATCGGTGTCTTAACGAGACCGTACTTCTCCCTGATCTGATCAGGATGCACCCTGGTGATGAGGAGACCTTTATTGCCTGCAGCGATCTCCGAAACGAACATGCGGTATGATAGGTCCACCTTCTTGCTCTTGACCAGATCGCAGCGTCCCGGGACCAGCTTGATATTTACCTCCTTTGTCGGTTCGCTCTCGTCCATGGTTTCCAAGGGCTTGGAGAGGCTGCGGGGGTTGGAGCGTATCTCGAAGGCGAACAGTAATGCTGACAACAGCATGCCCAGGGGAGTTAGGTGAACTATCTCGATGCCGGACCATACCATGAACATATCGAAGCATACGAGGAGGAACGGAACAATGGTCCCCAGTGTGACCACCGAAGCCCTCTGCTGTATGATGTTGTCATCTGACCTGTTGTTAAGACCGAGGACCATCACCAGGGGGATCACCGCCAGGACCCCCAGCATCACCAGCCATGCCAAGAGCGAGTAGCTGGGCTCGGGCCAGTAGCCGAAGGTTCCCGATGCGAAGGGACCGGCGATGATGGCAGATGTCAACGCCATGACCAAGATGATCGCATAGGAGTGATACCTCTTCTCCAGTAAGCGCTGCTTTTTTGTATCGAACACCAAGTCCAGGGCCAGGTACAGGAAGGAGACGAAGACGAGTACACCAGTGAAGTACATCACCCGGCCGAAGGATTGGGCCGACTGCGCATCCGGGGCATTAGCGAGAAGGAACAGGGCAGCACAGTTCATGAGGACCATGCACATGGATATCATGTACGCCTGGGAGATGCGCTGGTCACCTTTTTTTGTTAGAACGTAGACGCCTAGACACAGACACACTAGCCCTATCGATAGGGGGATCAGTGAATAAGTTAAGGCTGGGTCTACCATGAACGCGTCAATATATTCATCTATGTAAAAAAATTAACGCATCCAATGATACTAATCTGAAACGGAGAAACCAGTCATTACGGTGAACTCCCTCTCGATCAAGGCCTGGTCCTTTATCGACAGCGTGCTCGTGTCCAGGGGCATTATCAGTTTCGCCCCGGAAATGACCGCGGCGTCCCTGAGGGTGTATATAAGGCGCAGCACCTTGTCGATGCTGTTCTCCGAGACCAGGTATTCCACGCCCTCCAACAGTATGACGCCGTTCTTGTTGTCCCTCATATGCTCCAGGAGGATGTTCTGAAGAATGGAGAGGCCTAGGGGGTCCACCCTGTCCGCACCCGGTTGGCTGCACAGCCACAAGGTGCGGGAGCTTCCGATCTCGTACGTTTCCCGCACCTGGTCGGGATGGGTCCGGGTCACGATCATCCCCTCCTTACCTTTGGATAGCTCCTGGATGAACATCTCGTACGCCGGTCTGGTGTCCTTGCTTTCGATGAGCAGAGTGGAACCGGTGAGCGCAGGATCGATGATGTCGCCATCGGCCTGCATGCCCCGGCCATCCATATCGGGAAGCTGGAACAACTTGTGGACGACCACCAGGTGTATGAGGACGCCTTCAGTGGCCAGAAAGCATATGGCAGAAAACGTTATCAGGCCTCCCAGGCCAAGCCCCATGTATATCGATTCCACACCCGCGAGGGTGATGATTAGCCCGCCGGACAGGATCACGCACTGGGATCGAAAGGTCTCGTCAGTGGAGGAGGCCCTCGCCTGGAAATAGCTCTTTATGGATGCACCGGCGAGAAGGGAGATCGATGATATAAGGACCATCACGCTCAGGCCGCCGGTGGTTCCGAACCCGGACCAGCTCTGCGGCCTCCCATCCATCATAAGTGCGATGATAACGCCGGCGGTGGACACGCCCACGAGTATGGCCCTGCGCCCGTTCATCCTCCTGGTGGCGTCCATGCTGGTGTCCAGTTCCAAGGAGAGCGCGAGCATGGTACCGAAGCACATCATGCTCGCCAGTGCGTGCAGGCGGATGGCCAGGTTTATAACATCGGCCTGCGAGGTGTTCTCTATCAGCACCTCCAGCAATGTGATCGCCGCGAGGGAGAAGGCGGCTATGGCGAAGTACACGGAGGACTTCTGCCGATGGTTCTTGGAGAGCACGTAGATACCCAGAGACAAGAACAGGACCCCTGTGGTCCCGAGCACCACCGAATCGAACCCTAGCACGCCAGATACCATCCATAGGCACTTCTTTTTCCTTTATAATATCATCTAGGACAATATCTTGAGCTCATACCCAGTCGGTGTCCCCGAGCATTATGTGGGCCCTCAGGTCCTTTTTCTTCATGATGTCCATTAGGGCGTGGCCTCCGCCCCTTTCCAGGGCGATCACGCTCATTGGTCGCTCCCCCGTGTACCGGACCTCGGATCGGAAACCGGCCTCGGAGAGGCTCTTCTCATAGGGATGTCCTTGGGGAAGGCAGCAGAGGATGGTCTCTATTTTTAGGTCCTGGGCAAGGGACTTGCAGTCGGAGATTAGCCTGGAGTGGAGGTGGGAATATTGGGGATCCATGAGATAGTCCACAATGTTCAGGAATCGCGTACCGTCACGCTCCTCCTCCTTGTGCACCATGTAGCCTGCCAGATCACCGTCGCTGCGTATGATACGTATAATGAAGCGGCCGGCACGAGGGTCCCCATAACGCCAGGCCAGGTGACCGCTGTCCCTGACGATCATCATGTCGAAGTCCCTGCTCGCGCTCTCATGGAGGCGATCGAACTCCGCCCCTATGGTCGTTGCCTCCTCCACCACTATGCCCTCCCCCAGGTCCACGGGCCTGCTCAACGACCTCCTGACAGCCTCCATGGAGCCGTAGCCCAGCTTCTTTATGGAGCCGAAGCGTACCTTGCTGAAGAACAGCTCGGAGTCGACGATGTAGCGGTGCTGCAGCATGGTGATGTTAAGGTCCTGGAACCCCTGCTTCACAAGGCTCAGCTGGTACGCCGCGTGGTTGGGAAATCCGAAGTCCAGTGCTACGGAATGATCGTCCTTTATCTTGTTGCGGCACTTCATGGTCTGTCCGATCAGACCATGGCCACGGAAGGCGGGATCGGTCACCAGGTCCACTCCCTGGGAGGCGATCACTATCCCCTGACCGACCTTCATTCGTGTGGGAAGCGATGCTGAGTGCGATATCATCTCGCCGTTGCGTTCGGCCACGCATACCAGGTGGAACCCCAGGGGGTTTCCGAGGAACTTCCACCGCCAGTGGTCCAGATGGGGGACCGAGGATATCACGGAGGGCCATCCCATATACTTCTCCAGGAAGGGTACGATCCTGTTCTCGTCCCCATCCTCGTATCTATGGACGCGGGCGTCCCCGGTCGGGTCCCCCTCGGCAGTGGTTGATGACAATGTCTTCGACCCCAGATGCCAGGTGAAAATGTAACGGGGATTAATAATCTTCCGCCCAGGAGGCCTAACGGTGCTAAGATGGCGTTTCTGGAAGGGATTATATCATAGTTTCCCATAGACAATGATGGAGAGCACTATGGGCTACAACGGACCGCTGGAGAAGGTGGACGACTATCGCTGGAAGATTCCGAGGGAGTACAAGAGCGGGATGAGGACCGACGCCATAATCTATGCCAGCGAGAAGATGGTGCCCAGTCTGAGAGAGGACAACGCCCCCGAGCAGGCCGCCAACGTGGCCTTCTTGCCGGGTATCGTCGGCAACTCCCTGGCCATGCCTGACATCCACTGGGGCTACGGCTTCCCCATCGGTGGGGTGGCGGCAATGGACGCCGAGGAGGGAGTGATCTCTCCGGGCGGAATAGGTTTCGATATAAACTGCCTCTGCGAGGGCTCAAGGATCAGCACTGACCTTGGCGGATGGATGCGGATAGAGGACTTTGAGCAGGAGTTCAGGACGATCATCCAGGCGAGCGAATACTCGCTGGGCATTCAGGGTGGGAAGACATGGATAAAGACGCATGGTGCTGGCCTCATCGAGAAGAGGCCTTCCGCCTTCATGAAAAAGGCCAGCGACAAGAAGGTCTGCAGGATCAAGACTAGGACGGGCCTCGAGCTTCTGTGCTCAGAGGACCACCCCGTGCTCACAAGCATGGGGATGAGGGAAACAGGGTCCTTGAGCAGAGGGGACAGAGTGGCGGTGACCTACTTTCAGGGGGTAGAGCTTGACCCTTCAGCAGATAGGCGGGAGATCATTCTAGCCAAGATCTTAGGCTACCTCCTGGGCGATGGCTCTCTACATACGACGGGGAAAAGGATCCGAAGTTGTGCCTACGGTGAGCTAGCGGATCTGGAGAGGATGCAGAAAGACCTCCATGAGCTCGGCTACAGCTCCAAGATCTATCAGAGAAAGAGGGATCATCACATACCAACACAGTATGGTCTGGTCGAGTTCAGCTCGACCAACTATGAACTTCACATACACTCAGCGGATTTCTCACGATTGCTTAAAGAGAGGGGGATGCCCGTCGGGGTGAAGACCGTCTCCGACCACAGGGTTCCTGATTGGATAATGGCGGCAACGCCCGCAATAAAAAGGGCATTCCTGTCAGGCCTCTTCGGTGCCGAACTCACAGCTCCTCGCACCAATACTAAAAATGGTTTTTACTGCCCGATCATCGCCCAAAACAAGAACGATGATCACTTGGAGGCGGCAAGGTGGTTCTTCATCGATCTCATGCATCTGCTTCAGGAGCTGGGCATAGAGACGACCAAGATCAGCGAGCGGAAAGAGCATTTCAACAAGCATGGAAGCACTTCCAGGCTCAGGCTCCTGATTAGTTCGGAAGAAGAGAACTTGGTAAAACTTTATCGGACTATCGGTTACGAGTACTCCGGAAGGAAGAGCAGGATAGCGGAGATCGCTACCAGATACATCCTCCTCAAGAAAGAGCTCCACGCGAGAAGGGTCGCGGCCGCTAAGAGGACCAAGGACCTGAAGGAGAGGGGGCTGAAGCTGAAGGAGGTGCAGGAGCTCCTTAAGTGCGATGACATCAACACGCGCTTCATTGAAAGGCACTACTCTGAGGATGCAGGACAGCGCATAACGCTGGACTTCGTCTCTTTCGAGGAGTTCCTTGATAGAGAGCTTAAGCAGATAGAATCAACTGGTTTCCTCTATGACGAAATCATCTCTAAGGAGAGTGTCCCGTACGAGGGTCAGGTCTACGATCTCACGGTTCCAGAGACCCATAATTTCATTGCCAACGGTTTGATAGTCTCTAACTGCGGCGTCCGCCTGGTGCGCACCGATCTGGAGGAGAAGGACGTTCGCCCGGGCATCAAGGACCTTATCGGCACGCTCTTCAAGAACGTCCCCGCCGGGGTGGGTTCCAAGGGCATCGTCGACGTGGTGTCCTCGCAGATAGAGGATATCCTCCTTCTGGGGGCGGAATGGGCCGTCGAGAGCGGTTACGGCTGGGATGAGGACCTGCAGAGCACGGAGGAAGGGGGCCGCATGAGGACCGCGGACCCCACCAAGGTCAGCTCCAAGGCCAAGCAGAGGGGGATCCCCCAGGTAGGCTCCCTGGGCTCGGGGAACCACTTCCTGGAGGTGGACGTGGTGGAGAAGATATTCGACCAGGAGGCAGCTGAGGCCTTCGGTCTGCGAGAAGGGCAGGTGACGGTGATGGTCCATTGCGGCTCTCGCGGCTGTGGGCACCAGATAGCCACCGATTACCTCCAGGTGATGGAGCGGTCCATCAAGCAGAGCAACCTCGTACTTCCTGACCGGCAGCTGGCCTGCGCCCCGGTACAGTCCAAGGAGGGGCAGGACTATTTCCAGGCCATGTCCTGCGGGGCCAACTATGCCTGGGCCAACCGCCAGATGATACTCCATTGGATCCGAGAGTCCTTCGAGGAGCACTTCAAGCGTGAGGCTGAGAGCATGGGGATGCACCAGGTGTACGATGTGGCTCACAACATCGCCAAGCTCGAGGAGCACAACGTGGAAGGGAAGAGAAGAAAGGTCTATGTGCACCGCAAGGGCGCCACCCGGGCCTTCCCCCGCGACCATCCCGAGATACCTCAGCAGTATCGCTCGGTGGGGCAGCCAGTGCTGATCCCCGGGGACATGGGCCACGGCAGCTACGTGCTGGTGGGCACGGACCGGGTCATGGAAGAGGCGTTCGGTTCCACCTGCCACGGGGCCGGAAGGGTCATGTCGCGGAACGAAGCGTTGCGCAAGTTCACGGTCCAGGGGATCAAGGACGATCTTGCTGGCAAGGGCATTTTCCTCAAGTCCGCCACGAAGGACGGGATCCTTGAGGAGGCGCCCGAGGCCTATAAGAACATCGAGTCCGTGATCGACGTGGTCGCCGGTGCCGACCTGTCCCAGAAGGTGGCCAAGCTCACCCCCATCGGGGTCATGAAGGGCTAGTCGAACAGTACCTTCATGGTGGCCCTCTCCACTTCCTCGCGGTGCTCCGGGAGGGTGGAGACCATCACCGCCCAGTCATGGACCCCTCTTGCTTGGATGGCCTTGGCCAAGGGGCTGTAACGTGAGAGCGGTCTCACCCTGTCACCATCCAAAATGGGCACGTCGGTCTTGCCGATGCGAAGTTCGGATAGGAGAAGGGAACGGTCGGGGATATCCAACAGGACGGCGGTTTCAGGCACCCCGGCCCGCGACGCGATCTCCTTTTCCTTGACCTTCCGTTTCCGGTACTCAGAGAGATCGATGAGCAGGTCCAGCCTATCATCGGAGAGTGAGGATATGGGAAGCATCAGCGCCCTCTTGTACAGACGCCGGTAGTCGAGCTTGGTCATGAGGACCGAGGTAGGTCCGGGACAGGAGCGCAGGAGGGATGCCAGCGAGCAGTCGGTCTCCAGATGCAGGTCCACCAGCAGCTCGGAGGGAGAGTTCTCCACCGACTTGCATAGCATCTGCTCTGCTATGCGCGCGGTCTTGTGGTAGTACACCGAGGTGTACATCAAGGCCCTGGCCACCATCAGGCCCTCGGCCGCCACCAGGCCTCCCTTGTTGATGACCAGGTCCCCGTGGAACAGCGCCACCGTCTGCAGGAGACGGTCCACATCTATGGTGCCATGGGCCACTCCGGTGTAGTAGGCGTCCCTCTTGAGGTAGTCCATCTGGTCCACGTCCAGAGGCCCCGAGATCATCTGCCCCAGGTACCGCTTGGTCCCGAAATGGGCCTGCCCTTCCTCCACCAGAAGGGTCTGCCCCGAACGCAGGTCCTTCCTGGATGAGGCTATCAGCTCGCACACCTCTTCCACGTTGACATCGTTCTCCTCCAGGACCTCGCTGATGGGCTCCAGGGGGCCGAGGACCTCGGCCACATTGTCCTTCATCAACCGCGCCCTTCCCCGGATTATGTCCGTGGTCACGTCCATATGGTCCTTGCCGATGCGGTCCTGCAGGACCTCCTCCAGAGTGTGCGAGAAAGGGGGATGTCCGATATCGTGAAGGAGCGCGGCCACCAGCAGGGTCCTCCTTTCGTCATCAGGTAGCTGGAGGGATTGGCTCATGAGATGGGCCATGTGGTAGGTGCCTAAGGAGTGCTCCAGGCGCGTGTGGTTGGCCCCCGGGAACACGTAATGTGCCAGGCCAAGCTGATGAACCCCATGGAGGCGTTGCATCTCCGGCCTCTCCAGCAGTTCCAGGATAAGGCCCTCGACCTTAACGCTGCCATGCACGCAATCATGGATTATCTTGGAACCAGGCACGAACTATAAAACGACCAGAAATATAATAATCCTTGGCCCGACCAGTCAAGGGGGACAAAGGATGGAAAGAAGGGGCGACTACTTGAATCCACCGCGGATCTTGTTACGGTCGATCTTGTAACCCCTAGGCGTCACCACGATGAGATCGTGCCCGATGGCCGCAACATCCCCATTGGTGTCCCTGGCGACCGCCTTTAGCTCGCTGGTGATCCTTCTGAGCGTGTCGGTGTCGTTGGCGATGTTGGCATAATCAAGTATCAGCACGTTCCCGTCATATACAGGCTGGGTAAGATCGGAAAGGTCCTCATAACGATAGATCTCCGCGAGCTTGACCATTCCCTTTCCGGCCGTGGCGGCCTCCTCCTCGAAGTACATGGCCCCTAGGTCGATGTACTGGTCCGTCTCCACGGTTTGAACGTCCTCCTTCTTCGTAATAAAATTCCTTCTACCTAGCAAAGGCATGGCATCCCTACTTTTTAGGAATAAGCGGGTGCCTATATATCTTTTTCACACACCGTCCGAAATATCAAGACTATCATATCTGGATAATATGCGGTGCACAGCGTAGGTCAGGATCCGGGAAGGCGCCTTCTTCTGCCCGAAGTCCCAATCCTTCCAAGGCAACCACACCGAACCCGGAGTGTACCGGCCGTCCTCATCGCCCTGCGCGGCGATCACTTTGACCATGTCCTGGAGGCGAGGGTCGTCGCGAGATCGGTCGGAGCGGGCCAGTACCTCGGCCACGTGCATTATGTCATACCACACCAGTGGGTACTTCAGCTTCCGGAAGTCTGTTCCCATGTGGAATATGTAGGGATGCTTGGTACGGCTGTGCTCCCACAGGTCCAGGAGGCATTCCCTCGCCCTCCCCGTTTCCTCCGATGCGGGGAAGACCAAGGACAGGAGTTTCAACATCAGCAGGGTGGCGTACGGGCAGGGGTCCTCCTTCCGGCCAGGGCCTCGGAAGCCTCCCAGCGACGATGAGGTCACGCAGCGGTACCCGTTGGGGCTGGCGAGGGAGGTCAACTGACGAGTGGCCGATTGGATGTCAGCATCGTCCCCTCTGCCTAGCTTGATGGCAGAGTAGACCAGGGTGGGAGCGTCGCACAGAGCCCAGGCGAGGGTCTCCTTGCCGGTACCGCCGTGCTGGGGTGTTATGACCATGGGGAGCCGGGGCACGCCCTCCTCATCCACCGAGGCGATGATGCGGTCCAAGGCCTCCTCCACACCCAGCTCCTCGCCGCTCGCTCCCAGCTCTGCCAGGAAGGAGAGCTTGTGCAGCGGGTGGTGGGCGCTGCGATGGCTATTGATCGGAGGCCAGGGATAGGTCGAGACGTCGTACACGAGGGCGCGGACCTCAGGGAGGGCGAGCATCCTCTTCATGCGTTTCTCCCGCCCCTTGCCGCTCATGCCGGAGTCGACGGCCATCAGGAAGTCCACCATCGGGTCCTTCTTCAGCCACCCCTCGTCGGCATGATTCGCCTTCATATCACCATATCGCAGGGGCGGGTATTAATCCAAGGGGTCATCACTGGTCCTCATCGACCTTCCATAGCTTATCAGCGACATGGTGTATGCTTTTAATGACCTTGCCCGGGGAACGCGTCCTCATCTCCTCTCCGGATATGAGCGCCTCGCCGATCGCCAGCGGACGGCCGTTCTTTACGTCCTTGATCCATACTATGTCCCCTGGGACGATGGCGGGATCTGCGTCGACGATACCCGGCCCCATGACGTCCGCGCCCTTGGTGACGAAGGGGACCGCTCCCATGTCCACGACCACGTAGGCCTTGGGAGCGGGATGCTTCAAAAGCCCTCTTACCGTCAAGAATACCTTTCCTTGGTAGATCATCCCTTGGACTTGGTTGTCGATGAACAGGACATCGAACTCGGTGCTTTCCGCCCTATCTACCGCCTCCCCGGGGACGAACACGTCAACACCTAGGCGGGAGCGGAGCTCCTCGTCTAAGACCTTTATCTCCTTCTCCCGAAGACGATGGCGTTTCCTGATCCTGATATCGCTCATCGGGCGCTCATTCCCCTACCAGGTAATAACCTTTTCAAGCCGCCCTACCGCTTCTTCTTGAAAAACTTACCTAACAGGCTATCTTTGCGTTTCTCCTCCCCGGCCGATTCTGGAGAAGAAGTGGCTACAGGCACCGGGTCTACGACCTCCTCGGTCGCAGTGACCACTGCCTCGGCCTCCTGCACATTGATATCCTGGGCGACCTTCTGCAGCTCCTCCACGCCGGAGAAGGAGAACTCCGCCCCGCAGTTGGGGCACTGGGTCGCATCCGAAGGTACCTTGTGATCGCATACCGGACATTCGACCTCTAATTTATCTGATACCATCTCTTAACCCGACGTTCCTATCCTGAGCGCCGATATAAAATTACTGGTCTACCTTGACGATGTCGATATCATGACCTACTGATCATTCTCAAATCGTGTCCCTAATGTCGCAAAGATGAAAATACCTGAAGGGTACGCACCATCATGCGTTGGAGCCTTTGGGCGGTCAGATCGGCCATCATCGCGGTCGACCTGATCATCGTAGCCATCATAGTGCTTAGCATCCTCCCCCTGGCCACCGGGGACCTCAGTGTCAGCATCCCCGATGACCAGGAGAACGAACCCATCATGGAAGGCGACAAGATCACCATGTCCCTGCCCATCGACGTCACCAACTACGGCTACTTCAGCATCGACGACCTGACGCTCATGCTTAAATTGAGCAACGGGGACCTGGTGTTAACGGACCAGAGGTCCCAGCCGGTGGACATTCCCACCGGTGGTACCACCCGGGTGAACCTCGCCCTGAGCATGGACCTGGACTCCATCTCCGATGAGGCCCTGAAGGACATGGTCTTCAATAGCACGGAGCTCCTGATGAAGCTGGGGGTGGAGGCTGGTTACTCCCTGAGCCTTGTCAAGGCGACGGTCAACATTGAGGAGAGCATGGATTGGGACCCCCTGATAAGCAACTACAACGTGGACACCAACAATGTGCAGGTCGTTGCCAACGGCTCCAACTACGACATGTCCGTTCCTTACACCTTCAGTGCTTCCGAGCTTATTCAAGGACGGACCCTGGACATACATTCACAGCTGGTCAACAGCACAGGGGTGATGAGTACGGCCGTGAACACCGTGGCGATAGGGCAGAACAATAACGGGCTTATCACACTGGCGATACCCCAAGAGGCCGCCATATGGTTCATGGAGCATCCCGAAGAGCTCCGCCTGCTGATGGACCTGGACTTCGAGGGCGCCACCATGCACCAAGAGGCCGCGATTGTCTGGGCGGGTTGATATGAACGAGTTCTCTTTGAATGAAGGCAATGTCGGAAAGGGTATTGCGGCATCCATCATCTCGGCCGTGAAGTACCTGATATTTCCACTGCTGATATTGATGAGCGCCACCTCCCTTCTGATAAATAATGGAGGGGGAGAGGTGGCGGAGCAGCTTAGACTGGAGGACATCAAGTACGTCCTTCTCATATTGGGCATCCCCATAACCATCCTCAGCTTCTTCCGTGGGTTCTACCCCAAGGGCTCGATCTCCCGCTTCACCTTCGGGGCCATCATCACCGTCCTGATCTGCCTCTGGATATGGATGGTGACCATGGGGGGCAACCTCATCCTGGAGTTCGAGCAGTTCGGGGTGACCCTCAACTTCACCGGGCTGGTACTGCTGTTCATACTGGCCGCGGCCTTGAAAGGCGTGTACTACTTCGTGGAGATGCTCTCTTACCGTCGCGAATGGCTAGGCTCCAAGAACGTCGCTCCGGTGCTCGGGTCTCAGATCGTCCCCTGAGAGTATGATCCTAGGAGGGTCACCGTTTAGGTCATCGTGCAAGGGAACCCATAAATAGCATCCCGGAGCTAATGCCCCAAATCGGGGAACCATTATGGGTATCAGCATGGCAATTTGTGAGCTGGACAGCGTGAACTCTCTATGCAAGATCGGAAAGGAGACCGTCGTAAAGGCTCGCTTGGACTCGGTGCAGGGCTTGGAGGCATTCGCTGATTACGATGAGGTGGTGGCGAGCGAGGACGCCAAGAAGGTCTTCGGCCCGGACTGGGAAGGGTTCCTCAAGAGGAACCGCCTGGACGGGGAGAGGGAAAGCTTCCTCCTAGACAAGGTCAAGAAGGAGGAGGACGTGGCGAAGCTGCGTCCTGTCGCCAGGAAAGAGTATTCGGGCTGGCTCGTTCTATCGAAGATGCCCCAGGCCCAGGCGGGCGAAGCCACCAAGAAGGCCGGACCCGATAATCTCCTGACACAATGGGACACCATCCCTCTGGACGAGACCAACGTGATCTGCGGCAAGTGCGTGATGTCCTGGGACAAGGGCCGCGGATGCATCGGCTCCTTCGGCCCGGAGAACTCCCAGCTGCCTGAAATCGCCAAGAAGTACGACTGCTCCATCGTCGCCAGAGTGCCAGAGCTGGCCAGGACCCGGGAGAAGCTCTCGGCGCAGGACGCCGCGGAGCTGGTGAGGGAGTGCAAGGTCCTCAAGGAGAAGCTGGAGGTGGAGGGCAAGGGCCCCGCCCGCAGGTACGGTGGCGTGGTGGAGCGTATGGAGGCCATGGCCAGCCTTTGTGCGCAGAACGGCATGAGGTTCTATTTCCTGTGAGGGCTGGGATTGGCTAACCTTGGGACGCCATGCAACAAGGGGCTCAAGGAGACCTTCAATCTAACCACCTTTCACTCCGGCTTCTTGAAACTGGCCATCCTTAAGCTGGTGTCCGTACGGCCGATGCATGGGTACGCCCTCATGAAGGAGATATACCGTCTGTCGGACCGCACCTGGAAGCCCAGCCCCGGCTCGGTCTATCCAGCTCTCGGAGAGCTGCAGTCATTGGGCCTCATCATCCAAGAGGTGGACGGTCGCAAGAGGGTCTACCGCCTGACGTCCGCGGGGGAGGATGTTCTCGCCGATGCCGTCCTGCACACCCAGAACGGTATCCGGAGCCTGCAGGGCCTTCTCGACTATCAGCCACTGGACGAGTGAGGTTCACTTCTTCTTTCCGCAGGCCGGGCATTGCCGAGAGCGGGAGATGTCTATCATCTCCCAGCTATTGTACTGTAGATCTCCCACGAGGAGCTTGGATAACAGGGGTTTGCCTGCGCCGGTTATGAGCTTCACTGCCTCCGCCGCCTGCAGGCTACCGAACACCCCGGCGGTCGCCCCAAGGATTGGGATTTGATCTTTCTTAGGGGGCGGATGGGGTACCAGGCATCTCAAGCATGGTGTAAGGCCGGGCTCGATCACCGTGATCTGCCCGTGGAGGCCTTCCACAGCTGCATGTACGAAGGGTACACCTTTGCTCAGGGAGTGATCGTTAAGGATGTAGCGGGGGGCGAAGCTGTCCAGGCAGTCCAGGACCACGTCGACGCCCTCAAAGACCTTCCCGATGTTGAGGGAGCTGACCTCCTCCTCCCTCACCTCGACCATAATATCCGGGTTGAACCTCTTCAGCTTCCATGCGGCCGATGCCGGCTTGGAGCGCTGGCCGATGTCCTCGGTCCAGTGGAGTATCTGGCGGTTGAGGTTGGTGATATCCGGTTTCTGATAGTCGGCGAGGATCAGGTGGCCCACTCCGGCCGCAGCCAGATAGTAAGCGGCGGGACTGCCCAGCCCCCCCACGCCCATTATCCCCACAGCGCTGTCCGTCAATTGTTCTTGAGCCCTCTCGCCAAAACCCGGTAGGGCAATCTGTCTGCTATATCGCTCTCTCGACATCCTCCACCGCCCTTAGTTACATAAGAAGATTATATATTTAAAAAAATAGTAGATGTCAATGGATATCATCCACAGGTCAGCCTTATTATATGTCCGGTTTCTTTCATATCTCGGGAAAAAATGGTCGAGAGCGTCATCACAGTGCAGGGTCTTGTGAAGCGATATGGCGACCTCACCGCCGTGGACCACATTGATTTTGAGGTCTTCCGGGGGGAGGTCTTCTCCATGCTGGGCCCGAACGGGGCGGGAAAGACCACCACCGTTGAGATCATGGAGTGCCTACGGACCAAGACCGATGGGGACGTCACGATCCTGGGAATGGATATCGAGAGGAAGGTCCGGGACATCAAGAAGCGCATCGGGGTGCTGCCTCAGGACTTCAACGCCTTCGACCTACTGACCGTCAAGGAGAACATCGAATACTTCGGAGGGATGTTCAAGCACCAGCTACCCGCCGATGACCTCATCGAGATAGTTAACCTGGGCGAAAAGAGGGACGTCTACTTCAAGAACCTATCCGGGGGGTTGAAGCAGCGGGTGGGGGTCGCCATCTCCATGGTGAACGATCCCGATATCATTTTCCTGGACGAGCCCACCACCGGCCTGGACCCTGTAGCCCGGAGGGAGGTATGGGAGGTCATCAAGGACCTCAAGTCCAACGGCAAGACCATCATCCTGACCACCCATTACATGGAGGAGGCCGAGGTGCTATCTGACCGGGTGGGCATCATCGACAGGGGCAAGTTCATCACCATGGGCAGCCCCAACGACATAATCGATCGTTACGGCACTGGTACCACTATGGTCGTTCGGGGCGGGGACGGTTCCGCCCTAGAAAAGCTGCAAGGCCTCTCCAGCAAGGTGGAGCGCAAAGGTAACGACATCGTGGTGAACGTGGACTCCAAGGATGTGCTCCCAGAGGCGATAATGCGCCTCCATGAGGGCGATGTTCACTACGAGGAGATAATGTTGAGACGATCGACCCTGGAGGACGTGTTCCTGACCCTCACCGGCAAGAGGCTGGAGAACGGGGAGGAAGTGAAGAAGAAGGGGAGGGGCAAGAAATGAGCGGCAGGCTGATGTCCAGCAAGGTGATGATCAACCTCGTCGCCCAGATCAAGATGTTCTTCCGGAGTCCAGGATCGGTGTTCTGGACAGTGGCGTTCCCTGTCCTTCTGATCCTCCTGTTCGGGGCCATCTTCAGCGGCACCGGCAACACCAAGTACAGCCTCTATGTCCAGGACCTCGACGGCTCGCCGATCTCCGAGGAGTTCGTGCAGGCGCTCAACAAGACCGGCGTGCTCATAATAAATGAGGTAGACCCGGATATCGATGCGGACCGATACATCAAAGATAACTCCATAGCGTCCTTCCTGACGATACCTCAAGGTTTCAGCTCGTCATTCCTACCGGAACCCGAACGGCAGAATTCCACGTTGTTGCTGAGGATCGATAATTCCAGTTCCTCCGCTGGAACGGTGGCTCAGATCCTGAACTCGGTCTCTCAGAGCATCAACCTGGAGCTGGCAGGAGGGTCCATCGTCGTAAGCACCGCCATTATGGGAATATCCAATACTGCGCAATACAACTTCATCGACTTCTTCCTGCCCGGGGTCATAGGCCTCACCGCATTGACATCAACGGTCAACTGGATGGTAGGCTTGCAGACCCGTTACCGGCAGAACGGCATCTTCAAGAAACTGGCCACCACGCCCATCACCCAGATGGATTGGCTGGTGTCCCTGATCATATGGCAGATCGCGACCGTGTTCATGTCGGTGGTCATCATCCTCGCGGTAGGGATCCTGGCGTTCGACGTCCATCTCACATTGGATCCCATATCGATAGGGATCATCACTCTGGCCAGCGCTTTATTCTCGGCCTTGGGCCTTATCATCGCCCGGTTCGTTAAGGACGAGGAGACGGCGGGGGCGGCGGCTGGAGCCATCACCTTCCCCATGATGTTCCTGTCGGGGAGCTTCTTTCCTCTGGAGTCGATGCCCTCGTACCTGGCAGCGATCGCCAAGGTCATGCCCCTGACCTATGTGAACAACGGGCTCAGGGATTCTATGATATACGCCAACACCGCCGGCGCCATCAACAACCTGCTGATCGTGGCCATGCTGACGGTGGTGTTCATGGTGGTAGGCGCCGCGATATCCACATGGAAGCAGGAGTGAGCAGATTCGCCGAGGTCCCTTGAAGGGCTCCCCGAGTTCTTCGAAGAGCCCCGAGGGACTTACTTCCAGCGCACCAAGATGGACTCCCTCTGGAATACCTTGAGACTGAAGTAGATGATGGCGAGGTCCACCAGGAGCACCGCCCCCGACAGCAGCAACATTATTTCAGGTCCGAGCGTGAACACTCCTGCCAGGGCGACGATGAAGAACACCACCAGGGGAAGGACCACCAAAGATCCCAGCTGCTGGGATGCCCGGACGTCGTTCACCTTAGATGATATGATCACGTTCAGGCAGATGCTCATGATGCAGAACAGTGGCGCGATGATGAAGACACCTATGAGCCACACCAGGTCCGGTAGAGGAGCATAGCCCAGGATGCCGGAGACCATGAAATCCACTATGATGGTGAAAGGTATGAACGAGAGCCAGGTCGCCAGCATGCAGGGTATGAATATGGCTGCGGCCTTACCCAGAAGCAGCTCGGAATCGGTCGTGGGGGTGGCCAGGAGAGGCTCCAGGCTCCGGTTGAGCTTCTCGCCCACGAAGGAGTAGGAGGCCATGACCGTAGGCAGCACCACCGGGATCATGATGAAGAAGATGAGCAGGAAGCTGATGAACTGCTTCAGGAACTCGATGTCCTCGTTGACCCCGCTGACATCGACCGACCCGCTGATCGTGGAACCTGATGTCGTCAAACCTTGGAAATTGGAATGGAACAGAGCTGAACCATTAAGTGTGGAGTTGCCGACGAAAGAGTCCCGCACCAGGCAATTGGTGAGGTTCGAGGCCTCAAATCGGCAGTTGCTCGCCACCACGTCGCGGAGCTCGCAGCGTATGAAGGACGTGTCCTCGTAGGTGCCGTTCACCACTACCTGGTCCATGATCTGCATGGATATGCCCTCGTTACCAACGTCAAGAGCCTGGGTGGCCGGTGGCATCATCACGAAGGCGCTGAGGTATATCACCGGAAGAACGGTCGCCAGCAGCAGGGGCATGAGGAGTATGGAGTACATCACATACTTGTTGGTGCGGAACTCGGCAAGGTCCTTCTTTGCCACCACCCACAACTTGTCCAGCCTCATTTTCCACCTCCCAGGAGCCTAAGGTACACGTCCTCGAGGCTGCGCTTGAGCTCGTTTACCGACTGCACCTGACCGCCCTGATGGACCAGCTCCCTCACGATGTCAGGGTTCACGGAGGCGGGATCGGTGACATCTATCATTAGATGGTCCCCCTCCTGAACGACATTGGTCACTCCGCTCAAGCTCCGTAAGCCGCTGATCATGTAGGGGCTGATGTTGTGCAACTGCACCACGGTGGTTCGCCCCCAGAACTGCCGGGACAGCTCCGATGGCGATCCTTTCGCCAGTAGGCGGGTCCTCATCACTCCCACGGTATCGCACAAGCGTTCCGCATCATCGAGGTTGTGGGTGTTCAGGAATATGGTCCTGCCCTCCTTCTTCAGCTCCAGGAGGAAGTTGCGAACGGTGAGGGCGGCCTCGGGGTCCAGACCGGACGTGGGTTCGTCCAGGAACAGCAGCTCAGGTTCATGGACCAGGGCCCTGGCTATGGCGATCTTCTGCTTCATGCCCTTGGAGAACTTCCCCACGATATCATCGCGGCGGTCCCATATCTCCAGCATCTCCAATAGCTCCCTTATCCGGACCTTCCGGCGGTCGATGGGCACACCATAGAGAGCGGCAAAGAAATCCAGGTTCTTGTAGGCGGAGAGGGCCTCGTATAGACCAGGGATCTCCGGTAGCAGCCCGACCTGGGACCGTATCTGCAGTGCCTCCGAAGGTTTGGACGCATCGAGGCCATTGACCAGAACGGTCCCGCTGGTAGGGGATATGAGGGTGGTGATCATCCTTATGGTGGTGGTCTTCCCGGCGCCATTGGGGCCGATGAAGCCGAAGACCTTGCCATCCTCGATCGTGAGATTTAGTGAGTCCACCGCCACATTGCCGTTGAACCGTCGGGTGAGGTCCTGCAGCTCGATCATAAAACATCCTCCATCTCGTACCCGGCCTGCTGCTGGAACGGCATCTTCATCATCCTGGTGCATTTGGTGCAGGGACCTTCTAGCAAGTCCGCCTCATTCATCAAACTCGTCCGGATCGCACCTGCTTCGTGGAGCAGTTCACGGCCTCCCCACATCCATCGATCCTGCCCCTGGTCCCGCATGCCCGGTTAGATGGAAGAAAGGGATAGAAAAGGATTGTCCTGAGATATCGACAGTTCGAGAAGTGGGCGGGGGCAAGGTAGCGTGTAGGAAGGATAGGCCTGGTGCTGCGGACCGATCGGCGAGCGGCATCTATCCCTAATTGGTCAATGGACGGACCTTCCCTCAGCACCCCCCGTGTTCAAAGCATCGCTGATTTCCCTCTCGCTCCCCTCGCGGACCTGGTTGACGGTGAGCGACAGGATCACCATGTCCCCCACGGCCCTTATCGACCCGGTCGTGACGTTCACCAGTGGGGGGGCCGCCTTGTCGCTGCCCTTTTCCCACAGGCCCTTTGCCTCCCTGGAAAGCTTGACCTGTATGAAAGGGATGCGCCACCCATCGCTGGTGTCGATCAATATGTTGTCGACATGTCCCAGAAGGACAGCGTCGTCACACATCACCCTCATCCCTATGAACGCACCGGCGGGCATCATCCTCTCATCCTCGGGCATCACCTGTTCCTTCAGTGCCGCCAGGGGTTGCTTCATCATCACCGCGTCCGAGACCCGTCCGAGATTAACAGTGTTGATCAGGACCTTGTCCAGCATGAAGAACCTCGTCTGGCGACCGATCAGCTTCTCGGTGCCGCGCCGCAGCCCCACCCTGATGGCCCTCACATACCATTCCGATACGTCTATGGACACGCCCTCCACCGTGCCAATGGCCCTGGCGTCCGAGCTGATAAGCTCCAACCCTACCAGCTCCTCGAGGCCCTGCATCGAGAGAGGTATACTGCCTTTTCCATAAAAATCCTCGGTCATCGAGCCACCTCGTCCCAGAGAGCATGGAGGCTGCCGCTGTCCGCGATCAACGGCAGACCGTCCGGCTCTGTTCACGCATGAACTGAGGAAGGTAGTGGATCGAACCTGTCCCCTTGCCAGTGGACCCTGATACCTTCCACCCGGCGAAGGCCTGCCCTCCCACCATGGCCCCGGTGGACCCGCCCCGTTCCCTGTTCACGTAGACCACGCCGAACTCGATCCCCTCAAGGAACTCGGATATCTCCGTTTGGTCCCGGGAGAACAGTCCTGCGGTCAACCCGAACTCGGTGGAGTTTGACTTCAGCACAGCCTCTGATAGGGAAGAGCAGGGCTGGGCGCACAGCAAGGGTGCGAACAACTCCTTTTGCATCAGTTCATGGGCATCAGGCAGGCCGGTGACTATGGTCGGCCGGGCATAGTACCCATGGGTCAGCGCTCCAGTCCTGTCGCGGCTTCCCCCCGTCAGGACCTTGCCGTCCCGCGAGGCTTTCCTCGTCCAACGTAGATAGTTGTCCATCGACGTCTTCGTTATGAGCGGGCCGATCGATGTTTCCCTCTCGAAGGGAGACCCAACCGTTAGGTTTTCCGCCATCTCCACCATCATCAGCATGAACTCGTCGAAGACCGCCTCGTGGACGTATAGCCGAGAACAAGCCGAGCATTTCTGGCCCGAGAAACCGAAGGCAGAGGAGGTCACACCCTGAGCTGCCTTCTCCAGGTCTGCGGAGAGGGAGACGATGATCGGGTTCTTGCTTCCCAGCTCCGCTATGACCGGCCTCGGCCTGCCCAGCGGGGCCGACCTCATGATCTCCTGCCCCACCTGAATAGACCCGGTGAAAGCCACGCCGTCTATGGTCGGATGGTTGGCCAGAGGATCCCCCACCTCGGTGCCGTAGCCGGACACCAGGTTCAGCACCCCGTCGGGGAGACCGGCCTGGTCCAGGACATCGTAGAGCAGGTGCACGGGCAGGGGCGCGGAGGAGGATGGTTTCAACACCGCGGTGTTCCCAGTGAGAAGGGCGGCCACGGTCATCCCCGTGGTGATGGCCAGGGGGAAGTTGAAGGGACATATGACAGCCCACACGCCGTACGGCCTCAGCAGCACCCTGACCTCCTCTTCGGGATACGGGGGGTCCCCCATCCTTTCGAAACCATTGTTCCGCCGCATCTCCGAGCAGTAATAATTGATGAAATCGATGGCCTCGTCCACGTCCGCCACGGCCTCATAGCGGTTCTTCCCGTTATCCAGGGAGATGGCCGCCGCGAGCTCGTACTTCCTCCTCCTCATGATGTCAGCGGCCTCCGTGAAGAATCGCATCCGCTCCGCCCAGTCCATCTTCGACCACATGGGAAAGGCGTTACGGGAGGCCCTCACGGCATCGTTGACATCACCGGAGTGCCCTCTCTGGAAGACCCCCACGAGGAGGCGCTCGTCCCCGGGGCTGACGTCCCGAAAGCGATGGGCGGAAAGTCTCTCCTTGCCATCGATGTGGTCCGGATGATTTAACGGAGACTCCTTGACCTCGTCCAATAGTCTCTCCACCTCCCTCTCATAGGATGTGTGGAAACATTCGCCGTTGCCCTGAGACTCCAGACGATGGAGGGTGTTCTCGTTCTTGTAGGTCATACACCTCGTTCTTAACAGGGTCGCTCAGTATCTATAAAGGTTGTTGGCATCGATAGGTATATGATTTGAGGCCATCGTTCGCGGGATTGGATCCGATGAACATGCCAGCATCTGATGGGAGTGGGGATCTGTGGACCAGGGCTTTCGCGGAGGCCAAGTTCCCCGTGTTTGTTCTCAGCAGCGTCCACCAGGTCGTCAGGGCTAACCGCGAAGGGGAGGCCTGGGTGTCCCGTAATGGGGGCCTACTCCCGCAAACTGAACGCAAGGGTGACGGTAGCCAGAAGCTGTATGAGGTTCCTCCCGATGGCAAGACCCCCGCGGCAGTGATGCTGGACCTGAGCGACGGCAGCACCCTGGTGTGCCTCGCCACTGAGGGCTCGTGCGGGGTGAAGGACTACGTTCGCCTGTACCAGGTCGCTGCTGCCCAGGAGGAGGTCATCCGTTCCAGGGACGACCGACTTGAGGTATACCATGAACTCTTCACCCACGATGCGCCCAACTACCTCACCGCCATCTACGGTTACCTTCAGATGATGCAGGGCCAGGACCTCCCCCGGGAGAAGATACAGAAGTATGTGGACACCTCCATCCGCCAGGTGGAGACCCTGAATCATTTGATCGACAATACCCGTAACATTCGGCAGATGGAGACCGCCCCCCGGAGCATGGTCATTCCCATGGACCTGGGGACCGCCATCGGCAAGGCCATCACCGCGGTCCAGACCTCGGCAAAGGCCAAACCCGTGGAGATAAGGAACGATGTTCCGATGGGAGTTCATAAGGTGATGGTGGAGGAGCAGTTCACGGAGACCTTCCGGATCATCCTGAACAACGGTGTCGCCTACTCCGAGCGGCCGGTCATCTCCATCTCGGTCCAGGACGGAGGTCAGTATTGGAATGTCCGTTTCATGGACAATGGACGGGGCATACCGGACGATAAGAAGGAGTTCCTGTTCCTGCGATTCCACTGCCTCAACAAGGAGAAGAAGATCAGGGGAAGCGGCATAAGCCTATCTCTGGCCAAGATTCTCACGGATAGGCAGGGAGGCAGGATCTGGGTGGAGGACGCTGTACCCGGAGACCACACGAAGGGCAGCGTGTTCGTGGTGGCACTGCCCAAGGCCTAGCTGGAAGAGCCGTTCTTCTTCATCGGCCGCCACTCCCTCTCCACGATTATCAGGTAGATGGCGCTCAGCACCACGATGAACATTCCCGTGGCCACCATCACCAGGACCAGGATCATGGGGGTGAAGGTGATGCCGCTCGCAACCACTGCGAATATCATTGCCATCAGGACGATGACCGACATCCCCAAAATGGTCACGTAGGCATGGCCATCGGTGGCTAGACCGTAAAGCATGAACAGGTTGGCGAGCCCCAGCAGGAGGTATGCGATACCCAGCCCCTGCAGCAGCGGAGCGATGAGTTCCCTGTACGGGTTGGCAGGTATGAGGATGCTGAGGATGAAGTCAGGCAGTAGGAAATACACGGCCACCACCAGTCCGGAGAGGGCCAGGGTCATGAAGAAGGCCGTGGTCAGGATTCGGGAGGTCTCGCCCTTCACCGCGTGCGCCCGGGAGATCTTGGGGAACATCACCGTGGAGACCGCTCCCGGCAGGAAGAGGATTATCTTTGCCAGGGAGGACGCGGCAGCGTAGTAGCTGGCCTGGTCCTTGGGCAGAAGGCTGGTGGCGAAGATGACGTCCACCATAGTTAGGATGGTGAAGCACAGCTGGGCGACGGTGGCGGGGACCGTGTACCACCAGATCTCCCCGCTGTCCGTCGGCGTACCCTTGCGCAGGAGGTACTTCCTGACCATGAACAAGGATAGCCCGCTTGCGAAGGCCAGCCCGATGAGCACCCCGCCGATGCCCCCCGCCACACCGTAGCCCAGAATGACCAGGCCCACGCCCATCGTGAGCTTCAGGACGAAGTTACCTACGGTCAGAGTGCCGAAGGCCACGAAGCGTTGGAAGGCCTGCAGGGGGCCCTGCCCTACAGGCGACAGCATGGCGAAGAGGACCGCAATGCCCAGAAGGAGTACCCCCAAGTTCGAGGAGATCTTCAACGTGGATGCGACCTCAGGGATGCTCAGTACCAGCACTATGACTATGGCGAGCGCAACACCCGCCGATGTTGTCAATATGAATATCCTCTTCATCAGCCAGGAGATCACCTCCGGTTTTTCCAATGCGTTGTACTTGGAGACATAACGAATTAGCACGTTCTGGACGGCCGACGCAGGGACGGTGACGATGTAGAGGATGGCCAGCAGTGTGTTCAGCTCTGCCAGGTCATCGGGGATCAGGTTCGCCATCATAACCTGGTAGATGAAGTTGCATCCACCTCCGGCAACGGTGGCGATGAGCATGATGAACGCCGCACCGGCCATCCCTCCAGCGCCAAGAAAGCGAGCTGATCTTTCGAACATCGGTCACGAAGGCCATGACGACCTCTATCTTAATGGTTACCTTGGGCCG
The DNA here is from genome assembly GCA_012719175.1 of Methanomassiliicoccus sp. Lineage (NCBI taxonomy): Archaea > Methanobacteriati > Thermoplasmatota > Thermoplasmata > Methanomassiliicoccales > Methanomassiliicoccaceae > Methanomassiliicoccus > Methanomassiliicoccus sp. The sequence goes on from JAAYAX010000004.1 coordinate 447,618, forward strand.
TAGTTACGTGCCTCGGTAGTTCCATAGTACGTGGACAGGCGAAGATGCAGTGAATTGCTCCATTAAGAAAGGTTCAGATCTTGATCTGCTTCAACCCTTTGTGATAGACATCCGGGTAATAGCTAATGACTTTACGGTCGCGAGCAGCGCAGAGGTCGGACGGTCCTAGGGGACCGTTAATGATGGACCGATGTCTTCTTACTCGGGGAAGCAGCATGGTGCTTCGCTTCTCAATCGCAGGGAATTACCAGCAGAGGTATGGTGGACCTGCGCACCACGGTCTCGGAATTGCCTCCCAGGGTTATCTCTCGAAGTATGCTCTTGCGGTGGGCACCGAGAATGATGACGGAGGCATCAAGCTCCCTGGATGCCTCGAGGATGTTGTACGGGACCGTGCCGAAGTGAACATGGGTGGACACCCGGCCTCCCCGACCCTCCAGCTTGCTCCTCATCTCGTCCAGGTCCAGCATCACCTTGTTCAGTACCTTCTGGAAACGCTTCCCATCCTGGATGTTGGAGCGACCGCCCTCCACGACGTGGAAGAGGACCGCCTCCCTGAGGCCATGGCTGGAAAGCTCTGGAAGCATCTTCATACACATATCTGTGCAAGAGGAGAAATCGATCGGGACCAGCGCTTTCTGGAATATGAGCGGCGGTCCTGCATTTCCCTGTCCACTCACCATGCTGGGGAACTTGTTTATCAGCACCGGCCGAGTTGTGGAGCGGAGGATCCCGAACGATGTGGACCCGATGAGAAGCTCCTGCGTTCTCCCCTTTCCGCTGGATGCCATGGCGATGAGGGATGCATCCTCGGATTCGGCGATTTTCACGACCTGCTCCACGGGGTCACCCGCCCTCACCACTTCCCGGACCTCGCACCCTTCCTGGCGAATGTTCTCCATTACGCGATCCAGGGTCTTCCTCTGATCTGACGTCAGGGATGTACCCTCGGAGGCAACGTGGCACAGGACAACCTCCTTGAGACCAAAGCCCCTCAGCTCTTTCGCGCATTCAAGCATCCTGAGGGAGGGCTCGGAGAAATCAAGAGGAAAGACGATCCGCGCGAACATGGCCAAGGATAGTAAAGACCTTTGTAGCCCAAAATATTTTTCCAAGAAAACCCGGTCCTGACGGGCGTGGGCGGGGGCGAAAGGCAGTGTTGATATCCTCGACGGGTGGTTCCTCCTTTCCGAGGGTCGGTAACACCTTGGGTCCGATAGGCGATACAAGAACAGTGTTCAGGCAATGCGAAAGGCTATGTGCGGGAAGGAGTTCTTCCCGCTCTGGGAAGTGAATAGATGAGGGTCACCACGCTCAGCATTGAGGAGAGGAGCGCACGCTCGGCACTGATGCTGTCCCTGGTGGCTAGCCTCCTGTACGGCTCACAATATGTGGTCATAAAGAACGGCATGGGCGGGGTCAATCCCCTCCTGTTCGGCGCCGCCACCATGGGGATCGGTGGCATCCTGGCCCTGCTCCTGGTCCACAGAAGGAAGCGGCTGGACCTGTCCATATTCAAACGTTGGGAGGTATGGGCGGGTACTCTCTTCGCTACCGCTATGATAGCCTGCCAATACATAGGGCTCACCCTCTCTACGGCCTCCATTGGTGGCTTGATAGTGGGAAGCAACGTGATCTTCGTGGCCCCCTTATCCGCCATCATCTTTCGTGAGGTCATCGGAAGGAAGCAAGCGTTGGGAGTGGCGGTGGGCTTGCTGGGGCTCATCACCATCACCACCGGCTGGGACCTCAGCTCTCTGGGGTCCAGCGTCTTTTGGGGATATCTGCTCCTGCTCATCGCATCCTTCTCCATCGCTGCCAACTATCCGATTACCAAGTTCGCCGTCAAGGTGATGGGGAACGATGAATGGGTCATGTCCTTCCACCTCCTGAGCGCTTTCTTCCTCCTCATCCTCAGCTTCTTCATCGGCGGCACGGGGGAGGTCGGGTCCCTGTCCATCCCCGCAGTGCTGTTCGTGGGTTTGTTCTGCACTTCGGTGCCGACATTGCTGTGGGCCATAGGCCTGGGGTCGTTGTCCATGACCACCTCGGCCACTGTACTGCTATCAGAATCTGCCTTCGCCGTTCTCCTCGGGGTCGTGCTGCTCAGCGAGCCCTTGGACAGCATGACGGTTCTGGGAGCGGCCCTGGTGTTCCTTGCGATATTCACGGTGTCAAGAACAGTAACTCATAAGAGGTAGGGAAAGGGTTTCGGACGTCGGGCGTCAAGAAGAGCTTACTTCTTCTTCTCTACCTTGGCGTCCTTCTTCTTGTCAGTTGTGCACTTTCCACAGCCCATTTTGAAGCCTCCGCCAGAAAACATGCTGGCTGTTTATATCGTTATCGCCACAAACAACAACATATCGAATTGAAACCGTTCTCTGGCGGCGTCTTTCCCCATGTAAGGTGGAGAACGACCGTTCACGGAAGGGAAGAGACCATCCGCTCCCTTTGTACGAGCCTAGCTCCCGCTTGAGAGCTGTTCATTATTTTTATTTTGATAATTAAATACAAATTTATCACTTTATGAAAGGTCAAGGTGGTGAGAATATCCGATCGTATTCCGAATCCCGATATCGAGAGCAGAGGTCCTTTCTTTTTCGATAATGACCCACTGGCCAGTGATAGAATCACCAATTCAAAAGTGATAATCTATAGAGATATTTTATATATATCACTAGACGGTTAAACCATCAGGTGAATTAGTTGCACGCTTTGGAGACATCAAGGCTCTTGACGGAAGAATATTCGGCGAAGATCCTGCTAGCCACCATGGGTAAGGCGAAGAGCGCGTTCGAGCTTTCTGAGAAGCTTGGTATTCCCATTGCTGCATGCTATCGTAAGATCAATCTGCTCGAGTCTGCCGGTCTCATCTACTGCGACGAGAGAAAGCTCACTCAGGCAGGAAAGAGGATAAACCTTTACAAAGCGCGCGTGAAGAACGCCCAGATCACCTTCGAGAAGAACAAGATCAAAGCAAAGATAGAGATGATCGACGGCACCACAGAGGATTACAACTACAACATCGATATGACCGTCTTCATAAAAGAGGGTCAGAACATCATCGATCTGTAAACCCTTAGGTCCGAAAGAACGCCTTGAGTCCTTCCTCCAGGGAGATGCGTGTGCTGAAGCCCACCATCTCCTTGGCCCGTTGCACTTTGGCGACGGAGTTCTTGATATCCGCTGTGCGAGGGGCTATGTGCTCGACCCGGACCTCTCCAGGACATACCTTTTTTATAACCTCTGCCAGGTCCATGATGCTTGTTGCCTGACCAGAACCGCCGTTCAAGACCATGCCGCTGTTATCGGACTCCATGGACAGCCGCACCAGACGGGCAACGTCGGCGGCATGGAGGAAGTCCCTGGTCTGGGACCCGTCCCCCTCGATCCTCAGAGGTAGACCAGCGATCGCGTTCTGGGTGAATTTGGTGATCACGCCGGAGTATGGGCTCTTGGGGTCTGCCCGCGGAGAGTAGAAGTTGAACGGGCGGATGATCACCCACCTCAAACCATATGACGAGCCGAAAGCCTGCACGAAATGCTCCGCCGATAGCTTGCTGGAGCCGTAGACGGAGAGGGGCGCCACAGGGTGGTCCTCATCTACAGGAATGTAATGGGGGTTGCCGTACACAGCGGCGCTGGATATGAACACGAACTTGGACACGCCAGCATCTTTGGCAGCCTTCAGCGTCCGAACGGTTCCCAGAACGTTCGTCTCTACGTCGAAAGCAGGGTCCTCCGTGGAGCGCTGGACAGAGACCTGGGCCGCAGTATGGATCACCGCGTCCGCGCCCTTGCATGCCCTCAGCATTTCTTCCGGGTCCCTGATGTCAGCGATGGTGACCTTCCCCAGCGCGCTGGTGAACTCGGGCTGGCGGATATCGACCCCCCACGCCTCATGTCTAGATGCCATTTCCTCGAAAAGATATGAGCTCAGCTGTCCTGAAGCGCCTGTGATCAGTACGTTCACGGGCCTGCTCTAATAATTTCCAAACTATATTTCTTTGGCGATGACATCCATCTTTTGGAAAGGACCGATGCGCACCTTCCATAAATAAGCTTGAAGAGCCCCATGATGTTTCGTCCATAGGGTCCACTCATGTTTATTCTAGGCACGGGTCTGTCGTGGCTCGCTCTCCTGCTGCTGTTGATGGCGGGGTTGGGCATATTGATCTTTATCATCAAGAGCGTTCGGTTCTTCCTTGTTCCAGCCATCGCGGCCCTGGTAATATACTTGATAACGTCCGATACTACCCTGACCGGGATAGCGTTCATCATTGTGACGTTCCTGATGCTGTTCATCCGGAGATGATCTCTCCCTTTTTACCGATCCATATTTCCAGTGTTGTCAGATGACAGGATTTTGTCTAGACGAAAAAGTTCATAATGCTTAAATGGTCCTTTTCATTGATTATATGGAACGGTGATACGAAAATGATTGCTCCCGAGAACGAGAGGATAATGGAGATGGGCTGTATCAAGTCCAGGGTCGTGATAACCACTGATGGCCGGAAGATCGGAACGCTGAGCGGCGCCTGGGTAGACCTTAAGAACTGGAACGTGACGGCCCTTGTCGTAGACCTCGATAAGAACGTGTTGGAAGAGCTCAACGTGAAGAAACCGATAATCGGCAGCGCCAAGATATCGTTGCCTACCTCCTCGATCATGAACATGGCGGATGTGGCCCAACTGAACATCGACATGACAACATTGGGCAGGATGGTTCAGACCAACCCCTGAAAAGGTAATATCTCGGGGGCAGTCCGACATCATATGCTGAAAGAAGAATGGTCCTCGGTCTATTCCGATGAAACAAGGTCGGACGTCCCTCTCCAAACCGTTCGTTTTCAGGCCTGGGTGAACCCATATTCGCCCATCCCTATCATCTCCAGTATACACAGTCATCCGGTCAGTAATGGAATAACACGCTGACTGCTCAAGATCGCTGAATATTTTCGATGGCGGCGAGGGTCAGGTAATGATGGACAACGAGGAGATGGAGCAGTATTCTAGCGACCAGGGGTGTTGAGGCCCCTCCGAAGATCATCGGGGAGGGCACTGATATATTCGTTTGGTAATGGCTGGCTTTGTCGAACGCTCCTCCTGGATGGCGGCATCCATGCATGCTCCCTAGAGGCACGAGATGGTGCCACTGGGTGACATTACGCATGATGTCTACATCATCACGAGCCGGGAGCGGAAGAGTACCGTGGACGAGGCCTATGCCGCCTTCGTCCGGGGATGCTGTTCCAGCCTATCAACGCTCGATGCCGTCCCTCGCCGGAACGCCCTTGGTGAAGGGGTGTTTTATGCACTTCATCTCTGTAACCAGGTCCGCGATCTCCAGCAGCTGGGGGGGAGCATAACGGCCGGTCAGGACCAGCTCCACACACGGGGGGCGGTTCTTGATGACCTTAACAACGTCATCTACGTTGACGAGGTCGAACTTAATGGAAACGTTCACCTCGTCCATGATGACCATGTCATACTTGCCAGAGTGCATCAGCTCCTCGGCCTTACGAAGTGCGGCCTCGGCGGCCTCCTTATCCTCTGGCAACGGCTTCTCCGCGTTGACAAGGCAGTCCCTGCCCATAGGCAGCAGGGTGAAGTTGGGCAAGGATTTTGAGATCTCGTACTCGCCATAATACTGGGGGCACTTCATGAACTGTATCATGGCAACGTTAAGGTCGTTGCCCATGGCCCGCAATGCCAGGCCCAAGGCCGCGGTGGTCTTGCCCTTACCATTGCCGGTATAGACATGAACAAGCCCCAGATTCTGCCGAATATCTTCCTTAACTGTCATGATCAACGAACTCTTGGATTATCCATCCAACTCAACGGCTAAAAGCTTACCGGTCGAAAGAAGTTCATATTCACTCACCATCCGTACCTGAGGCTCAGGAGGAGGGCATTGTAGAGTTGCCTGTACTTGCCCCTGGTGAGGTATGCCCCCAGCCATGACAGGGGGTTGCCGTCGACGCCCCTGGAAGCCTTCTGATAATCATCATCAGTCATCTTTCCGAGGCTGACGTATGCATCCATGAACCTCGCCGGGGACAAAGGCGTCCTGTCCCACCAGTTCTGGTAGGCCTGAGGCTTCCCGGAAGCGATGGCCTCGGCGGCCCGGCGTCCGGAGATCATGGATGTCCTGATCCCTCCCCAAGTAATGGGATTGGCCATGGCTGCGGCGTCCCCGACGAGGTACACGCCCCCCCGCTCCACGCATCTCACCCCTCCGATGGGGATGTTCCTTCGATGGCGCTCCACGACCTCACCTTCCACTGCGTCGGAGCCGCGGGGGAACCCCACACAGCACAGGTCTCCTGCGGGAAATTCCCAGCGGTAGCCCCCATGGTATCTCTCCTCCTGGATGAAGGTGAGCGTGTCCTTGCGCACCTGCTTGCGAACAAGGCATTGCTCCATCCTGAGCGTCACCGGAGGCTCCTCGCCGAAGAGCGATCTTCTGACCAGCGATCGTGAGCCATCGGCCGCGACAAGTTTGCGGGCTCGGATGGTCCTGCCATCAGTAAGGTAGAGCAAGGTTCCGTCACCGTCGCGAGCGACCGAGCCCAGCGCTGCCGTCTCCATCTCCCCGCCCAGGGAGCGGAAGCGGTCCGTTATCCCTTTCAAGAAGCCGGGGCGGTCCAGAACATATCCATGGCTTTTAAACTCAACATAGTTGCCCTCGGACCATTCGTCCCTCAGGTGCTTTATCCGGTGCAGAACGTTCTGGGGTTTCAGGGGTGCAAGGTCTCGGAACGCCGCCCTGGATATCGCCTGGCCACACATGCGGTGATACTTGGAGTACTTCTCGCCGGTGAGACGGTCCAGAAGGAGAACGTCCCTCTCAGGGTCTATCATCTTCAGGAAGAACGCGGCCGCTGCACCTGCGGGACCTGCCCCCACAACTACCGCTTCCCTATCCTCCATTCTCTGCGTCATGCCAATTTTCCTCTAACGGCTCAATGTTGGCGGCGAAATATCCAGATCTCAAGGCTTCGATTCCATGCAGGGGAGAGAGGCGAACCTTTACGCGCCCCTAACATGCTGCTGGACATCCATCGGCCGAGGATACCTAGGGCGCCCTGATCTTCTTGATCAGCCACGCCATGTTCCGCCCCAGGTCCTGCATCGTCCGCAGACCTTCCTCGTCCTGCTCGATGTCGCCGGGTTTCAATGCGTTGATCACGTTCCAGTATGAAGAGCCGACCACGATCATCTCCCCTATCAGAAAGAAATCGTTGATCGACTGGAAAGTGGCTAAAGCCCCCGCGCGACGGTTGACGGTGACCGCTGCACCCACCTTTCTTCGGAAGAGGTTGCCATTAGCACGGTTCACGAACCCTACCCGGTCGACGAAGGCCTTGGTCTGCGCGGTCATGGAGCCGAAGTACACCGGGGAACCGATGATGATGCCGTCCGCCTCGATCATCATCTGGATCCATTCGTTGACCTTATCGTCCTTGCGCTTGCATTTCCTGTCCTTCTTCTGCGCGCACACGTTGCATGCCTGGCAGGGGGCGAGGTCCTCGCAGCCCATCTGCACCAGCTCGGTGTCGATGCCCTCCTTGGCGATCTCCTGTAGGACCACCTCCAGAGCACGGTGGGTGTTCCCGTTCTTGCGTGGACTACCGTTGAACGCGATGACCTTCATGATTAACGGAAAAGGAACCGGGGTTATATGAATAATCATGTTATATGATGTATATTTCTATACAACTATGGTTAAATATGCGTAATAATGTACCCTAAATATGCAACAGACGAAGATCACTCTTAAAAGGCTCGACCTCACCCTCCCTCCTTTCGAAGTATATCGGCGCCTACGCCCGGAGTTCGATACCTCCTTCATGTTGGAATCCGCGGTGGGAAGCAGCAGGACGGTCGCCTACTCCTTTCTGGGGTTCGGCCCCGGGGAGGTGCTCACCTGCAATGAAGGAAAGGTCGAAGGCGGCATAGGCCTCGACCACCTACGGGATGACCCTGGAGGCTACCTGCGGAGTTTTACCGCGGGGTTCGGTCATCCTTGCGACCGATTCCCTTTCGTGGGAGGTCTGGTAGGTTACTTCTCCTACGAGTTCGCCGGCCGGGCCGAGCCGTCCTCAGTCAGATACTTTCCATCGGAGTTCCCGGAGTTCGAACTGGGATTGTACCGGGAATGCCTCGTATACGATCATTCCAGCTTTCAGGTCTACCTCCTCTCTGTCGGTGAGCCGGGACCACTGGAGGAGATCGTGGGGTCCATGCCCGACCGCACGGACCATCGTCAGCTGACCGTCGATGGTCTGGTTTCGGAGCAGGGGCGGGAGGACTTTGAGGAGGGGGTTCGTACCATAAAGGGCCGCATTACTAACGGGGAGACCTTCCAGACGGTTTTGTCACGCAGGCTCTCCTGCCGCTACCGCGGCGACCTACTGAACCTGTACCGGTCCCTTCGCACCCTCAACCCCTCTCCCTACATGTTCTTCCTGGATTTTGGGGAGAGGATAATACTGGGGAGCAGCCCGGAGACCCTTCTCACGGTCAGGGGACGGGAGGCCACGACCTACCCCATCGCTGGGACCAGGCCGCTCGGCCAGAATGCCACCGACCGAAAGCGGTACCGCGAGGACCTATTGCAGGATGATAAGGAAAGGGCCGAGCACGCCATGCTCGTGGACCTTGCCCGTAACGACCTCTCCCGAGTGTGCACAGGTGGATCTGTATCTGTCCCGGAGTACATGCGGGTCGAGGAGTTCTCACACGTCCAGCATATAGTATCCAAGGTCCAGGGGACTCTCCGAGAAGGGTGCTCGGCAGTGGAGGCCTTGCAGGCAGTGTTCCCGGCGGGAACGGTGTCAGGTGCTCCCAAGCCACGTGCCATGGAGATCATTGGAGAAGTGGAAAGAGACAGCCGCGGCCCCTATGCGGGGGGCGTGGGCTACGTTTCCTTCAACGGGAACCTGGACTCCGCCATAACCATCCGCTCGGCCTTCGCCTCCGGCGGCAAGCTATACTTCCAATCGGGCGCAGGCATTGTGGCCGACTCCGATCCCACCCGGGAGTTCGATGAGACGGAGCACAAGCTGTCAGCGATGAAAGTGGCCCTGCGGCACGCCTCCGAGGTGATGGTATGAAGCTTATCATAATCGATAACTACGATTCCTTCGTGTACAACCTGCACCAGGGCTTCGAGGACCTAGGCGCGGAGTGCGTGGTCGCACGCAACGATGCCCTGTCCCTGAAGGACATCGAAAAGCTGGACCCTGACGGCATCGTGATTTCCCCGGGACCGGGGAGGCCGTCGGAGCGGCGGGACTTCGGCATCTGCGGTGACGTCCTCACTACCATCTCCCAGGAGGTACCAACGCTGGGGGTGTGCCTCGGACATCAGGGCATCGCCCACTTCTATGGGGGCAAGGTGATCGGCGCCGACCGCCTCGTCCATGGGAAGACATCGCTGGTGGATCACGATGACGGCGGACTGTACGACGGCCTGCCCAACCCCTTTACCGCGGGGAGGTACCACTCCTTCGTGGTGTCCCCGGACCTGCCACATGAATTAAAGGTCACCGCGACCACCCCCGAGGGCACGATAATGGGCATACGCCATCGACGCTATCCGATAGAGGGCGTACAGTTCCACCCTGAGTCCATACTCACGCCTCAGGGATCGAGGATAATGTCCAATTTCCTGCGGGGGGTGAGGTCGTAATCGCTGCCTCCCCTGAGCTTCTGGCCCATCAGCTCATAACAGGAACTTTCGAAGGACCGGAGATGGTGTCCTCCCTCACCGAGATGGCCCGGAGAGGGGAGACCCCGCAAGAGGTGAGTGCCCTCGCCTCGGCCTTCCGAGATGCCTCTGTTCCCGTCAACACGGTGCACCCTGTGGTCCTGGACATGTGCGGCACCGGCGGCGCGAGGTTTCGGACCTTCAACGTGTCCTCCATAGCCTCCTTCATCGTATCATCTCTGGGCGTTCCGGTGGCAAAGCATGGCAACCGCTCCAACCGCGGTTGCGGCAGCGCTGACCTTTTCGAGGCCCTGGGAACCAGGCTCATGCTCACACCGGAGGAGGCCGGGGCCTCCCTGGACTCTATGTGCTTCGCCTTCCTGTACGCTCCCGGGTTCCACCCTGCCATGAGGTATGCGGTACCCATCAGAAGGGAGATCTCGACCCGTACGGTGTTCAACATGCTGGGACCCCTGCTCAACCCGGTGAGGTCCCGACACCGGCAGCTGCTGGGCGTTTACTCCCCCCAGTTGCTGGAACTCCTGCCCAAGGTAGTTAGGGACATCGGTACGGAGAGGGCCTTATTGGTCCACGGCCGTCCGGGCATGGACGAGGTATCGGTGGTCGGGCCCACCTCGGCCGTCCTGGTCACCAGTGATGGGGAGGAGAGGTTCCTCATCGACCCTCGCGAGCTGGGTCTCTATCATCCGGACCCCTCGGACATATGCGAACTGGACCCCATCATGTCCGCTGCCGCGGCCCGGGACATACTAGGCGGTACGGTCGGGGCCCGCCGGGACATGGTGGTGCTCAATGCCGCCTGCGGCCTGTTGGCGTATGGGGCCGTGGACGATCTGGACCGGGGCATAAGGAAGTGCGAGGCCGCTATCGATACGGGAAAGGCGCTAGCAAAGCTTAACCAATACGTGAGCCGCTTCCGTTCTCTTTAGCGGTGCTGATAACATGCAGGACAAGCTGTCTGAGCTGATCATGAACGCTGAGGCTTTGGTGTCCAGCGGCTATTACGGGCAAGGGGCCAGGCATTACGAAGGAGCTAGCTTATCAAGGTCTCTGACCACCCATGCTACATTCCCCGTGATTGCCGAGATCAAGCTGGCCTCTCCTTCCATGGGGCGCTTGAGCACCTATGGGCCCCGGAAGCTCATCGATGATTACGTTAGGGGCGGGGCCGCAGCGCTGTCGGTGCTGACCGAGCCCCGCTTCTTCCACGGTTCCCTTAAGAACCTAGAGCTGGGAAGGCAGAGCGGATTGCCCATGCTCATGAAGGACGTTGTCATAAACGAGGATCAGGTCCGGGCAGCCTCGCTGCACGGGGCCGGCGCGGTGCTCCTTATCCAAGAGGTCTTCGACCATGCCATCTCGCCTGGACGCCGTGATGACCTGATTGATTGTGCGCACAACTGGGGCCTGGAGGTGGTGCTAGAGGCCACGTCCGAGGAGGGATTGAACAAGGCCAGGGACAGCGAGGCTGACCTCCTGGGCATTAACCAGAGGGACCTGAGGACCCTGAAAGTGGACCTCACCAAGGCCATGGCCTTCCTCCCCCTGCTCTCGGAGGAGGACCGTCCCATCATTGTGATGAGCGGGATCGGAAGCCGAGCGGTCATCGAGGGCATCCGCGATCACGGCGGGGATGCCGTGCTGGTGGGAGGACATCTATCCTCCGCAAAAGATGCTGAGGAGACCCTGCGGGCCCTGGAGGTCCCGCGATGACCCAGGTCAAGATCTGCGGCCTGATGGGCGAGGCCGATGTGAACGCATCATCAAGGGCGGACTACCAGGGGTTCGTCGTAGCCACGGGGACCCGCAGGTCCCTGAGCATAGAGGCTGCTAGGCATCTTGTTACCCTCGCCGAACGCCCCAGCGTGGCCGTTACCACCTCAGTGGACGCACAGATCGTAACAAACATGGTCGGGAAGGTCCGCCCGGACGCAGTGCAGCTGAACGGGGATGTGGACGAGGACACCCTGCGCAAGGTCCGCAGGAGAGTGGACTGCGAGGTGTGGGTGGCCGTCCACGTGGGACCAGGGATGGGGGAGCGGAAGTTACGGTTCGTCGGTGAAGCGGACTGCGTGGTCCTGGACACCGCCTCTCCTCAGGGAGGGGGGGCGGGGATCCTCCATGACCATGCTGTCAGCGCCCGTCTGTGCCGGGAGGTCCGGCCGACCCGCTGTGCTCTGGCGGGAGGCCTCACCCCGGAGAACGTGGCCGGGGCCATAGCCGTGGTGCACCCGGACATCGTGGACGTCTCCTCCGGCGTGGAGACCAATGGCTCCAAGGATGCTTCGAAGATCGACAGATTGATTGATACGGTGAGAAAATGCCAATGAAGGACAGGACCCGCTTCGGGCAGTACGGCGGTAGATACGTTCCGGAGATCCTCATGCCCGCGCTGGAGGAACTGGAAAGGGAATATGACCGCGTGAAGGGCGACAGCGCTTTCCAGGCCGAGCTGCGCGAGTACATGGCACATTATGGGGGACGACCCACGCCCCTGTACTTAGCTCGCAGGCTCACGGAAAGATGCGGGGGTGCCAAGATCTACCTCAAGCGGGAGGACCTGTGCCACGGGGGGGCCCATAAGTTCAACAACGTCATGGGCCAGGCGCTCCTGTGCAAGCGCATGGGCAAGGAGCGCGTCATCGCCGAGACGGGCGCAGGTCAACATGGTACCGCCACGGCCATGGCCGCGGCGGTGCTGGGGCTGAAAGCCGAGATCTACATGGGAACGGAGGACATCGCCCGTCAGCGTATGAACGTCTTCCGGATGAAGCTAATGGGGGCCAAGGTACATCCGGTGGACTCCGGCTCCCGCACCCTCAAGGACGCTTTGAACGAGGCTTTCCGTGACTGGGCGGCCACCGTGGAGAGTACCTACTACCTCATGGGCACGGCGGCGGGTCCGCATCCCTACCCTGCGATGGTAAGGGACTTCCAGAGCGTCATCGGTAGGGAGATCAGAAGGCAGATCTTGAGCCAGGAGGGAAGACTTCCGGACCTCCTGGTCGCATGTGTGGGCGGCGGCTCCAACGCCATAGGTACCTTCCACCCCTTCCTTAACGACCCTGGCGTGGGGTTCCTGGGCGCGGAGGCAGCAGGTGAAGGTTTAGCCACAGGGAAGCATGCGGCATCCATCAGTGGCGGGAAGGTGGGGGTCCTGCATGGTTGCAAATCCTACCTCCTGCAGGACGAGAACGGAATGATATCGCAGACTCACTCCGTGGCCGCAGGATTGGACTATCCAGGGGTGGGACCGGAGCACTCCCTTCTTAACGACATCCACAGGGCACAGTACACCGGCATCACGGACCAGCAGGCCCTGCTCGCATTCCGGACGTTGAGCGAGGTAGAGGGGATCATACCGGCCCTGGAGTCATCGCACGCGGTGGCCGCTGGCATGGAGCGTGCTGCCGAGATGTCCAAGGACCAGGTCATCGTCATCACCGTGTCCGGCCGGGGGGACAAGGACCTGGAGACCGTTATCGATCTGATGGGGGTGGACGATTGAGCAGGATAACAGAAGCACTATGCAAGGGGCGGGGCCTCATATGCTACCTGACGGCGGGATTTCCGTCGGAGGAGCTGTTCATCGAGCACGCGATGGCCATCGTGGAGGGGGGCGCGGACGTTTTGGAGATCGGTGTCCCCTTCACCGACCCCGTAGCCGACGGCAAGGTCATCCAGGTGACATCGCAGAAGGCGCTGGATATCGGCATCACGCCGATGAGGGTGTTCGAGCTCACGAGGAGGCTGCGAACATTGACAGATGTGCCGCTGGTACTGATGGGATACTACAACCCCATCTTCCAGCTGGGGGAGGGACCTTACGCGCATCTTGCCAAAGAAGCGGGTGCTGATGGCCTCATAGTTCCTGACCTTCCCCTAGAGGAATCCAATGGACTTAGACAGTCCTGCGCCTTAAATGGTATGGACCTCATCCAGCTGGTCGGCCCCACGACATCGGAGGAGCGCATGTCCAAGATCGTCCGGGCATGCATGGGTTTTCTTTACGTGGTAAGCGCCCTGGGGACCACCGGCGCGCGTTCGTCACTGTCCAACGACGTCGAGGCGTTGGTGAAGCGCGCCAAGAGGGCCGCGGGTCCGCTTCCTATCGGAGTCGGGTTCGGCATATCTCAGAGAGAGCATACGGAGCGGTTATACGCGCAGGGAGCGGACGCCGCCATTGTAGGCAGCGCTTTATTGAAGAACATCATCGACGGGGCCGCCCCCGAGGATACTCGCAAATTCGTTGCTGGCCTCAGGGACGGCAGGACATCATAGTCGAGTGGGTCGCTCTTACGAGCGCATGGCAGTAAGGTCATAATGGCAAGTGGCAAATGTAATATACCGTAGAACTCAAGAAATCTCAAAATGGTCCTATATAAGGCCTATCGATACACACAGGATAGACCTTCACTCTATGTTGCTTTTCACTTCTGCTCCCATTATTCTAGAAAAATTTCATCTAATGGACTCTCAAAATTAGTGATAGCCGATAAGGTACAAACATGATGGCGATTCATCCCCACGTCGGGAGGGTGTTAGACCAAACGACGTGCTTCCATAGATCCCATCTCGGCCATGGATAACTACTTTATACTTCATTTTGATACTGATATTACGAAATAGAAATTAGTATTACGGTGATAATAAATGTGGCTGATAACAACTTTACTTGCAGCTCTGGCGGTGACCGCAGTGTGGTTCATCGCCCCAAAAAAGTACCAGCTCAATCTGCTCGCTCTCATGTTGTGGGGGCTGAGCGTGATGATCCTGGTCGATCACATTATGGGCTATGCCGGAAGCGGTCCGTTCTTAGAGATGGAGACGGACGGACTAATTGAGAACGGGATCGTTCTCGGTATCGTAATGCTAATCCCGATATTCTTCATCTGGGAGGTAGCTGTGATAATGTCCAAGATCAAGAGCAAGGCAGTAAAACCAAGTATGAGGTGAAAAAATGGCATGCTTTCTAGTACCGATGTCAGTGGCCGTAGTGACGACTGTGTTCAGAAAAAAGATCCCGGAAAAACTCCACATCATGTGGTTGAACGTGTTGCTGTGGGGAGGGGTGGTCGCTCTAGCTATAGAACATATAGCCCACGAAGAGGTAGTTCCATACTTCCCGTTCCTTTCGGCGATGAGCGACCCCGCAGATACCGCCACCATGTTGGGGGAGATGGCGACGATAGGGACAGCGATGCTCCTGGCATGCGTGGCTGTATGGGCGGTAATGGTCTACGTCTATAACCGATACGCGGGTACAGAGGAGAAGGAAGAGACTGTCGTGACAGCATAAGTCACTCAATGATGGCATGTAATGAGTCCGATATGCCATCATTGCATTTTTTTCATTATACTTGGGTCATTCTATAAAAATGCCCAGGGGACCAAAGATCGAGCTCGATATTATTTATTAAATAAATACAAGGGATCAAACCAGTAACCTCAACATACGTTGTCGTCCAATGAAAATAATTCAGAACCTTATTAAAAAAACGATCGGATCAAGGAATACAAATTAGTATTACGAAATTATATATCGTAGCACGTTTTATCAGAATATGGAGACGGGAATCCCTTGTTCTACCGCCAAAGTTATCCTCCAACCCCGTTTCCCTCCAACTTTTTTACAATAATTGAGTTTTGTATTCTGTTTGAAAAAGAAAATAACTCCCTGGAAAAGTAACATGCAGATATGGGAAATATGGTAAGCCAGATGAGATATTTCTACTGACCCTAACATAACCGAAAAAAAATAGGTTATGAGGTAGTGTTACGTTTATTATGTTTCTTATGTTATAATTGGACCATAGCTCCAACACGATTAAATACTAAGTTGGATGATTCCTCCAACTCTGATAACATGAAAGTGAGCGGAGGACCGACACAGGACGAGGTGATGGCCATTTCCTTGTTCAAACTGGCTTTGAGGGAAGGAGATATCATGGCAGATGTGGGTTGCGGCACCGGTAAGGTATCCATCGAGGCCTCGAGAGCCTGTGCTCGGGTCTACGCTATCGACGTCAGGGACGAGGCGATAGCGGCCACCGCTCATAATGTGGCAGAGAACAACGCCCATAAGGTACAGGTGTTGAAAGGGAGCGCGAAAGAGGTGCTCCCGGAATTGGGAAGATTGAACGGGGCCTTTGTGGGAGGATCGCAGGAGCTGGAAGAGGTCCTACGCATTCTCACAGGCCAGGTTACAGGCAGGATTGTAGTGAACGCGGTTCTACTTCGGACACTCCAACGAGCGGTGTCCACGATGCAGGAGCTTGGCATCTTCGAGGAGGTCGTTCAGGTCTCTGTCTCTCGGTCATACTCTCTAGCTGATTCCTTCCTTTTCCGTCCCATCGACCCCGTGTACATAATTGTTGGTAGGTGCAAGTGATGTTGATAGCGTTAGGCATTGGACCAGGTGAGAGCGATCTGATCACCGTGCGGGGAGCCAAGCTCTTGGCCGAGGCAGATAAGGTGTTCGTTCCGGGCAGAATAGCCAGGGACATCGTCGCCCCATTCGCGGACGCCGAGATGTTGGATTTCCCCATGACCGATGATTATGAGAAGGTACGCGCCGCCATGGAGCGTAATTGTGCTGCCATCGCTCCCGCGGCACGAAGCGGAACGGCTGTCCTGGGCATCCTGGGAGATCCAGGCTTCTACTCCACCTTCGGTAGGCTGTGCGATGTCATGAGGCATAATTATCCTGACATCGAGTTCAAGGTGGAGCCTGGTATAAGCTCCATAACGGCCTTCGCCTCCCGCCTGAACCTTTCAGTGAACTCTGGCTTGTTGGTGACCGATGGGTCGGAACAGCGATGCCTGGTACATTTGAAGGTTCGCGCTCCCCGGGATATGATGAACGATCTCCGCTCTCAGGGCTATAACGAGTTCCACCTGGTGGAACGGATGCACATGAATGGCGAGAGAGTGTATCGCGAGGACGATATGCCGGAGACCTGTGACTACATGAGCGTTTTGTTCGCTCGGAGGGCTTAGGATGTACACGCCTGTGGTCTGGTTCGTGGGAGCGGGTCCGGGGGACCCTGATCTGATCACCATGAAGGGGAACGACCTCCTCGTCGGTGCGGACGTGCTGATCTATGCCGGTTCCTTGGTGAACCCTGCCCTGGTGGAGCGCTCTCGCGCAGGGGTGAAGATGGACAGCTGGGGAATGTCCGTGGAGGAGATGGTCCCCATCATGACCGACGCTGCCAAAGCCGGCAAGCGTGTGGTGAGATTGCACAGTGGCGATCCCGCCCTCTACGGCTCCATAGTGGAGCAGATCGCCGAGCTGGAGAAGCATGGAGTGGAAGTGCACATCGTTCCCGGTGTGAGCTCCCTGTTCGCTGCCTCCGCGGCCTTGAAGACGCAATACACTCTGAAAGGGGTCTCGGAATCGCTGATAATCACCAGGCCCGCAGGCGAGACCCTGGAGGAGGACGACATCTCCAAGCTGTCAGAGATGGGGTCCTCCCTGGTCATATTTCTGGGCACGGACAAGCTGGGAGAGATCGTGGGGAAGCTACGGTGCCCGGGAGACACCCCTGCGGCGGTCATCTATCATGCCTCCTGGCCCGATCAAAAGATCGTGAAGGGGTGCGTGACCGATATCGTCCACAAGGCAGAGGAGGCAGGGATCCATAAGACGGCCCTAATCCTCATCGGGGGGATCGTGGAGCCCATGGAGCGGTACCATCGGTCGGTGCTATACTCATGAGGTGCGTGATCATCCATATCGACCGCTCACCGCAGGCCAAGCAGCTCGCGGAATGGCTGAGCGCCGATATGATAGAGTACTCGGACGATGCCTTCGAACGTGCCTTCCATGAGTATCAGGCTGTCGTCGCGGTGATGGCCAGCGGCATCGTGGTGAGGAAGCTGTCATCATATATCCGTGACAAATGGGTGGACCCCGCGGTGGTCGTGGTCACTCCCGACCTAAGGTTTTGCGTCCCTATCCTTGGGGGCCACCATGGAGGGAACGATATCGCCAGGAAACTGGCATCCCATGGCCTGACGCCAGTTATCTCCACAGCCACTGACGCCCTGGGAAAGGACTCAGTGGAGGATATTGCGGTCCGCTCAGGCTTGGAGGTCGTGAACAAGGCTTCTACAGTCGCGGTCAACACCGCCTTCATACATGGCGAAGTTCCAGTATATCGTATCGAAGGTCCGGCGGTGGTGCTGATAACGCCCGGCGTTTCCATCCTGTCGCGGCCGGGAGAGTTCGTCGTGGGAATCGGATGCAACCGAGGGACCGCAGCCAGGGAGGTGGTAGGTGCGGTACATGATGCCCTTAAAACACTCAGCATTCCAGAGAAGGAGGTGCTGGTCTATGCGTCCACCCTGAAGAAGGCGGACGAGGAGGGCATTACCGCCGCAGTCCGCGAGCTCGGGGGCAGCCTATACTTCCTCGATGATGACACCATCAACTGTCAGCCTGTGGCCTCGAGGTCAAAGGCTGAGCTGATAGGTCTTATCGGGGTGGCCGAGCCGGCGGCCTTGGCCCTGTCAAAGCATAAAGAACTAGTGATGAGGAGGAGAGCTTATGGAAATGTCACCATCGCGATCGCAAGATGAGGTCGCCGGAACACTGTATGTTGTTAGCACCGGGCCAGGGGACCTGGAGAACCTGACCCCGCTCGCTCAACGAGCGATAAGGGAGTCGGATGTGGTCATCGGCAACCGAATGTACCTGGACCAGATGGAGCCGTTGCTGGAGGGTAAGATCGTCATCCACTCCTCCATGGGGAAGGAGGTCGAGCGCGCCCGTGAAGCCGTGAGGCTCGCAAAAGCATCCAAGGTGGCCATGGTCAGCGGCGGAGATGCCGGGGTCTACGGCATGGCCAGCATCGTCCTGGAGCTGGTCCAGCATGAGGCGCCCAGCCTAGATGTAAAGGTCATACCGGGGGTGACCGCGGCAACGGCAGCGGCCTCGATACTAGGCTCACCATTATCAAGCGATTTCCTGGTCATCTCTCTGAGCGACCTGCTGACACCGTGGGAGGTCATCGAGAAGCGTCTGGACCTGGGATTCCAGATGGGGATACCTATGGCCGTGTACAACCCCCGCAGCCACACCCGCCCGGGGAACCTGAAGAAGGCGCTGGAGATCGGGCTGCGGCATGCCAAGCCGAACACGCCCGTAGGCATCGTCAGGAACGCATACAGGGGCGAGGGAGAGAGCTTCCTGGTCACAGACCTGGGAACGCTCTTCGCGGACGATAACGTGGTGGACATGCACTCCATGGTCATCATCGGAGGAGAGAGCACCCAATTGTTCAAGGAGGGAGAGAATGTCAGAGGGATCATCACACCGAGAGGGTACCACCGCAAGTACGTATATTGACCTGGGCGCCGACACCGTCGAGGGGTACAGCATATCCAACCGAAGCCGGCAGCTCGCCCGCAAGACCATCGGCAACGAGACGCCGGAGGACCGGATCAGGCAGCGCTGCTCCATAGCCGTGGGGGACTTCTCCATGGCCGACCTGATGCACTTCCGTCTGGACCCTATCGGTGCTGGGCTGGCCGCACTGCGGGCGAAGGCGACGGTATACGCTGACATCCGCATGGTCCAGATCGGTATCCAGAAGAAGGGTCACGATTGCCGGGTGGATTGTCTCCTGGACCATGCCTCCGAGCGTACTGGTCCCAAGGACATCACCAGGACCAGCGCGGGCATGCTGGCCCTGGGGGAGAGGCTGAACGGCTCCATCGTGGTCATCGGGAACGCCCCGTCCTGCCTCCTGTCCTTATGTGAGATGTACAAGCAGGGGATAACCCCTGCCTTGGTGGTGGGCTGCCCGGTGGGCTTCGTGAACGCTGCGGAGTCCAAGGAGGAGCTGCGGAAATTGGACATCAGCTCCATATCTACAGTGGGCACCAGGGGCGGGACGCCGGTGGCGGTGGCGGCGATGAACGAGATAATAACGATGTTCGCCGAGAAGAGTTGTTGAGATGATCGACCCCGTGACCAAGTTCAGGTATCCCGAGGCCTGGGCATCACTGTGCGAGAACGAGGAGGAAAGGGCACTGGTAGAGAGCGGCCGCGCCGTTCTAACCTCCAGCGGCCGTATATTGAGAAGAGGCTTCACCACGGGAACGACGGCTGCAGCAGCCTGCATGGCGGCCATAAGGTCCCTCGGAGCAAAGGATGTGGGGAGCGTCGATGTCAGGTTGGCCTGTGGGCTGACGTTCCCGGTGGAGGTCACGGGCCGGGATGGCACGGCTAGCTGCTTCAAGTACTCGGGGGACTACCCCAGCGATGCCACCGCGGGCATAGAGTTCAAAGCCAAGTTCATCGAGTTCTGCGATGAGGCCGTTCTTGAGGCGGGCATGGGCATCGGAAGGTGGGACCGGGACACGCCGAGGTTCTCTAAGGGCTCCCCGGCCATCAGCGCCACGGCCATGGATTGCATCCTGGAGGCCATATCAATAGCGTGCCTATCCCATGGCAGGAAGGGAGCGCGGGTAAGCCTCCACGCCCTGAACGGCGAAAGCATCGCGCGCAACACTCTCAACGGGAGGATCGGGGTCCTGGGAGGCATATCGGTCCTCGGTTCCACGGGACTAGTGGAGCCTTGGGACGATCACCTCGGCCAGGACTCGGTGGACCGTGCACGGAGGGCCGAGCGGGCCGTAATAACCACCGGCAGGATCGGCCTTCGGTACGCTCGCCTGCAGTATCCGGACCAGGAGGTCATTCTTGTAGGCGCGAAGATGAAACAGGTCCTTGACTCTCGGAACGAGGGTCTTACGCTGTTCGGCCTGCCCGCCCTCATAATCAAGTTCATCGAGCCATCGGTTCTGGTCGGGTCCGGGTTCAGGACCGTGGAGGAGCTGGTGACATCGGAGAACGGGACGGGCGTGGTGCGCTCCTCGATAGAGCAGTTCAAGTCCATGTATCCCGGGCACAGCATAGCCCTCATCGACCGCACGGGTAGAGTGCTGGGGGCCTCGGCATGATCGTC
The DNA here is from genome assembly GCA_012719175.1 of Methanomassiliicoccus sp. Lineage (NCBI taxonomy): Archaea > Methanobacteriati > Thermoplasmatota > Thermoplasmata > Methanomassiliicoccales > Methanomassiliicoccaceae > Methanomassiliicoccus > Methanomassiliicoccus sp. The sequence continues at coordinate 468,330 of JAAYAX010000004.1, forward strand.
GTGGGCGTGGGATGTGGCCCGGGCATGCTCACCATGAATGCCATGGACCGGTTGAAGAAGGCGAAGAACGTCTATGGGTCGGACCGAGCTCTGGCGATGGTCCGTCAGTACCTTCCCGCGGAATGCAGAACGGTCACCTTGAAGGACTACTCGCGTCTGAACGAGCTTCCCGAGGACTCCATCGTCCTCTCCACGGGTGACCCCATGCTGGCCGGCCTAGGTCATCTGGGTGAGGAGGTCGTACCCGGCATATCGTCCATGCAGTGCGCGTTCTCCCGACTTCGCCTTCCTTTAACGAAGGCGGTCGTCGTGGACGCTCACGGGAAGGATGAGGATGTGGCCCGAAGGGAGATGGTGGAGGAGGTGGAGCGGGGGAGGATCCCCTTCGTCCTGACCGAGCCGGGCTTCGATATCATCGCGCTGTGCCACGTGATGCAGGAGAAGGGCCTGAAATGCAAGGTCATCGCCTGCGAGAACCTAGGCTACGCGGACGAGATAATATCCTTCGGCGATACCACGCGCCCTCCCATGATCACTTCCAGGCTATTCTCCCTCATTTTGGTCGGGGAGGGTTGCCGGTGAACCGACCCCGTCTAATGGTCTCCGGGGAGAGGAGCGGGGTGGGAAAGTCGACGATAACGGTGGGTATAATCGCCGCCCTCAATGAGAGAGGTCTTGATGTCCAGCCGTTCAAGACGGGGCCGGACTTCCTCGACCCCATGCATCACAACGAGGTGACCGAGCGGAGGTCCAGGAACCTGGACACCTGGATGTTCCCGGGATGGGTACCGTACTCGTTCCAATCGGCCTCAGCCGGGGCCGATGTGAGCCTGGTGGAGGGGGTCATGGGACTGTTCGACGGTTTTGACGGGAGGAGCGAGGAGGGGAGCTCGGCGCATCTGTCGAAGGTCCTCCATTGTCCGGTGATCCTGGTCGTCGATGCTTCCGCCACCTCCCGTAGCGCGGGCGCGCTCGTCAAGGGGTTCAAGACGTTCGATGAGGAGACCTCAGTAATGGGTGTGATATTCAATCGTGTCGGCGGACGGAGACACCTGGATATGGTGGAGGATTCCATACAGGGTCTCGGCCTGGTCAGTCTCGGAGGCATACCTAAGAACAAGGATATCGCCCTGGAGAGCAGGCACTTGGGATTGGTCCCGGCCAAGGAAATGGACAACACCGCTAGGTACGAAGGCATTAGGTCCCTCGTCGAGGATAATCTCGACCTTGACCTGATGCTGGAGATCGCCTCCAACGCCCCGAGCTGGGATGAGGTCCGTGAGAGCCCCCTCGACGCGATGGGGCAGTTCCGCTTGGGACTTGCCAGGGACGATTCCTTCAACTTCTACTACCAGGACAACCTCGACATCATGCGATCTCTGGGAGCGGACATCGTGGAGTTCTCTCCCACGGCGGGGGACCTGCCGGCCGCTGACGGGTATTACTTTGGAGGCGGATATCCCGAGCTCCACCTCGATGAGCTGGCCGCGAATAACTCCATGAAGGAAGCCTTGGCAGAGAAGGTGCAAGAGGACGTTCCAGTCTATGCTGAATGCGGGGGGATGATGTACCTGTGCAAGAGCGTGAAGGGACAGGACGGACTGAGCAGGGACATGACGGGGGTCTTCGACGCCACCGTGGAAATGACCCCCCGCCTCCAGGCATTAGGATATGTGGAGGCTACCTGCGTGAACGACTGCGTCCTGTCCCCGGCGGGAGGGACCGTCAGGGGGCACGTCTTCCACTACTCCCGTGTGGCGTCCCACAGTGGGGAAAGGTTCTCCTATAGGCTCTCAAAGGACAAGGGCATCGACGGAGCAGCGGACGGTTTCACCAAGAACAACGCCCTGGCATCGTACCTGCACCTCCACTTCGGGAGCGAATTGCGGTTCGCGGAGGAGTTCGCGGCCTCATGCCTTGGGCAGAAGTGGTGAGCCTGGATGCAGGGGCTCCGCATGCAGTTGAGAAAAAGTAGATACGGGGCTCAGATGGCAGAAGGCTCGGGGGCAGCGGTCTTACTGGATGGGTGATGTTAACTGACGCCTAACAGAAAGAGCGCGACCTCCATTCTGAGAGGGTGGCTTCAGGTACCGGGAGAAGGCGGGAAGGAGGAAGCGGATGGGGTGATGGGCACATTCAACGCGTCCAAGCGTAGGAAGGTGCTGTTCATCGCTGTTCTGGCAGCCTTGCTGGTGCTGGTCTCGGTGATCGCTCTGGGCGTCGGAGCCGTGGACATCCCCATCATAGACACCTTGAAGGTCCTGGTCAATCAGGTCTTCCCTGGCCTGATGGATGGTCCCGCGGAGAGCTACTATTCTACCATAATAGTTCAGAACCGTGAGCCCCGGGTCCTCCTGGCGATCCTGACCGGAGCGAGCCTGGCCATGTCCGGGGTGGTGATGCAGGGCCTGCTCAGGAACCCCCTGGTGAGCCCGTTCACGCTGGGCCTGTCCTCGGCAGCCTCCTTCGGGGCGGCAATAGCCCTGGTCATCGGGCCCCTGGTACTGGGTGCGGCATACTACGGAAGCTATGACTTCTTCGGAGAGACCATAACCACCAAGAACCTGCTCATCATCCTACTGGCCTTCATCTTCGGGATGGCGAGCATAGGCCTGGTCCTGTTGATCGGGAGAACCCAGCATCTGGCGCAATCGGTGCTGGTGCTCTCGGGGATCGTGGTCAACTACCTGTTCTCGGCCGGCATCTCCTTCATGAAGTACATCTCCGAGGACAACACCCTGCGCGAGGTCACCCTGTGGCTCATGGGGGGCATGTGGGGGGCGTCCTGGAGCTCGGTCATCATCCTCATCCCCTTGGTCCTGGTGTGCTTCATACTGATGGAGCGGACCACCGTGGACATGAACACTCTGTCCGGAGGGGATGATGTCGCCAAGAACCTGGGGGTCAATGTGCACAAACTGCGGATATATGGTCTCGCGCTCTCCGCTCTGGTGACATCAGCCTGCCTGGCCTTCACCGGGGTCATAGGCTTCGTGGGCTTGATGGCCCCTCATATCTGCAGGATGTTCATTGGGAACGACCATCGTTACCTGCTCCCCGCCTCTGCCCTGATGGGCGCGCTTATCCTGTTGCTGTCGGACACGGTGGCAAGGATCATAATGAGGCCGACGGAGCTGCCCGTGGGGATAATCATGTACCTCATCGGAGGGATTTTCTTCATCTGGCTGGTGACGAGGAAGAGTGGGAGGTACCTAACATGAGGATAGCGGCAGAGAACATTTCCCAGAGGTACGGAAGCCTCGAGGTGCTAAAGGATGTTGATTTTGTAGCGGACTCGGGTGAGGTGATAGCGCTCCTAGGCCCCAACGGGTCTGGAAAGTCCACTTTAATAAGGACGCTTTGCAACCTCCTTCCACCCGCGTCCGGACGAGTGACCGTGGATGGCGTGGACATATCTGTCCTGGACCCCACCGAACGGGCCAAGATGATCGGTTATGTACCCCAGAACGTGCAGTATTCGCCGTTCACCACCGTGCTCGACACCGTCCTGGTGGGCAGGCGTCCATACATGCAGTGGTCATACACCCGGGAGGACCTGGAGATTGCCGCCAAGGCCCTGGAGACGATGCATACCATGGACCTGAGGGACAGGTACATCAATGAGCTTTCTGGGGGTCAGAGACAGAGAGTGTTCATCGCGCGCAGCCTGACCCAGGCGCCGAGGTTCTTCCTTTTCGACGAACCCACGAGCTCGTTGGACCTGCGTTACCAGTTGATGACCATGAGGATCATGCGCAATGTGGTCCACAAGGAAGGCTGCGGTATGATCGTCGCCATGCACGATCTCAACCTCGCCCTCCGTTATGCTGACAAGGTTATGCTCCTGAAGGACAGGGGACTCTATGCGTTCGGGAGGCCGGAGGATGTCCTGACCACTGAAACCATCCAGGACATCTACGGTGTGGATTCTTACATCGTCAAGAACGATCGGGGCCTGTTCATCCTTTCCTACGATCCATCGGACGAGATGCCGATTAGCATACCATAGTGATCACACAGAAAACTATCGGAAAATGCGGATAATCATCATAAATAATGGATATTAGAAATAATATTATTTTTCAATTAGCCAGATAATCAATATTTCCCCGTATCATGCAGGCATAGTTTTAAATCATATAGCTCGATAACAATCGAGTTGGATGGTACATCCAACTGGTGATAGGCATATGAAAAAAGGCATACTAGCGGCAGTAGCTGTCATCGTTGTCATTGCAGCGTCAGTGGGGGGATACGCCCTGCTGTCTGGCTCCAATGTCGGTGACGACCCGAGTTCCCAGTCCAAAGTGTATCCAAGCTCCGTAACGATCACCCAGAACGATGGAGAGAAGATTACGGTGGCGACCCCAGTGGAGAAGGTCGCCGTCGTCAACGTGAACGCTGCGGAGTTCATGCAGGTGCTGAACGTCACTGATCGCGTGGTCGGGATCAGCGAGTCCATCGCCGAGGATGATGATTTCGGATACATCTACGAGGGTGTGGAAGTAGTCGGAACGTACAGTGAGCCCAGCGGTGAGAAGATCCTGGAGCTGGGGGCTAATGTGGTGATCGGTCAATGCACCAGCATGAGCATCAAGGATACGGCTGCCCTCGAGGACCTGGGGATCACCGTCGTTCTACTGGACTGCTACGGCCTTGACCAGATAACGTCAGACCTGGCGCAGCTGGCGAGCCTCTTCGGATTCGAGGCGCAGGAGAGGGCGGTGCAATACGCAGAGATGTTCAACGAGACCGTGGGCATGGTCACCGCTGCCAATGCCAGCATGGGCGAGGACGTCACTTGCTACATGGAGCTGAGCAATGGAAAGGCCTACACATCGAAGGCAGAGATGTCATCCCTGATCGACCTCGCGGGCGGGTACAACATAGTAAAAGTTCTGGTAGCGGACCCTACATCCTCTACCCAGCTGATCAGCAACGAGGCCATCATCGCCTATGACAACGGACTAGGTCCCGATTTCATCCTGGTCCGGGTAGGAGGCATAAATGATAATGCCACGGCTGAGCTGGAGTATCAGTCCATGGTAGGTCGGGCAGGGTGGAGCACTCTGAATGCCACACAGAGTGACAATATATTTATCATCACTCAGTCGGGAATCCTGTCGGGTCCTCGTGTCTATATAGGGATCGTGTATCTGACAGAAACGTTCCATCCAGGCGTGTTGTCTGTATCCGCGGATGAACTGCTGGCGGAATATAACCAAGCGTTCGGATATGACATCACTCCGATGATGGACTACCGCCATACTGCCACCTGAGAGGCTGGAAGTTAGAGCTGATCGCTCAGATGGGGGGTCCCCCATCTAATTTTTTTCAATTTGTTCCGAACAAGACACCCAGAACGGACGTCATAGAGAACCAGGTGGAAGGTTGCTGACCTTTCTGCGTTGGTCCCAAAGATATGCCGGTGATGGGGCGATCGTAGGCCCCAAGGCCGGCCTCGAAGTAAAAAACCCGGTCAGCCATCTTCCCTTCGGGTCAGGTGCTCATGGACGTCCAGCGCTGCCGCCCTCGCGTCCCTGATCGCCTCTTCCATCATCATCGGCCGCTTGACCGATCCCGCCAGGAAAACCCTGTTGCGAGGCGTTGCATTCTTTTCCGGAAAGCCGGTCGGACCCGCCTTTATATGCAGATCATCGAACATGATGGAATTGCTTGAGCACGGCCTCAGACCGGTCGCCAGAACGACCAGATCGGCAGGTATCTCATACAGTTCCCGAAGCAAGGTGTTCTCACCGCACACCAGGAGCTTTCCCTCCTGTTCCATCACCAGAGACGGCTGTCCCCTGATGAACCTGACCCCTCTGCAGCGCGCCTCTCTGTAGAGAGCCTCTTGCTCCGGTCCCGCGGTCCGCAAATCGATGTACAGAACCGTAACTTCCCTCGAAGGGTCCTCGTTCTTCAAGAGCAGGGCGTTCTTGACGGAGCTGGTGCAGCAGTATGTGCTGCAATGGGGAACGCCCCTCCTCTCGGTTCGGGAACCCACGCACTGAATGAAAACCACGGAACGCGCCTCAACCACGATGGGGCTCTTGCCTTTGGACAGCATCTCCTCCAGCTCTGAGGTTGTTAGAACGCCGCTCTTGAGCCCATGCCCGTACTCCGGTATCAGCGAGGGAGGTACCTCCTCCAACCCGGTGGCCAGCACCATGGCGTCAGCCCTTATCGCGGTGCCGTCGGAGAGCTCGGCAAGCCCTTGAGAACCATCGAATCTCCAGCTTTCGAGCGTTAGGGACGTTTTCACGTGAATGTGGGGACCTTCCTTGATCTGGTCGATCATAGAGGCGAGGAGGTCCATCCCTGAGCCGATACCGGGGAAGGGATGGTGCAGAACGCAGACCTTGCCACCCAGCATCGGTGCCCTCTCCACTATGGTGACGTCGTATCCGAGCAACGACAGGGCATTGGAGACGCTCATGCCCGCGATCCCTCCGCCAACAACGAGGATGTGACCTTCGCTCATTAAGCCAGGAAACACCGGGCGATTTCATCAAGGTATCGGAGGGGGGTCATTTCCTTGGAAGTCGAGCTAATCTTCGATTCCGATATTACCAGATTGCCAGATCACACCACAAAAAAAGCCGGGAAATTAGCCAGTATGACGACAAAGCTGTTTTTAAAGAATGTGGTCCATTTTAATTTAGCCAGCATATATTCTAATAGGAATAGATTACCGATCTGGCTGAAATGTCCAGCTGTTCAGGGATAAGGCTGAAAAGTAAGTGAAGGGATGGGATATGATTCGTGTTTACGTTCAAGAAAAATGGTTTAAATTAGTGTTATCAACAAAGGTATTTGTCCTATGAGCACTATATAGTTTGGTCAAGTTACAATGGAGTGCAGAACCAGACAATATGTCCACACGATCTTTGAGGTTCGGTAAGAACCCCATCGTTCTTTGACATAGGTTCGGTCGTTCACCCCTCATAGAAAAGTCGGGTGAAGTGCTTCGTAACTTTCCAGTGGAGGGATGATGAAAAAAACAGCGCCTGCACGAAGCCTGTCTCTATTAGGATTGATCGGTCTGCTTATCGCAGCTCCCATGATATTGTTCGGCGTAGTGTTAGGCCATTTAAATAAACGTGAGAATAAGGTACGTTCTATCGAATACGTCCTAATCCCGCCCGCTGATTCCAATACCGGATCGCCAGAATAAGTCCAGAACTGCAAGAAGTCAGTAACCGGTAACAGTGATATCACCGACATATACGAACGGCTCGATCGGTGCTCCCGCTGCTGGTTTACGTCCAAGGACCCCCCCCCCTCATAGAACTTGTTCCGGCTAAGGTCCCCAGATTTTGTTAGTTCCTTTCCTGAGAGGATGCGATGGACCGGTCGGAGACCACTTCGCGATGGATCAATAGTATTCCACCAACAAGAGCACTGGAGCCCGTTAGAAGTCCGGACTCCAGGTCCATCAGGTCCATAGGCATAGCTAGGAAGGTACCGGCGATGGTCATCGCTCCTCCCAGAGCTAGGAGGACATACAGCGGGCGGCGCAGCGTGGCGACGCTGGACAGGAACTTTTCGCTCAGCCCATTGGTCGAATTTCCGAACACCTCCAGCGTGATCATGATTATGGAGAGCCCGGCCAACCACTCCAGGGGTGCGGTGATCTCAGTTATGAAGGCGTTACCGAAATAGTCTGGATAGGAGTGAGGCAGGAAATCGCCCAGTGCCGGCCAGAACAGCGTATTGGGAATGTTCCACATGCCGTCCAGCAACAGGTGGGTCAGTATGCCACCGCCTAGCACAAGAAGCAGGGGCGAGGACCGTGACCTCCAGTATAGGATGCCGGCAACCATTACTATGCCCAAGAACAGGAGCGTATGGGCATAGATTCGCCCTGAGTCCAGCGTGCCTCGGAGCAGGATGTGGCCCAGGGGCTTATCGATAAGGTCGGGCAGTATCGCACCGATCGCCGCCACCGGGATGGCAGACCGAAGACCGTAGCGATGGTACACCAGTAGCCCGAGGATGCACCCTATGAGCAGATGTCCGATCAAGAGCACGAAACGCCAATACCGGATTCCGTTCAAATAGATGACCGTCATCGCCGGTGGGGAACGATAATGACCTCCTGCATGAACATGGGTCCGGAACCAGCACGGAGTAATATCATACGGTTCACCGCCGCTCGAACGTTCGTCCGTGGCGGTCATCCCTATGAAAATATTATTAACGCCCGGTTGAATGTTAGAGCGGGAGGACCATGCTCGAGATCAAGAACCTCACGGTGCAAGTGGGCGAGAGGAGGGTGCTCAATGACGTTTCCATGTCTGTGCCATCCGGCGCCACCTGTGTGCTCTTCGGGCCTAACGGCTCCGGCAAGTCAACGCTGCTGTCCACCATCATGGGTCTGGGCAGCTACAAGGTGGTGGATGGCCAGATCATACTTGATGGCACAGATATCACGTACATGCCGATACATGAGCGCGCAAAGCTAGGTATAGGACTAATGTCCCAGCGACCCCCCAACCTGGTCGGGGTGCAGCTGCGGACGATGCTGAAGGTGACAGGTCAGGGCAGGGTGGACCCGGCGAAGCTCGCCGGTACATTGGACATGGAGCGCTTCCTGGAGCGGGACGTCAATGTCGGTTTCTCAGGAGGCGAGATCAAGCGCTCGGAGCTGCTCCAGCTTGCTGCCCAGAACCCCTGCATCTACCTGCTGGACGAGCCTGAGTCCGGCGTGGACCTGCAGAGCATCGAGAGGGTGGGAACGATGATCCATGAGCTTATCACCGGCGGCATCGCCTGCGCCGGCAAGAGGGAGAAGGAGGGCAAGAGCGCCCTGATCATCACCCATACGGGCCAGATACTGGATTACGTCGAGGCGGACCGTGGCTACGTGATGTGCGACGGGACCATGTACTGTTCTGGGAATCCCAGGGAACTGCTGAGGGAGATCCGAACGAAGGGGTACGAGGAGTGCATACAATGTCGGCTAGTGAGAATGAACTGAGAAAGCGCGCTGAATCTGCCCTGGAGAAGCAGGCCAAGCTAGGTGAGGACTTCGACCTAAGCAAGTTCGAGGAGGGAGCCCGGGACATACCCTTATCATCGAGCCTGGACGAGCTTTCCGATGACGTGCAGGAGACGATGATACGCTGTGGCGTGGTCCCATCGGAGGCTGGAAGGGTAGGTAGCATGGTGGTCCTGGACAACTCGGTGGTGGCCTCTACCCAGACCGGGAAGGGCTTCGAGATGATGGACACCAGAGATGCCCTAAAGAAGTACAACTGGCTCAAGGACTATTCATGGAAGGCGGTGGATGTAGATGCTGACAAGTACACGGCCACCGCATATCTCAGCGACTCTCCAGGATACTTCATACGCGCCATGGCCGGCCACAAGATGAAGATGCCCATTCAGACCTGCCTCATGGTCGGCCACGATCGGACGGCTCAGACGATACACAACATCATCATCGTCGAAGAGGGAGCTTCCCTGGAGATCGTGACCGGCTGCACCACCAAATCCGGTGTGGAGAGGGCCATCCACTTGGGGATCTCGGAGATCTACGTGAAGAAGGGCGGCAGCCTCACTTTCACCATGATCCACAACTGGGCGGAGCAGGTAGGGGTCCGCCCCCGGACGGGCATCATCGTGGAGGAGGACGGATCTTTCGTAAACAACTATGTCACCCTCAAGAAGGTCCGCAGCGTGCAGACGTACCCCACCGCCCGGCTGGTAGGCAGGGGAGCGGTGGGGCACTTCAACACCGTGGCGGTAGCCCCTCCTGGCTCAGTACTGGACCTAGGCTCGAGGGTGGTGCTGAGCGCTCCTGATACCAAGGCGGAGATCATCTCCCGGTCCATAACAACGGGCGGCGAAGTTATCAACCGCGGCCGTCTCGTAGGCGAGGCCCCTAACATCAAGGCGCACCTGGAGTGCCGGGGCCTGATCCTCGGCAACAAGGGAGTAAATGTAGCCATCCCCGAGCTGGAGGCCCGGGTCCCGGACGTGGAGATGACCCATGAGGCTTCCCTGGGAAAGATCGCCAGGGACCAGGTGGAGTACATCATGTCCCGCGGCCTGAGCGAGGACGAGGCGGTGGGCATGATCGTCAGAGGCTTCCTGGAAGTAGGCATCAGGAACATACCAGAGGGGCTGAAGGCGGAGATAGACGATACCATCGCTCAGAGCGACCTCGCCCCCGGATGAGCATGAACCCTGAGTAAAAAGGGGCCTTAGGACCTCAAATCCTTTTTCTTTTTAATAATTTTTCCACTTTGTGATACTACTTTCTCATTTGTGGATACCATTCGAACATATCACTGCGTCTATGTAACATTCTCTCAACAACATTTCTATATTTTGAGTACGCTTAAGGGACGGAAAGGGGGTACGACACCGCCTTATCTGGCCGTGTTACATTAGAACATTGGGTTCAACGGACCCGTAAAAAGTTTAATAAAGGACATTATCTTCCTGAAATTGTAGAACGGAGGCACCTTAAATATGAGGATCTCAACTGATCAAGAAGAGCTTTGCATCCTAGAAGCCATAAGGACCGCAAACGCTCACCGTGAGGAGCTCGCAGAGGCACTGGTAGACAATTCTGTGCTGATAATCATGGCCGCTACCGCTAGGCGCGACCTTACCGTGCGCGAGGTCTCCAACGTCACCGATATTCCTTTGGCAACGTGTTACAAGCTGGTAGAGAAGATGGCCTCCTTGGGTTTGTTGGCCGAGACCGGAAAGGTCCGCACCTCCACCCGCGGCAAGGCTTCCATGTACAGCTCCTCCATGAAGACGTTCTCTGTCGATGTCTCCAACGGGTACATCGAGATAAACATCGTATGGAAGAACGGGCAGACCATGAACGTGGTGAGGGAAGTCTGCTCCCCCGTCATCACCGGGGATATGGTCGGCAACGTAGACGCGCTCGGCCTGGCCACTAAGTAATATCTCTCTTCTGAGCAAAGTAATGATTTGAATGGAATAAACCAAGACAGGGGCTGGCAGAATGCCAGACCTCCTTCAACATTTTTTTACGATGGGTCCACTCTAATGCGCTTATCTTTGGCCGCTCATCTCGATGACCTCGTACTCGTTCCCATCGCTGTCGGTGAATCTCGCGATAAGTCGACCGTATTGATCGCGCATTGGCTTCAGCGTGAAGTCCACGCCCTCGTCCACCATGTCCTTGTGGAAGTCATATATCGAATCAGTGGCGAACACCACACCAGTACGGATGCCGGGCTGCTCCTGGTCCTCTTCCTTGGACCGGTAGAGGACGATGGTGGCACCATCCTCCAGTAACAGCTCAGCGTGGTCTCCAGAGATATCCTTTTTCTTGAGGGTAAAGTGAAGCACCCCGGTGTAGTCCTCTACGGCCGCGTCCAGGTCGGTCACCGGTACCCATACCTGTTGCACCCTCCTCAGTCTACCACGTTCGCTCTCCGGGGCCTCTCCTCCCATGGGGTCGCCGATAGGCATGAATGCTTATGTTTCTGAATGGTCATATTTTTTTCATAACATCACTGCAAACATTCTGATGATGGACTTTAACATCATAGCGATAGAGAATGATGGAACCCATACGAAATCCGCCTTCAGTTTCCTCTCCAGAGTGAAGGTGTTGATATTAAACGTGTGAGCATACTGACCTGAGGTTGAGGCGATTGAGGAGAATGGCGGTCTAAATGAACTCCTGGCAATGTTATATTTCCATCTTGGTCTCCTCAATGTCTAGGAATGTACCATGAAAGAGGTCAATCTGGGATTCTGGGAAGTTTCTGCCTACAGCCAGTATGGCTTGCGGAAGGACATTGAGGTATGATGCACTGTGGCTCTGTACCGTTTATCGAGCGAAGCACTCACATCCGAAATAAGCTCATATCTGGCAGATGCCATTCGCTGACCCAACCATTTATAGGGGAAATTCCTTCTCTGGATGAGCTCAAGGTTTTCAGATGGCTGGCGAGAAGGTCCGATACATCCGCCCCAAGGCATCCAGGCTGGAGCTGGGCCTCAAGGAGGTGCTCGGCTACGCAGAGCTGCTGTACTTCCTCACTTGGAAACAGATAAAGACCAAGTACAAGCAGACGGCCATTGGCGTGGGATGGGCCGTTCTTCAGCCGCTAATAACCACCATCATCTTCGCGCTCATACTATACAACCCTGATGTGGCCGGGCTCAGGACCCCGAGTGGTATTGAACCGATTCCCTTCCTTTTTGCTGGGCTGATGCTGTGGACCTTCTTCTCCACCACCCTGAACGGGGCTTCTATGAGCCTGGTGAGCAACTCTGCCATGATAACTAAGATCTACTTCCCACGGATGTTGCTGCCGCTGAGCCTGGTGATCGCTGGGCTACTAGACTATGGTGTCGCGTGGGTGCTGTTCATCATCATCGTGGCGCTTACCAATGCCTCTGTATCAGTGTGGATGTTCCTGGCCATCATCCCCCTGGTGCTCACCTTCCTGCTATCATCTGGCGTGTCCCTGTTCATGTCGGCGATGTCGGCGAAGTACCGGGACGTGCAGTACATCGTCCCCTTCTTCATCCAGATCCTCCTGTTCGCCTCGCCGGTCCTCTACTCCACCAACTTGATACAGAACGAGAGCCTGAAGTGGATCCTGTACTTCAACCCCCTGGCAGGCATCATGTCAGCACAGCGTGCGTTCATCTTCGGCACAGATCTGGACCTGGTGATGCTGGGGGCGGCTACCGTCTTGACCCTGATCGTGTTCTTCGCCAGTCTCCTGTACTTTAAGGCGTATGAGAGGCGCCTGGCGGATGTGATCTGATGGAACCTGCGATCGAAATCAGGCATCTGTCCAAAGAGTATGTCATCGCGTCCAGCAAGGGATATTACCAGGCAGGTGGACGGCTGGGAGAGAAGCTTGCATCCGTAGTCCGCCATCCGCTCAGGACCGCCCAGCATATACGGCAACCCAAGGAGACGTTCTACGCCCTTCACGACATCAACTACACCATGCAGAAAGGGGAGAGCGTGGGCATCATAGGCCGCAATGGGGCGGGTAAGAGCACTCTCCTGAAGATACTCTCTCAGATCACTTGTCCGACCGAGGGCGAGGTCGTTCTACGAGGCACTGTGGGAAGCCTCCTGGAGGTGGGCACGGGCTTCCACCCCGATCTTACTGGTAGGGAGAACATCTACCTTAACGGCGCCATCCTCGGAATGCACAAGAAGCAGATCGAGGCCCGCTTCGACGACATCGTGAGGTTCGCGGAGGTGGAAAAGTTTCTGGACACACCCATCAAGCGCTTCTCCTCGGGCATGTACCTGCGCCTGGCCTTTGCAGTGGCTGCGCACCTGGAGCCGGACGTGCTCATAGCCGATGAGGTCCTGGCCGTGGGCGACCAGCAGTTCCAGGCCAAGTGCCTGGGGAAGATGAGGGAGGTGTCCCAGGAGGGCCGCACCGTTATCTTCGTATCGCATAACATGCACGCCGTGAAGACCCTATGTCAGAACGCCATCCTGCTGCAGGGTGGGAAGATGTTAACGAGCGGACCGTCGGAGGAGGTCATCGGCGAGTACGCCAGTTCCCTGGAGGGGCATAATGGCAACTTCCCTGTAACGGCCAAGGACATCACAGTATGGGATATGGACGTACGTCAGGGGGGCGCTGGTAAGATGCTTATCGACGGAGCGCGACCGTTCGACATCCACGTACGATTCCAGCTCCATGAACGGATGCAGCACCTGCGCATGGGGATCTTCGTAAACAACTCCCTGGGCGACGAGCTCATCCGTACCCTCTTCTCCGATTGGGACGCCTCCCTGGAGGACTTGGGGCCGGGCACCTACCAGGCCACGATGACGTTCCCCGGGAAGCTGCTGGTGCCGGGCAACTACACCCTGGTCCTCAGCGCGCACCGCCAGGGAGGGTTTGACATGCTTGCTGGCCACCGGGTGGAGGCCGGGATCAATGTGTCCGCTCCTCACGACTTCAACTCCGGAGGGGCAGGGGACCCCCTGCAGGCGCAGGTCATCCTGGACCGACGCTGGGACGTGCGCAGGGAGTAAGCCTTAGAGTGCACCGGAAGCATGCTGGACAGAGAACGATTATATGGGTCCAGCATATTGATAGTGGGTAATATATTGACCAAGTCCGCGCTCATCACCGGTATAACCGGCCAGGACGGATCCTACCTCGCAGAGTACCTCCTCTCGAAGGGCTACGAGGTGCACGGCATCATCAGGCGGGCGAGCACCTTCAACACCGCCCGCATTGATCATATCTTCCGAGATCCCCATGAGAAGGGAGCGAGGTTGTTCCTTCACTATGGAGACCTCACGGAATCTGAGACCCTATCTAACATCATCTACAACGTCAAGCCCAATGAAATATACAACTTAGGCGCCCAGAGCCATGTCAGAGTCTCCTTCGATATCCCAGAGTATACAACAAATGTGGTGGGCATAGGCGTGACCCGGTTGTTAGAGGCCGTGCGGGGCTCCTGCAATAATATTCGCATATACCAGGCTTCGAGCTCGGAGATGTTCGGGTCGGCTGACCCGCCTCAGAGCGAGAGCACGCCGTTCCAGCCTCGAAGCCCATATGCCTGTGCTAAGGCCTATGCGTACTGGCTCTCTAGAAACTACCGTGAGGGTTATGGGATCTTCGTCTGCAATGGCCTCTTGTTCAACCATGAGTCTCCCCGCCGGGGTGAGACCTTCGTCACACGAAAGGTCACCCGAGGTATCGCGGCCATCCTAGCCAAAAAACAGGATTACTTGTACATGGGCAACATGGAAGCACGACGCGATTGGGGATACTCACCGGAATATGTGGAGGTCATGTGGAAGATGCTCCAGTTGGACCATCCAAGCGATTATGTGGTGGGAACGGGGCAATCACACTCAGTGGAAGATTTCGTGAACACGGCCTTCGAGTACGCAGGCCTCGATCCAAAGAAGCATGTTAGAACTGATCCTCGCTACTTCAGGCCAACTGAGGTTGAGGACCTTATCGCCGACACAAGCCGTGCCCAGAAGGTACTGGACTGGAAGTATAGGATCGGTTTCGATGATCTGGTGAAGATCATGGTGGACGCGGACATGCGCTCCGCCGGCCTCACCCCTGTGGGAGAGGGGGACAGGATATTGGAGAGGAAATACCCTGATAGATGGTGGATAGGCGATTGAGCGATGGTAAAAAAAAGCAGGTTGAAGGTTCGCGTCGGTGACTTGGTCATCGGTCCCGAGGAAAGGGAGGCCATAATGGGCGTTCTAGATTCGGGTAAGATCTCCGAGGGGAAATGCACGCGGTCGTTCGAGCTAGAATGGGCTAACTACATCGGGACAAGGGAGGCGGTGGCGACGAACTCCGGCACTTCGGCCCTCATCGCTGGGTTGACGGCATTACATTATGTTCCCGAGGGCATCGCCCCTTGCTCGAAGATCATAACCACGCCCCTTACATACGCCGCGACGTCCAACGCCGTGGTCCTGACAGGACACGAGCCTGTCTTCGTGGACGTTGACGCCGATACCTTCGGCATTACGACCGAGGCTATCAAGGAGAAGCTAGAGAGCAGCGACGACCCGACCGAGTTCTCCACGCTGCTCCCTGTCCACCTCATGGGCTACCCCTGTGACCTGAACGGTATGGTGAGGATCGCGCGGGAGAACGACCTAGTGCTCTTCGAAGATTCCGCGCAGGCACACGGAAGTGTGTACGATGACCGTCGCACCGGCTCCATCGGCCGCTTGGCAGCCTTCTCTTTCTACATAGCCCACAACATCCAGGTGGGAGAGCTGGGTGCGGTGACCTCTAGCGACGAAGCACTGATCAAGAGGATAAGGCAGGTCAAGGCCAACGGCCGGATGTGCGACTGTCCAAAGTGTGTGCGCGATGAGAAGGGTTGTGTGAAGAGAACCTCTCTGGATGACCCTGACGCCCGGTTCACCCATGAAATCATAGGTTATAACTTCAAGACCATGGAGTTCCAGACCGCCCTGGCCAACGTGCAGCTAAGACAGATCGATAACATAATCAGGAAGCGGCAGGAGAACGTCAGGTACCTAAATGATGGTCTCTCTGCACTGTCCGGGAACATTAAACTGCCTTTCTTTAGCAATAAGGTAAGCTATCTGGGATATCCTGTGGTCATCGAGGATAGCCGGTTCGTCAGGAACCGTGTCCTCAAGCAGCTGGAGGATCGGGGGGTGGAGACCAGGCCCCTGTTCGGCTGCATACCTATGCAACAACCGTCCTACTCTTCGTTCAAGCATCGCTATGAGGGGCGTCTTCCTAACGCCGAGCATTTGGGAGCCCATGCGTTCTACATCGGCTGCCATCAGTACCTGACCGAGGACGACCTCGAAATGATCATCCGGACCTTCAGGGAGGTCTTCGCGTGAGCGACTATTGGCGGAAAAAGAAGGTACTGGTCACAGGAGGTTACGGTTTCCTCGGCTCCCATGTGGTCGCTGCGATCCTGGCACGGGGTGTGGAACTAAAAGATGTTAGGACATATGGCTCCAGCGAGCTGGACCTTAGAGACATGGGAAATTGTCGCACCGCGGTAAAGGGCATAGACATCGTCCTACATGTAGCTGGAAGAGGAGGGGGCATCGGATACAATCAACGGAATCCCGGATCCCTGTTCTTCGACAACATCACTATGAACACGCACCTCATGGAGGTGGCCCGACAAGAGGGCGTAGAGAAGTTCGTAGGAATAGGGACAGTATGCTCGTACCCCAAGTACACTCCTGTGCCGTTCAGGGAGAGCGATCTTTGGGAGGGATACCCGGAGGAGACGAACGCATCCTACGGGCTCTCTAAAAAGATGATGATCGTACAGTCGGAAGCCTATCGTAGGCAGTATGGGTTCAATAGCATCAACCCCCTGCTTGTTAACCTTTACGGGCCGCGGGACAAGTTCGACCTTAAGGATTCACATGTTATCCCTGCCCTGATACGAAAATTCGTGGATGCTCGTAGGCGCGGGGAGAGGGAGATCATCGCCTGGGGCAGTGGGAAGGCTTCCCGTGAGTTCCTTCACGTCCGAGATGCGGCAGAGGGTATTCTTTTAGCGGCAGAGAAGTACGACCGGTCCGAGCCCGTCAACATCGGGAGCGGTTGCGAGGTCACCATCAAGGAGCTCACCGAGCTCATCGCCGAGCTATCAGGATTCCAGGGAGAGATCCTGTGGGATACATCGAAACCTGATGGTCAGCCCCGTAGGTGCCTTGATACTTCCCGAGCCCTCCAGGAGTTTGGCTACAGAGCGAAAATACCTCTGAAAGAGGGGGTGCAGGAGACGATTGAGTGGTACATGGCCAATAATAAATGATGTTCTAACACTGGTCTTTCATTACGCGGAATTCGAGGATCGTACCGTATTGGATGCTCGTTCGTATCGCGGCCTTTTCACCTCTAGCTAAGGGTCAGTCTTCGCAGTGGGATCGATACTATGGAGATTGCGTTTTCTTCTCCTGCCCCTGTGAAGCAGATAGTAAAAAGGACTGTAGACGAGCCCGGCCCGCTCAATGAAACCCTCATAGATCACTTTGAGGGGGGGCTCCCCCTTCATGATGCGGTTCAACCTCCACCCATCTGATTTGAAGATATTTGGGATGAGCTGCTTGTGCCTGAGGTATAGAGGAAAGACCGTTAGGGAATAGTGGACCTTGTTGCGTATCCATTTGCTGGGATAGTCCCTGGAGATATCCATGCCGATTGTCTCAGTCCTGTACAGGCCTGCGGCGAACGCGTCCACGCCCCTCCCCCGCTTCATACTCCGCAATGTGATGTCCAGATCGTCACCGCCTGTGATGTTAATATCATAGCCTTTTAGAACGTCTAGGAAGAAACGGCGGCGGAAAATCCATGTATAGTGCTCTGTGGGCCTTTCCCCCCAGCCACCATATAGAAAATCATTCTCTGATGCTAGCACCGAGAACTTATCCATGTCGAACTGATGGATGATCACATCATCATCGCAGATAGCTATCCACTCGCTGCTGCTAACAAAAGCCCCATAGTTCCTGGCCTCCAATCGGTCCATGTCCGCCTGGACCAGCTTTACATTGTATTCTGTGCAAAGTTCCTCTATCTCTCTCTTCTCCTTGATCGAGGAATCGACCACTATGACCTCGTTGAACCCTTGGTCTGTAGAGTGAATGAGGGTCTTGGAGAGGTACCCATACTTGTCCATTGTGGGGATGACCAATGATAAGGTGGTTTTTTTGCTCATGGCGATGACCCCTTGGATGAGCTAGCAATTGCTCCATCGGCTTTCATACTTGTGCTCTGGATGTCATGCTGATATCCCTAAGTCTCTGCCCGATGTTGCGCAATGGGTAATTCATCCTTATGCGCCGGTCTGCACGTAGGAGGAGGAGACGCTGGCACGCCGACGACGGAAAGCTGATGACGAACCCTAGATCAGTTAGGATCATCTGCTTTTACAACTGCACGCGGTCCCGTGTATCATCGTCCTATGAGGATATGGGTGAAATAAGAAGGTGACCATAACGGCCGGTCACAATCCGGCCTAGTGTTTCAGCTCCAAACAATACATATAATAGTGTCCCTTCCTGCCTGCTATCAAATAACTATGACTGGCCTTGTCCAAAACATCCCCTCGAAACTGCGGGCGTGCAGAAGGGAATGGAATCTGTTTAATCCCCTTAGTGATGACATCATAAAGAAGAACTATCTGTCCAAGGAGGAACAAATCGCCCGCATAAACGCATCTTTGATGAAGAGGAATAAACCGTTCCTAACAAAAGATAGGCCCAACGTGTTCATCGCCGTCCGCCACGTGAATTGGGAAAAAGGTGGTCTGGTGGAACCTTGGAAGGATATAGCTTCCATCACCCATTACGACTGGTCACTAGATGGTTACGACCAAAATGCACCCTTCTGGCAAAAGGAAAAAAAGAAGGAGTTCAACGACAAACTATTGGCGATGGTGAGGAAAAGACATCAGGAAAAGAGGATCGATATCTTTTTCTCCTACTTATCGGGCCGATGGGTCTATCCAGAGACAATAGAAAAGATCGGCGACCTAGGGATCATCACCGCCAATATCAGTTTTGACGATAAGATGCTGTATTGGGGCTATCGGGAGGGAGGTGGGCTATCGGGGAACGCCGAGATAGCCAATCGTTACGACGTCTGCATAACCAGCCAGGATCGGGAGGACGTGGGTAAGTACGTACACTCGGGCGCTAATCCTCTCTTTCTCCCAGCTGCGGGAAACCCCAACATATTCAGCTATCTGGATTTGGACCGCACGATTGGTGTTTCTTTCATCGGCCAGTGCTATGGGGTGCGGCCCAAGTACATCAGTTATCTGAGGAAGAAGGGCATTGACGTGCGGACCTATGGCCTGGGATGGCCATCGGGTTCCATCACCTTGAAAGAGATGAACGATGTCTATAATCGGTCCTTGATAAATCTTGGATTCAGCTTCATCAATAGTAACGATAAGATCAGGGGTCTGAAGGGGAGGGATTACGAGATTCCTCTAGCAGGGAACCTTTACCTAACGTCCTATCATCCCAGCCTGGAGGAGGTCTACAAGATCGGTACTGAGATCGACTGCTATCAGGACAGGGAAGATCTCTTGGAGAAGGTGAGGTTCTATCTAAATCACCCCGACAAGGCGATGAAGATTGGGTATATGGGCAGAAAAAGGTGCTTACAGGACCATATTTGGACCAACCGCTTTGCTGAGCTTCTCACGGTACTGCGGGGTCCAGCCTGAACGATTCAAGGAAAGGCCGGATGGTAAGATCCAGATAGGGAAGGTCAGTCACTTACGACCGCTAACTTGTATTGATATAGGACCTTCTGGGCATGGACCAGATGAGAATGGTTCTTCCTCACGTACTCCAATCCGCTGAGGGCTACACTCTCTCCTGCGTCCCTGCTATCGAATATGTAAATCGCACGATCTGCGATAGCATCAGGATCTTCCGCCGGTACCTTGAAACCATTGACCCCGTCAGTGATTGTTTCCTTCAAGCCCCCGATGTTGGAGACGATGACCGGTCTCCCACAAGCCATTCCTTCGAGCATGGAAAGCGAAGTGGCTTCCTCCACCCCGAAAGATGGTATCGAGGGTATCAACACGATGTCCGAGCACTGGTAGTATGAGGGGATGGCCTTATGCGCCACCGAGCCTAACAATAAGACGTGGCCCTCTAGGCCAGTGTCGACGATGACCTTTTGAAGATGGCCCTTCTGAGGCCCATCCCCTGCGATCAGCAGAATGGCCTCAGGATGCTTCTTTGTTACGGGAACCATCGCCCTGATAGCAAATTCCACGCCGTTCTTCGGCACCAATCTTCTAGGGCAAAACAACAGCTTGGCCTCTTCCGAGATATTCAGGGACCTCCGGAGGGTTTTCCTGCCCGGCCCTTGTATGGGGTGGAAAGTGAGGGTATCAACGGCATTAGGAAGGACCTCCATCCGGTCCTTGTCGATGCCTGCATACAGTCCTATATAGTCTCTAATCCGGGTATCGACGCAAATGATCCTCCTTGCCAGAGCATATGAGGACAACTCCTCCTGGAGCTGTTTTTCCACGAGCGGTGATGCCGGATCCAATCCCTCGGCACTGACCATCTCCCTCACATAGTAGCCATGGGCAGTAAGGACCATGGGGATTTGGATTTTTCTTCGCTCCATCTCCGTGGCGACCACCTGGAGGGAGAGCGTGTCCTGGGGATTGAGGACTTGGCAATCTAGGTCGCTCTCGCGAACTCTGCGTCTCAGCAGCTCTAACTTTTCCCGGCCCCACGATTCGACCCTTCTCTCTTTCGAGGACTGCATCTTCCTATACAAGGCTCCGGGGTACCTCGTGATCAGCCTAAAACCCATGGTCTCATGGGGGTAGATAGTTCCCACCTTCACGCCTAAGCTCTCCAGGCCAGAGGCAAGGAGCCTGATGTGGGTATGCTTACCGCCCACTCCCCCACCCTTGAAAGGGTCATCGTTGCTGGGGATAATTACCTTCTCGACGGAAGCGTTCATCTCAGGTCCTTTTGGATGATAAATAAGTATGATATTTCATCGTTCTGCCACCGCTTCCTTCATTCCAGAACCCCACATGAGCTTCCACTCCCTCGGCCGAGACCTACGTCACGGCTTTTTACAGCTACTCCATCTCCCCCACGCAGTCATAATCGCACGTTGGTGCTTAGGGGAGGCGTTCATGATCCGCCGATCCATTAGGGCAATCCGAGCATTGGTCAATCGTTACCGCTCTGGGAGCTGGGGCTCTCGGGGCACTTGGCGTCCACTCTCTGGAAGGGGCGCTGTACCATCCTCCGCACGGCGGCCAGGGCGCGCTTCACCAGGGCCCGGAAGGCCTCATCGAGCAGTAGAACGCTCACCAGCCAGTCGTTGCGGTGGAACTCCCGGCATACAAAGCGGTCGGCCTTCATGTCCCCCACCCACTCCCGCAGCGAACGCTTTGGCGTATCGGCCCCCATGCGGCTGTACACGATGCAGTTGAGGAGATCGAACACGATCCGGGCGAACCTCACCTTCCCCTGGAAGGGAACGATAGAGGCGGGGTCCAACGTCCCTGCGAGGTCCTGGTACGCGATGAGCGGGAAGTTCATCCCGCACGGCAGGCCCATACCGCACCAGGCCCACAGGTGAGGGTTGACCTCGATGAGGACGAACTCATCGTTCCGGGCATCCTTCTTGAACTCGAACTCCACCACTCCCACGTAGCCCAGCTCGCGGACCATCCTCTCCGCCATGTCCTTTATGGAAGCCGGGGCGGTCACGTTCTCGCCCAGGTTGGTGTCCCCGTGGTTGGTCATGCAGCCCCGGACCTTATGACCGGCCAAGGATGCGAGGACCTGGTGGGACCTATCGATGTACATACCGATGTTGTAGATGCGGTCGGAACCGCCGCGCACGTACTCCTGGAAGAACATATGCTCCATGAGGCGGCTCTCTTTCTTCAGGAACCTCTCCAGCTCCCACCTGTCCGCTATGATGGTGTTGCGGAGCCTGATCATGTCGGCGTGAAGGTGTTGGGGATCGCCATTGCCTGACCACCGATGCAGCCGGGGCTTGACGACCACTGGATACTCTTCCGGGGGCAGGCGCAGCACCTCCTCCTGCGTCCATGTCCTGGGGGTCTTGATCCCCCTTTCCCGGGCCCACTGAGAGAACCGGTCCTTGTGCAGCATCAGCTCCACTGCCTCCCATTCGGCGGTACAGGGAATGGAGACCTCCCGAAGGCGGCTAGCATGCCTGGCCACGGCCATGGACCACTGGTCGGTGACCGGTAGCACCACCGGGAGGTCACCCTCCTTCTGGCAGAGATCATAGAGGAAATCTATGGCCCTGTCCTCCATGGTAGATGGATCGGGACACTGCGCGTAGGTAGCGTAGCGCGAGTAGGTGGCGATGGCCCGGTGATGGTTCAGGACCACGCACCGCACGCCCTCTCCTCCCAGGTCCTGGACGACGCTAAGGTTGTTACCCAGGACGATCACTTTCCTCTTGGCCTCAGGAGAGTTCTCAGCGCTCAAATGCCCCACCCCACGCTACGTTATTAAATCTTTAAGCCCGTTAATTGGTTCGAGGTATTAACTGGTATCGGCCTCGTCATCGAATTATGTGGTACGGCACTGGTATATCTTTTCCACTTAAATGTACCGAGGAATTTGTACCGATAGATAATTAAGCATTGCCAGTTTCTACCATGGCCAAGAAGGGGAAAGATATTGAAGCTGGATATTCTCTCCTACGCATTATATATGGTCAGTAAATTCTCCATGTGCATTTACAAGAGGAGTTCATATGTCGTTCACTGAAGATATCATCAGCAAGATCGAGGACAATTCTCTGGTGGTGGGGGTCGTGGGCCTCGGCTATGTAGGCCTCCCCTTGGCCACGGCGTTCGCCAAGCGTTTCAAGGTCATCGGCTTCGACACCTGGGTGGAAAGGGTGGAGATGCTCCGCCATGGTATCTCGTACATCGATGATGTGAAGGAGGTGGGGAACGGTAAGTTCAATCCCACCACCGACGTCGGAAAGCTTGCGGAGTGTGATGTCATCATAATCGCGGTTCCCACTCCCCTTCATGAGAACAAGCGCCCTGACCTCAAGCCGGTGAAGAGCGCCTCCGAGTCAGTAGGGAGGATCCTGAGGAAGGGTCAGTTGGTAGTGCTGGAATCGACCACCTACCCCGGTACCACAGAGGAGATAATGCTGCCCACCCTGGAGGAGTTTTCCGGGCTCAAGGTCCTCGAGGACTTCGGGGTCGCCTACTCTCCGGAGAGGATAGATCCTGGTAACAAGACCTACTCCGTGACCACCACCCCCAAGATCGTCGGCGGTCTAACCCCGGAATGGACGGAGGTCACCGCCAAGGTGTACGGAGCGGTGATCACTAACATATTCAAGGTCTCTGACTGTAAGACGGCGGAGATGGTCAAGATCTACGAGAACGTCTTCCGCAACGTCAATATCGCCCTCGTCAACGAGATGGCCCTCATCAGCGAGCGCATGGGGATAGATATGTGGGAGGTCATCGAGGCGGCCAAGACCAAGCCCTACGGCTTCATGGCCTTCTACCCCGGACCCGGTGTCGGAGGGCATTGCATACCCTTGGACCCTTACTACCTGGCATATCGATCCCGCCAGTTCGACTACATACCTCAGTTCATCGAGACCTCTGGCGAGGTCAACGACTACATGCCGGTACACGTGGTGAACCTTGCCAAGAAGGGATTGGAGAAGGTGGGGAAGCGGATCCACGAGGCCAACATCGCGGTCCTGGGCATAGCATACAAAGAGAACGTCACCGATACCAGGGAATCTCCCGCGGTCCCCATCATCGAGGAGCTTATCGATCGCGGGTCCATCGTGAAGGTCTATGATCCCCTGGCAAAGTCCATCAGGATCGAGGGCGCCATACTGGAGTCCAAGGGGTCCATCGAAGAGGTCCTTCAATGGGCTGATTGTGCCATACTGCTGACGGCGCACGCCAAGCTCCGCGAGCAGCTGCGCGCGGTTATGCCGACGATGGAACGCACGGACTTCGTGTTCGTGGACACCCGCAACGTGATCAGGGAAAAGGTCGACGGCTACCGAGGCATCATGGTGAAGCTGGGCTCTACCAAGGAGAGATGAACTAACTAGACATCTCCCCCTTTCTATCAATTTTCCTTCCAACTACCTTCTGACAATCTGGAACTCTTCCAGGTACTGCTGTGAGATCTTCTTCCAATCGAAGTTCTCCACGGCGTACCGCCGGGCATTGGACGCTTGACGAACCATACCATCGTCTATGAGCGCACGGACCCGGGACGCGTCCTGGACGGGGTCTCGACAGGAGATGTGCAGGCCGCACTGGGCCGTTCTCACGATGGACGTCCCGGGTATGTCCGACACGATGCACGGCAGGCCTGAGGACATCGCTTCCAGCAAGGACAGGGAGAGACCTTCGTAGATGGAGGTGCTGAGGAAGAGGTCGGCGCTCCCGTAAAGCTCAGGCAGCTGGTCATATGGTACCGGGCCGAGGAAATGAACGTTCTTGATCCCGCTCTCATCGGAATATCTCTTACACTGATCGAGCATGTCCCCTCCCCCGGCCATCACCAGATGCGCAGGTGTCCCCGACATCTCCAGAGCCTTCACCAATCTCAGCTGGTAAATCGGGTTCTTGATGGATGTGACCCGCCCCACGGAAAGTATGAATGCGGCGCCATCAGGTATGCCCAAACGCTCCCTGACCGCGCCCTTGTCGGCCAGGGGAGAGAACTTCTCGGTGTCGGTCCCGTTCAATATGAAGGATGGCTCACTGACTTCAATGCCTTTCAGCTCTTCCATTATGCCAGTGTTCTCGGTGGTGAAGCGCGCACCTTCACCTGAAAGCCCCTTGTAGCACCGGTGCTCATGCCAGGCGAACCACCTGTAATACGCGTAGGGGTAGGGGAACCGGCTTACAGCGGCGCGTCCAGTTGCAGTGGAGTGCAGAGTGACCACGGCGTTACCGGCGCCTATCCCCGGCACCAGGGGGTTATGCAGCCACACGGCGTCGTAGGTGTTGTTCTCGGCGAGCCATCGACGGACCCCTTTCCAGTAGCTCGTGAGACCGAACCTCCCATGGCCCCCGGCGGGTATGATCACGTCGGGACCTGTGGGGGAGCAGACTTGTACATCATGCTCCTGCCCCAGCAAGGTAGCGACATTATGGGCGACGATGGCGATCCCGGACCCCTGGGGGTAGTACTCCGTTGCGCAGACCAGTATCTTCAGGGAATTCACCATGGCCGTTTTCTCTCCTCGATAACGGTCTTGTATAGTTCAATGGTTTCCCTCATCGCCGAGTCCCAGGAGTAGCTGGTCCTTATGAGCTCGCTACCGCTGGCGCCCATCCTTCTCCTCATGCTCTCATCGGAGGCGAGGGCTAAGATGGCCTCGGCGAATCCTTTGGCCGAGTACACGGGGACGAGCATGCCGTGCCCTCCCACGATGGGTCGGAGCTGGGGCAGGTCTGTGCAGATGACCGGGAGGCCGCAGGCCATGGACTCCAGGATGGTCCGGGGGACCCCCTCGTAGTGGCTGGTGAGAACGAAGATGCTGGAATCGCGGTAGATGTTGGGCATCTCGTTGTTGGGCACATAGGTGTTGATGGTGACCTTGTCCTTGATGTTCAGCCGGGCGATCTGGGCCTCGATCTGATCCTTCTGGGGGCCGTCACCCACCAGCAGGAGATGGAGCTTAGGTTCCTCCTTCAGAGCGAGTGCGAAGGCGTCGATGAGCGTGTCCACTCCCTTCCCGGGAACGAACCTGCCTGACCACACCAACCTTACAACGTCGCTGGACTCGCGGGGCTGGGGGGAGAACAGCTCTATGTCCACCCCGTTGTGTATTATGGCTATGCGGCCTTCAGCTATGCCGAGCTTCATAACCGCCTCCGCATCCTCCTTGGTGTAGCAGATTATCCTTTCAGCGGATTCCAGCGTCCACTTGGCGATCGTCGGCATATAGATGTCCTGGACCCACTTCGGCATATTCGTAGATATCATGCCATGGTTGGTGATCACAAGAGGACTATCCCCGATGCGGCGGGCGAAGGCTCCCATGTTGGTCGAGAAGAACAGGTGGGAATGCGCGTGCAAAATGTCGTAATCCTTCTGCTGCTTCAATATGGCATTCAGCATGGAGGGGGCGATGGCATTGCCCTTGGGTTTCATGATGCTATTGAACTCCTGGACCTCATAGCTTCGCTTGAACCCGTTGGTCTTGGAACCCCTGATGGAGATGACCTTGACCTCATTACCATGCTCGCTCTGCCACTTGGAGATCTCATGAGCATGAAGGCCTAGGCCCCCCACCACATGAGGGTAGAGGTCGCTCACTACGCGCAATATTCTAATGTGCCATCCCCCGTTTACGGTCAGCAATTAATCATTAATTAAATTATCCACTTACTACCTGGGTAATTTAACGATGGTCGACATATTTATATTTTTTGCAATAAAATAATATCTAAAAAGATTTTATTAATTCCCCATTTTATTCGATGAAAGAAAAAAACAGGAAAGAGGCCCGAGGGCCGTTGAAAGGTTTCTGTTCATACGGTCCGTGATCAGCTGTTGTTGCTGACAGTGTTTCCGGAGGTTATCTTGTACTCCGTGTAGCACCCAGTGACGACATTGTTGGTCACGGTCGAGCTAATGGTCTTGGCACCGAACATTATCCCATACGCGCAGTTCACCACCTTGTTACTGGAGATGGTGTTCCCGGAACTGGTGTGGGTGGAGTCGGATGTTATCCATATCCCCCTGCCCTTCTTGGCACCGGAACCGTCCTCGACGTAGTTGCCGGTCACCTTCATCTTGTTGCTGTTCCAGGTGTATATACCATGGCCTCCCTTGGTGATGATCTTGTTGTCGGAGATCGTCCAGCTAGAGCATCCGCTCGTGTAGACGCCACTGCTCTTGGCACCGGTGAAGGTGCAGCCCTTGATCACGGTCCCCGTTGTCCCGGTAGAGACCAGGTTGGTGTCATCATCGTCGACCTGCACATTGATGAACTGGTTGTTGTTGGAGTTGGCGTATCCGCCCTTGTTCCAGACGGTTATGCCGGTCGTCCTCCCGGACCAGCTGGTCAATGCCTTGATGACGGTGTTGCTCACCACGTTGTTGTTCCCCGGTTCCCAGTTAACTCCGACCATGGAGCAACCGGTTATGGTGCAGCCATCGATCTTGTTGTAGGTGCTGCTGACCCCTGCGACCTGGCTTCCAGAGCATATGCCGTTCCCATACTGATTACCGTAACCTATGTTAGCAATTCTGCAGTTCGTCACGGTATTGTATGAGGAAGCCTGGAACTCGATACCATGGCTCTTGGGGAAGTGGTGGATATAGATGTTGGACAATGTACAATAGGTACATCTTACCAGCTCGATGCCACCGTAGATTCCGCTGGTGTAAGTGGCACCTTTGCCATCCACCTCGAAGTTCGAGAGCGTGATCTTGCTCAGAGCGGAGAAGTCACGCTTTGCGACCTGTACCATGGTGTCGGTGCCCAGGTTCTTTGCCGCCACCAGCTTGGTGGAGGTACCTGCACCGACCAGGTTCTTGTTTATCCAGATCTTACCGGTCAAGGAGAAGGTGCCGGCAGCTAGTGAGACTGTTCCCCCGGTGGGGGTTTTATCATTGGCCCACTGGATACATGCAGTGGCCGTTCCCGAGTATACTTTTTTACCCGAGGCATCTAGTACGTAAGTAGGCGTGACCTTGTAAGTATATGCCGGAAGTTCAGTAGAGGATTCATCATAGGGATCGATGGTCACTTCAGAAGAATCGTTCGACAGAATCACAGAGCTGTCGGAGAGCGTCCCTACGACATCCTTGCTACCCTTCGCCCCTATATAGACAAGAGTCGAAGCGGCAAGGAAAACACCGATAACCAAAATAGCAACGAATTGCTTCGTTCTATTTCTATAATTAAGATATTTTTTTATTTTATTGTATTCCTTTACCAATATTACCACCTCATTTCTTTAATCACCTTCTCACTTGGAAGACAAGCCTTCTCGTTTTTGCCTCACTCATGCAAATCGCCTTACTGGCTTAGCAGCAATGTATCCGGCGAGATGCAGCCTGCTCCTTCGAGTGATGCCATTACTTAATCATTGATAAAGGTTTCAGTTCTAGTATTATTATTAAAAGCATTTACAGAACTTTTTATTAATATAGTAAAAATTCTATAAATAAAATATTTCATAATAAATATCCTTTATAAATCGTCAATGGACGTATAGGTGGTCAGAAATTTGCATTAGTCTGAATATTGTGCACCTTTTTCCCCTTTTTTCATCAGGTCGATATCACGAATAATGGTTGCGAATCGCGTAAATCATCAATTGATTTGGCTGAAAATCGATTTTATTTTTCCATAATTCAAGCCTTAAGTACTGTTATGATACGACAAACCCCAGGTTTAACCGGGGTTAACATGTTTTACGATGTTGTTTTACGATTGACGTTTCCCAAAATCAATAAGAATTGATTATTTTCTAGGGCGAGAACAGTAAATTAGATTCATTCCTGCGCTCCCGTTGCCGTTAGGGACTAATGCCGATCTTGCGGGTCCCTTTAGTATCATACTAACGGCTAACTCCGTTGGTTTTTTACGGGGAACATCCAACTCGGATTTTGAAAACGTACACCGAACCCTATTAACGCTCCTTCACAGGACATTATTAGAGGCTTGATAATCGATTCGTTCAAACCTCATTCGTTTGTACATTCTTTCTGACTAATCACAATCAAATAAACAGTTGAGTGAGATCGCACAGTGTTTTCATCACAAGAATCCGACGGGTCGGGGTGAAGTAGCCTCCGGACCTCATATCTCGATTGTTACTTCCTGTTGAAGCTGCTTGCCGGTAGGCATCCACGCCTTCCTTTCACTGCAGTACTGCAGTATCTTCTCGTACAACCTCAGAGTGTCCCCCTGCATGTTGGTATTGTGCCAAAGAATGCCCATCGTCCCTCTCTGGGCCTCCACCACATCGATCAGCTCCTTCACGAGGTCCCAGGCCCCCCGTACATCGAGCCTCATGTAGTTCTGGAAGAGGGAGGCGTCCATAATGACCAAGGGGATCTCCCGAATATCGATGGTGCTGCCGGTCCCGAGATCATATGGGAAGAAGGGGTGGCACATGCCTCCCCTGAAACCAGCACAATCAGCATAACCTAGGGTGGTATCGTACTTGAACCCGGCCTGCTGCAGCAGATTCCAAGTCAGCGGAACCTTGAACCTAAGAAAATGGTTCCTGTATCCCACAACCTCTTTTCCCAGGGCCTCTTCGAGCAGAACCTTCTCCTTTTTCATCCGTTCTAGGTCGGCATGCGCGGCCTGACTTCCATGAAGGCCCACCTCCCAACCTGAGCCATCTATGAACTTGAGGTCGTCCTTTATATCCTTGATATCGTAGGACCGGTCAGGTCCACCCTCCACCGCGATGAAGTAGAAGCTGGAACGTGCTCCATATCTTTCCTCCAAGGCCATGATCTCTCTGCTATCGAGGAACGGGCGGACCACCCTTGGTCTACTCAGTTTATCGATAGTTCCTCGGAAATCTCCGACCATGAACGAACGTATCGAATCCAGTTCCTTTCGAAAGTAGTTATTTGGGCAGAGAACGTCCACATCGTGGGAAAGGCAGACGGCGAACTTATGACCATCCGGGTACTCTACCCGCATCCCCCGGTTGTTGAGATATCGCGAAACTGTAGGCTCACGGATGTTCCTTTCCTCACTGGCATAGTACGGGAACCTACCGAAGCTGTCGCGAAGCCCCTCGCGATACTCTTCCTCACGGGCGAACATATTCAAAAGCGACCGGTCGCCGCGAAGTAGGTCCAACATCCCGTCTTTATTCATTCGATACTCGATAAAAATCAGGTTATTAATAGATGGTGGCCGAGAGCCACGAACTTGCTGATTCCGTCCTATCCCTTCTTTTTTCCCAGGAGCCTACGAATAAATATATGGTCTCCATTGAAGTGAGGAGGATAATGTCCGACAGGACTAAATACAGAGAACTTTGCATGGCCGAGCCCACCATACCCATATTCTCACAGGACTGGTGGCTGGATGCGGTGTGCGGAGAGGCCAATTGGGATGTCATCACTCTAGAGAAGAACAATGACATCTACGCCACCTTGCCCTACTATTTCCAGAACAAGCGGGGTTCCCTGTATATTACGATGCCTCTGCTGACCCAGACGCTGGGTCCATGGATGAGGCCGACCAAGGCACAGAAGTACAGGACCAAACTAGGCAGCGAGATGGACACGCTGAGCAAGCTTGTCGAGGCCATACCTCCCTTCAAATCCTTCGAGCAATATTTCCATCATTCTATCACCACCTGGCTGCCGTTCTACTGGAACGGCTACCGGCAGACCACGCGTTACACGTACATTTTTCCGGACCTCACCAACCTGGACAGGATATACGAGGATGTGGACCATGGAGTCAGGAAGTACATCTCCAAGGCCAAGGATGAGATAGATGTGGTGGAGACCGAGGACCTGAGAAGGTTCTATGAGATCAACACCGCGGTATTCACCAAGCAGGACCGAAAGGTCCCCTACAGTTATGAATTCCTCTCCCAGCTGGATGGCACCCTCCGGAGGAGAGGTAAGCGGAGCATACTGTTTGCTGTGGACAAGAGCGGAGAGCTTCGAGCAGGGTTGTACCTGGTATGGAGCGGGGATTGTACCTACTCCCTCATGTCGGGGATAGACCCCAAGTTCCAGAATGACGGAGCCCTCCGACTCCTGTTCTGGGAAGGGATAAAGAACGCCAGCAAGGTGACCAGGACGTTTGATTTCGAGGGGAGCATGCTGAAGCCGGTGGAAAGGAACTTTCGGAAGTTCGGGCCTATCCAGACCCCGTACTTGCACGTCTACAAGAAGAACACCTTCCAGGACAAGCTGACCAAGAGCTTGTCAGACCTGAGGCACGGAAGGCGAGGGTCGTCAAAGCCCAAGGCAGATACTGATGCAGAGTCATGAAGTTCACATGCATGTCCGGGAGAACAACGCTGCGTAGCCTTGCTCAATTAACTCCCTTACCCCCTACTTCTATTATCATATAGTATAATGATAACAGCAAAAGAGGGCAGGACGATAGCTTGAAATTTCCTGAGTGAATTTTGTGAAGACGTGGGGTCTCGGTCACAGAGCACGCCTCGGGATCGGACCGACCCGTAGATGAGAGTCTTCGTTGTTGTATCTGGGTTGGGGACAAAATGGCCGCGGGAGGCAAACCAATGAGGGCCCTGTCGAGCACGGCCAGCATCCACGATCCTTATGATCGGCGGACCATGGATGTTCATAGGCCTGATTATAAATCTATCTATATAGATAATAATAATTTATATATTGAACAACAGTGTTTGGATTGATGTAGCAGGATACCAAACAGTTCAATTGCCCCAATAGAATCTTAAAAATAGGCATTAAAAATGACTGTTTCTTAGCGTGGGGCGGGGTATATACAAACTTTACTATAAAAAAGCACACAAGATAGCTTAATATAAATGATATTATCAATCACTACTCCGATGCCTCAGAGAGTAGTAGTAACGGGCGGAGCAGGCTTCATCGGTTCCAATATAGTGCATGAACTCCTTGACAAGGGTTACGTAGTCAATATCATCGACGACCTATCTACCGGTAGGTTCGAAAACATCGCACCCTATGTAGATCGGGGGGAGGTGAACTTCTATAGAGGGTCCATTTTGGACTGCAATCTCTTGAAGTCAGCGTTCAGGGACGCTGATTATGTGCTGCACCAGGCAGCCTTGCCGTCGGTCCAGCGGTCCATCGAGAACCCCCGGGCGACGAACGACGTCAACGTCACCGGCACGCTCAACGTGCTCATGATGGCCAAGGACGCTGGCGTAAAGAAGGTGGTCCTGGCCTCATCCTCATCGGTGTATGGGGACACCCCTGTGCTGCCGAAGGTTGAAGACATGAAGACCAATCCCAAGTCCCCATATGCAGCTACCAAGCTTATGTGTGAGAACTATGGCTCCTCCTTCACTGATATATTCAACCTACCTGTGGCCTGTCTGAGGTACTTCAACGTCTACGGGCCCAACCAGAACCCAAACTCCAACTACGCTGCGGTAATCCCGCTCTTCATCAATGCCGTCCTCAAGAACCAGAGCCCGAGGATCAACGGTGACGGCAGCCAGACCCGTGACTTCACTTACATCAAGGACGTGGTGGACGCCAATCTCCTGGCTATGAAGTCCTCGGCTACCGGCGCGTTCAACATCGCCTACGGCTCCCAGGTCAGTATCCGCGCTCTTGCGGAGAAGATCATGGATATCGTGGGCAACTACCCGGAGCTGAAGTTCATCGATGCCCGTAAGGGTGATGTCAAGGACTCGCTGGCCGATATCACCCGGGCCAGGAACGGCTTCGGCTACGATCCGCACTACAGCCTGGATAGAGGTCTGAAGGCCTCGGTGGAGTGGTACGAGTCTCGGTCCAAGGTGGACATCTGCGCCCCGTCCAAGCTGATGGCCGTCTCCACGCACTAAACCCTTAGTTTTTAGTCTTCAGAACGAGAGGGTGGATGATCTCCCCCAATACTAGGGGGGTGGGGGGACATCACCTCTCTATACTCATTTCTCCGCAGGTTATTTTTAAATTGGTGCTGGGTGGCGACGGCTTTCAGCTCATCGACGCTTGATCTCGTCGTAAACCCCAAGGGTCATGTCGGCGATGCGGTCCCAGGAGTATTCTGAATCTGCCATCACCTGTCCGCGCTGGCCCATCTCCTGGGCCTCGGAGCAGTTTTCGGCCATGTGGACGATGGCTTTCTTGAGAGCGGTAACATCCGCAGAAGGCACAAGGAGACCGTTCACACCCTCCTTGATTATCTCCGGCAGGCAGCCGACGGTGGTGGATATCACTGGCTTCCCTAACCCTAGGGCGATCTGGACGACCCCGCTCTGCGTAACCTCGATGTACGGCAGCACCACGGCCATGCAACGGCCGAAGATCTCCGGGACCTCATCGTCGGCCACATAGCGGTTGATCACCTCGAACCACGGGCGATCCTCCATATCCTCTTTGTAGGGGCTGAGGTCTCCCTCTCCTGCGATGATCAGTTTTAGATCATGGCCCTCTGCGTTGAGCTCGTTGATCGCCTTCACCAGGTAGCCGATACCCTTGTACTCGGAGATCCGGCCGAAGAACAGGAAGGTCCGCTCCGTTCCCTCGACGCAGGTCTGGCCACAGGAGAAGAAGGAGTAGTTACCGTGGGGGACGATCCTCACTATGCCCTTGTCCACGTTCCGGATGTTGTCCCTGGCATACTCGCCATGGACGATGACCCTGTCGGCGTATGAAAGAAGCATGTCGCGTACCGATTGCACATCGGTCCTACTGCTCCCTGGATGGGGCACGATGTCGTGTATGGTCATCACTGTGGGTATATCATCGATGAACGGCAGGATGAAGTTCATCCAGGGGTAGCATCCATTGAAGTGCACCACGGACGGCCGGCGGTCCCTTATGAACAATATGAGCTCGATGATCTTCCAGAACTCCACGGTGTTCTTGATGAAGTTCTTCTTGGTGTTCCCGATGTCCATCTCCCTAACGTTGACCTTGGAGGAAATGTGCTCAAGCTCGCTCCCCCGTGGCAAGATCAGGTCCACCTCGGCCTTTTGGCCCAGGGCGTTCGAGAGCTGAGTAATGTAATGATGCAGTCCCCCTCGGGTGTTGAAGGAGACCACGACGATCCGTTCATTCCTGTGTCCGTCATTTCCGTTCATATCGGCCCACACATCTCCAGGTCATTGGTCGAGGACTATCATCGAGCTTCATCATGCTCAGAAGCCACCAGCCTCCGTCAGGTGGACTGGACAAGGCTATGCTGGTTATTGTACACTGTGGAATATTTGTACAGATCATATGGCACATAGGTGTACGGGAAGACCGCGTTCCTGGTCAAACTATGCTCGATGTTGTACGAGCCCAGGTATATCAGGCTTCCTTTTTTCGCGGTGGAGATGAAGTCCAGGTCATCAACCCCCCAGAAAAAATACTCATGGAACACCGGGGAACGGTAGGAGTCGGCGTACGCGGTACCTACCTTTTCGGCCACGATCCACTTCTGGCCCATTACCTCGAAGTCGTTGTACCGGACATAGTCCAGGTCTAGATCGAGGGCGAAGGAGGTATGCTGTGTCTTCTCCACCTGGTATATGAGGCCGGTGTTGAACATCAGGAACACTGACAGGAAGAGCACTACAGAGGCTGTGATCCACCTGGACGAGTACCTCAAAGGCTTCCGCTTGGTTATCCAGGCAGTGAAGGCCCTCCACAGGTTGAAGAAGTAGAATATCCCGGCGACAGACATGGGGGCAAGGACCAGCAGCATGACCTGAATGATCCTGCTGGTGTTCAGGGAGCTGGCGAAGTTAGGCACGGCGATGCAAGCTAGCAATACCAGGAAGGCCGCCACTGCCATGTTGGTGTAGGCCGCGGGGAAGTGGTACCTGCTCTTCTTGGAGAAGAGCGATAGTAAGCCTAGACCTATCAGGCCCTGCGCTCCCAGCTGCACTACCTTTCCCACGGAGTGCAGCGGAGTGTTCGCTTCTCTGGTGATTATCTCCATGCCCTGTGCGGCCGAGGGACTGAAGAGGTCCGTCCACATGGACTCGGCGATGTTGAATACGATGTTGACGATGCTCTTGAACGCCGAGGCGTTGGTGACCGAGGTGTACCAGAGTATGGTCATGAAGGCGACCGCCAGGAGCAGACCCAGATTAAGGATCAGCGGACGCTCCATCCTTCGAAGCGCGGGGACCGTTTCCTTCTTGATGGCCCTGCCCAGTTTCAGCAGGATGAACCTTCCCAGGTATACGAACAGAGCTATTATCCACAGCAGCAGGAACATGTAGGTGGTGCCGTAGTGGGAAACGATCAGGCAGAAGCTGAACACGCCGGTGAGCAGCAGCTTCGCTCTTCCGCTCATCTTGAGACTGGTGTCCATGAGCAGAGCCAGGACCAAGGTGAAGAACAACAGGGCCACCTCCTGCCTCCCCAGCTGGGGGAACTCCTGATAAAAAGCGTAAAAGGACACGGCGAAGGTCAAGGACATGAAGGCGAACCACCTGGACGAGTACCTCGATATCAGCGGGAACAGGGCCAGAGGTGCAAAGGCGAACAGCATGGGGCAGATGAGCTTGAACACCGTGGTCAGGTCCAGATTGCTTATCAGCGAGTAAGTAGGAACGAGGACCACGATGCTCAGCATGGCGTTGATGTTGGAGTAGAAGTTGAAGTCCCATCTGGCGTTCTGGATGACGGTGCTGGCGATGTAGTACTCCTTGTGAATATCCCAGCCCCAGATGTGGGAGGAGATGAACGAGGTGTGCAGCAGTAGGCCCAGGGCGATGCCGTACAGGAGCCAGGGATAGGCCCGATCATCCCTGGACCTTGAAAGTCCAGCGTAGATTATGGCAGCGAAGATAAGGGCGAGGGCGATGTACTGTACGAAGGTGTTCTGGTACTCGGTGGCGATAAGTGATCCCAGGGCTGTGACCACGGGGATGAGTATGGCCAGGTAGATGAAGGGGTCGCTCCAGTTGACCAACTTCTTCTTCGTGTAGGTGATGGTGGGACAGTCACAGAACAGGTACACCAGTATGATGATGTTCAGTAAGCATAGTATCACCAGAAAGAGGTTGGAACCGGTGATGACCCCGGTGACCCCGGTGAGGAAACCTATGGACATCAATATCAGGCCGCAGGCGAAGATGAAGAATATGCTCAGGCCCACGATCATGACCACGGCCATGGTCAGGTCCAGCTCCTTGATGCGGAAGAAGCCTAAAAGGAACGTCCCCGGGATGAAGGTCAGCAGGAAGACGAAAGCGATCTGCCTCACGATCTCCAGCGGAGCGTAGAGGTCGGACATGAAGATGGAGTAGACGGCGACTATCTGCAGGACATAGGTCACCACCAGCAATGTCCGCAAAGGGAAGGCCTTCTGATTGGCCCTCTCGTGTGTCCACATCATCTCAAGCCCTCACTGCCCAGAACAAGCATGCACCGCTCTTCTTTTGATATTCATCTGCAAATATTATTGGAGACTGCATTAGGTTCAGGGGCCATAAATATCTATGCCTCATTAGCCCCTCCTTAACGGCCCTACTGGCACCTGTTTTCTACCTTTGTGAGAATAGATAAACACGGCCAATTTCGAAAGCTAGGAAGATGGCATAGAGGAGAGGTATCTAAGGTGGCGGGACGCTTTAATGGCGGAAGCAGGACCACTCCCTGTAAGAACTACTGATGTATTCCATCAGGAACATAGATTTAGAAAAAACGATTTATAAATCATGAACAATGGAGAACACGTTCCCATGGACAAGGTCCTCATAGTATCCCATTTCTTCGCCCAGTGCCGGCATTTCCGCAGCACCCGCATCAATGGCCTGGCCCGGTATCTGCCGCAGCAGGGTTGGAGCCCCGTGGTCCTGACGTCGGCGGTGGCCCCGGAGGTCACCGGCGACTTCACGTCGGTGGAGGTCCCCTACGAGGATTACCTCAGGCACTGGAAGGAACGATTGGGACTTAAGGCGGACCAGCCTCTGAAGGAGCAGGTCGAGGAGGGTAAGGCGGGAAAGCGCAGCCTCGCGGACCGTGCCCTGACCACCTGGGAAAGGGTCTATGGGTTCCCGGACCCCACGCTGTCGTGGGTGGGACCCGCGGTGGAGGCGGGCAGGAAGCTCATGGCCGATGGGGACGTCAAGGCCATCATCAGCTCCTCCGGGCCCGGGGCCTCGCACATCGTGGCCAGCAAGCTGAAGGAGGAGAGGGACGTGCCCTGGGTGGCCGACTTCCGGGACCTATGGGCCTGGGACCACAACGACGTCCGCTCACCGGTGCGGAGATTAATGAACGAAAAGCTGGAGCGGGACACACTGCGGAATGCGGATGTCCTCACCACCGTCTCCGATCCCCTGGCCGAGAAGCTGAAGGAGATACATCACAGGGACAGGGTCATCACCATCCCCAACGGGTTCGATCCCGTGGACATGCCCTCCCAGGCGGTCGATCTTGACCGTAAGTTCTCCATCAACTACACGGGGAAGGTGTACCGGAAGGGTATGGACCCCGCGCCCCTGTTCGATGCCCTGGGAAAGCTGTTCACGGAGGGGACTGTAGACCGCAGGGATGTGGATGTGAACTTCTACGGTGATCGGAACCCCTGGTTCATGACCGAGATCGAGGGGCGGGGCCTGGGGGACGTGATCAAGGTGCACGGCACGGTTCCCCGACAGCAGTCGCTGGACATTCAGAAGCGCTCTCAACTGCTCCTCATCCTGGCCTGGGACAACAAGAAGGAGAAGGGCGTGTACACCGGGAAGATATTCGACTACCTGGCGGCGAAACGGCCGATACTGTCCATAGGCTCCTCGGAGGACGTCATCAGCAAGCTGCTGGCCAGCACCGGAACGGGTCTGATCGCCACCGACGACCAGGGGCTGCAGCGTATCCTGGTCAGCTCCTACAAGGAGTACAAGAGCATGGGAGCGGTAGGGTACAAGGGAGATATGCCCAAGGTCATGGAGTACAGCCACGCCAACATGGCCAAACGGTTCGCCGATCTCCTGCGGCCGTAGCCATTTATCGAGATCTTCACTGATCGGACGCCTTCTTCCCTCTTTTCAGGAAGGAGAACACCATGGCCTTCATCTCAGCATCGCGGTAGATGTATATCGCGTAGTACACGATAGCGACGGCAACGCCGACCACTATCATCAGCAATGAGGATAGGTTCAGCACATATTGGCAGAGCGCCACCACGGCGATCAGCATGAGGGCTATGCTGACATTACCGGATATGGAGCGTAACAGATGCATGATGGAGACATTGGCCGTCTTCAGGATCCACACGGTCAGGACCAGTCCCGATAGGCCGCTGGCCACGGAGAACAGGGTCAGGCTGAGATAGATGTCGCCCATCTCCCCGCCGTAGGCCAGCGATGCGGTCCGGAGCACAATGAGGATGGCATTGTAGAGCAGCACCATCCTCATCTTCTTCAGAACGTTGAGGACGGAACTTAGGGGCGTGGAGACGAACACGATGAGCGTCCAGAACGAGAGTATCTCGGCGTACACTCCCGCCTCCGACCAGTGCGCTCCGAAGAAGATGGTGAACAGGTCCTCGCCGATGAACATCAGCAACAGGATCGGCAGGAATCCGATGGAGACCAGCTGCTTGGTGACCTTCTCCACGATGGCCCCCATCTTCTCCATGCTCTCGTGGAACGCCGCTGCCGCCCTCTGATAGAAGACCTTGGATATGGCCGTCCCCACCAGACTAGCTGGCAGCTGGACGGACATCAGCCCCCAGGAGTAGTAACCGACGATCTCCTTGGTGAAATAGAAGCTGAGGATGAAGACGGGTATCTGCAGGGACAGGACGTTGATGAATCCAGAGCCCATATCGAACAGGGGGAAGTCACGGTACTCCCTCATCTTCTCCCGCATCACCTTGCGGTCCAGGGACCTCTTGAAGAAATCCCAGTACTCATGAAATATCCGTATTCCAAGTGTGAAGGTGGCAACGGCCTGGCCGACGATGTTGCCCGCGATGAGGGAGCCGCTGGAGGCGTAGCCTGCATAGCCAGCGCCCAGCTGCGTGGCCGAAAGCGCGGCCGCCTTAGAGACCTGGGTCGTGGACAGACGTCCGAACTGCCTCTTCCTGGAATTCCAATAGTTGATGGCATTGTAGGACCCGGTAAGGAACACAGACAAGGGGACGAGCCATAGGTACTGCGCCAGCTCGGGGGTGTTCAGCATAGAGGCTAGATCGTTGCCTAAGAACCACAGTATGGGGACAAGGGCCAGGCTGAACACCAGGTTGATGATTAGGCTCAGCGCCAGGAGGTTGATGGCCTCCTTGTCGGTCTTGGGGAGCATTATCGAGAACTCATATCTCAGGCAGGAGGCCACCACCAGGGTCGTGACCAGGGCAGTGAAGAGGGAGGCGAGACCGACCATCTCGGCCTGGTACAATCGGGCAACGAGCAGGGCCGACAGGATGGTGATTATCTGGGCTATAGTGGTCCCGCCGACTATGGTCACCACATCGGTGGCGAACGATCGGCCCGGTACCTTATGCTTCTTCCCATGCGGCTCTTTCGTATCCATAGGGCTTACCACATCGCGGCCTGATCATTCCCCTGATCCCAGGTTCCAGGGCCGATAGCTACCATCGGGGATAGTAGTCCGGTAAGGATTGGCCGCCTGTTATTTAACTATCGTTCGTAGCTCAGTCGGAGAGAAATGACCTCCGGCTCGACCTCATCGGGCATCCGGCCCCAGACAACGAACGGGCGGAGGTGACGTTAAGGTGTCAACCTTTCTCCCCATAATTGGGCAGCGTCTTGATGACCTTGGCGGGTACACCGCCGATGACGCAGTTGGACGGAGAGTCCTCAACTACGACCGCTCCTGCGGCGACGATGGTGTGCTCCCTCAGATGCACCCCTGGGAGTATGACGCAGTTGGCCCCCAGCCAGCAGTTATCGCCGATCTTGATCGGCCCGGCCGGTTCGTGCTTGTCAAAATCGTTCAGATCATGATTGGCGGAGA
The DNA here is from genome assembly GCA_012719175.1 of Methanomassiliicoccus sp. Taxonomy (NCBI): domain Archaea; kingdom Methanobacteriati; phylum Thermoplasmatota; class Thermoplasmata; order Methanomassiliicoccales; family Methanomassiliicoccaceae; genus Methanomassiliicoccus; species Methanomassiliicoccus sp. Next base: position 507,973 of record JAAYAX010000004.1, read on the forward strand.
CGATGGTGACTCCGGGTCCGATGATAATGTTCTTGCCCATCTCTATGCCGTTAATGGCTTGTATGTAGCAACCCGGTGACGCTCCAGGGATGGCCCACCGGTCGGCCCGGACGATCTTGTCCCACCCCTTCACCTGGCTGGTGGGATGCACCTTCCATGGTACCTTGGAATTAATCCGGAGGATGCGCTGCATCGCGAAAAAGAAAAAGCACTTACGCCAGCCAAAATATCGGAGGTCCTCCCTGAAGTTGGAAATAAAACCCAATGCTTTCCCTTCCCTGCCATTCTATCATGAGCGGGCGTTATGTCGCCAGGCGACTTTCATATCATGCACCGTATATAACGGTTATTCCGTTAACGATAAGGCGGAGGGTCACGAAGAAGCGCCCCTGAAATCATCTAAGGTTCAGGTCCATGACGTTGCACGTCTTCCCCTTCCCACAAATGTTCTCCTTGGTACCTGTGATCAAGAACCCGTGCTTAAGGTAGAGGTTGACCGCAGGCTTGTTGTTCACGTCCGCGTAAAGCCGGATACGATGCACGTTGTTCTTACGGAGGTCCTGGATGCAGTCCTCCAGGAGAGTGTTGCCCAGCCCCTGGCCTTGGAACGCGGGATCGATGGCGATGGAATAAATTGCAGCGATCTTGCGAAGATGCATGCCTTGGAGCTCCAATCTCAGGTAGCATACGCAATAACCGATCACCTGCTCTGAGGGACCTTCGATTATGTAGAAGATGTCATCGAACAAGGAGCTGTATCCTTCGATGACCTTCTCCGATCCCCCCTCGAAGTTCTGCCTGTAGATCTGCAGCACCCGCTCCAGATCGCCCTTCTTGAAGGACCTCGTCCTCTCCTTGTGGTCCTGGAACCTCCACATAGAGGCCTTTCCCAGCAGATCATTCGTTCGGCGGCGCGTGCGCGTGAGCAGTCCCGGGCCCTTTCCTGTGCCTGCCATCGTGGCCGGAAGGTCGCTTATCGATTATCATTGTGTCGCTAATCCCCGCACCGCGAGGAGGTCCTGGGCTAGGAACGATTAAAGCCCCTCGCTCCCTTCATGTCACGGTCCAGATGAGGAAGGCCACTATCGTCATAATCGCCCTGATCGTCGTCGCATCTGTGTCCGTAGCGGCAGTATACCTCCCACGGTCCAACGATGGTCCGTCGGACACTACGCCTCGGAACGAGACGCCCACGGACGGCGTGGTCGTGTACGATCCCTACGCATCTGGCGGTCAATGGTTCAAGGGCCAGATGCACTGTCACTCCACTCAGTCGGACGGGGCCTTGGCCCCCCGGGACGTGGTCTCGCGGTACGCCGACCTGGGTTATGACTTCATCGCGCTGACCGACCATGAGAGGATCACCAAGGTCACCGGGAGCATACTGGTGTTGGGCCAGGAGTATGGCAAGGGTTCTGCGGAATCGACCGGGGAGACGCACATGAATGGCATCAACATCTCCTATGTTCCGTACAAATATGCGTTGGAGCAGGAGAGGGTGGACAACATGACCGCCCAGGGAGGCATCGTCACCCTCAACCACCCTGCGTACTACAAATATGCGTACGAGGACGAGGTCATGGCCGAGCTCACCAACTACACCTGCCTGGAGATAGCCAACGGCTACTACGTCTCCATGACCACCATCGAGTGGTGGGATGACGCGCTGACCTCCGGCAAGACGATATGGGGGCTGGCGGCGGACGATGCGCATGGTGTGTCGGACTACGACAAGGGATGGATAGTGGTCCGGACCTCTGAAGATCTAACTACGGACAGCATCATCGATGCCATCAAGCGGGGCTCGTTCTACGCGTCCACGGGTGCGATCATAGATGACGTCGTTGTCGCAGGCTCGAACATCACGGTCAGCACTCCGGGAGCGGACAACATCCGGTTCTTCGGTTCCGAGGGAAAGCTGCTGGCAGCGTTCAATGGTTCTCAAGCCACATATCATTTCAACGGCACCGAGGGGTATGTTAGAGCGGTGGTGGGAGCGAACGACGGATGGGGGTGGACGCAGCCGATATTCGTCGGTGCGAAGGTAAGCGTACAAGGGTAGGCGCGCATCACCTGCGCCCTCCTGATCAACTATGTGGATGAGAGATTCACAGCATCTCCTAACTGGATGCTGACTGGCGATGATGACCTCCTGGTCCTTCACTGCTCTCGAAACCATCCGTTGACGTATGCATATATAACCATGTGAATTGATATTTTCCAAAGACCTTGTATCTTAAGAACGATCGAGGACGGCTGGTAACGAATTGAGGACCATTCTGATAACATCCCCTGAGGAGATGGACGATCATATAGAACAGTGGGAGGCCCTGAGAGGACGAGCAGGGGGGAATGCCTACAGCTGCTGCCAGCTATCGAAGGTATGGCTGGAGACGTTCCAAGCCTCCGCCTCCCCCCGTCTGGTCCTGGTAGAGGACCAGGGGGACCTGGTCGGCATCGCCCCCCTGGCCACTTCCGATTTTCGAATGAAGGGACTGGCTCTCAAGACCTTGTCCCTCGTTGGTGGCATCCCTCAATGCCTCAGGCTGGTCACCAACTCCATAATGTACGAGCCGGGCCGCAAGGACGTCCTGGAACGGATGATCGCAGAGATGAAGCGCCTGAAGTGGAGCATCCTGTGGACCCAGAACATGGAGGATACAGCTGATATTCGCACATACATCGGTGCTGCCCATGATAGCTGGAACGCCGAGGACCAGACGCCCAACGTCAATCTGACGCTTCCCATCCGGCAAGAAGGGGACATAACCGAGACCTTCAGCAAGCATGCCCGCAGGACGCTGGGGAAGACCTTGAGGATGATAGAGCGTGAAGGCCACCACCTAAGCTTCCGGAAGGTCCCCTCTGAAGATATGAAGAAGGCAGTGGAGGTTTACGCGGAACAGCATATCCAGCGGTGGTGCACCAGGGGCGGCAGCTCTTTCCTCAGGCCTAGGAACTGCGAGTTCCTCGCCAAGGCCTCCACGATCGCCCATGATGGGTGCGAGGGTTTCGCCTACGAGAGCATCCTTGATGGTGAGGTCGCTGGCCAGCTCTTCGGTTTCCTCGATGCGAGCAATGCTTACATGTACCGTCTGGGGATGAATGACTCGCTCATGAGGTTCTCTCCAGGGTGGTTGGTCACCTACCATGCACTGAACGACCTGCGCGAGCGTGGTACCACCTTCACTGTCTGGGGCGGTGGGGAGCAGCGATATAAGTACGAGATGGGCTGTCAAAAGTCCATGCTTGTGGGTATACAGGCTACCAGGGGGGCAGCCTCCATGATGAGCAATTTACTGCGGTCCCGCCCTGTCCAGAAGTTGAACGACAGGTTCGGTCTGCAGAGGAAGGTTCTGGCCAAATTGTCAGTCCAACGAACTGAACTGGACCCATCGCAGGCCGATTGCGACATGTGAACACAGATCGAAATTATCCGATCATTGTGTGTCTCAGCGTATAGAAAAACATCAATCGGACGAACACATTTCAGAGCATCTTTTCAAAATAATATATTAGGTATGTTCATAGCAGATATTTCCTAGCATATTTTAACAGACCCCTATTGAAGATGTCATTCTTTTATGCTAAACCGCTGATCGAGTTCGGCAAACCATCTACACATCTTAATCCATGTTAACTGGCTCAGTGATACGGAGTAACCAAAACCAATACGGGTAATCGATAATTGCTATACAATTATTATCAAAATAGATACCATAAATAATTCATGACCCCCAGTATTTAGAAAATATTATATATGTTTTTTTTAATAAATATACATCTAAAATAAATATAATATATTAGATAATATTTATGAGCCAGTTCCCATTTTCGATATCGTAATAAATACTATTTTAGGTGAAATTTTCGTTATTATGATCATGTAAAATTGAAAGAAAAAATGGAAAAAAAGGAGTAAGAAGATGGAATGAAAAAACAGGAATGAAAGATCGTCAACACCAACAAAAGAAGGTGAGAGAAAAAGGTGTGAACATGGGAAGAATTTTTAGCAACTTGATGAAAAGAAATAGGTTGCCCTTGATGGTAGGGCTGATCGCCGCATCATTCATGATGATGGCAGTGATGTCCCCTATCGTCACGGAAAATGCCAGTGCGGCCACGACCTCGACATCGTACAAATACTTGGTCTATCCCTCTGGCAGCACCTATTATGTTAAGAATGCCAACGGAGCTGTTGTGTACTCCAGCACCAATGCGGCATCCGCAATACAGAAGGCCATCGACTCCCTGACCTCAGGGAGGACCACGAAGGAGACCGTTCTGCTTCAGGGAACGTTCACCCTGACCAAGGCCATCCAGATGCGGAGTTACACTATCCTACAGCTCAGCGGCAAGATCACGATGGGAACCAACTCCAATACCCACATGGCCACAGCGAGCGGCATAAGCAACTTCGAGATCGTGGGAGGAGAGTGGAATGCTAACCAGGCAGCACAGAGCCTAGGAGGGGTGGAGCGCCGGGCGCTCGACTTCGCCTCGTGCAAATATGCCACGATAAAGAACCTCAAGGTCCATGATGCCGCCTACGGCAATGTCGTGTTCTACAAGAGCAGTTACATCACCATATCTAACGTGGAGACGTACAATGCTGGAAACAAGGCCCGGGGCAGCGCCTGGCTGGGGCATGGGATCTTCATGTATGCATGCAACAACTGTGTGGTCGAGAACTGCAATATCCACGATACCGCTGCCGGAGGTTGCTACTTCTACACTGAGAACGATAAGGTGGTCCAGACCATCAACAACAACGTGATGCGCGGCAACCTGGTACAAAGGACCCAGACCTCCGGTCTGAGCATCAGCCTGCGCGGCACGGAGGACAAGGGTGTTGGCAACCTCATCGAGAAGAACACCATCATTGACAGCGGAATTGATGGGGTTCACTACGGAATAAACCTGGGGTATGGGGTTCCAGGCATGTTCGCGGACAAGTGCACGGTGCGTAACAACGTTGTGTATGAGACTGGGAAATACTACTCCGGTACCGGTGTCGGTGGCGGCATAGTTGCCATATGCCACAACAGCCTCATCACCAAGAACATCGTGCATGACACCACGGATGTGGGCATATGTGTCAGGGGCACCTACAACACCATAAGCTACAACGACGTGGATGTGGTGCGGAACAAGTACTACCCTGGGATCCAGATAGTTGATGGATCTAGAAACAAGGTGCTGTACAACACGGTCTCCAACTGCGTGAACGGCATATCCGTCCATATCTCCAAGACCTCGGGCAGTAGCTACAACCAGATAGCGTACAACACGATCGAGAACATTGCCCAGTACGTTGTTTCCATTGCCAATCCCGGCAGCACTGGGAACATCATCGAGTACAACAAGTTCGTCGGCAATCATGCCATCGGCAACAAGGGAACGGGCACCATCATCAGAGGGAACACCTAGACGATTGGCTTAGCAACATCCCCAATGCTCGATCTGAGGATGAAAACCTTTTCGAAACCCATCTTTTTTATTGATCCGTACTAAGCCTGAACGGGGTCCCTGGCCCCCTGAATCTGATGGCAAGTAGAAGATGTCTACACTTTTACATTCATTTATTATTTTTATTGTCCTTGAAAATGGACCTTCCGGAGAAATGCTAAGAACCACATCCCACTTTCGAACGGCCCTTTATCAGAATCTATCTTAATTATAAATATTGATAGTCAAATTATAATGCATAGTTTATAATTCTATTTCTTCATTATTATTTATTATTCTATTGGTGAGCTAGTTTATAACAATATAATAATTATTGAATAAAACATTGAAAAAGAGCGGAAGGTGGTTTAATTGTTTAGAGTGCCAGGAAAAAAATTGTTACTAACTTCCATTATCGCATGTGCTGTGGTGATCGCGGTCTTGGGTTCATCGGTCCTTGCCCCGATAACATCCACATCTAATACGGACCTTCGTTCCTATCTGAGCAAGAAGATCAGCACCTCGATCGTTCTAACTCCCGAGGGATCTGAAAACCGCGTCGGAACCAACGTTCACATCGATGGTATGCTCAACGGGACATCTGGCATCAGCGATGCGAAGGTGGGCATCAAGATAATCCCCCCTAATGGTACATTGACCTACCCTGTGCAGGGTCCGACGGTCTACACGACAAACGATGGTCGTTTCGATTTTGATTTCATACCCTGTGAAGCCGGATCATACTACCTCATCACCATCTTCTCAGGCACCGTAAAATACTCCCTGGCCTCCAAGAGCATGTCCTTGAACGTGGAAGAGGCTTTGATCCCCGAAGAGGAGGGACCGCAGCCTATGGTCAAGAGCAGCTCTCTGATCACGTTGACCGGTGTCTCGTCGACCGTGGATGTTGGGATAGCTGTTCGGGCTGATGGGCTTCTGAGCTCTGGGTCCGGGATCGCCGGGGCCAATGTCGATCTTCAGATAGTATTACCTGATGGTACCATGGCCGTCCCTGATCAGGGGGCCCAGTCGATCACTGACGCGGATGGAACGTTCTCCATCGACCACACGCCGGTGGCCCCAGGGACATATCGCTACATCGCTACGTTTGCCGGTAACGATATCTACAACGCCTCGGAAGCCAACGTGACCTTCGTGGCCGAGATGCCGGTGCCCTCTTCAAAGGCCAGGACATCCTTGTCCCTGACCGGGGATGCCTCCGTTCTTGTGGGAGGGACGGAGATAGTTACTGGGACCCTTCTTGATGATGATGGAAAGGCCATCACTGGGGCCACAGTAACTGCGTATACCGTCCGCCCCAACGGGGTCCAGACCGCCTCCTCCAACTTCGTCTTGGATGCCAACGGGCAGTTCACCATAACCTACCGCCCCTCCATGGAGGGCGTTTACGTGGTGTACGCTTCCTACGCCGGGGATGATAGCTATGAATCATCGAGCGATTCCATGAGCTTCGCGGTCAGCTCCCCTCCCATCGTAGATGATGACGATGATGATGCCAAGTACACCATCACCAGCTCAGGGAGCACCTACACTGCCACCGATGCTAATGACAACGTCCTCACCTCTGGCAGCAACGCTGCCACCGTCATACAGTACGCGCTCGACCGCTTGACCTCCGGCAGAACCGTCCAGGAGAAGGTCCTGCTGAAGGGTCAGTTCGTCCTCACCACCAGCATCAAGCCGTCCAGCTACACCACGATAGAGCTGGAAGGGAAGGCGACCACCTCCAGCACCTCCATTACCCACATGATCTATGCTAGCGGCAAGAGCTTCGTGACCATCGAGGGGGGGGAGTGGGACAACAACATGCTCCACACCATCTACAGCTCTGATGGAAAGGCCACCGGCGAGATCGTCAATCCCAACGGTAACCCCAATGGAGGACTGGCACGCGATGCTTTCTTCTTTGAGTCATGCAACAACGTGCTCGTTCAGAACCTGAAGGTGCACTCCTCCCCGTTCGGCAACATGGAGTTCCTGAGCTGCAGTTACTGCACTCTCTACAAGGTAGAGAGCTACGACAGCGGGGACATGTACACCACCGTCAACGCTGACAGGGGAATCTCCATCATATTCGCGTACTGCAGCAACTGCGTCGTGGACAGCTGCTACATCCACGACAGCGCCCGTGGAGGCTGCTACTTCTACACCGAGGACGATGGATCGGTCCAGAGCATCAACAACAACGTGTTCAGGAACAACCGCGTGGAGCGCACCGAGTGCTCCGGCCTGAGCCTCAGCACCAGGGGCAAGGAGGACATCTGCAACGGTGGCCTCATCGAGAACAACACCCTGGTGGACTGTGGCATGGACGGGGTCCACCCCATGATCAATGTTGGCTACAGCGACTCCTCGGGCGCTAGGTTCACGAGCAACGTGATCGTTCGCGACAACCTCTGCTATGAGACCGGCACGTACCATGCCAGCAAGGGCAGCAACGGGGGCATCTTCTGCTCCTCCCATGACGGTCTGGTGACCCGCAACGAGGTCCGCAACATCACCGACTTCGGTATGCTCCTCTACGGGGACCGCATCACCGCCAGCTACAACAAGATAGACCAGCCCAAGACGCTGTGGGCCCCCGCGATCGTGATCGTGGACTCCAACTACGCCGAGGTGGTGTACAACGAGATCTACGATCGGGCAGGGTCCGCGAGCCGGGACAGCATAGTGGTGTACGGGCCTAACAGCTACAACCACATCGCCTTCAACCACATCGAGAACTCGGTCCGCTACGCCGTGGACATCTCGGCGTCCTCATGCGTGGGGAACATCGTGGAGGGGAACGACATCGTGGGCAGCGGTACCATCCACAACGTGGGCACCAGCACTGTGGTCCGTAATAACACTTGATCCGAGGGCATCTCGATGAAGTATGGCCTAGGCGGCTGCACGCGCATCAAACCCCTTCCCCTTCCTTTTCCGGCCATGGGGGCGGCGATTGTCGCCCTTTCGAAAGCTGGCAGATATATTTATTTCAGATATTATTAGAAAGTTATAATAATGGTGAGCTCCCGATATAGACAAACATTATCCGAGTGAAAACGGATACCGTTCCCGCGTCACAGCCCGGGTGTATCGAGGAGGGCATCAGTGCGTAGTTCGAAGAATCACCTCAGCAAGACCGTATCGTTGACCATAGCTGTGATGTTGATCATCGTCATGGTCATCGCTGCGCTGGGCGTGGTCCTGTCCTCCAGGAGCTCGTCGTCCATCAGTCTGATGCCTGACTCCACCTCCACCGAGGTTGGCACCAAGGTGCATGCTGCAGGGCTCTTGCGTGGCTCCAGCGGCATCGCCAACGCATCGGTGAGCCTTAAGGTGGCCTTGCCGGACGGCAGCTTCTCCTACCCCCTTCAGGGACGCACCGTCGATACCTCCGCCGAGGGAGCTTTCTCCTTTGATTACGTGCCCATCATGGCGGGCGAGCATGAGCTCATAGCGACCTTCAACGACGACGGCACGTACGGATCAACCGTGACCAGCGCCAAGATAACCGCTGAGGTCCCCACCAACCATGATGTGCCCAGCTTTGTTGTCGTCAGAGACGATGAGACCTACCGCGTACAGAACAGCTCCGGCATCTACGTCTACAATGACACCGACGCCGCATCGGCCATACAGATAGCCATCGACTCTCTGACCCCAGGGAGGGATACGAGGGAAAAGGTCCTGCTGCGGGGCACTTTCGTCCTAAAGGATGCCATCAACATGCGGAACAACACCGTCATTCAACTGGATGGTAAGGTGTTCATGGAGGATGGGTCGAACACGCACATGGTGGTGGCGGAGAATGAGAGCGAGTTCGAGATCGTGGGCGGGGAATGGGACGCGAACCAGGCCGGCCAGGAGTACGGAGGTACGGACCGTGATGCCTTCCAGTTCATGTACTGCAACAACTTCACCGTCAGGAACCTGGCGGTCCACGACTCCCCGTACGATAATGTAGCGTGCATCCGGTGCTACAACGTGACCATCTCCGGCATCGAAACGTACAACGCCGGCAACATCGCCAAGGGCACGGGATGGCAGGGGCACGGCCTGATGCTGGTGGAGTCCAACAACTGCTCGGTCATCGGCTGCCACATCCACGACTGCGCCGCTGGCGGCTGCTACTTCTACTGCGAGAACGACAGCATCGAGCGGAGCGTTAACAACAACGTATTGCGTGGTAATCGAGTGGAGAGGACGGAGACCTCTGGTCTGAGCATCAGCCTGCGCGGTACGGAGGATCAGGGCGTTAACAACCTCATCGAGCAGAACACGATCGTGGACTGCGGGATCGATGGGGAGCACTACGGCATCAATCTGGGCTTCGGGAACCCGCTCGTCTATGCCCAGAACTGCACCGTCCAGAACAACCTGGTGTACGAGACCGGGGACTTCTACTCCATCGGAGGGGTGGGCGCCGGCATCGTGGCCATCTCCCACCGCTCCTGCATCGCCAACAACGTCATCTTCGACACCACCGACGTTGGGATCTGCATCATTGGAGATCATAACATCGTGAGCTTCAACAGCGTGGATGTGGTCCGCACCCCCTACTATCCGGGCATCCAGATCGCGGACGGGTCATACAACGAGGTGGTCAACAACACCATCACCAACTGCGAGGAGGGCATCACGGTAGAGACCACGTGGACGAACGAGAGCAGCTACAACCTCATAGCGTACAACCGCATCGAGAACATGGCCAAGTACGTGGTGATGGTAAGCGGGGCCGAGGACGTCGGCAATATGATCGAGCACAACACCTTCGTGGGTTCCCGGACCATCATCGACCGGGGAACAGACACGTTGATACGGTTCAACAACTGAAGCCTCGCAACGAAGCTCTTCGATTGGGTCTGGTCACTTTTCCTCCACCTCGCTGAAGGCTCTGTCGAAGGGGTCCCCCGAGATCTGGCTTATGACCCTGCGCTTCTTCCCGGCCCCGGAGGCGTGGATCGTGCCGACCTTCTCGACCCGTATCGTAATCTCCTCTCCCAGTGCGGATGTGAACATTTGTTGCAGGAGCTCCTCGTCCTCAGCGGAGAAATCCTCCAACGGCACGATCCTCACAGTCAGGGAGTCGATGGAGCCCTGGACGATCTGACCTTCTAGCACGTTCCGGGCGCTCTTCAGCAGCGAGGTGATCGCCAACGGGGTCACGATCCTGCCAGAGGGAGTGATGATGAGGTCGTCGGCCTTGGACTCCACGGGGTGAATGGTCGGTGTTCTCCTACCACAGCTGCAATCCTCGCCGGTGTACCCTGTGAGGTCATTGAGCTGATAGCGTATCAGGGGCATGGCCTGGTTGGCCAGCGCTGTCACCACCGTGGACCCGCGCTCCCCTTCTCCCACCTGCTCACCGTTGTTCACGATCTCCAGGACCCCGTCCAGCATCGCCAGATGGTAGCTGCCCTTCTCGCACTCCGCCGCCGTGACCGCGTGCTCGATCTGGCCGTAGAAGCCGAATGCTCTACATTGGAACCTATCCTCGATCAGCTCCCTCTCGAAGCCATGCAATGGTTCGGAGCTGTACAGCACCGCCTTGAGGGGGAGGTGCTCATCGTATCTCTCTAGAAACTTTGCGAGTATGTATCCAGCGGACGGGTAGCACTGCAGTATCTGCACCTTGTTGTTCTTCAAACTGTCGAGGATGCGCCGGGAGGTCTGCACAGAAATGCATTTGGAAGAGTAGAGAAACCTGTTCATGACGAAGGACCTGCGATACAGGGTCGTATCCGCGCAGTCAGTGATGGCCTGGTCGCCCACGAACCGAGCTGCCCTCTCCCCACGATATCCTGCCCAGTGGTCTCGTAGCAGGGAGCTCGCCCGGTTGAGCTTGATGGCATCAGTGGATATCCTGACCTTCAAGGGAGATATTGTTGTGCCGGACGTGTACTGGACCTTTGAGCGGACGCTCTTGCGCGACTGAAGATCGTCGTAGTTGATACGCACGTCCTCCTTGGTGATCATGGGCAGCTTGTCCAGGTCCTTCACGGTGCGAACGCTCTCGACGTCCACCCGTTCCTGATCGTAGAGCCGCCGGTAGAAGGGGACGTTATCATATGCGTATCGAACCACCTGCCGCAGCTTCGTGCTCTGGTACCTGTCCAGCTCCTCCCTGCTCCAGGACTGCACCGCCTTCAGCTGTTCGAGGTATCGTCCCGTTGTCGGGGACCGGTCCAGGGCCCAGCTTGTGGTCTCCACAAGATTGATGCCGATCGTTTGAAGGGACCGCGGGCATGCTCTGTACGCTTTCATCATCGCATTCGCCATCATCAACCCTCCTTGCCCGTCAGCATCCGATACAAGCTCGTCCTTCTAGGATGAGACCCCGACCTCAGTATGCACATATTTACCCTTGGCAAGCCTGCCGCCTCCTCCATGAACGAGGACTGGCAGACCTTGAATCTCCGATGGTGGTAATTCCTGCACCCAGAGGCATATGTCTGAAAAATTTCCATTCTGTAATAACATAACGGCCAATTTTTATTACCTCGGGAGGCATATTGCCGTTAAATGGGCGGTTCAGGATGAGGCCCAAGTTAAGGATCGGAACGTTATCTGCTGGTCAAAGAGTTCCTTATTGGGCCGCCAGGATGATGGAGAGGATAGGAACGTCGTCCTATGCCGAGATCGGCCTGCATGTAACGGTCGGAACGAGCGACAGGGAAGGCCATCGCCCACCATCAAGCCGGTCCCTGCTCTACCGTGCCCACGAGGCCGCCGACGAACTGGTGTGTAAAACCCCACTCCTCATGGGCGGCTCGGGCCGACCTGATCCCTTCAAGCACGAGGACCTGCCAGCGGTGCTGGATGGGGTTGAGCGGTTCCATCTAGGCGACGGTCAACGCCCTGTCAAGGCATCTCCGGACGTTTTCGATAGGCTGAAGAGAAAGGACCTCGACGTCCTTGTCGATGCCGGCAGTGAGCTCGATCTGGATGACATCTCCGCGGCTTCCAGGTACGGGGTGCTTTCCTTCTTCCCGGGGGATTGCATGAGGTACGACGGCAGGAGCGCCGGGTTCTGGGAGATCTATGACGGCGCCCTGGCCACCAGCTCCCATGTGAGGAGGACGCACGGCGGTAGAACTTTTCCCGTCTATCTCTCCTACTCCCGCACGGTCAACTGGTCCGAGAAAAGGAATCGGGAGCAGGCGTACCTCAAGGGAATATCGTTCATCCCCCGGGTGCTCGAAGCTCTCTGCCATGGGGGTGAGGAGGCCATCTCACCGGTCACGGACGAGGGCGCCGCGTGCGCTTCATCGTCAAGGCCTTCACCCGGCAACCTAGACGTGGTGAAGTTTCATTTTCGTAACCTGCCCCGGAACGCCCGGATCATCATCAGGAAGACGCTGTATCGGGAGAGCTGGGCCATCCGTTACAAGCTGGGGGAGAACATGCCCACCTCGTTCGAGGACTTCGTCGCCATGGAGCCTCCTAAGGGGGTGTGGTGGGGGGACCCGCATGTTGCTAGACATGGTGATGATCTCCTCATCTTCATCGAGGAGCTGCAGCTGCCCTTCGGGAAGAACCATGGGCACATCTCCGTGATAAAGATGGACCCTCAAGGAAGGTATGAGCGGCCAGTTAAGGTCCTGGAGAGACCGTACCACCTTTCGAACCCTCTCGTCTTCGAGTGGGAGGGGAGACGCTTTCTCGTTCCCGAGTCAGCGCACGGACGCACCATCGAGCTGTACGAGGCCGTTGAATTCCCCTACGGGTGGAAGCTCGTGAAGAACATCATGACCGACGTCCACGCCGTGGACACCACCATCGTGCGCAGGGACGGCCTGTGGTGGTTGTTCTGCAACATCAAGGAGAACGAGGGGGCGCCCCTCAACGATGAGCTGTTCCTATTCTACGCCGATGATCTGTTTACGGATAGTTGGACGCCACATCCCCTCAACCCGGTGATCACGGATGTGAGGCGCGCCCGGCCAGCGGGGGCGTTCTTCGAGCAGGACGGGGTGCTGTACCGTCCCTCACAGGACTGCTCTGTATGCTATGGATACGCGATCAACATCAACAAGGTCCTGAGGCTGGACAAGCAGCACTATGAGGAGGAGCAGGTCGGTTACATCGAGCCCGGCCGGTTCGGGGGCGCGTCCCGGGTGCACACCATGAACCACGTCCCCGGGATCACCGTGGTCGACACCTTCGCTGACCTGCCCAGGTTCTAAGAAGCATGACGTTCAGTCTTTCGTCTCCCTGCCCATAATCTCATCGTAAAGGGCTGAGAGCTGGGAGACTATGTTCGTCCACGTGTACCTCTGCGCGTGCTGTGAGATCCTTTCTACGCTCCACTCGCGCCCTAGGGCTTCGTTGATCGCCAGCGCCAGGCCGTGCGGGTCCGAAGGCTCGCATAGGACACCCATCTCTCCGGTTATGACATCAGGTATTCCCCCCACCCAGGTCCCAATGAACGGCCTGCCGCATCCCAGGCACTCGAACATCACCGTGGGGTTGCCCTCCTTGAGGCTGGGGAGTACGAAAATATCGGCGGCGTTCATCCAGTCGGCCACCTGCGCCGATGTTATAGGGTCATAAAGGAAATGGACGCGGTCCTCCAGGCCCAGCTTCTTTACCTGCTCTGCGAGCGCATCCCTGAGAGAACCGTTCCCGATGATGTAAAGGCGAACATCCTGGTGCTGGGCGGCGACCTCTCTCATGGCCTCGATGAGGTACCGGTGGCCCTTCACCTCCTCCAGGTACCCGACGGTCACCAGCACCCTTCCCTCGGGTGGTATGCCCGCCTCCTTCCTCGCTTCCCCTCGCTCGATGGGTCGGAAGGTGCGGGGATCGAAGCCGTTGGGAACGGAGACTATTTTCTTGTCGGGTCCGGCGATATCTTGGAACGCTTTTATCCAGGAGGGCGAGGTGACGATGATGGCATTGGTCTCCTGCAACGTCCTGCGGACGAGGTATTTGACCGTAGCGCTGCCGTTCTGGTAGAACTCTATAAAGCCACCTCCATGAACGTGAACGACCGTGCGAACCCTGGAGATATGTTTGCTCCACATAACATATGGGACGTTGCGCAGGAAGCTGTAGTACGATGCGGTATGAACGTGCACGATCTGGGGACGTCCTTTCCTAGACCTTCTGAAATACCGCAGCACATCCCGGAGGTCCTGGATAAAAAGCGTGCTGGTGGACGGTCTTTCTCCCGCCGGCCCCGTCCGATACACCTCGATCTCGTACCTACCTTCGGATGGGAAGCCATCCCGGACCTTCTCCACGAAGTTGGCCACGCCTCCCCGGGGAGGGGGCAGGGGGCCTATCATCAGAACGGCGGTCCTCCTGTCTGCAATGACAATGGGACCGTCGGGTTTCTGCTCCATTACAGCCTGGGCATTGGTCGAATGGATATATCTTGATACCTTCGGCGTTCGGGTCTGGGTCCCGCTAACCGATGACCGCGGCGACCGTGTCCATCCGGACGCCATCATATCTTCCAGTAGACCATCCAGCACCCGTTGTTGTAGATGTTTCCTACGGGCTCGACCCGATCCAGCCTGACGAAGTCGTCAACAGTGAACTTATTGATCGGCGTCCAGGTCCTAGTATAAGCATCGACGTCGAAGGTGGAGAACACCAGGTAGTCGGAGTCCCCTCTATCGCTGGAGTTGTAGTACGAGGCGAAATGGGCGGTGGTGGCGTTGATGTTCCATCTGAAGGCGAGATGCTCTTTGTTATACTCCGCCCCATAGATCATGTCGGCGAACCTCCAGGGCACGGACTGTAGTATATGCGTCCTCAGCAGCTCCGGCCTCTCGTTGATGAACCAGTTCGCGCCCGCCACGTCGGACCTGCTGATGGAGCCATTGGGGGTCTTCTGCATCGGGTCGGAGTAGACGGCGAAAACGGTAGCCACCAGCGAGATCGCGATCAGAACGGTCACCAGAAGCGTTAGGACGCGCTTGCCGTCCTTCCTGTAGGTGAAAAGAAGGTACCCCACCAGAGGCACGGCGAATATCATTATGAAGTTCAGGTTGATGATGCGGTTGATGTTGTGAGCGTAGGTGAGCAGGGCTGTAGCCCCGAAGAAAATGGTGCCCGCGAGGAAGCAGGCCATGACCACGGTCATAAGATGCGGCCTCGATCTCCTCTTAAATATCATGACCCCCACCGCGATGGCCATTATTGCGTAGATGATATCGTCTATCACGCAGGCCAGCATGGACTGGAGAACCCACAGTATGCCTAGCTGTGAGGCCGTCCCCTGGGCCGCTCCGATGGTGGTCCTCCCCTCGACCACCCCCAGCAGCATCTCGATGTTGGCCTCCACGTTCTTGGTCAGGACGGCGTTGCTGAACACCCAGATGAACAGGGCCAGGATGCTGAGCAGCAACAGCGGAGGTGTGACCGTGCGGACCGGCCGCTTCAGCAGAGTCTCGGTGATGATTATGGTGGCCAGGATGACCACGATGCCTACGGCCACCAGGGGATGTCCGAGAGTGAAGAACACTATCATCACCGCGGCCAGTATCTTGTACCGGTTGCTGTTGCCGCACCTCCATAGGATGTAGAAGAACAGGGGTAGCATCATGACCATCATGGTCTGGTGCATGATCGTGGGGATGTAGCCGGCGAACAGGATGGGGAGGGAGGCGACCATCATGGAAGGAGCGAATAGCGGATGGTCGGAGATCGCCCTCGCCCAGCACAGCATGCCCACGATGTAGGCGGTGAGCATGAGGGCGGGGAAGAGCTGAGACATGAGATAGATGCTCTGATCGAGCAGCTCCCCGGTGGAGGCCATCATGATCGAGCCCATGGGGTAGTAGTTCGTTCCTGGGAAGTGGCCGGACTGCACGATATCCTTGGCATAACCGACTATGGACATCGAATCGAACCTGTCGATGTACATGAAGCCCTTGACCTGGTAGAACGATACCAGGAGGTAGTTGGAGAACAGGATCTGGAACAGCCCCAGCCCCCACATCGCCCTGCTCTTTCCGTAGTACACGACGAACAGCAGGATGCCTACGGCGAGCCCGGTAATGATGGCGATCCAGAAGACGAGAGGAGTGCTCTCATAGACCGAGTACTCGTACCCCTCCATGGGAGACAAGTACACGGCGATGATGGCAAGTGTCAATAGGAGGAACGAGAGCGTCGCGACAAGGACCAGGAGCCTGTGGGTCCCAGCATCCTCATTTTTCAAAATCATGACCTCTCCTTTCTTTTTTCTCTACGATGACCAACCTTGACAGGGGACTATGGATATGGTCTAGCGCATATATTATTTGTGTAATGAGAGTACCAGCCAGGAACTCCTGGTGAGCGTTGACATGGTCAAGTAGATCATTATCTTATCATGCCCCTTCAGTGACCGGGCTGGTGGAGCGCACTATGCTGGTATCCGATGCTTGTGCTCATAGGATGCGTTTTCGGCCGTCCCTCGGAGATGATGCATGTATTGTCGAGAGTCACATCATCATACTTCCATCATGATGACGGAAAGAAGCTTATCCGTTCGAGTGCGATACATGCCAATAGGAAGAAGAGCGGTAATTCTGTTAACGGGAAGTCATTCTTAGCGTGCAGGGTGATGGTGTGAAGGTTTATCAATATCCATAATCATGTTCGCGCAAAAGAACCGTGTTATTGACGCATTGGTGGAGAATCCTGGGGAGATATTTTGACAAGGTCAAAGGGTCAGATCGGCAAGATCGTTTCGGTAATAGGCGCAAGGCCCCAGTTCATCAAGTGCGCGGCCCTCTCCAAAGAGCTGAGGAAGAGGCATGAGGAGGTCATCGTACACACCGGCCAGCACTACGATCACGGCATGTCCGAGATCTTCTTCCAAGAGCTGTCCATACCTCATCCAGACTACAACCTAAACGTTGGTTCTAACACTCAAGGCCGGCAAACGGGCGATATGCTGTCCTCCCTGGAGGGCGTTCTTATCAAAGAGCGGCCGGACCTGGTGCTGGTGTTCGGAGATACCAACTCCACGCTGGCCGGGGTGCTGGCAGCGTCGAAGCTGAACATGAGGATCGCCCATGTGGAGGCGGGCCTGAGGAGTTTCGACCGAACCATGCCCGAAGAGATCAACAGGGTGGTGGCGGACCATCTTTCCAACCTTCTGTTCGTCCCGACGGTAAACGCCGCGAACAACCTGCACATGGAGGGGATCTTTGAAGGGGTCCATGTGGTGGGGGATGTGATGGTCGATGCCGTCCTGATGAACCTGGCCATAGCCAAGGAGAGGTCGACCATCTTGGAGAGACTAGATCTCGAGGAGAAGGACTATCTGGTGGCCACCATCCACCGCCAGAGCAATACCGATGACATCAACGCCCTGTCGAGCACCATAAGAGCGATGGGGCGTTCGCAGAGAAAGATAGTGTTCCCCGTGCACCCCCGGACCAGGAACCGTTTGGTGGCCGCAGGCATGTGGGAAGGGCTGCCGTCGAACATCGTCCCCACCGAGCCGCTAGGCTACCTCGATATGCTGAGGCTCATGAGCTCCGCGGACAAGATCGTCACCGACTCCGGGGGGATGCAGAAGGAGGCCTACGTCCTGAAGGTCCCGTGCATCACGGTCCGGAGCAACACGGAGTGGGGCGAGACCATCGAGGACGGGTGGAACATTTTGGTCGGTTGTGATCCGGAGCGTCTGCTGGAAGCCATATCCTCGTTCCGACCGGCACGACCTCAGAGCGACCCCTACGGGCGCGGGGACGCGGCCGTCAACATCGCCAAGATCATCGATGGGGTATCCGAGGTGCAAGAAGGGTTACCGTCGGAGCCTGCAGTGGCGAACCATACGTAAGGTGAGAGAGATCGACCGACAGTGGCTGACCTCATGCGCCATTCGTCCTTACCCGTGAAGCGACCTCAGCGTTCTGTCCCTCTCTAATCCAATACAATATTTGAGCTCTAGCCGCCCCCCATCATGGATTGACGGGCAGAGGTCCGCTCCTTCCCCTGGTGTACCTCATGTACGCAATTCCTACAAGGGCACCCAGGGCGAAGGAGAAGACCCAGGAATAGCCTATCCCGTCCTTGCCGATGGCGCTGGCCAAGATGACACTGAGAGCGAGGAATGAACCGGAGTTGACGGCGCCCATGAGGACAACCCCCCGTATATGCTCCTTGACCTTGAGATAGGTGCTCACCTGCTGGAACAAGGTGAAGAATATGCCTGACACCAGCAGAATGTTCAGTATGCCCAGGCCCTCGGACCGGTACTGGGCTCCCAGGATCCCCAGTATGAACGGTCCCAGGAGCATGAATATGATTATGCACGGTACGAGGATGGCGTAGGTGATGGTCAAGGACCTCCGAAACGTCTTCGTTAGACTTTCCCCGTGGCTGCCCTCCACGTATAGCGAGGTGTTGAAAGTCGCCGGTATCAGGAATACGATCGCCGCGATGGACAGTGCCATGTAGTAAATGGCGGCCTCGGCCGCTCCGATCAGGGAGAACACCAATATCGGCATCGCCATGGTAGGGAGCATGTTGAGGATGGTCGCAACATAGTTGCCAGTGGAGAACCAGAAGGCCTTCCTGAGAAAGCTCCAATCGATGGTTCCCAGCCTCAAACCGGACCGGAAAAGTAGAAGGCCGGAGACCGGCAGGGTGATCGCGTAGGAGACCAGCATCGCTATGAGGATGCCCAGGTCCTGAAGGGTCACGAAAGCGATGAGAAGGAGCACACGCACCCCCAATATCATATTCTGGTACCAGCCGTTCTGGGCGTTCCTGCTTCCCACGAACGCGGTGTGTGCGATGTAAGCGACGCTCGTGGCCCCGATCAGCAGTATGAACAGGATGTGGACGATGTCGGAAGCGACCAGGTCCGGCATCCAAAGCGATGATCCGAGGATGAACACCGCCCCTATGGCCATGGCCAGGGGCGCGGCTATCTTTACCACGCTACCCAGGATCATCGACCGGTCCAGGACCGGGAAGTACCGGATCATGGACTGGTCCATCCCCAGCATCCCCAGGGCAACGATAAGGCCGGAGGTGGAGATGAGGGTGGAGGCCACCCCCACGCTCTCTATGTCATAGTACCAGGCGGCCACCATCCAGAACAGCAGGCCGAAGCCAGACGATGTGATGGAGGACAGAAAGATGTAGAAGGAGTTGCGCAAGAACGTGTCCTTAAAGAGGCCTTTGAGCCTGGTCAGGGACAGTTGCGCCCTAAGCTTCTCCATGAAACGCGCCTCGTGTTGCCTCTCCAGATCATCCCTCCACCCTTTTAGGTGCGTGCCGGCATCCCCTTTCCAGAGGATGGTAACGCCTCATGATCGAAGGAGACATACGATGCGACTTAAGAACCGAACCTGGGGCAACACGTTCCAATGCCCTCTGAATAACGGTCCTTACTATATACGCTCCCCTCACGGAATTAGGATGATGTTCCGAGAGAGACGCTCGTCATCGACTCTGAAGTTTTAAGTTCAGGACATGGCATATGACCGGAGGGGTCAGTTCCTGCTTAACGGTAGTAAAGACAAAGACGTTGGGATATTCGTCAATACTCCCGCGCAGGTCCACTTCTTCCGCAACATAGTCAGAGAGTTAGAGAAGAGGGGGAGGGCCACCCACATCGTGGCCAGGGACTACGGGGAGACCGTGCCCTTGCTGGAGGAGATGGGGATCGATCACTTCCTCTACTCCACCCCCAGTTCCTCAAAGGCCGGCAAAGTAACTTCGATCCCCTCCGATGTCATCAAAGCCACCAGATGGCTGAAGAGGTTCGACATCGGTCTGATCACAGGATTCGGGAGCTATGATACCTACGCATCGACGTTGATGGGTCTTCCCAACCTCATCTTCAACGATTCCGAGTTCACCATCAGCACTCTGTACTACATCCTGGAGTTCAAGCTGGTGATGCCCTTCGTGGACCACATCATTACCCCTTCCTACTTCCGCCAGGACCTGGGAAGGAAGCAGCTGCGGGTGAACAGCCTCAAGGAGATGGCGTACCTGCATCCATCATACTACACGCCGGACGAGGGGGTGCTCGACCTCCTGTCTGTGTCCAAGGACGAGCCTTACTCTATCCTGCGCTTCAACGCCTTCGATGCCATCCATGACAAGGGCGTATGGGGCTTCGACGATGATTCCAAACGCGAGCTGGTAAAAAGATTGGAGGAGCACTCCCGGGTCTTCATCTCCTCGGAGAAAGGCGTCCCCCCGGAGCTGAGGTCCAATGTGATAAACATCCCAAGGTACCGAATCCATGACGCCCTCTCCTACGCCCGGCTCCTGGTCACTGACACCCAGACCATGGCCACCGAGAGCGCCATCCTGGGGACCCCCACGGTACGGTGCAACTCCTTCGTGGGTCCGACGGACATGGGCAACTTCATCGAGCTGGAGGAGAAGTATGGGCTCATCGTGAACCTCTCCGACCGCGGCAGGGCGATCGACAGGGCCGTGGAGCTCGTTCAGGACAAGGGAGCGAAGGTGGAGTGGAAGAGGAAGCGGTCCCGTCTACTGGACGATTACGTGGACATCACCGCCCTGATGGTCTGGCTAATCGAGGATTACCCTCGCAACATGGAGCGTTTGATCGCCGATCCTGAGACCGTGTCGGGCTTCAGGTTCAAATCCCCCCGTCCCCTTATCTGAACGCCATGACCCCGACCTCCGCCGGCAATGACAGCGGAACCAAGAGAACTACGCTGGATGCGGAGAACGTATACAACTCCATATCTCATCTGGAGAGGTGGATCGATGGACGGTATGAGGGATGGGACCCATATGATGGCCTGAACAATTTCAAGGTCCAGAACATCAAGCTTGGCAGCCCCTATGTCCAGATGGGATTGGTTCAGCTCCATAGGCTCTCCCCCATCAACCTCCGGGCGCTCTTCGGGGTGGAGAAGGGCGTGGACACCAAGGGCCTTGCCGTTTTCGTCCAGGCGTACCTCACGCTCCACTCGGCGACGGGCGAGGAGAGGTACCTTCGTCAGGCGACCGAGCTGAGCGAGATGATAATTGGCAACTCCTTGAAGAAAAGCGTGGGGGACCATGCCTGGGCCTCTCACTACTTCCCGTTCATAGCGGCGGACAAGGGCGCTCTCACACCATCGGTGCCGGACATCATAGGCACCAGCAATGTCCTGAAAGCCCTCTCCCTACTCCAGCTGACCGGAAGGGAGGAGCGTCTGGACGAGGTGATCGGCAGCTGCCAGGCATATCTGCGCAGAATGGTGGAGCACAGGGACAGCCACGCGTACTTCATGTACACTCCCGAATGGAAAGGGAAGATCGTCCCCAACGCCTCGGCGGAGGCCCTCGGCGCTATCGCCTCCTCGCTTAGAGCGAGACCGAACGATGAACTTCGCGTTTTATGTGATGAGGTCCTGCAGACCGTACTTCGACTCCAGAGGGAGGATGGCTCATGGGTCTATTCCATATACCCGAACGGCAGGGAGTACCTCCAGCATGATTTCCATCAAGGGTACATGATCAGTGGTCTCCTCTCATACAGGGACCTCGCCCCGGCGGAGCTACGAGATGATATTGACAATGCCATCGGACGGGCGCTGACATTCTACAAGGGCCTTTTCCTGGAGGACGGGCGGTCGTTATACCGCGCCCCCCAGAGGTTTCCCGTCGACATACACAACCAGTCCCAGGGGATCATCACCTTCACTCAGGCCGCTGAGTTGAAAGGAGACATCGTCCGCATCGACATGGCCCATACCATCGCCGAGTGGACGATCAAGAACATGCAGGACAGGAATGGTTTCTTCTACTATCAGAAGTGGCCTATGGTGACGAACAAGATACCTTTCATGCGCTGGTCGCAAGCATGGATGCTCCTCGCCCTCGCGTCATTGTTTGCTCATGAGAGGAACGGTAGAATCCTCTGAGATAGATGATTGTCCCCCTTCTCGAGGACGAGCCGGGAAGGTCTGATTTTGACAGAACTACACCAAAATAGACCCTATTCGTCATTCTTTACATAATGGGCCGTTCGGGGACGGCATTACCACAACATCCTTGATCGGAGGGATATCTTCGTCATGCTGATGCTATAAAAATAGAGCGTGTTGGAACACCGTACTTAACTATCGAATACTCTAATATTTCTGGCCAGACGCACCGGGGTACATTATAACCTTTCTAAATTTATAGAAATAACTAAGCATATATGAATATAGGCCTTTATCCTAAACAAGAAATGCCCGGCAAGGAGGGGGGCATGGACGTCGGCGTGATCGGACTAGGAAAGATGGGTCTGTTACATGCGGCTATCTTTAACCGACTGGATGGTTGCCGTGTGACCGCACTCTGTGATGTCAATGAGCTCATGCTCAAGATATTACGGAGCGGTAACGACGACGTCAGGACCTACACGGACTTCCAGATCATGCTCGACGAGAACGACCTGGACATCGTGGTCGTGGCCACGCCGGTCTTCCTCCATGGCTCTATGGCCACCACAGCCCTCAAGAAGGGCATGCATGTCCTGATCGAGAAGCCCATGGCCAAGACCACCGAGGAGTGCTCCACCATCATCGGGAACGCCAACGGCTCCAAGAGCCTGGTGGGTTACTGCCGCCGCTTCATGCCGACCTACAACAGCGCCAAGAAGTTGATCGAGGAGGAAGAGTTGGGTAAGGTGCTCTCCTTCAGATCGCACTTCTACCTCAGCCAGGTCGATAAGCGAATGGAAGGATGGCAGTTCGACCCCTACAAGGGCGGGGGAGGGGCCCTCATAGACCTGGGCTGCCACGCCCTGGACATGGTCCACTACATCCTCGGGCCCATGCGTTCCGTCTCCTGCAGGACCGAGAGGGTAATATCCGAGAGCGTCGAGGACGTCGCCAGGTTGGAATTGACGCTGAATAGCGGCGTCAGGGGTAATCTCGCGGTCTCCTGGGTGGAGTCCGGTTACCGCCTCCCGGAGATGATGCTAGAGGTCACGTGCGAAAAGGGCGTGGCCAGGGTCGCGGAGAAGTACCTGGAAACGGTGTCGAACGATGGTACTGTCAACAAGAGATTCAAGCAATGCTTTCCCGACCCCATCCCCTTCAACATCGGGGGGAGGGAGTACACTGCCGAGGACCTCCACCTCGTTGAGAGCATTCGCGACGCGCAAAACACGAAGTGTGACATCAAGGTCGGCAGCATGCCTACCTCCGTGATCGATTCCGCCTACCTCTCCGCTCGCGACGGTCAACCCCAGAAAGTCCGTTACCTGTGATCCCTATGAACCTCATCCTCGGGCACAACCAGTTCGTCGGCATCTCCCACCTATCCGAGGAGAGGAGCGAGGAGATGAACAGCCGGTTCACCAGCCCCCAGAGGATCATGGAGGTGGTGGAGGCGGCGTACGACATCGGCGTCCGCTCCATGATCGTGGAGACGCACCCCCGGATGCTGGACTTCCTCAAGTACTACTCCAAGGTGGACACGGTGGACATGTCCTTCATCCTGCAGATCCCCAATGTCCAGGAGTACATCAGGACGATGAACAACAAGGGCATCGAAGGCATGGCCATGGACATCATCCGGGGCTCCAGGCCGACTATGCTCATCAAGGGCGCCATGCGCTCGGTGAAGGACGTGGTCCAGAACAACTACGCATACGTGGCCACCACTGGGCTGGAACTGATCGCGTCCCCATACTACAACTATGACATCACCCACGTGATGGTGCACAACGTCATCACCGATTTCCTGCTGGGCCTGGGCATGGCCGACGTGCTCATGGCCGCCAAGGAGAGGATGGAGGACGACTATGAAGTTCCGGTGGGCTTCGTCACGCTGAACCTGCCCATGTTCCTGGAGGACTTCGAGGAGTACAGGGGCCGGCTTAACATCATGACCCCGGTAAACCCCCTGGGGTACGACATGAACGATTCCAAGGAGGAGGTCGAGGATCGTATCCGGGCGACCGACCACCACATCATGGCCATGAACATCCTGGGCGGAGGGTCCATTCCCATCACTGAGGCTATAGATTACATCAAGAGCCTGGGCAAGATCGAGGACTGCATCATCGGGTCCTCCAACCCAGAGCACATCAGGGAAGCCTATATGCTTCTGAACGGCAAGTGAGTCTGTCCCCGTTTCTTTGGCTGTCTCACAGTAGCGCAGCGCTATTGTCCACAAGTTTTTTTTCATGATCATTTTTCCGGCGAGGGGACTGCCTTCTCTGATAACCTATTGTAACCAGGAACGCGGACCCTTTTCATTTGCTTGATCGGCACGAAGCCGACCTTCATGAAGGACCTCTGGGACGGCAGGTTATCATGCTCCACGACAGCTGTAGCTCGCACATAGTTCTGCTGGGCAAGGTAGTTCAGCGAGTATTTTATCAGCGATGAGCCATAGCCCTTCTTGCGGCGGTCGGCGACGACGTACAGGCCATAGATCATTGATGTTGACGGACCAAACTTAATGTTCATCTCGATGGCAGGCTCGTACTTCTCTTCCTGCAGACAGGCCCATATCCATCCCACGACCTCTCCCTTTTCCAGAGCCAGGAAGCCCACGTCGCCCCTGTCGACCCTGCTGGTGATCTCATCCATTCGCACCTTCCGGATGGACTTGTACTTGTTCTTGATGGTCTTGTAGCCGGGCGACACGAAGAAGATGTCCGGGATCGTGCCTTGCTCCAGGATCAGACGGATATTGCTCTTGTCCAGCGTCTTGAATGCTAGGTCCGCCTCTATGGGCATCTCCTGGTAGTTATCCAACGACCTCTCAAAGTAGACCAGTATCGATCGCTTGAACCCGGCGCGCCTGCCCACGTATCTGATGAACATCACCGGCGGCTGTCTCGACAAAACCAAATCCGTCACCCTTGGGAACCATCGACCGTCTTTGATAGCATCAACGCTTGATCACTGGCAACCACATTATTTGTTGGCATGTTCTTAATAGTTATCGAAAGGCCCTCTTCTGCGATGGAGATCGAAACTGGTCCCGGACAACCTTATTGGGCTTGTATCCAAAATGGAACGGATCGGTCGGGAAGGTCGTTAGGCTACCGTGGCTTTTGGGGAAGACCCCAAACCGTCAGATAGATCAATAGACAAAGTGCGCTAAAAACAAAGCTTCCAGCTCCCATCAAGCCGAACGATATCCCTGGAACATCGTAGATGAAGGGATCGAAGACGATGTGGTCGTTGGTGATTATCCTAACTGAAACATAGAGCCATATCAGCAAGCTATAGAACCAAGAGACCAGTAACAGAGCTCGCAGGAAATCGGATATTCTTATCAGCAGTACACCGTGCTCATCATCCTACTTTTCCTTATTTATATTTATCAATAAAAAGGCATTTGCTCATTGGCCTTCATAAAACATGACGAGTGCCCGATATTAGCATAACTTTATTAATGAACTACCATATTATTACTCATAGTCCGATAAAATTACTGTATCAGTTTGATGGTGGCCGATTGAGACCTATCGTTGTTACAACCACACAGGATTTGGATGATTACTCCGACAGGTGGGAGGGTTTAAGAAGAGCGTCAGGCGGGAATGTTTATAATAACCTGGACCTGATTAAGATCTGGCTCGAGACCTATCAAAAGGCGGCAACCCCTAACATAATTCTGATCGAGGAGGGCAAGGACCTCGTGGGGATCGCCCCCCTGGTAAACTCCGTATATCGTACCAAAGGACTGCCCCTGAGGACATTGTCCCTAGTTGGCGGTGTGCCCAACTGTATGATGCTTCTCAGCAACTCCATCTTATTCCTGCCTGGACGCAAGGACGCCCTGGAGCTGATCGTGGGGGAGATGAAACGTCTCAAGTGGAGCGTTCTGTCGACCAAATTCATGGCCGATGGTGACGCCGTACGGCAGTTCACACAAATGGCCCACTACACTTGGCACACTGTGGATGAACCTTCCAGCACCATGATGAACGTTCCAATCAGAGATTCTGGAGATATCACCGAGGGCTTCGACAAGCATGCTCGAAGGACGATAAAACGCACCCTGCGACTGATCGATCGCGAGGGGCACCATATACAGTTCCGTAAGATCGCCCTTGATGACCTTGACCGTTCGGTAGGGGCTTACGTTCAGCAGCACATCGAGCGTTGGGGATCCAGAGGTGGCAGCATCTTCCTCGATCCCAATAACACGAAATTCCTTAGGAAGGCGTTGAGAATCAGGTATAACGGAGGCGGGGGTTACGCGTACGAGCTGCTGCTCGATGGTGAGGTGGCCGGTCAGCTGTTCGGCTTTCAAGAGGGGGATACCGCCTTTGGTTTCAGATTGGGAATGAACGACTCCTTTTCCAAGTTCTCCCCTGGCTGGTTGGTCTTCTACCATGCGTTCCTTGACCTCCGGGAGCGGGGAGTTAGGTGGTGCGCTTTGGGCGGCGGTGAAGAGAAGTATAAGTTCGAGATGGGGAGTAAGACCATGCCGCTCGTGGGAATAACGGCGACCAGGGGCATAGTCTCCGTGGCGAACAGGATCTCTAGGATCGGCCGGGATCATCAGAAGAAGGGCGATGCTGAGGCGACGGAAGGTCCGGGTAGGGAACCGGTATCCAATCCTTAAAGGTCATTATCCCCCCGCTCATCCCTGAACGGCCCACTGGGGCCTCCGGTTTTTGACAAAAAATGGGGGGGGACCCCTTGTTATCTCAAAATCTCCAATCTTGACCATCTCGATGCCTAGGGTGGATCGCATCGCCCTATCTTATGGGATGGGAACAGACAATCACGAACCATATCCTAGGTGTGTTAACCCCTGCTCCAATCATGACCTGCTGAGATTGCCATTCCTCATTTTCATTTTTTAATAATTACACTACTAAATATTTTAATAAATAAATTATATGAAAGGTTATACATATAAATAATAAGTCAAGAAATAAAAACTAATCCAGATTACTATTCTTGATATTAAGATAGTAACCTTTTTTATGTCATTTTTTCGTCCTTTCATCTGTCTATAAAACAATTATATCCAATAATATTATCTTATTAGATAATAAATAATTAATATTATAGACAAATAAAAAAAATGGTGCTGGTCTGAATCTATGAGATGAGGTAGAGGTGAGTTGGATGCATAAAAAAAATGGTGTTTTTAAACGATCTATTGGAGGTGGAATTGGGATTATTGCTGTTATTGCAATGGTCCTTGTCGCCGTAATGGTGATCCCCATCTCCTCAGACAGCGTTACGGCTGCTCTGTGGAAGAGCAGAACGACCACAAATATTTCCCTCACGATGAGTTCATCGGACATAGAGGTCGGCGAGAAGGTGCATGCTGACGGTGTGCTCTCCTCAAGCATAGGGATAAGGTATGCCAAGATCTATCTGAAGGTCACACTGCCTGACGGGACAACCGCTTACCCCAACCAGGGTTCATCAACGACCACGACCAGCGGCGGTAAGTTCAGCATGGATTACACTACTAAACAGTCTGGCATGTACAAGTTCACCGCCACATATTATGGATCGTTTGTATATTCATCATCGACGAAGAGCGTTTCCTTCGATGTTGTCGAACCAAATGAGGAGCCGACACCGATCCCAAGCGCTTCGACCATAGCACTGAACCTGGCGTCATCGACCATAGAGGTCGGCCAGAGCATACACGCTGATGGATCGCTGAGCGGCACTGCAGGATTGGCTAGCCGAACTGTGGACCTAAAGGTCACCATGCCCGATGGATCCATCAGGACGCCAACCCAAGGAGCAAAGGCTGTTACCGATTCTACTGGCTCCTTTGACATGGACTTGATGACTACGGTGGCGGGCAGATACGTGTTTACCGCCTCTTTTGCTGGTGATGCTGAATATACTTCATCATCCAGTAACGTGGCCTTTACGGCCTATGTCCCCGAAGAGCCTAAGGAGGTTCCGACGATCGTCTCCACCACCATGACCCTGACCAGCGACGGTAGCGCCCTGGTCGGCAGTGATGAGATGGTCGCAGGAGCCCTTAAGACCGGGAGCGGGGTGGCCGTCCCTGGAGCCACCATAGCCATGCAGGTGACGAATCCTGACGGCAGCAAGTCCGCCTCCACAAGCGTGACCACGAGCTCGTTAGGCCAATTCTCCTACGCCTACAGGCCCACAGTGGCCGGCAAGTACACCGTTTCCGCATCCTTCGCTGGCAGCTCCAGCTACGCATCCTCCTCATCGAGCGTGAGCTACGAGGCCACTTCCGCAGTGGTGGTCCCTCAGACCACCTATGACTACATCGTGTCGAGCAATGTCGTCAAGAGCTCGTCCGGAGCAGCAGTGTACACCGCCTCCACCTTTGGCGACGCTCTCAGGTGGGCGACCTCCCAGGCGGGTAAGACCACGTACGTTCCTGAGGGCACGTACACCATCACCGGGCTGGACGCTCAGTGCATCAAGCCCTTCGCGGACGATGTGACCCTAGTGGGTGACGGGCCCACCAAGACCGTGTTCAAGTTCGTGTGGACCGGCACCTTCCAAGACCACCGGAACACCGACACCTATTACTGGAACTTCGGTCTCAGGGTGGAGGATCACAGCGGCGTCACCATCAAGCAGCTGGGCATCACAGGCGATGGCAGCATCGCCTTCCGCACCAACTCCGGGACGACATCCGATAACCGCGTCGAGGATGTCAGGATCTTTGACACCAGCCACCACAATATGGGAGCCTTCGGGGTCTCTGTTGCCGATGGCACCAGTGCCAACGACTACAAGTTCTACCGATGCGTCGCCTACAATGTCGGTGGGGATGGGTTCGACCTTATGGGTGATTCAACGACCACCTCCGCCGGTTACATCAACCGCCCCTACTATGAGGACTGCAAATCGCTGTACGCTGGTTACTCATACCACCGGTGGAACTGGGCGGTGGGTTTCAATCTACGAGAGGAGTGCCAGGTAAAGAGCCCGACCTTGCTCCGCTGCGAGGCCTCCTACTCCTGGGAGAGCGGCTTCCACTTTGAGTACGAGCCTATCAGCCTGGGGACCGTCACCATGACCAACTGCGTGGCCAACTACAATGGCCAGAAGTACTCCCAGGCCCTCGGGGCCTGTTGGGGATTCGGGATGATGTCCGGCCATTACTACGGTGACTACCCCAACGACGGTAGCCACTACGTTGTAACCGGGCTCACCGGAGTGGGCAACGCGGGCGGGCTTGAAGGTGGCAGCTACCGGTATACGGGCGCTGAGAGCGATTCCGTCGTGGGCTATACCTACGTCATCAAGAGCGGCAACAACAACGTGTACGCTTCGGACGGAACGACCGTAGCCTACGCTGGGTCTAGCGCGACCAACGCGGTCCAGTGGGCCGTGTCCCACGCCAACGCCGTGGTCTGGCTGAGGGCAGGCACCTATGCCCTGACAGGCTCGATCCAGCTTGCCAGCGGGGTCTGCCTCATCGGGGACCTGCCCACCTGGGACCGTCCCCTGTCGGCGACCTACCTTACCTTCCCCAGCACGGGGACCAGCGGTCTGGTGATCAAGGACGTGGACAACGTTAGGGTGTACAACATCGGCATCAACTACGGGAACGTGCAGATAACGGCCTCATCAGGTACGGCCAGCGGCGTGGATCTGAAGGGCGTGACCTTCTATCA
Source organism: Methanomassiliicoccus sp. (assembly GCA_012719175.1). Lineage (NCBI taxonomy): Archaea > Methanobacteriati > Thermoplasmatota > Thermoplasmata > Methanomassiliicoccales > Methanomassiliicoccaceae > Methanomassiliicoccus > Methanomassiliicoccus sp. The sequence goes on from JAAYAX010000004.1 coordinate 537,959, forward strand.
GACCTCCGCCTCCCGCGTGGCCGCGATGAGCCTGACCGCCTCCAGCGGCGCGACCATAGGCGATACCTTCCTGGGCAATGTCCGCTCCACCTCCAGCGCCGTAGTTGGGTATGTGGCGAGCGGTTCAGTCTCAGGCACGCAGAAGGTGCTATGCATCGGCCTCTGAGCACGACCTGCTAGGCCTTTGCTAGCAAGGGATGACCGATGGAGCATACGACAAGGGGCCATGGGCCCCTCTTCCCACCTTTTTTTTACTTTTCCTCCCCACTGTTCTACGTTCGCTGCCGACCCCCATGCCTCGCCGCCCGCCGGACGCGGCATCGCTGAGTGACCGGAGCACACATCGGGCTACAAAGTGAAAAATACCCATTATCGAGTTCCTTCTCCAGATAAGAGTGCTGATGATCAAGAGCGGACCGAGCTACGGCGCCTGTATCGGGATCTGGTCGTGAAAGAGCACAGGACGGGATGATGAAGAAGAAGCGGTTGGTCCCCGCGGACCTGGGATCGGGCGCACCCGGTGAGAGCGGGTCGTTCGCATCGGACGTCGTGACCCTGGCCAGCGGAACGATAGTCGCCCAGATCATCGCCATTGTGACCTCACCCATCATAACACGCATATACGGCGCGGAGGCCTACGGGGTGTCCGCCCTGGTCCTGGCCATCGCTGCTACGATCGCTGTCATCGCCTGCCTCAGGTATGAGTACTCCATTCTGCTGCCAAGGACGGACGAGGAGGCGGCGAACCTCCTCGCTCTCTCCCTCCTCATATGCCTTCTGATGGGCTTGGTGCTCATCCCCGTGATGTTGTTGTTCGGCGATGACCTGGCCTCCCTGCTCAACGCACCGGAGATAAATCCCTTCCTCTGGGTCGTGCCCGCCATGGTGTTCCTGCTGGGGTCCTTCTCGGCCATCAACTACTGGAACTCCCGCAAGAGAGAGTACGGCCGCCTGTCCAGGACGCAGGTGGCCACAGCCGTCTCGACCGCGGGGACCAAGCTGGCCGTCGGTTTCGCGGGGTACCCGTCCGGCGGTGCTCTGGTAGGCGCGCAGGTCATAGGTCAAGTGGTGGCATCCTCCACTCTTGGTTACCAGGCTTGGAGGACCGACGGACCCTTCCTTAAGAGGAGCGTGAGATGGGTGGGGATTAAAGCGGGGCTTCACAGGTATCGCAATTTCCCCCTGTTCGATTCCTGGTCCGCCCTGCTGAACACGTTCGCTCTGGAGATGCCCATCTTCATCCTGTCCGCGTTCTTCACCTCCACCATCGTAGGCTACTATTCCCTGGGGCTGATGATACTGCAGCTCCCTCTGACTTTCGTAGGCTCCACCATAGGGCAGGTGTTCTTCCAGCGTTCAGCGAAGGCCTTGCACGAGGGGAAGGCCCAGCTGGCCATGGTGGTCGAGAACACCGTCTCCCGCCTGGTCCTATGGGGGTTTCCCCTGATACTCCTCATCGCCATAATCGGCAAGGAGGCCTTCATGGTGGTCTTCGGAGCACAATGGGCGGAGGCCGGGGTCTACGCTCAGATCCTCTCCTTCTGGATACTGGTCTCCTTCGTGTATGCCCCCATCAGCGGCCTGTTCAGCATATTGGACAAGCTGAAGATCATGCTCCTCCTGAACATCGCCATGTTCGTCATCCGCTCCGGGCTGCTGGCGCTGGGTGGCGTTCAGGGAGATGTCTACCTCGCCCTCATGCTTTTCTCCGCCTCCGGCGGACTTCTTCTCATCACCGTGGGCGGGTGGATCCTCCGCGAATCGGGCGTCTCCCTTCTCAGCCTCCTGAGGTCCATCTCCCGGCCCATGAGCCTAGGCCTGCTGCTCCTGGCCGCGGTCGCCCTAGTAGAGCATTTTATGAATCTCGATCCGCTACTGATCACTCTGGTGGGGGCGGCCGCCATCGTGCCCTATTACTTTATCCAGTTCAGTAGGGACGAGGAGATCAGATCCCTGGTCCTCCGCTTTCTGCACAAGGATGGTTCAGGTTAGGTTCCGCACCGATACCTGGATATCATAAACAAGTTCTAGTGGAGGGTTAAGAGCTCATATGGCCGATCCGGCATCATTGGACCCCATTATTGTTCATCCCCCATTAATTGCTGGACCTGCCTGAGGAGAATTTAGATAATATTTTTAAATAGTAAGAAATTGGGTATTCATTCCATCTTTATCGAACGGCATGTTGAACGATGGAGCTATGAAGCCGTCAGAGGATGATAAACACGTTGGATGGACTTGGCGAAGTGGGAATTGCGATCAGTGCCCTGCTTATCATCTCCCTGTTCCTGAAAGTGCTGCTCCTTACATCGAAGGTGAAGATGCCAAGGTTGAACATCGTCCTCAATATCGCGATAGTTCCGCTGTTGGTCCTGTTCCTGTTGAACTTTGTTCTAGAGCTGATCTGACAGCCTACCATATTGCGGCCATCTTATGACTGGAGGAACGAAGTTGTTTTTTATCAATAGTCCGATACAAACATGAAAATGAATATTTGCTTGTCAATAATTTCCGATGGGTGGGGGGGAGCGGAGACCGTCGTTCACGAGCTCGCCCAACGGCTGAGCGCAAGGGGGCATACGATCACCCTCCTGCTCAACGATGAGATCTCACCTTTTTTCAAGGACATCGAGGGCGTCTCCCTGATGACCGTCGGCCGTGTCTATTGCTTCTCATATATGTCCCGGGAGGTGCTGGGGATAAGGCAGCGCAGAGAGGCCGCACCCCTTGATGTCAAGGACTCAGGATGGCGGTTCTCCCTGGACAACGTGCTTCGCAGCCAATATTTCAAAAGGATCAGGAAGAGCGTGGTCGAGGAGTTGAGACGTAGGAACATAGATGTGATACACTCCAACCTGGAGAACTCCGATATCCTTATCGGCATGCTCGATGCCGCAGACATCGGAAAATTGACCACCATCCACGGACGCCACCTGCCCATGCTTCTGGAGAGGGGGGGCAAGACGTACCTGGAACACGCCCTCGACAAGCTCAAGGGAAAGAGCCTCAGGGATTCCATGAAAAAGATGGACCGGGTGATGTACGTCAGCAACTGGATGAGGGAGCAGTTCGCCGAGCATGTTCCGAGAGATGTTTCCCAGGCCGTCATTTACAACGGGATCGACCTCTCTCTATTCGATGTGGGAGATATGGAACCACTGCCGCTCGATGGAAGGTTCAAAGTACTGTTCCCCGGTGGGGAGAAGGTGGGGAAGGGGATCGAGGCGAGCATTTCCTCCATCCCTTTAGTGAAGGAAGCCATCCCCGACGTGGTCCTTTATATCGTCGGGGTCGAGGAGCCGTCTCCCCGCATCCGGGGGCTGGTCTCCGCGCTTGGGATGGAGAAGAACGTTCGCTTCATGGGAAGGCTGCCGCCTCGTGAGTACCGGCGGCTCCTGAGATCGGTGGACGTCCTGTGCATGCCCGCGAGGGAGGAGGCCTTCGGGATGGTGTTCCTGGAGGCGATGGCCATGAGGAAGCCCATCATAGCGACTGACCTGGGTGGCATACCCGAGGTGGTCACTGAGGGAAGGAACGGGCTGCTGGTAAGGCCGGAACCGGAACCCATAGCATCGGCATTGATCACATTGTTCAGGGACGATGAACTGAGGTCAAGCATCGAGAGGAACGACGCTGTGGATGTCGAACGCTTCACCTGGGACGTCACCGTGGCAGGTTACATCGAGAGCTACCAGGCCTGCTGTGGACGCTCCCGGTAGCATTGGGATACTCTTGTGCAGGGGTCATCCCCTGTACAATATGGTGGAGCTGACCATCGTGTAGACCTTGCTCAGCGAGGGGTTTCTCTCCATGGCCATGTACTCCGTGCCGTAACCCTCGATCTGCATGTTGAGCTTGGGGGTGTAGATCATCAGGTTCATGTCCTCGAAGGTGGAGGTATTATCGATCTCATCTATCTCAGTGAAGCGGTAGAAGCCGTAGGGAGCGTTGCTGACCGGATACAGGCTCTCGGCCAGGAGCACGTTGTCTGCCGACGGGACCGTGGTGTCGGCGAACCTGCCGACGGTGTTGGACCGAACGTCGTCCATGAACGGCGCCCCGGACATGGACTGGTTCACGATGTTGTTCGAGAGCAGTACCACAGGGGCACAGATCACGAGCAGAGCAAGCACCGCGCCCACGAGCCTGGTCCTCAGCTCCGGGGCCGAGAAGGCCTTGGAGACGGGCATCACCATGACCTGCACCGACCTCTGGCCCAGGAAGATGGAGAAGAGTCCTACGACATACAGGAATCCCGACCACAGGATAAGCCATATGTCCAGGGATTTGACCTCTTTACGAGCGCGTGGGTACCGGACCATGAGGTAGAGGAAAAGGAGGGCGAAGGTGACCAGGCACAGCTTCGTCCCCCAGGAGAAGATATTATAGTACTGTGATAGAGAAGGGAAGAACAGGGGGTAGAAGGAGGTGGAGGACGACCCCCCCACGGCGGAGAACAGCGAATCCCAGGTCTCCCCTCCGGTCGTACCTATGATATCAATTAGCAGCTGCACGCTGTTCTCAATGGAGAAGAACTGGTAAAGGAAGCCGGAGATATAGATCACGATCAACAGCATGATGATGTTGACCATCGCCCGACTGTCGATGGAGGTTACATGACCGGGGACCCTCCGGTTCCTTATGGCCTTGGAGAGGAAATCCCCCATGATGGGGGCCAGGGCGAAGATGAAGAAGAACGGATGGGTGAACGTGAGGGTAAAGTACGCTATAATGAATAGGAACAGGTACGTCGACGTCTCCCTGGTGTTCAGGTCCATGAGCTTAACGTACAGCCCCATGACCAGGAAGAAGAGGACCAGCGCCATGGTCTGAGGTGCGAACTGGTTCACGATGAACATGTACGCGATGAGGATGTAGACGATCGGCGGAATGATCGAGTACTGGTGCTCTCCGTTCTCCCCGCTCTTCTTGAAATAGAGGAGCAGGAACAGGGGCACCATCATGTTGAAGGAGAGTATGCCCACGTGTAGGAGCTGGCTGATGGAGACCCCGGTGATATTGATGAGCGTCTTTGAGAAAACGAAGAAGATGGGCCATTCGAAATAGTCGTTCATGGTGATGGCCGACTCGTCGATGTGGGATGAGTCCGCAATTATGGATATGAACGTGGAGATGGACTTGTCCGTCTGCTGGTAGGGCGATATGAAGAAGAGGTTGGGGGAGTACAGTATGAAATAGAACAGTGCCACCCCGAGCATTATTTGGAACGGTGATCTGGCCCTGGAGAAAAGAAGCCACCACAGGACGGTCAGGGTCAGGATGAGCGCCCAGAAGAGGACGGGGATCTGGAAGTACACCGCCACTTCGTCCGAGAGGCGTATGGGGTATGAGGAGTGTATCGTCAGGATGAGGAGGTCCAGTACGACGAAGAGAAGGATCCATAGGACCTTCCTGTAGCGTGACGAGACCTTCGGTCCCTGTGCCTCACGATGCCCAAAAGCCCTCATGTCAAACCGCATCGCCGTACGCCTTTTCGATCTCCTTGGAAATGATCTCGAAGGTCCTGTTGGTCATGACCCAGGAACGGCCACCGCCCCCCATATTTATAAACAGGTTTTTTTGATTATCGTGGATGGTAATCATCCTCTCCATCGCCCCGGCGATGCCTTGGACCGAGTACTCTGTCAGGACCCCGCACCCGGCGGCGGACACCACCCGGCGGTGCTCGGGCAGCTCTACGTTGGCTATTACCGGTCTTCCCATGGCCATGTACTCGAAGACCTTGCAGGGCGAGCTCACGCGGTAGCAGTTCAGAGGCCTGATGATCGACAGCCCCACGTCCGCCGCGGCGATGTGGTCCGGAACCTCCCCGTAGGGGACCCTGCCCGTGAAGGTCACCCTGTCGTCCAGCCCGTACTCCTTCGCCTGTCTCCTGAGGTCCTCGAGCGCCTCCCCGTCCCCCACCAGCATCATCCTCACGCGAGAGTGCCGCTGGGCAACCTCCTTGAAGGAGCTGATGAGGATGTCCAGCCCCCTCATCCTGGCCATCGAGCCTACGTAGATGAGCACCAGGTCCCCGGAGGGGATGCCGTACCTCTCCCTCAAGCCCCTGCCGGTGTGCCCCTCGTTGAAGACATCGGTGTCGGCGCCCAGTGGCAGGGGGTGCATCTTTTCCTCGGGTATGCCCGCAGCCTTGAACTCTTCCAGCATCTCCATGCTGATAGGCAGGACGATGTCCGCCCCCCTCAATATGATGTTGACCAGCAAGAACTGCATGAGCCTGTAGTAGAGCAGCTTCACGGAGCTCATGCCAAAGTATTGGCGTTGGTTCAGGGCATCGGCATAGTGTGGGTAGGACTTGTTGTACGCCAGAGCTACACCGTTCAGTCTCTTTTGCAGCAAGGCGTTCATGGCGGACAGCTCGTCGTCCCTGACCTGCACGATGTCGTACTCCTTGCCCCTTAACTGGGAGGACATCAGCAAGAGGAGCCTCAGCTGGTAGACCATGGATGAGACCAGGAACACAACGGGATTGCTGCTCCTGCTGAAAGGGATGAGGAACAAGGTGCAGCTGTGGAACGAGGTCTTCCTCACCGGTCCAAACATGGGGGCGCGCTCTGGCATCACCCAGTCGATCTTGTGCCCCCGGGCCGGGAGGTGCTTCCCGTACACGCTCATGACCTCCGGCCAGCTGGGCATGGACGGATCGTAGAGGTTTGTTAGGATGAGGAGCATCCTCATTCTAGCACCCTGACCGCCTCGGCATCATGACTACACCATCCCGCTTCCCCAGCATGCATCGGTACCTTCTGTGGTTGTCAGCCGTTGTCATCTATTTAAATTTGCGACCACAGTATCGGCGCCTGGTCGCCTCGTCACCCTTCACTCCTCGTCCAGGAGCTTGGCTATAGTGCCCGAGGTCAGTCTGGACTCCACGAGCTTCCATTTCCTCTGCCCGGGGAAGGAGTCCAGGAACCTCACCTTCACCTCGGCGTCCTCTCCCAGTATCGCCCTGAAGGCAGTGCTGATCAGAGCAGTGTCCTCCTCGGTCATCCCCTCCCTACGGAACAACTCGATGGTGTATGCATCCCTGCTCTCCTGGACCAGCCTGAAGAAGTCGGGAACTCCCTTGAGATGGGGGAGAATGTTCTTGTCATAGTGATTCTCCACTACCATTCCGGAGATGGTCTTGCCCCTGGCGATCACAAAGTCGGTCGACCGCCCCTCGATCGCCTTCACGGCCAAGTGATGCCGTCCACAGGGGCATTCCGCATCGTCCAGCATCGCCACGTCCCCGGTCTCGTAGTTGATGAACGGCATGGAGTAGTTCCACAGCCCGGTGCCGATGATGCTCTCCTGCCCCCAGGCGTCCTCCTCCACCCTCATGATGCCCGTCTCCATCACCTGGTGGTACCGGCCCTCCCGGCACTGGCCGATGGAGACCACGTACTCGGACTGGGCGTACCAGTCCAAGACCTTCGTCCCGAAGGCCCTCTCGATGGTGTCCCTCATGTACTGGGGCAGCTGCTCTGAGGAGGTGTGCACCAGGATAGGGGTGAACTCCAGGTTCCTTCCTGACCGTTCCATGGCCTTACTGAAGACATAGAGGCAGTGAGGATACCCCCTGACCCCCTGAGGCCGGTAGCGGTTCAGCTTGTCGAGCATCCTCCCGATGCTCCCCTGGTCCAACCTGTAGGTGTTGAAGGACAGCTCTCCCAGCTTGGGGTCCCAGCGCCAGAGGGGGCCGTCCTGGTCATCTACGAAGTCCCCTCGGAAGCTGGCCATGCGGGCGTCCAGGCCCTCGAGCCCGCCCCATGCGTAGCTCCTCCACACCGAGGCGTACTCCATCTCCCGGTTCTGCTGGTCCAGGAGGAACCGGAGGGGCCTGCCGCTGGTCCCGGAGGTGGAGGCTTTCCCTGGCAGGTGTTCCGCAGCATCGGACGATGTCAAATCGGCGTACCTTCTCGTGATGGTCTCCCGGTCCAGGTGGGGTATGCGCCTCAGCGATGACAGGGAGTTTACGTCGGAGGGGTGAACCCCCTCCCTGGTGAACAGGTCGTGGTAGTATGGGACGTTCCTATAGGCGTGCTCCACCAGCGCCTTCAGTCGCTTCAGCTGGAACGCCTCCAGCTCCTCCAGGGACCATGTGTCGGACCCCATGAGGAACTTTAACTTGTCCTGGAAGCCTCTGCCCAAGAGGACCCTCCGGGGGACCGGTCTTAGGGCCATACCGATGGTCCTTTTCACCGCCGGCGGCATCCTCTTGTACAACCTTATGCTCGAACTGTAGGATGACATCCTCCAACCTTTCCCGTCTTGTTCCACCGCGGTATCACGCTGCCTACTACTATACTTTCCATGACAAAGCTGGGGAGCAATAATCACCGAGGCATGTACCTGAAGGCTCTGTTATCGATACCATCTCATTAAAAATGGACAAATGTTCCATCTGCGTGACATGCCTGGTACGGAGCGGAGGACTCGGCATTCAGAAATATTTGATCACTATCAATATTAAAGAATACTGACCATTTGAATTTAATATCATGCTAAATATTCGTTATGAACGCTGGTGGGATATAGATAGGGTCCAGGTTGAGGATAGGGCTGCTTCTGGAGCGCGATGTCGTTCCCTACTGGGCCGCGATGGCCATCGAGAGGATACGGGCGTCGCAGCAGGCTGAAGTCGCCTTGTTGATCCAGGACCATGGGCCGTTTCTGGACCATGAGGAACGTTCCTTCCGCGGCTCCCCCCTCTACCGCATCTACACCTGGTACGACCAGTCAAGGCACAGGGGCGGGCAGGACCCCATTCTCGATGTGGGGATCCCCCCGGACCTGGAAAAGGTAAGCAGGATGCGCCTGGGCCGCAGGGAGGACACTCCCCGGTCCCTCACCGAGCTTGATATGTCGGCTATAAAGGGCCAGGACCTCGATGTCATCCTGGATATCGGCGGGGTGACCCCACTCAAGGAGATGTCGGAGTGCTCCCGTTATGGGACGCTGTCGTTCCAGCCATGCGATGGGGGGTGCTATGACGGCAGGTACACGGGATTCTGGGAGACCGTCGACCGCGTCCCCGTCACCGGCTCCCACGTCACGAGGGTCAAGGACGGGGTGGCGACTGTGATCTACCGCTCCTTCTCCCACACCATAACCTGGTCGGAGAAGAGGAATCGGGAGCAAGTATACCACAAGGGCATCTCCTTCCTACCGCGGTCGGTGGAAGGTCTGTACCATCGGGGGGAGGACGCGATCACATCGGACGAGCTGATCCCTCTAATCGATGGGGCGGTCCCCTCCCGCCCCGCGCCCGGGAACTGGGACATCCTCCGCTACTTCGCGCGTCTGGCCCCGATGAACGCCAGGAACATCACGTCCTCCATCATATACGAGGAGCAGATAGCGGTCCGTTACCGGCTCGGCGATGATATCCCGGAATCCTTCGAGGGGTTCACCACCCTGATACCGCCGAAGCACCTGTGGTGGGCGGACCCTATCGTCACCAAGCAGGATGACGACTTCTACATCTTCATTGAGGAGCTCACACTGCCCAGGAGCAGGAACCTTGGGCACATATCGGTGATCAAGGTGGATTCCGAAGGAAGATACCAGGCTCCGGTCCCGGTGCTGAAGCGACCGTACCACCTCTCCTACCCCTTCATTTTCCAGCACGACGGCAGGCACTACATGGTCCCTGAGTCCTCGGGCGCGCACACCATCGAGCTGTACGAGGCGGTGGAGTTCCCCTACCGGTGGGAGCATGTCATGGACTTCATGAAGGACGTGCACGCTCATGACACCACCCTGGTCAGGAGGGACGGGCTGTGGTGGATGTTCACCAATATGATGGAGAACCCCGGGGCGCCTGTGGACGATGAGCTGTTCATCTTCCACTCTCAAGACCTGCTTTCTGATGAGTGGGTCCCGCATCCGATGAACCCGGTGGTCTCGGACGTGCGCACCGCCCGGCCGGCGGGACCGTTCTGCGAGCGCGACGGCGTCCTATACCGTCCGTCTCAGGACTGCTCCATCTGCTACGGTCACGCGGTCAACATCAATCGGGTGGTGGAGCTGAACGAGAGGAACTACCGCGAATCGTTGAGCAACCGGATCGAGCCTAGCCACTTCGAGAACGCCACCCGGGTCCACACCTTCAGCCACATGAGGGGGTTCACAGCGGTGGACACCTTCTTCATGAGGAGGCGTCTGCGCCCCGGCCGTTAGGCCGCGAGGGCGTCACCGTTCTCGTCCAGCGTTCCAATTATAAATAATACATACAAAATATTAATTAGTGGTTCCCCCTATAATAGCGTCCGTTCGGTCGGAAGGGGTCCTTGGCGCGGCCGCGGACATGCCTCGTTCCGGACGATATGCCGGGGTGCCAGAGCATTAATGGAGTGGACCGCAAGTCCATGTTCGATGGTGCAACTCCATCCCCCGGCCCCACAATTCCCCTTGAGGTGACCTCATTATAGAACATGCAACTATGATGGAGCTGCGTGGCATCGTGCGGCCAGAAGGGGGTCGGGACCGTTCTTCCTGTTCAGATCATCATATCGATCCCTCTCGAGCTATCCATTCGATCCGGGCGTGCGGATCATGGGGGCGGACAGCGTGGTGAACCGTACCCTGAGGGCACTGGTGATGGCCACTGGGTTCCACTCCGCGCTCCTGTTGATGTACGTGGTCGCCAGGATCACCCTCACCAGCGCCTGGGCGGGTCTGGACGATCCCTTCTTCTTCGAGATACCCCAGCTCACGTTCCTGGCCGTGGGTGTCCTGAGCCTTGCCCTCTGCGCAGCGTGCGTCGTCATCTACCTTGTACTATGGAGGTCGCAGAGCGATGGACGGTCCACCTCTGGACCTGGGGGGCCGATGCCATGATCGTCGTCTTGAACGCGCGTTGTATGGAGGTTGGCGATTGAACGCAGATATCGTCAGTAGATCGACTGTGTGGGGTCGTGCCGTCCTCGCGGTATGGCTTCTCAGCCTGCTGTCATGGTGCATCATCGTGGCGTGGATCCTGTCCGGCGGCTGCGCCTGTGATCTGCATACCCCGTTGTTCGGTGACATCTCGTACTTAAGCGCGGTCACTACAGGCATGGCCACGTTCTTCCTCAGCTTCGTGAGCATGTTCGCGTACCTGGCGTGGTGGTGGCGGTCAAGCTAGTACTGGTGATCCTCCGCATCGAAGCGTAGCCGAAGGTGATGAAGAATTGCCAAGTGATATTACCATCATGGACCATTGTTACGAAGGTTTATGAGAACGAAGTACGCCGCCATAGGCATGGTCGTTGTCCTCCTCGCCACCGGTTCTGCCGCTGTGTTACTGACCAAGGAATGTGACCGGCCGGGTTACGACCCCCTTGTCGCCGACATGGTCCTGAAGATCGATGAGGGCGAGATATACAGCACCATCTACGACCTGCAGAACTTCACGTCCCGCTACTACGGATACTCGGGAAACGAGCTGGCCTCCGTTTACCTCTTTGAGAGGATGAGCAGCATCCCGGGGCTGCAGGTGGAATTTCAGGGAGGGGCCTACCGCAATGTAATCGCCACCCTGCCGGGTACGGACGATGCTTCGACCAAGCTGTTCGTCATTGGAGCGCACTACGACAGCGAGAGCTCCGAGGACCCTGGATACGCCCCGGGGGCCACTGATAACGGCGGGGGTGCGGCCATCGTCCTGGAGCTGGCCCGGGTCATGAGCCAGTACATTTTCGACCACACCGTGGTGTTCGCACTGTGGAACGCTGAGGAGGGGGGCGCGGAGGTCATGGGCAGCAAAGTCTACGTGCAGGAGGCCAAGGCGAGCGGCCTGGACATAGCGCTGTACCTCAACTTCGACTCCGCCTGCTACGATCCCGACGGCTCCATGGTGCTGGATATAATGTTCGAAGAAAGCACGCGATGCGTCGCTGGCCTCATGAGCGAGAGCAACCAGCTCTACAAGATAGGATTGAAACTGACGTACAATGTCCACACCTGCGGCAGCGATCATCGGGCGTTCTGGGCGGAGGGTTATCCCGCGGTCATGACGCATCAGCCGGAGCATGGCCCGGCACACACCGCGAACGACACCGTGGACCAGGTCTCGACGCTGTTCGCCAAGAGGAACGGCCAGCTGGGTATGTCGGCGATGGCACACCTGGCGGGCGTTCATGCCATGGCGGATGAGTAGGGGCTTAGACGTTGGCAGAGGAACTGGGATGTTGCGAACTCACAAGACAGCGATGAAATGTAGGACGCTGGCCATGATAGAGCGCTATCGCCCATAGAAATAAATACTAACTGTTAAATTATTATAAACATATTCTTGCGTAGGATGGATGGATATGAACATTCTCGGCATCAATTACTATTTCCATGACTCGTCGGCATGCGTGGTCAGTGACGGCAAGCTCGTGGTGGCCATAGAGGAGGAGAGGCTGACGCGGCAGAAGCATACTGACGCCTTCCCCGAGAGGGCGATCGCGCGCTGCCTCCAGATCGCCGGCCTCCAGGCTGGGGACATCGACCACATCGCCATATCCATCCAACCGGGGTTGGACCGCGGCAAGAAGTTCACCTATGGGCTGAGGCAGGGCCGCAGCATGTTCAACTTCTTCAAGATCGAGACCGAGGTAGCGTGGTCGAAGAAAGGCATCCTCAGGTCTTGGCTCAGCAGGACGTACGATGGTGCGAAAAGGCCGCAGGTGCATTTCGTCCCCCACCACACCTCGCACGCCGTGGGCACGTTCTTAGTCAGCCCGTACGAGAGCGCCGCGGTGCTGTCCATCGATGGATCGGGAGAACTGGCCACCATCTTCAAGGGCGTGGGCAAGGAGAACACGTTCCAGTGCCTGTCCCAGGACTACTACCCCTACTCGCTCGGAATGGTGTACGAGGCGGCCACGGAGTTCTGCGGCTTCAAGCGCAACTACGACGAGGGTAAGACCATGGGCCTGGCGCCGCTTGGCGATCCCCGGACCTATGGGAGCGTGGTGGAGAAGATGTTCTGGGTAAACGACGACATGTCCGTGGGCGTGGACCTCTCCTACTTCGGCCACACCTACGGCGCTCCACGGTGCAACGAGAAGTTCGTCCAGACCTTCGGTCAGCCCCGGCCGGCGGTGAAGACGGCCAAGTTCGAGCAGAACCACCTGGACGTGGCGGCGGCGTTCCAGAAGCAGCTGGAGGAGTGCATACTGAAGATGGCGCGCCTGCTGCACGAGCGCACCAAGGAGGACTACCTGGTCATCTCCGGAGGGGTGGCCCTCAACAGCGTGGCCAACGGCCGGCTGGTCAGGGAGAGCGGCTTCAAGGACCTGTACGTGATGCCGGCGGCCGGGGACAACGGCACGGCCATCGGGGCCGCGTACTACGTGTACAACAGCGTGCTGGGTCAGCCGCGCAACTACGTGCACGACGATCCATATGTCGGGACCGAGTATGGGAACGATGCTCTCAGGCGCCTGCTCGAGGAGTGCAAGCTCGCGTACCGCCAGCTTCCGGACGGGGAGCTGGAGAGGGAGGCGGCGATGCTGCTGCACCGAGGCGACATCCTGGGGTGGTTCCAGGGCCGCATGGAGATCGGTCCCCGCGCACTGGGCAACCGCAGCATCCTTGCGGACCCGACGCTACCAGGTATGAAGGACAAGATCAACGCTCAGGTGAAGCATCGTGAGGCGTTCCGACCGTTCGCCCCCTCCTGTCCCATCGAGGACACGCCCCGCTTCTTCGAGCAGAACGTGGCCGACCCGTTCATGCTCAAGGTGTGCATGGTGCTGCCTGAGAAACAGAGTATGATCCCGGCGGTGACGCACGTCGACGGCACGGCGCGCCTGCAGACCATCCACAGGGAGACGAACCCGCGGTTCCACCAGCTACTGAAGGAGTTCGAGAAGGTAAGCGGCGTCCCGGTGCTGCTGAACACCTCCTTTAACGTGATGGGCGAGCCCATCGTGGAGTCGCCCATGGACGCCATCCGCTGCTTCTACACCACCGGCCTCGACCACCTGGTGCTGGGTAACTACGTCGTCAGCAAGAACAACTCCGGATGAGGGACGATCGAACGAAGGGGGACCATGGCGTTCCATGGCCCTGTGCTTTCTTTTTCTGTATGTTCCATCAGAGCGGGTTAGTAGTTAGAGACATCATGCCGGAACACCAGAGCATGAATGGAGTGGACCGCAAGTCCATGTTCGATGGTGCAACTCCATCCCCCGGCCCCAAATCGATCTTTGATTTATCAATTGTATAGTAAACGTCGATCCTCCCATACGGTTACGGTTGTTCTCGAAACAATAATTACTCGCTGATTGGCATCATTAATCATATGCGTCCTTCCAAAGATGTGCGGGAGATCGTCAAGTGGCCCAGAAGGCTAAAGCTCGGCTGTCCATTGAGCGTCGCACAGTTTGGATCCGGCCTCTATGGCAACCTCAGAGCCTTGAAGCCTCTACCGTGGAAGCTGCTGGAGGACGAGCCTCCCATGAACTTGGCATTCACCCTATCGGAGTTTTGCGATGCCAACTGCACCTTTTGCTGCCATCGTAAGACTACGCCGAGGAACATGATGAGCGACGAGGTGTTCCGAAAGGCAGCGAGTGAGTACCATGATATGGGCGGTACCAGGATATGGCTGAACGCGATGACCGGCGAGCCCTTGCTCGATCCTTTGTTCTTCGAAAAGACCTCATATCTCCGCTCCCTCGGTGGTTTCGAATCGGTGACCCTGACGACAAATGGCATCAGGATGGCAAAGGACCATATCGTCGATTCCCTCATAGAATCGGGGGTTACCCGGATCCTGGTAAGTACAGCCGGGTTCGAGAAGGAGGCTTACGAGCGGTACATGGGGGTGAAGCGTTACGATGAGTTCCTCTCCGGCCTGGTGAAGCTGCTCAAGAGGAATATCGAAACCGGAAATCACTTGGATGTTCAGATCGAGGTCAGGGGAGTTCTGGACGTCCTAGATACGTCAGACTTCAATACCAAGGTCCTACCCTTGGTGAAGGAGAGCAAAGGGAAGGTCACGGTCAATTTCCTGAGGCTATATACGGACTGGATAGGCCAGGTCGAAGAGGAGGGCCTGCCTGAGCACTGCGGCTTCAGCCCCAGGATACGGGTGAGCACGTCGCCATGCTTCCTTACGTTCAACCTGGGCGTACTGGCTAAGGGGGATCTGCGATTATGCAACTGCAACTACGGCGAAAAGGGAAGGATGGATGATCTGAGGATCGGCAACATAATGGAGGGATCGCTTCCGGAGATATGGAGATCGGAATTTACCAAGAAGGTGAGGAGATCTACCTATGGGCATGATTCCAACGACATGTGTCGCAGCTGCCTGATCTACTCCCCGTTGATAAGGAGGTTTCAATGATCTCAAATATCCTAGAGCGTTCGTCTACAACGAAGTTATATCATCTTGGGCTGGAATGAGTTGTACTAGTTAGTTATGCTTCGGAGGACAACATAGATCGAATCAGAGAATCTACTATCATTCCCTGCATCGCCGAACATAGTAGGACTGGAGGCAATCTAGTTTGTTAGAGAGCAGACTGAGGATCACGACCAGGTTACTGACCCTAGTGTATGTGCTGGGGGGGCTGAGTGCGTTTCTCTTTTCGTTTTTAATGGGGGCGCACAGGGAGGCCTTCGCCCTCGCTTTTCTCTTTGGGGTGGTCCTATCGATGGTGTCAGTCTCAAAGAATTACTCGCAGCATGTATCAAAACCATTGAGATCGAGCAAGGTACGGATGATGACCACGGGAACATTGTTCTTCATCTTCCTGACCGCGGCGATATTGGTCTTTGCCGATGACCGATCACGTCAAGTCTTATCCATTTCGTTCTTCCTTATCGTCGGTGCCTGCCTGGCGCTCATCGCCATCCAGATACTGTTCCTGCTTGAGGAGAGCACGAAAGGACAGTACTTCGTGCTCTTCGAGATAGCTATCTTGTCATTCGTGGTGAGCTGCTCCTTCCTATTGCTATACCCCGGATACCAGGGGGGAGACTCCGCGTACCATATCGGCTTCATCAATAGCATTCTGAGCAATGGTAACTTCAACTCCTGGTTCGGTCATTACAACCACTATCCGTTCTATCAGATACTTTTCGTGGACGCCATCTCCATTGTCGGACTGTCCATAAGAGAATCTCAGATCATTTTGGCCCTGGTGCAGATACTCTTCCTGATCTTTCCCTTTCTTCTGATGAGGCGCTTCTTCGGCCCCACCGCTGGGCTCCTTGCCGCCCTATTCCTATCGATGGCCCCTAACCTGTTCGGTCCGAAGTTCACCTTCTTCCCTGGAGCGTTCAGCGCCATACTTATCATACTCACTCTATTCATCATGCTCTACCCTACGGAAAAGAACCCGGAGATATTCTTATGCCTCATCATAGGCCTTATCGCCACTGTGCTGGTCCATCCTCTGAGCTCCTTCTTCATCGTGGTCATCATGGCTATCATCGTGACCATGCAGAAGGCGCTCAGAGTTAAGTCGATCCGGTGGGCTTACCCCATAGGGCTTTTAATTATGGTGATGACCATCATTATGTGGACAAGGCCCCTGGTGGAAGGAGGTGATCTCTTCTCATTGGTCACCAATTCATTCTTCGACTCCTTGTTCACCGTTGACGTGAGCGGGATCGACAAGGCCACGTTATCACAGCAAGTCAATTGGGCGGATATGCTCATGAACGACCTGGGACTAGCGATCCTGATCGCACTTGGCATAATCGGGGCCTTCATGATCCTCCGGACGAATGCAACCTCCCGGAACAAGGAGGGGCTGATCGATGACTTCAGCGTTATACTGTCAAGCATCGCGTTGGTGATAATCCCCATTCCCTTTGTGCTCACCATTGTTTATCCTGACGGGTTGCCCAACAGATGGTTCGTTCTCGTGGAGATCCTGGCCAGCATGACCGCATCATTAGCAGTGATTTTTATTGTTAGAAGGGGACGGAGGAAAGTACTGGTACGTTCAGGCCTGGTGGCGATGATCTCGCTCATGCTGATGCTGATGGTCACAAGTCCGATGGCCAATCCCAGTACCAAGGTATTCTCTTCCAGCCTATCTAACGACCCCGCGGCCAGGATGACCGAGATCACGGGAGCGGGCTTCATGAACGCGCAACATTACGAAAAGGTGGCTTCGAGCTCATGGTACTCCAATGCTATTTCGATCTACAACACGTGGCTAGGGCCGCACAGTTGGATAAATCCTGAGGTTCCTTTATCTTATGAGGGTCTCAGCATTATCATCAGCGATAACGACCTCCAGAACGGGTTCATAATACCGCTTTATGGAGCTGGACAACTTCTGGAGACAGTATATCCTGATGATCGTCTTCGATCGTACCTCCACGATGCCAGCAAGATTTATTCCAACGAGAACTCGTGGATCTATCAGTAAAGTGGCCCTGTCACTGTATCTGAGCCAACACTTTGAGCATGACCACGGCGAGGAATATGGCGAGCAGGGGGACGATGGCATATAACAAAGCCTTTCTCAATTTCTCTGGGCCTTCCTTATTCACCACTAGCATGGAGTATATCGAGAGGAATATTGCTAGTAAAAGGCCTATGAACAAAATAAGATCGCTCCCCCATAGAGAAATATCTATATCCTGAAGGTCCAGGCCGAGATGGTCCATGTTCATCCACCGAAATGCATGATTTCTATATCTAGCGCAACATACATTTTACTATGTCGATTAATACGTTTTTCATATTTTGTTATTTATTTTATCATCCCAAGGTCCTGCCATCGGCCAATCCCGATCCCCACTAGCCTTCGATCCCTGAGCGTTTTAAAGTAGTTCACCTTTGATCCTATTTCCTTCAAAGACCGACCTCAAGGTCGTGATGAGATCCCTCCTCGAAAGATATTCCACTACCTCCTGGTCCTTAATTTTCTCCTTATCTAAAACACCCGATAGGTATCCGGTAATCATGGCGAGGTACTGATAGTGAGGAGGAAACCTAGAGTAGTAGAGGGAGAAGAGCAGCGCGTACAGGGGAGGGTAACCTATTGAATATAGACCCCGGCCCCTCTGCATGTTGCCCTTCCATTGACCAATCTTGGTCCCCCCCTGCCGCTTCGTGGTGAAGGAAACCTGGGGGAACACTTGGGTCCTCATTCCCCTGACTATGGCCTTGACCAGCAGCACCGTATCAGGTTGATAACAGATCGGGTAGCCACCGACGTCCCGAAGGAAGCTCCTACGGTACAACCTAATATCATTAAATCCCACCAGGGGATCATCCCTGCCACTGGAGATCGAGTAGCGATGGCTACGGATTTCCATGTTCTGGATACCGCAGCAGATCGCAAGATTATTATCCCGCTGCATCTCGCTGATCAGTATCTCGAAGTAGTTGTGGTCCAGCGCAACGTGGGCATCGGTCTTTCCAATATATTCAACGTCATAGGTCATCGCTCTGTCAAGGGCAGCGTTCACCGTCCTAGCAAAGCTCTGGGGGCCGTAACCCTCAGAAGCAGGGGTGGAGCTCTCCACGACCTCTATCCATTCCTCAGAGCCCAGCAGGGTTTGCGCACTTTCGTAACTGCCATCAGTGCTATTGGAGTCCACGGCCACCACCCACGATACCGGCCTCACCGTCTGAGCCATAACCGTGTCCTTCAGGCGAATGATGTTATGACATTCATTTCTCAGAGGAGTTATCAGAACGTAGCGGGGTGTTCCATGTCCTCCTAGCATCAATATTGTATTTCCCAATCTAGTTATTTATAAGCACGTTCACTCACCCTTCCGTATTCTCGTTCCCCTGACTAAATATCCGGGCCAGGAACGAGAAGGGGTTTCATTGTTGGAAGCCGCTTGCCCTGGAAAATTCATTTTTTTCTATCAAAGAAGGGTATGGTTTCTCTCAGGGTGACGAATTCGAACCCTTTCTGCTTGCCTAGTTCCAGTACCCTCCTTAGTCTCTCGAGGATCGCCCTGGCCCTCTCTTCGGTCCTGGATGCAGGACTTGCGCCAGGTATTATCTCCATGCTATGGAACATCAGGTTCACGACCACGGTGGTGTTCTCGCCCCCTCTCCTCATTATGTGGTTGATGCCGTACATCATTCGCACAAAATCGCTGGTTGATGGGGAGATCCAGACGCAGTATAGCATGTCCGGTAGCGAGCATAGGGAGCCCTTCATCCTCCGGCTGAGCTGGTCCAAGAGCCTTTGGTAGGGGTAGGGGACGATGGACACCGGTATCTCCAAGATTTCCGCTTCTCCCTTCTTGGTGATGTCCTCATAGCTCGGATGATAAGGCTGATCGCACGCGGAACGGAAGTCCGCCCTCCCCTCCTTATAGTTCCACAAGATTCCGGGGGTGACACTGGAGTCCACGAGGTAGCCCAGCTCCTCGAGCAAGGTTATGGTGTTAGGTCCTGCTCCAAATCTGCCAGCCCGAAATGATATTGGCGACGTTCCGAACGCTCTCTGGAAGTGCTGGGTGAGGTTGCGCAGCTTGCCTCCCTCCACCTCGCGGCTGTAAGAGCACTGCATCTCCCGAATGTACTGGTTCTTAACGTCAAGGAGCGTCCTCTGAGGCTCGACCACATCTCCGTGAAGGTGCGTCCCCAGCTCGCAGGATGGGGTTTGCCTCAGTACCTCCACGCACTCCTCCTGCCTGATCACCTCATCGCTCAGAAGGTAGGTTGGTCGGGCACCTACTTTTTCGAACAACGGTGTCAGCAGGTTCGGTATCCCGTGAAGGACCGACCTATAGGTCTCCGTCCCCGGATTGGTCCAGTCGGGGGACTTGTCCACCTCGGTATCTATGGTCACAGCCATAAGCACAGTTAGATCACTCATCGTGGTCCCGCGAGGCCTCCGAAAGAATAGTCGGCACCTGTTTGAACTATGTGAGGCTCAACCTATTAAGGACTTATCACGCCCAATAAGACCACCTAAATCTTTTCCAGCCACTCCCTCTTCCATAGGAAGAAACACGAGCGGTCGCACCCATTGTGCCTGCTACCGTCGCAGTACGCTCCGCCCAGGGAATAGGTCGGTGATCTCATAATCCTCATCTCCCCCGTGGACTCTAGAAGCAGCCGCTCCACCTTCTTGTGGACACGGAACTCTTGGTTGCACAGGTCGTACATCTCCGGCATCAGGAGCAGACCGCGCAGCCTTCCATTCTTATCCAATGTCGCCCTTATCTCGTCCTCTGGTCTTACCCTGACAAGGTCACCCGGCTCCAGGTCTGCATGATCGATAATGACAGCCTTCTCCTTTGACTTAGTGACTGGTCCGGGGCGTGCAAGTAACATCGATCTGAACAAAGTCATAGTCCAGGGCAATCGGAACATTATTGTATGACCTGCTATTGATCTCAACATGGCAGGAGGGATGACCTGACCCTTTGCGAGTGAAGAGCAACGTACGCCGTTATAGAAAGTGAAGTTACAGGCCTCCCATCTTTTCTCCATAGTATCTCTCATTATCAATACACCACTTGGACTTACATTATTCTTTGTCTGATCGGTCCTCCTCTATGGAAGGTCATAATATGCTCAAGAGTGACACACCAGGCCCTTCGATCATCGTCCTTACGTGTTCTGAGCCTAGCGGTGAGTTATCTTGTTCCATAGCCCTGCCGTCCTCCTCCCGGCCTTTAACACCGCTGAGTAGTCCTTGAGGTAGGAGTGGCGTGCGGTGACCTGGCCCCCAAAGCCTCTCTTGAACCTGTTAATCCTCTCCATCTCCGGGTCTGGATGCGCGTCCGAGTAATATCCTCCCAGATCGAAGCTGCTCAACCCCTTGTTGTATGCATAGTTGATCGCCTCCCAGACCAGCAGTCGGTTGCCGAAGCTGATCATCTTCTGAATGCTCTCATCAGTCTCCAATCTTCGGGAGACCGCCTGCAGGCCTCGCATGTACTTATCATCATGTATCGCTAAATAGCCACAGAGTATCTGGCCATTTAGCTCGGCAGTGAACAATGTCCCATGATCTCTGATGAAGTCCTCAGAGTAGTTATACGGGGCGAGCTTTTTGGATCTTCTGAAGTCCTTATTCATCTGGATGAACTCTACAATATGCGCGTTCCTGTTGACCGTGAAACCCTCTTTCTCCGAGCGCCGGATGAACTTCCTGCAGTCCCCGGCCATGTTCTCCCAAACTGGATCCAATCCATGGGAGAGGTCCAGGACCAGCGTGGACAGTGTTTCACGAGAGAACCCTTTGGCATCTACCACGTCTATGCAGTGGAGATGGCAGATGCTATCTATGCCCTCATCATCATAAGGCCTGTCGCTGAACCATACTGTGCGCAGCTTGAACATTGATATTTTTTTATCGGTCACCAGAGGCATGATCATGTTCCGCGGAGCGGTCCATCAAAGATAGAAGTCTAGCTGCTCCCTATTTGTAATTAGGGAATCGCCTAGGATTACGAGTGCTGCCTAGGGGTGGGAGAACCACGATACAGTGACTTATGAGAATGATTTTGTGAACAAATTTCCAAAATGGGCATTTCTAAAATGTCATATTAATTTTATTTTAAATTAATAAAATTAAAACTAATAAAGTAATGCAAAATAATATAATATTAACTGAAATCAATTTAGATAATCAGTATTGATTACGAGTCTCAAAAGTATAAAGTATAAGCTCGCGGTTTAGCCGCCAAACGGTCACATAAATATTGTGGATAGAAGAAGTTGACCGGTAAGTGGAGAAAACTACCCTTCTAGAGAAAACTATCTAAATATAGGAACAAAGAGGGTGAAAAATCTATCGAGATGATAAGATGGATAAAATATATAATAAAAAGAATAGAAATAGGAATATTCGTTTTATCGCGATAATCGTCGCCTCCATCATGTTGTCATCAGCGACCTTGGTCTTCCTAGGCACCGATGAGGCGGCCGCGGCTCCAGACTATTCCTATATCGTGAGTAAGAACACGAGCGGAAAGACAGTTGTAAAGAGCGCCTACGGTTACACTGCGTATTCCTCATCAACCTCCAACAAGGCGATCCAATGGGCCATAGATCATAGCGCCAGCGGTAAGACCGTCCTGATAAATGCTGGAACCTATGCCTTGATGAGCGGCCTCACCATGAAAAGAGGAGTGACTCTCAGTGGAGTGGGTGACAACACCGTCCTTAGGAACGGGGAGATCGATGTTTTCACATCGAATGTCGTCATTCAATCCCTTCGTATGGAAGGGACATGCCATATCCTGATCGCCTCCAAAAGGGCCGCGATCTCAAATATCGTCGTCCAGGATGTATCGGCCACCACAGGGGTCACTCCTGAGGTATTCTCGGTCAAGGCCGCCACCTACAAGGTGTCGTACGTAAAGTTCATCCGTGATACGGTCACCAACAGTGCCGCTAACGGTTTCACCATCAATGGAGAGGGGCCGGTCAGTGACATACTGTTCGATTCCTGCAAGGCCATCAGCAACGGCCTGACAAACCGCCCTAACGATTGGGTCGTGGGTTTCGCTTTGGACGGTAGCAATTCCTTGATGCAGAACGTGAAAATGGTAAATTGCGAGGCCTCCTACAGCTGGGAGAGCGGCTTCTTCCTCAGCCCTTCGATCTCCAAGACCGGGGTGGTCCTACAGGATTGCGTGGCCAACTATAATGGCCAGAAGCCTAACGCCCAAGAAGGTTACGGATACTTGCTGGATTCCTCGGTCAGCATGATCGACAGCACCGGGGTGGGTAACAAGGGTGGGTTGACCAACCTGCAGCCTGCGCCTCAGCCAGTCGAGAAGAAGGAATCTACGATGACCATTACCGTACCATCCTCCTCCATAAACACGGGGAGCAGCATGGTGGCCTCCGGTGTGCTGAGCAGTGAAAGCTCCTCTGGCTCTGTACTTATAAGCGGGGCGACCGTCCGTCTATCGGTAAAGTTGCCTGATGGTACGAACGTCAACCCCGTCGAGGGTTCGACCGCTGTCACTGACTTGAGCGGTAGGTTCACCATGAGCTATGCACCTGCCACCGCCGGAACGGTGACCTTTGCCGCCACCTTTGATGGTGATGGTAGCTATGACGGGACCTCCGCTAGCGTGTCCTTCACAGCGGTCGCACCGGCGCCGCAGAAGACCGCGTCCTCGGTGACCCTGACCCTAGCTTCCAGCAACGTGGAGACCGGGAGCAGTCTCCATGCCGACGGTGTGCTGAAAGGCTCGTCCCCCATACCTGATGCCACTGTCAGCCTCGCGGTCACGCTGCCCGACGGCAACACCGCGAACCCTGAGAAGGGAGCGACGGCGGTGACGGATGCGTACGGCAGATTCAGCATGGACTACGTACCGTCCACGGCTGGGACCTATAAGTTCACAGCCACTTTCGGTGGGAACGAACAGTATATCGGGTCCTCGACGAGCGCCTCGTTCAACGTTGTAGCGCCGACCCCGACACCTACGACCACTTACGACTACATCGTGTCGAACAACGTAGTCAAGGGGCCCACCGGCAGCACCGCCTATACCGGCTCGAGCTTCACTGCCGCCCTGAACTGGGCCTGCACTCAGACAGGAAGGGTCGTGTACGTTCCTGCAGGAAGCTATTCCCTCAGCGACAACATCAACTTCGCTAGCGGCGTTACGCTGATGGGCGATGGGGCCATGAGCACGGTGTTCACCTTCACCACCAAGAGCATGAAGTACGCGGACTACTCCGACGCCAGCTTCCATGTGAAGGACGTTGATGGTGTGACCCTGAAACAGTTTGGGATCACCGGCCAGGGCTGCGTGCGATTGTCCTCCACGTCGGGCACTCACGGCGGCCACGTCGTACAGGACGTGACGGTCTGGGACACCAACTACATGGTGGTCAACGCCTTCGGCACCTGGGTCTCCAGGGGCACGGGCGCCAGCGTGAACGACATCAAGTTCATACGCTGCGTAGCCTACAACGTGGGCGGCAACGGCTTTGCCATCATGGGCAACTTCCCGTGGAGCACCGGAACAGCAGGGACCCAACACAACATCTACTTCGAGGACTGTAAGGCCCTGTACTGCGGATACACCAACGATATTTGGGATTGGACCGTCGGCTTCGACCTGGTGGAGCAGTGCCACATCGACAAGGTCACTCTGGTCCGGTGCGAGGCCTCATACAATTGGGAGAGCGGGTTCCACCTGGAGTACGGACCGACGGTCACGGACTGCGTGTTCCAGGACTGCGTGGCCAACTACAACGGGCAGTCATACTCCGATCCCCGGGGAGCGGTGTGGGGGGCTGGCTATCTCACCTTCGGCTACCAGGATGTAACGAAGACCAGATGCACCGGCATCGGTAACGCTGGGGGTACCTTCTACAGCGCGGACCGCTACCCTGTCGAGCAGAAGACCGTCTCCGGCTACGGGTACACCTATTCTGTTTCCGGAACAACGGTGAAGAACACTGGCGGCACGACCGTGTACACCGGCTCCAGCTTCACCACAGCCCTGCAGTGGGCCTGCAGCCAGGCCAACGCTGTGGTGCGCATACCTGGGGGCACCTATTCGGTGACGGGACAGATCACCCTCGCTAGCGGCGTTTGCCTCTACGGCGGCATCGACCTCAACGAGTGGTTCTCCAGCCCCGGAAGTCCTACTATACTGAACTTCCCGGGTACCAGCGCCGATGAGGGCTTCGCCATCCACAATGTGGACA
This sequence comes from Methanomassiliicoccus sp., assembly GCA_012719175.1. Lineage (NCBI taxonomy): Archaea > Methanobacteriati > Thermoplasmatota > Thermoplasmata > Methanomassiliicoccales > Methanomassiliicoccaceae > Methanomassiliicoccus > Methanomassiliicoccus sp. The sequence goes on from JAAYAX010000004.1 coordinate 562,569, forward strand.
ACGTGCGCATGAACCTGCTCCGCATAAACAACGGGAACGTGGAGATAACTGCAGATGGCGGGGATACCGTCAGCAACATCAAGCTGAGGGGTCTCATAGTGAACGAGGCCTCGTCCCTGCACCCCGCGGCCATATACTCGTACTGTGCCAGCGGCTCGACCATAGACGGTCTGGACATAGGCGCGTGCGAGGCCAAGGCGGCGCACACCGACGGCTTCCGATTTGCTGGTGCTGGCAGCAGCACCAACGCCTGGCTCAAGAACCTGAAGCTGACGTGCTGCAATGCTCTGAGCTGCGGTCAGACCTCGCCGAGGTACGGCGACAGTGTCGGCTTCCGGCTCGGGGAAGGTGTGAACATCCAGACCGTCACCGTGGTGGGCTGCGATGCGGAGTACAGCTACTGCTCGGGCTTCTACTTCAGTACTGGAAGCCAGATCAGCGGCAGTCTCACCGATTGTGAGGCCCAATACAACGGTCAGAAGGGCGATACCGCCAACGGTGCAGGGTACCAGCTCAACGGATACCCAGTGACGATGACGAACTGCGTGGGGACCGGGAACATCGGACCGCTGGTCCGCGCGTGATCTTCGTCTCGAAGATAAACGGTTTCAAACCTCTTTCACTCTTTTCTATTTTCCGTCACAACCCTTTATACTCCCTTTGGAGGACATGATAATCAAATAGGAGCGGGTCCGATGACTCATATTGTGGTTCGCTCGAAGTTCCTTGGCCCTCTGTGGGAAAGAAGCACCGCTGAACGGTGAGAGCGGTGAGGGTCCTCATCCTTGGTAAGTGGCCAGAAGGTTCCCCCCAAAACGGCGTGGAGGCCCACTTCTCGAACCTGGCATGCCATCTGTCCGATGAGATCGACGTACACGTCCTGTCGTTCGGGAAGATCTCCGATCAGTTCTCGGTTAATGGGGTGCATGTTCGGACCATTGAACGGAAGAGGGTCTACCGGGCGCTCCCTCTTCTTGCACTACAGATATTGTTGAGGGATATCAAAGCAATCAATCCAGATATCGTTCATGTCCAGGGGTCCAATCCTAGCCCGTACTTGTACGCCACGCTCCTGCATTCACGTTGCCCGATGGTGATCACCATGCACGGGCTGAGCGTCCATGAGAGAATAGCTGAGGGCAGCATGGCCGAGGGGGGCGTGAAGCACCGCTGGGCCAGCTTCTCTGACGTTGCCATGCTGAGGAAGGCGGATCTCGTCATAGTTGTCGACAGTAAGAAGAAAGACATGCTCATCCAGCAAGGTCACGATGCCAGTAGAATAGAGTGCATCCCCAACGGCGTGGACGTGAACATACTTCAAACTGGTCTGAACGATGAGAGCATCGAAAGAGTATGGGAGCGGTACCAGCTTGGAACTGGCAGGAAGGTGCTCTGCGCCAAGGCCATGATGCCCAACAACGGTCAAGGTTACCTCGTTCAGGCGATGAGGCTCCTTGTGGAGCGGGATCCTGCCCTGGAGCTGCTATTAGCGGGGAATGGTCCTGAGAGGGACGGATTGATAAAAATGGTGAGGGAGCTGGGGATCGAACGTAACGTGCGTTTTCTGGGAGATGTGCCCCATGAGGACATACCGGCACTGCTGCACCTAAGCTCTATGGCCGTACTGCCATCGCTCAGGGGCAAGGGGGCGGAGGAAGGCTCCAGCATCTTCCTGCTTGAGGCTATGGCGTTAGGGAGGCCGGTGGTCGCCACGAACATCGGCGGAAACCCCGAGACGATAATCGACGGTATGACCGGCCTTCTGGTCCCAGAGAGAGATCACGAAGCTCTATCCCATGCCATGTGGTCATTGCTCGATGATGGTTATCGAGCTCGGGAGATCGGCCTTGCTGCTCGATCGTTCATAGCTGAGAACCGGAACTGGAAGATCATAGCCGATAGGTATGTCGAGCAATACCGCATCCTGATGGAGAAAAAGACCAGGATCTGATAGGTCTATGACTCTATCAGATTCGTTAGGATGTTCATCACGTCCCTCCTCACCCTGCGGCTGCGGGCGAACTCAAAGTCCCAGGCCGGTTTGTGAGCATGCTCATCTATAAAATGGGATATCTCCGGCAGGGATCTCGAGTGAAAAATCTGCCCTTCATCGACCAGCTGCTGGTCCACTGAGAGCAGCCGCTTACCGGGGAAGAACGAGACCGAAGGCCTACCCATGCAGGCAGCCTCCCGAGCTAAGGTTCCTGAACCCGTTAAAACCGCGTTGGCGAAGTAGCAGAGGTCCAGACCGAAAAACGGAGTAGGCGGAATGAAGACTTCCAAGCCCTGAGCGTAAAGTACATCACCCTTGTCCCGGGGAAGGTATACGACATTCTGGCCAATCTTCTTGAGCATACGAATCAGGTCCGGAACGATCGAAGTCCGGCCGTTCACATAGTACGAGCCTAGGGATTCTGGTCGGACCACCACGTACTCGTCGTACGGTATCCGCCTCAAGATGCGGGAGTCCGGAATGTAGTCGGAGAGGTAGATATCCTCCTTGAAGCCATCGTAGCCTATAACCGCTGACCGGGGAAAGGCGCGGGCAAAATTGTTGTAGCAGGCCTGCGGGACCACTGTAAAGGTGGCCATTCCCTTATACTTAGACTCCATATCCTGGATGAATGACCTTTTCTGGTAGAACTTTAGATCATTGTCACAGAAGTTGATGCTCTTCTTCTTTTTTAACCCTGAGACTAATACGCTCATGCCGTTCTCGAAAGATAGGTTCACGTCGAAATCTAATCGTCGGCCAATGAGATTCATGGTCCTGATGCCCATGAACAGCCACTTACCCAAGGTGTGGTGACCGTCCGAGCCGACCGTCTGCCCGGTTATACCTTCAAGATGTGCCAGACCTATTGTCTCCGCCCGGTTCCTTAAGGTAACGAGGTGCTCGTACCCTTTCAAACGAGACAGGATGGGTCTGAAGAAGTGCACGTCCGATGGGTTGATAATGTCTATCCATAAGGTCTGACCATCATGCTTGGCAATGCTCCCTATCGCCTCTGGCTCCTTTATCTCGATGACTTCAGAGTTCTCCCTTTCCTCGTACCTGTGTTCAACTGGATGCAGCGATTCCGTCTGGAACCGCGGTTTGAACATATCACATCCTCCACCCCAAGTAACATCATGCTTGATCACTTACAGTAATTATTCGCTTCTGAATACCTCCGGCTTATAGATCGTAACTATCGTCGATTGCCTTCGGCAGCATCACTCTATAAGGAATAGGTGCCGCTTATCTCATGTCCCCCTATTTCCTGAGTGACCAGCATCAACGTGCTTGGTGCGTCCGCCAATTATACCGCATATGTTCATTTCTATTCCCCCTGTGCAAGGTTTCCCGATCCTGCACAGTCTATCCGTCCCATGAACTCTCTTTGAGTATCATTTACTTATAACTAATTTATATCATATCTGGATTTATAAATTGATCCGCTTACTGAGCGCTCACTTTCTAGCGATACGGTCGCAATATGATTTTCTCGACTATGCACCGCTAAATAGGTAAAGTTCACAAATAAGTTAGGAGGCTAGGATGAAGCTGAGACTCCGTTTGAAGGGAACTTACTATCCTCGACGCGCGGGTCCGTCGATCCTCCCTAACGCTGAAACGCCGCTGAGCATCCCCACCTATGAAGGTTCGAATCAGGTGGTCCACCCCTCGGTCATCGATTTCTCGCTCGAGCATGGCATCCCACAGTGGCACGGATACCGTTACTGGATGGTACTGACCCCGTTCCCGTACAGCAACGACTCCTTCGAGAACCCATCCCTTTTCGTCAGCAATGACGGTATCGTGTGGACAGTACCTCCGAACGTGAAAAACCCACTCGCCACCGCGCCCGGTGGCATGAGAGCGGGCTTCAATAGCGATCCCGACATGGTCTATGATCCTGACGCAGACGAGGTCCGCATCTACTACCGCTTCACCTCCAAAGAGCAAATGACGCTGAGGATGATCCGCATCTCCGATGTTACCAGCGCACCGGTGGACGTGATAAAATATTCCCCGTGGAAGGAGGTGGACAACAACTTCCGCTCCCCGTGCATATGGAGAGAGTCAACGGACCGGTGGCATATGTGGGGAGGTGGCAGAGAGAGAGCGCCGTACGGGATCTTCTATCGGTTCAGCAGGGATGGTATCTCGTGGGAGCGCCCACAGCAGTGCGTCGATGACCTAGGCGGTGATCCCTTCGTTCGTTCAGGTTTCACCAACTGGCATATGTCATGCAAGCCCGATCGTAGCGAGGGCAGGGCAGTGTTCCTCAGCTGTGCTTACCCTCTTGAGAGTATAGGCCTGGGCGTCATCCTGCATGCCGAGTGTAAGAACGAGTATCCGACCACCTTAACGACGCCGATAAACCGACCGGTCCTGCTACCGACAGAGAGCGGCTGGGATAACGAGACGCTATACAGGTGCAGCTTCACCCTCGGTCCGGGAAATGATCATTACAACATCTGGTACTCTGCCAGGTCCAAGAACGGCGTGTGGAAGTTGGGGCGAACATCTGGCTACGTGCGGATGGGATGACATACGTGTGTTACTTTAAACACCGCTATTTGAAACAAATCAAAAGGATAATAGATGAGCAGTCACAATCGAAAAAAAGGGGGGCGATCTGTTCAAGAGGTGGACGTTCAGGGATAAGCTCGATGAGCTTAGCAAGGGATCGTTAGCGGACATCATTGACACCTACAAGACGCTGGTCAGCGAGGATTACATTCTCGCGGAGTGGTACTCTGTCGTCAGGAACTGGGGCGATAGTCTAAATCCCGTGCTCATCGAAGCCCTCTCCAAGAAGAAGCCCTTACTGTTCCGGAACTTCCTGAACGTCTACGATAGGCCGGTGTACATGGTCGTGGGGAGCCTACTTCATACACCCCGTGTGAAGAACGCTCAGGTGTGGGGCACAGGGCTCATCTCCGATGCAGAAGTGGTTGTCGCGAAACCGAGGAAAATCTTCGCGGTCAGAGGCCCCCGGACGAGGGAGATGTTGCTGAAACAAGATATCTCCTGCCCCAAGGTGTTCGGTGATCCCGCGCTCCTTTTCCCCTCCATATACTGTCCAGATGTGATGAAAGAGTATAGACTGGGGATAATACCTCATTACATGGACACTTCCTCCCCGCTCCTGAGCGGGTATAGGAACGTGGAAGGGGTCAAGATCATCGACGTGGCCAGCGACGTCCACGAGTTCGTCCGCGATGTCTGCAGCTGTCGGGCGATCGCCTCGAGCTCGCTGCACGGCTGCATCGCGGCTGATGCGTACCACATACCCTCCCTGTGGATCAAGATAACGGGCAACATAAGAGGTAAGGACTTCAAGTTCCACGATTATTATGAGAGCATCGGACATGAGAATGCAACTCCGTTCTCATTGGCCTCGGCCGAGGATGCTGATGAGCTTGTTGATGAATGCCAGATAAAGGAGATCAATCTTGATCTCGCAGAGCTCAGGAACGCGTGCCCCTTCCTTGCCGAATAGATCATGTGTTATTACTGAGAAGGAATGCTCCAAATGTTAACGATACACCATCCAGAAGTGATAGAGCGCGAGAATGAGACGATCCTCCAGGCAAGGATCGAGTCCAAGGAACTTGACGAGGTGCTGTGGTTCTCCACGTCGAGTGAGTACGGCAGGTTCCTGTGCCATGAGAGGGGTGATGCGTTCCTCGTAGCCCTGTTCTTGTACGCGATGAGGCGAGGGATGGATATCACGGTCGAGGCCCCCGTGTCCGAGCGCCTATACTACATGCTGACCAAACACCTTATGCCGACCATCACCACGATCTTTCCACACTGCCACCTCGTCAAGGTACACTGCCCGCTGGACGAGGGGCACCTTGACTCCGCCGGTGCGGTGGGGGTGGGGTTCAGTTGCGGCGTGGACTCGATGTACACCATCTCAAAGCACACCAAGGAGGACTGTCCTCAAAGCCGCAAGCTGACCCATTTGGCGTTCTTCAACGTCGGCGCCAGCGGGGACTTCGGAGGTGATGTTGCCCGCGACCTGTTCCGCCGGGGCGCGGAGGCGGTCCGACCGTGCGCCGAGGAATTGGGACTTCCCATGGTCACATTGGATTCCAACCTCAGCGAGATACTGATGATGAACTATGTAGCGACCTACGTGTATCGCAATGCCGCCGCGGTGCTGGCACTTCAGAAGCTGTTCAACGTCTATTACTTCTCCTCCGGTTACTCCCTACGCCAGTTCGAGTTGAGCCCCGCAGACTCCGGCCACTATGACTTCTACTCGCTCAGCATGCTGTCGACCAACGATACCGAGCTGGTCATGTCCGGCGAGACGTTATCGCGGCTGGAGAAGACCGATGTAGTATCTGAGTACCCTCTCTCGTATAGACATCTATGCGTATGTGTCCGCGCGGAGAGGAACTGCTCGCGGTGCTTCAAGTGCCAGAGGACCATGGTGACCCTCGATGTGCTCGGGAAGCTGGACCGCTACGGCGCAGTGTTCGATCTGGATCACTACCAGGCTCACCGTTCGCGGTACATCGGCTCGGTCATCAGCGACCGCAAGGCAGACTCCTATAAGCAGGATATCTATGAGGAGATGGTGCGCCGTAACTTCGCCTTGCCCACTGCTGCCCGAATTTTCCGTTATCCCCTCGCGGCCGCCCACACCGCGCACAGAAGGACACCTCATACGCTCAAGAACGCGTACTGGAAGGTGTTCCGAGTGGGTATGGCTTGCAGCCCCCACTTCGTGAAGGTCCGCTACCGCCGCATGAAGCGACTGTGAAAATAGCAGACAGTGCATACTAAGTGAGGAATACCTATGAGCGACGCCCCCGTCGACATCAAGTTCGCGCAGCGGTTCCCCCGCAACCTCTTGACGAACGTGGTGTACTTCACGTTGAGCATCGTGGTGGGCCTCTTGCTCGTCCCCTTCTTCATAGGCACGCTGGGAACGGCGGCCTACGGATTGATCCCGTTGGCGACTTCGATCACCAGTTACATCACCATCGTGATCGACTCCCTGAACCTCTCCATCTCCAGATACCTGACCGTGGACTTGCAGCGCGGGGACATGGGGAAAGCGAGCGAGACCTTCAGCACCGCCCTCATCGGCATCCTGGCCTTCGTCCTGGTACTGACGCCCTTCCTCCTAGTAGCCGCATGGTACGCCCCCTCGTTCTTCAACATCGGAGATCAGGCAGCCGGGGAGGTGTTCCTGCTATTCGCTATGGTCTTCGGCTCCATGCTGGTCACCGCATGGGGGGCGAGCTTCACGGTGGTGTTGTTCGCTCATAACCGACTGGACCTTCGCAACTACGTGTACACTGTCAACCTGGCAGTGCAGCTCGTTACAGTGGTGTTGTTCTTCCTTTCCCTAGGACCGTCACTAGCACTGGTCGGTCTCTCCTACCTGCTGGCATCGATAGTCTCCGTGGGGGTGGCCGCGTTCCTGGCAAGCCGCGTGTGCCCCGGACTGCGACTTTCTAGGAAGCTGTTCGTGCGCTCGCGTATGCACGAAATATCTATCATGTCATCATGGGTGCTGTTCAACGGCATCGGGCTGCTGCTCAACACCCAGGTCGCCCTGTTCATCGTCAACAAGATCTTCGGTGAGGTCTCTGGCAGCGAGTACGCGCTGGCGGTGGTGTGGGGCTCCCTACTCGTAAGCATTGCCGGCCTGCTGACCAACCTGTTCACCCCCATGACATATTCATACTACGCGCGGCAGGACCATGGTGGTCTGGTCAGCTTTACGACCATGGCGGTCAAGATCAGCGGCCTGTTGATGGCGCTGCCCGTCGCCCTGGTGTGTGTGTTCTCATCGCTGCTGCTGACGCTATGGGTCGGTCCGGAGTTCGCGCACCTCGCGCCCCTAGTGTGGATCCTGGTGGCGCCGGTCATCCTACAGATCATGGTCTCCTGCATCTCGCCGATCACCGTAGCCTACGATAGGGTCAAGGGCCTGGTCTTTCTGACCCTCCCGCTGGGCATCGCAAACATTCTGCTCGCGGTGTTATTCTCCTATACATTGGGTATCGGCATGTACGGTGTAGCCCTCGCCGGCCTGGTGACGCTCATCATCCGCTATGGCCTGGTGAACCCGGTGTTCATCGCCAGCGTCGTCCACGTGCCCCTCCTCACGTACGTCCGGAAGATGTTCTTCGGCGTAGGGGCAGTGGCGCTCCTGTCCTTGGCAGGCATTGTTGTGACCTCGTTGATAGGTGTTACAACGCTTCCGATGCTCCTGATAGTTGCAGGTGTAATCTCTGGAGCGTACCTTCTGATGATGCTCAAGCTGGGCCTGAGCCCCAAGGAAAGGGAACTGATACAATTGAGCCTACCAGGAATGTTGCAGAAAGTGATCCCGGCATGGCTGTTCCACTGATCCCACTTTCTCACATCGGATGGTATCAGATATTTTTTAAAGATCGACAATCGATAGTAAGGTTTAGCTTATTGGTGATGGAGTTAGTGATAGTATTGGTGAACGAATGAAGGATGTTCCAGCTGTATCGGTCGTCATACCCTTGTTCAACAAAGGTCCCTACATCGGCCGCGCGCTGAGATCTGTGTTCAAACAAACCTTTCAGGACCTCGAGGTCATCGTGGTGGATGATGGATCCTCTGACGATGGGGGGAATGTAGTCACCAACTTCAATGATCCGCGGATCACCCTCATAAGACAGGTGAATAGGGGAGTATCAGCAGCGAGGAACAAGGGCATCGCTGCCGCAAGGGCGGAGCTGATCGCTTTCCTGGATGCGGACGATGAGTGGTTCCCAGACCATCTGGAAACACTGATCCGATTGAGGAATAAGTTCCCTCGATCAGGTGCGTACGCGACCGCCGTCCTGTTGAAGACCGAGGGTTCTGAATATAAGATGGCGCCCTTCGCCGAAATACCGAAGGCACCGTGGGAGGGGATCCTGCCGAACTACTTCCGGGCGGCGGCCATGGGCAATCCTCCAGTGTCATCGACCACGGTCGCCATCCCGAGAGCTGTCTTGACGGATATGAAGGGGTTCTCCGAGGAAGCGTGGTGGGGTGAGGACACCGACCTATGGGGCCGCATCGCTCTACGGTATTCCATAGCGTTCAGCTGGGAGGGCGGGGGTATATATCACATCGATGCCGCGAACCGAGCTTGCAACAAGATCAAGCCGGTGCCTATGAACGCATTCGTCGTCCACGCACAGAAGGTGCTTCAGGCGGGTGAGGTCCCTGAGGGGCTGCATGATGATCTGCTGGAATACATTGCTGTCAAGCAGATCGAGACCGCGGATAGGAATACGGAGGCCGGAAGACCGGACCTCGCGCGGGAGATCCTGAGGAATGTGGACACCAAGCATCTGGGGCGTCGAAGGCGGTTATCGATGCTAAAGACATACATTCCTCATCGGATCCTCATTGCCACGAGGAACTGGAACCAGGCTAAGGAGTAGGAGGATGGCACGATCGTCCAACCAATGTATGAGGTGTGTCTTCCCTCCTCTTGGGTTCAATGAATTTAAAATGATCGAACAAGACATTACCTCTACGAGGGGGGCGGGTCCGAGATATTTCTGGATGATCGCCAAAAGAACTTGTATGCTGCCGTACTCGCGATGCATACGGCCAAGCTGATAACTGCTAGGCTAAGAAATGATATCTGAGGTATATAGTAGAAGAATGGATCGTCTAAGTGCACCGCATCGCTATTGATGACGATTCGTGCTATAACGTAAGCGAATAGCAGTGCTGAATGGAAGGAGGCGGAGAGCAGCAGCCCTCTAAGGAACCAATGAACCATGCTTTGTCTATTTTGAGCTCAGGGTAGATGAATTTTCATAGTGATGCGTCATAATATGCAACCAATGAGGGCAAAACGATCGGTTACAAGGAATAGTTCATATTTTTTCATTTCCCGGCTGGCCGCAGCCAGTAGGTGACGTAAATCGCCATGGAGATAAAGCTCATGGAAAAAGAGATAACTCCTACGTTGACGAGATTCATAAAAGGGGCCCAGGTGACCAGCGGACCGAAAAGATCGCAGTCACAACCTCGAGAGATGATGGTTATCACCACGGCTAGCCACATCAACAGGCTGAATATCCAGATTCCCAGTGTCAGTATTCGAAGAGCGCTCGAGGCCATTGCTGATGAGTCTCTAGACTCCAAACAACATTAGACTTTCTATCACCACCGGAAGGGAGGATCACGCCCATCGCCTTTCCTGTGGGAAAGGTCATGCTCATGCGCAGCGACGTCCTGGAATCTGTTGGCCAGAAGGTGAACCTAGGCAACATCGTGTACATCTTGACCCCCCCCCCTGACAGCGAGGCCGAGGCGCATCAACTGTTCAACGAGCTATCGCCAGGTGGTAAGGGAGCGCTGGTCCTTTTCAAGCGTGAGAGGTCGGTCCATAAGAGAAGGCACGTGGGCGCAGGCGTCAGCGATGTCCCCGCGATGGTGGGCAGAGGGCTCCAAAAATAATCTTATAGTCATCGAATGGTAATAATTCTAGGAAATATGGGCCTGTTGGGAAAAGCTAGGTCGGTCACCGACCTGATCGAGGACCTGGCCGATGATAGAAAGCGAGGACCAGCAATGGTCATGCTGAGCCGGATGGGGCCCGCCGTCATACCATATCTGATAGGGGTCCTCGGTGACGAGCAGAGACGGTCCTACGCAGGTGCGGTGTTGACCGATATCGGTGAACCGGCCATCCCGGCATTGGTGGAGGCTTTCGACGAGAGCAAAGGCGGAGCGTACGCCAGAGCGGCCCTGGCACGCATTCAGAGGCCTGACCTGATCATACCGCTCCTCATCAGGGCACTAGGCGACAAGGCAAGACAGGCGCATGCCTGTGGAATGTTGATAGATTATGGCATGCCCACCCTGGGACCTTACCTGCCACAACTGACCGAGGTATTGGGAGACAAGGACAAGCAGGTGTATGCCTCCACAGCATTGGTGGCCGTGGGAGCGGCAGCGACCCCCTATCTTCTCAAGGCGGTATCGGATGAGAGGAAAAGATTCTGGGCGGCATTCACCCTCAATAAGATCGATCCCTTGACCTACACAAACCAATGGCTGGAGCAGATGGTCTCCGAATCGCCTGACCAGGTGCAGGGAGCGGCGCCCCCCTCCAGGCCGGCCCGGTACTGCCCCTATTGCGGCGCTCCTATGAGAGCGGACCACACCTTCTGTGGCTCTTGCGGCAAGAAGGTCGAGAGGATTGCCTCTCAAAAGACCAGCACCACCTCACCTCCATCAAAGAACGAGAGCGATATGAGAACGTCCGAGCTAACGCTGGACCCGGCCGCGAACCAGCCCTCACACCGGGCCGATGTACCGAACGAATACGTGGTGGGGGGGTTCACCAGCTCCGACATGGCCAGACCCGGGTCGCTGGGCTACGCGATCTACATCACGAACCGGAGGATAATCGGGGTCAAGAAACCAGGCCTGTTCGCCAAGGCCGTGGGGGCCACTGTCGCGGGCACGGTCATGGGGGCGGTGCTGGGCCTCGGGACCAAATGGACCGTGAGGAACAGCCTGGGAAGGGACCTGACATCTGAAGAGAACAGAGCCCTCCTTGCCGAGCTGGAGAGGAGCAAGGACATCGAGCTGATGAACCAGGACGTCACCCTGATCCAGCTTAAACGGAAGTTCTTCACCAATCCCGGCCAGATCGCCTTCTTCCTCAGGGGCACCCAGCAAACTGACATCACCATATCGTTGGCAAATGATGAGGTGGTCGATGACCTGAGGAAGTTGTTCACTGAGCATTTTTCCAGGGTCCTCAAGGTCGTCAATTGACCACCGCGCCGAGCGGGTGTCGCTTCCGCTCTGCTCTGACACATTCCTTATCCAACGGGCCTCAGGCGCCAGTCCAGGCCTTTCACAGCCACACATCAACGATCGAGGTCGTGGATGTCTCCGCATGCCAATCAATATGCATGTGCATCTCCGGTTACAAGGGTATAAATGCCATCCGCTCGAAAAGCAAGCAGCATGATGTTGAACCCGTACCTGAACTTCAACGGCAATGCCGAGGAGGCCTTCAAGTTCTATAGAATAGTGTTCGGCGGAGAGTTTTCCTCCCTGATGAGGTACAAGGAGATGCCTGGTGCGGAACGGTTCTCCGAGGCCGAGGGAGAGGGGATAGCGCACATCGCCCTGCCTGTAGGAACAACGATGCTCATGGGCAGCGATGCCCTGGAGTCGGTCGGCCAGAAGGTGAACTTCGGCAACAGCGTGTATGTAATGATCACCCCGGACAGCGAGGCCGAGGCTCGTAGGCTGTTCAACGAGCTTTCGGCCGGCGGAAAGGTGGAGATGGCCCTGGAGAAGATGTTCTGGGGGGACCTGTACGCCTCCTTCACGGACAAGTATGGCATATGGTGGATGATCGACTACGCGCTGCCGAAGCAAGGCTAGGCGGACATTCGACCCATTATTGGTAAAGAGCAAAGAGGGGCCGGAGCGGCCCATATAACGTGGCTCTTCCCTACCGTGCCTCGACCTTCAAGACCCTATCCAGCACCATGTCCTGGATCTCGCTGTGCTCCATGTCCGTAGTTCCGGCGATAAGGTCTCCCAGTGCCCTGTAGACGTTCTCGCGGTTGACCTCGATGGAATGGACCATCGCCTCCTCCGAGGTCCAGAACGTTATGTATGTAGCCGTATCCGGATCGTCCAGGGAGTTGAGGGCGATGTAACCAAGGTACCCCTCCTCCTCTTCCTTGAGGAATCCGGCTACGATAGCGTTGCCCTCCTCTCTCCTCCCGGGCTTAAATCTCTGCCTGCTGACCCTAGCATACTTCGTGTCCTTGCCCATGGATGGTACTCTCTAACGCATCGGTAAAAAAGCTATTCTCAAAACACCAGGGCCCCAGGCCGCTCTGAGATGGTGGTCCGGAATGGCCATGGACCTCGTTTTTACGTGATAGACGAGAAATGATAATCAAATGTAAAGAATTATCATTCTGTAGAATAATATATAAATGCCTTTCCGACCGTGATGAAGTTGCCAGAGAGTGCGTTCATTGGGTCCAGAGATCAGATATCTAGCCTCCACACACGGCCGGGATGGTCCTAATTGTTGGCCGATGGTGTGCTCACGTTAGCCTAGGATTATCTTCTTGCGAACCGATACGGAACTGGATCTTTGATGAACATGGAGCACAGCACGCTCAGGACCCAGATCCTTGTCGTCGCCATCGGCAGCTTGCTCTACGCGATCATCACCGTCCGCCTCAACGTGCTGATAATGCCGGGCACGGAACTGACCGCCGTCCGCCCTAGCGTTGTCGTGCCGATGCTCATAGGCTTCCTCTTCGGTCCCCGGGCAGGCTTCCTCACCGGCTTCCTGGGCAACGTGCTGGGGGATGTCGTCACGTTCAACGATTTCTTCTGGCCGTGGGACATCGGCAACGGCATCATGGGCGCTGTGCCCGGCCTCGCCTACGTCCTGCTGGACAGGGAGAGGCGTCTGGGACGCACCGGTCTTCTATGGGCACCGCCGCTGGCCGTGGCCGGGGCGGTCCTGGGCATGGGGTTCGCGGTGCCTCTCGACCTGTACATGGGCCTGACCGTCAATACCGTGCAGCAAGCATGGACGGTGTTCGTCTCCGCCGCTGCCACCGACGCGCTCAATGGGGCGGTACTGCTTCCCATCCTCGTCCTGATCTATTCTCGGCTCCTGCAGCTCTCGCAGAAGACCGTCCTCCATGCCGGGCCTGTGGAAGATCAGGTCCTGCCTGAGAGGGAGTAACGGCGTGATACGAGGATGTAGGCGAGCCCTCCGACCGCCATCAGCAACGCGGCCAGCAGGATGTCCGGAGGGTTCACGTAGGTCATGATGAGCAGGGAGAACGCCACGCCCAGCACCGGCATGGTCCCCCCGAAGCGCGTAGCCTTGGCGCAGGCGCGTCCCTGAGCGAAGAAGATCGCGGCGGTGAGGCAGGTCATCAGGTAGACGAACGCCAGCATGAACACCGAGGCGTTGATTATGCTCTCCAGACCGCCTAAGAACGTCGCCGCCAGCGCCGTGGTGGCGAGCAGGACTATCGACACCCAGGGCACGCCGCTCCTGACGCTCAGCTTGGCGAGGGCGCGAGGCATCATGCCCTCCTCCGCCAGCACCCTGGCGAGACGCGATGCGCCGAGCAGCTCCGTCTCCTCGGAGCAGGCGATGGCCAGGAGAGCGCCGATGCCCACCAGGAGCGCCATGAGCCATGCCAGCTCCGGCGACCAGGCGAAGATCACCTTGGACGCTTCCGCCAGGGGATTGCCGGCGTCCGACACTCCGGCGCCACCCAGGGCGCCGAAGACCACGAGGTTGATGAAGAAGTAGAACGACGCGACCACCAGCATGCCGATGATGATGGCCCGGGGTATCGTGCGCGTCGGTTCCTCCACCTCACCGGCCGGCAGGGTGGCGAGCTCGAAGCCGGTGTAGGCCCAGAAGGCCACCACCACCGCCTCGCCGAAGTTGATGGCACTTCCTGTGAGGAACGGTGTGAAGTTGGACATCATCCGCTCTGGCTCGCCGAGAAGGTAGATGGCGCCGCCAACGACAAGGAGGGCGAACGGAACGATCTTCGCCAGCGACAATACGTTGATGACGCGGCCGGTGACCTTCACACCCATGAGGTTGGTCACGACGGCGAACACTACCAGCGAGACCATCACCCCCACGCCCGCTAAGAATCCGATGTCGGGGACGAGGGCCTCGAAGTACTGCAGGAAGGCCAGGGTTATCGCTACCAGGGAGAGCCATCCGAAGAGGAGGAAGCTCCAGCCCACCATGAACGCGCCCAGGGACGAGAACGTATCCTGGGCGAAAGCGTACGGACCGCCGCTCTTAGGCAGGACCATCACGCAGTAGTTGAATGATAGCGCTATGATCAATGCGATGATGCCGGCGATCAACCATACTACCAGTGAGGAGGGACCGACGAGGCTGCCGGTCAGGGATAGGGTGATGAAGATGCCGGTACCCAGCACCGTCCCCACGATGATGTTGGTGACATCGAACAGGTTCAGCTTCTCGATCTTGTCGCTCATCATCGGCACCGTTGGTCGCTCCTGAACGCACAGGAGGTCTGTACGGTCAATGGTCTCCTAGACTCTTATAGATCGATGAGTAGGGCGCATGTCGTTCCTATCTGTTCCTGTCGCAGCGCTTCATCGGGTCTCGTTGCATGGAGCGACCTGCAGAAGATGGAGGGATGGCGATGGCAGCTAAGGTCAAATGAGGGGGTAAAAGGAAGATAGTGGTCCAAATCTTTTACGATGTAAGCCATTATTTAATGTATCGAAGTTATCTGGCAGGTTGATGGCCACAGCCTCGGGGAAGTTAGGAAATCATCTGATTGCCCCCCAAGCCTATTTTCCGATGATCGCCGCACAAAACACCTCATTACTTTCCGATGGGGGTGAAGCGTTCTGAAGAGCCCTTTTAGCAGGGCCATGGTCGATGTGCAATGGGCCTTCATAAGCGTTGTCACAGCATCCTTGGCCCACTTTGTTCTGAGAGTGGTCCTCGGAAGGGAGCTGGGGGCCGAAGGCCTTGGGATATATACGCTAGCGTTCACGATATATCTCCTGGGTCAGCAGTTCGCCGCTTTCGGGATCGGTTCTGCACTAACACAATATGTCGCCGAGCATCTCGACGATCATCTGACGATCCGCAAGCTCGTCTCGTCCGGAATGACCTCATCCATCATCACTGGCACCTTAATGGGTGTCGTCCTCTTCCTCCTCTCGCCGGTCATCGCCAATTCTCTCTTCCATACGCCTGAACTGGAGAACATGATCCAGCTCGTTGCGTTCTCCTTCCCCTTCATCGCCATCCAGAAGGCTGTCCTCGGTACCCTTAATGGTTTCCGGAAAATGAGCCGATTCGCTTATCTTCAGATCGCCCAGAACGTTTCTGTTGTCGTCATCTCCATAATACTAGTAGGATCCTTACATATGGGGGAGCTCGGTGCCACCGTCGGCCTAGTTGGGCCTACGATCATCGTTAGCCTGTTGAGCCCTCTTCTCATAAGGGAGCATCTCCGGCGTGACGGCTCTCACTGGGACGTCACAGCATTGAAGATAACCACCATCTTTGGACTCTACGTCGTCCTGGGGAACGCCATCAGCTTTCTTAATACCCAGATAAATTCGATCCTCATCGGATACTATATGACCCCCACCGAGGTAGGGATATTCGCCGTCGCAGCTCTCCTGGCACAGGTCTTGACTCTCATGCCCAGCGCGGTCCAACGGGTAACGGCACCGTCCATGGCGGCCAAGTATGGAAAGGGGGACATGGAAGGTGTGAGAAGGATCTACTATTCCACCCTGAAAAAAAGTTTTCTCATTACCATCATTTGCGCATCCATCATTGCTGTACTTGGTCCCTACATCATCACTTTCTTTTTCACGAACGAGTACAGCACCGCCTATGAGCCGCTTTTGATCCTGCTTCTAGGATATGTATTCGCCGCATCGTTCGGAGCTGTTGGGGCTACCCTATCCAGCATTGGCCGAGTCAATGTACCTTTCAAGATAGGTGTGATTTGCACCATCTTGAACATCGCACTGAACGTCCTGCTCATTCCTCACATGGGCATGAACGGGGCTGCAATTGCTACAGCCGTGACCTTGATTCTCAATTTCGTAATAACCATATGGGCAATACAGATATACCTCAGAAGAGTGCACTGATACGTGGATCAACCTGCTAGTAAGGGCCCTGTATGCGATTCAAATATTTGCCGATATCTTGAAAGAAAGGACTGAGGCCCTTTTATGTACCTTACTGATCGAACAGATGTATTGACAGCCAAGAATCCTGGTATATCTTACCTGCGTTCGGTGAGCTGTTGATCTCTAACAACTTGGGCAATAGTGAGGATCTCGTCGTGTGTATCTGAATAGGCAGTCCTGCGCTCATGGTCGCGTGATCGATAATCACATATTGCCCATCGGTATCGTTTATTCGTGCATCCCCGACCAGCTGAGCGTAAACATCGGTGTTAAGATGCTCATAACCAAATGTAGGTTTGGCCACTTGAGCTTCATATTGCAGGCTCTTACCAATGATATTGAAGTCAGCAAAAATTTCCTGTGATTCTCCGTTCACGTGTCTATAGCTCCATTGGAAGCTGTTCTCTACTTCTGCAAACTTCGTAACAGAGGTCTCCCCAGCCTGATTTGTACAATACATCGTAACTAGGCAGATGGCACCTAGCAAAAGAAGCGCGACCATGCAGTAGGATATAATTTTTGCGGCACTGAATCGTCTTCTGAAAAGTTGCTTGTCATTGTAGCTCAGAAATGCATAAATGGCCATCATTGGGAACAATGTGGGAATATAAACAAAGTTGATGGAGTTCGACTGATAGTAGAGGAATACTATCACTACTTGAGCTATCACCAAGCCCAACAGCAGGACAAATGAGTTCCGGGACACCTGGTCCTTAATCTGTGTTCTGCGAGTGATGTGTGGCCATAAGTGCTTGTGAAGTACGACCAATACCATCAAACACGATACAGCTAGCAAGATCATATAAGATATAAAATAGATAGAGCCCAGGGCAGAGTCCTTGTAGTTATATTTATAGGGGACCTCGAAGGCAATCTGGCCTGTCAATTTATTCACTGCTTCATCAATGAAGTCCAGGAGGTTAGCGTTCTGCATGAAACCATCAAGATAACTGGTCTGCCACAAGTGAATAAAGGTGATAGCACATACAACTGAAATCAGGACCAGTGCCGTCATGTTGCGAAAATTATTGTTGCTCCAATGGTAATTGGATTGTTCATTCGGACCTACTCTCTCATTGAACTTCGCGATAATTAATGTGAAATAGACAGCCCATACGGACACAAAGAGTATCATTAGGATCATGAGAGCGGTGTGCCAGTAGTGTGCCAGGCTAATCAATATGATGATGGTGAGGAGATAGAACCGCAAGTCGTGTGTTTGGGTGAATTTCCAGAAACATAGCATCCCGATGAATATCAGTGTATATCCAGGGGTAGCTGCATAGAAGGAAGATGTTGATTTTGTGGTGAATAGGAACAATAGGCCGTAGACTGCAAGGATAAGGTAGGGGAGGGGATACTTTTCTCTGTTTATCAAGGAGTTCAGCAGGCCGAGGTATGAGATGGGCACAATAACCAGGCCGAAGGGGATGATGACCGTTAGCTCTGGCGAGATGTCAAGAAGATATATCATGATCATATGGATGATGGCCGTGTTGGGTAGGTAGGATTCTGTCTCCGCCACACGCTGGGCAATGGATGATATGGTAGTATCAATTGGGAGGGATTCCGGGGGGAACATGGGGAACGCGTAAAAGTTCGGGCTCACATACCCGTTCAGAAGCATCTCCAGGTATGCACTGAATATTGTGGGGAATCTCTGGAAATCGACCTCCTTCGAAAAATTAACAATGAGGAGTATCGGAAAGAGAGTGAAGTATACAATTCCGATTATTTTTAATGCTCTTCGACTGTTCAATGACAATGCCAACTTCCCACCACACGAAACTCAACGATCCAAGACGAAGATTTTTATTTGCGGAAGAGACGATCTTTGCTCCATCAGCTATGGCACTCAACATATAAGGGATGAATCGTGCCGTCCTAACTGCTGGCCACAATGCACTACAATATTATCAAACATTTGATTCCAATAGGCAGTTCGAGGAAAAAAGAGTTGGTGATGTGCGCTTAATGGAAGTCATTCACATCAGATGGAGGTGATCCCAATGCCTGCCGGTACTGTTGCACTAGCTCCCGAGATACGTTCTCCCAGGTGTACTGTTGCGCATATTGGACAATGGCCTCTCTATCCCATTGCCTGCCCAACGCCGATAACAGTTTTTCCGCAAGGTCGCTAGAGCTACCAGGCTCCACAAGAAGGCCGTACTCGTCAGAAGTTATGACCTCTGGCACACCTCCTACCCTTGTTCCAATGAAAGGTTTCCCACATCCGAGGGCCTCGAACATGACGGTGGGATTTCCTTCGCTGAGGCTGGGTAGAGTGAAGACGTCGCATGCATTCATCCAGAGTGGTAGTTGATCTCCGGGGACTCTACCTAGCAGCTTGACACTACTTTCGAGGTGAAGTTGATTTATTTGCTCTTTAAGCCTGTCGTATTCCACACCAGACCCCCCTATATAACACAATATATCATTCCTGTGCTCACAGACAGATGTCATCGCGTTTATGAGATAGTCGAATCCCTTACGTTCTCTCAATAACCCTAGGGAGAAAATTATCTTGGCTCCGATTGGCAGAGCTAACTTCTCTCTTGCCATTGTGGTGTCCATGGGGTGAAAACTCGGTGAGAAACCGTTCGGTATCGCAACTGTGCTCTCATTGAAATGCTTGAGAGCCTTAACATCCTTCTTATTCACCCTGATAAGGATGTTGGCTCCCGACCATGCCATCTTGAGGTACGGATGGTTCATTTTAATCTCCCTGTCTAACCAATCAGTGTTTTCGTGGACGGTGGTGAGAACGGGCACATGGTATTGTTGCCTTAGCTTGGCGGCAATATATCCTGACGGCCACGTAAAGTGAGCGTGAATCAGATTAAAATGAATGTTTTGTTTATCGATAGTTCTCTTGACAACCCTCGTTCTCCCATCGATAACTACCTTATTCAGCCAAGAGATGGGTATGTAAAAGCATCTGGGAAAGTTTACCTCCACATTATCATAGGAATAATCTTTACAAGCCTTGTCCTTCTTTACATACCCGAAGGAACGGAATACTGGCGAGATTACCGTTATCTTGTTAAAAAAACGTTTTAATTCAGCCACTTGGTTTTTTATGAAAACTCCACCAATAAAGGAATCGTCTTCACTGGGGAATGATGGGGCAATGATCAACAGGTCATGGTCTTTCAATAAGCTTATCCTCCCACCCTCTTATGCCCAGGCATAATAGTTGACATAATGGAATGCCCTTAACGTTATAAGTTCTCTTGCGTCCTTGCAGAATGAGATTGGTCATTGACCACTCTCTGGTGACAAGAACGAGCATTGAAATCTTTTATCCTCGCCCATCTCGAAGAAGTGAGGAGAGTAGTTTTCTATCAGCCACACCATGAACGATGTCACATCGCATTTCTCCTTCAGCATGGCCTCTCTTTTCTTTCTCCCATCTGCCCTCAGGTTCTGGTTCTCGAGGAGTTTTTTTGCTTCTTCCATGACTGTTTCATCAGTGCAGGTACGCCTGGAGAAGTTAGATATTAGATGGTACCTCTCTTCCTGTTCGTTCAGAGTACCTGCGTTAAGAGTATTGATGTAAATGGCATGAGTACCTAGAATAGCGCATTCCGATGCCGTTGTCGCCCCCTCTCCCACATACAGTGTGGCGTAGTAGAGCATATCGTGCAACTTTTCTGGAGAAATACTAAACCGATAGGGTTCGAGCTCTGGTGGCAATTGTTCCTCGGAAGTGATGATGACCCTGCCATAACTCTTCAGAGCCTTCACCATCTGGACCTTATTCTGGATGCCGT
Organism: Methanomassiliicoccus sp.; assembly: GCA_012719175.1. Lineage (NCBI taxonomy): Archaea > Methanobacteriati > Thermoplasmatota > Thermoplasmata > Methanomassiliicoccales > Methanomassiliicoccaceae > Methanomassiliicoccus > Methanomassiliicoccus sp. Next base: position 583,071 of record JAAYAX010000004.1, read on the forward strand.
GCTGCCCGATATCGTGGCTTGCCTGCCAGGACACGAAACGCATGATGATGAAGGGATCCTCAGGAGAGAGACCAACCTCGCTCAAAACTCTTGGATTAGGCGTGAAGCGATCCGGGTGGAGATAGGCAAGCTCATGGTAGCCATCGAAGCGTATCTGCTTAGGGCCAATATCTGAGAGGAAACATGAGGGGGTGCATATGACGTCTGCAAATGGAAACGTTAAGCGGTTTGCGAACTTAGCATGCTCGGTATCTGTGAAGACCACCGAGGTAGCTCCCAGCACTCTAGCGACATGGGCAATCGAAGGATTACCCACACCTATCAGGAAGTCGGGGCGGAACTGACGGGCGATCTGCAACATTTTAACGTCCCGGTTCACCCACTCCATTATAAGTTTAACCTTGCCCCTCTTCTGCTCCCCCAGGGGAGTGAATGGGATGCCATATTTCGTCAGTAGATCCTGGGTGATCTCCTTGTTCCTAGCGGTGATAAGGATGTGATGCCCTTTTTTCTCCATCTCCCAGATAAAGTGCTTAAATAGATGTACGTGGCCGGGGTGACCGATGTCGACGAGAATCCTCATGTCTTACTCAACGGTAATGACATCGACTGGCCTATTAAACCTTCTTTCCCTCCATTCCGATCTTCCCGCCCCTCTTCAGCACGAATCCCAGGTACGCCATACCGAGACCTACGAGCGAGAGGACGATGAGCATGCCCACTGGCGACTCTGCAGGCTTGGGGGTCCCCATGATGCTCAATGGGGTGATAAGCGAGAGAGTGGCGACGGTAAAGCTCATGCTAGACATGCCACCACCGATAACCATCACGCTGTTGGCCTTGCGTGCGGACTTGCTCATGTTCTGGTAGTTGAGGCGCCATATCAGCTCATTGAAGAGCAGGCGGGAGATCCTTATGATGTATTTCGGATAGGCGATCTTCGACCTCTCCCTACCATAGCGCGCTGGGATCACCACGTCCTTGATCTTGAACCCGTAGGTGGAGAGCTTCACCAGCATGTCGTTGCAGTAACCATACCAGGTGAAAATCGATCCAGGGCTCATCTTCTTGAAGACGTGGTTGGAAATGGCTGTGTAACCATTCTGGGGGTCGTTGATCTTGTTGTTGCCAGCCGCGAACCTCGTAAGGAATGTAAGAATGTTGTTACCCAGGTACCTGAAGTCGCTCATGCCCTTAGCGGTGGTGCGTGATTCGAGCCTGTGACCTTTAGCGTAGTCGGCCTCCCCGTTGACAATGGGGTCCAGGAGCTTCGGCAGCTCCCTAGGGTCCATCTGGTTGTCGCCGGCCATGACCGCGGTGATGTCCATTTTGTCCGCGAACGATCGAGAATAACCGGTCACTATGGCCGCTCCGACTCCCTTGTTGGTCTCATGTCGGATGTATACGAAGCGGGGGTCCCTCGACGAGAACTCCTGGACGCGCTCCTCCGTCCCGTCCTTCGACCCATCGTTGACTACGTAAACACGGTCGACATAACTGGGAATACCGCTCAATGTGTCTTGAATAAGCTCTTCCTCGTTGTATGCCGGTATGACTACCGCTACGGTTGATTGTCGATACATATTATCCGACCTATCTCCATTACCCCAGACGGAAGATAGGCCAGAATTTTATTTTTAATACATATAACCCGCTGGCCTCAATTTCAAAATCGGAACTGAGCTTAGAGCGATAAAATGTCCTTATTAAGACCAATGAAAAAGGGATGTGGATTATTATTCATATTATGAATATATTCACTCTCGTAGTCCTTAACTCGACTCGAGATTCTCAAAGTATCAAATTGAGATGAGAGGCGAACATAATAAAAATCAGGGAATGAAACGCCGATCATAGTTTAATGAATGTAGTATCTTTGATTATTTCCAAACACTTGTATTTATAAATATCTTTATAAGTTTTCTAAATAGATATTTATAACTCTTGATATAAAACACTTACCAATGAAGGCCTCGATCGATAGTGGTAGAGGTGAATCCATCGACAGGAACATGATCGGAGGTAACAGTGGTGGGAGGACATCGGTAGAAGAGGCCGAAATAGGTAGTGCTCAGATGAAGCTTGCGAATGAGACGCAAGGGACGGCATCCGTGAGTACGAGGGAGAAACATGATAATAATGGGATATGCGATCGAGCTAATCATCCGCTGTCTGTCCACACACTTCTTGTTTGCCTTGCTTTCGGGCTTGCTGGGGTACTACCTGATGTGGACCATATGTTCGAAGGCCTACACCGATCGTTCCACATTCCGTTCACCCTTCTGGGCTGGTGTCTTTTGTGCCTTGCTATCTCACTTGATGTTAGATACGTACACTCTCATCGCGTGAACGACCCCAAGACCACGGAGAACTAAGTTCACTGATCGGACCCTATAAAACGACGGCATTTCATTGAATCCATATAACCAAATTGCCGTTGCTTTGACCCCTCCGCCTAAATGTTTCGAATAACCTCTTCGTGGGAACAGCACGATAGTTTTCTTCGATCAGTGCTACAAACAGCGGCTCGGCCGAAGACACTCGACCGAGTCCCTTTTTGTATCTTAAAATGGTTGATTAGAAAGACACAGTAATAAGAGAGGGTTCAGGACATCTGATCTCATGATGGCCTGGTGAACTGCCTCGACCGATAAAAGTGTGAGATCGCTCCTGTCACGATGCTTGTATCGCCCAATATTCTGCTCCTTTTTTCATCATTTACCTGATTTGTTTTTTCAAAGTTGATAACTATAAATGAATTGATGTAAGAATGGCATGTTGGCCTTTACGGGTTAAAAGCTTCAATACAAACAAGAAAATAAAAACAGCAAATAGAACCATTCAGAGAAATTATGAGCTGAAGAGGTTTACATCATAACCATGTAGGCGACGTCCAGAACGAACACTGCCAGCAATGGCATTATGGCCAGGTTCATCGCCTTCTTTATCTTAGGAGAGTTGAGAGTGGTAGATGATATGAGTTCCTTTGATGATAGGAGCATGATCAATAGTACCGCTATCAGTGCTCCCCCGACACCGATGCCAACTGCTGATGTCATAGTGATCGCGCTTGACGCGGTGGTTGCAGCAGCAGATGAAGATACTATGCTCGATAGCATTACCGATACAATTCATTGTTCAATATATAATCTTTACTAGCCAAGTTTGATAATATTAAAAGAGGCGAAGATAGCCAAACGGCAGGAACGAGAACAAGAAGAAGTTCAAGGCACCATGTATGAGCGTGACGTAGGCCAGGCTCTTTGTCCTATAGAATGAAACGCCTAGGAACAGGGCCACCACGAACACATAGATGAGGTAAGGCAACGATTGGTACCCGGAGTGCATGACCGCGAACATGATGGAAGACACAGCGATGGCGCCTAGTACGCCCAGCGTACCCTGGACCCGCGTCTGTAGTAAATAACGGAACACTAGCTCCTCCCCCAAACCGACGAAGAACACCATGACTACGAACAAGAATGCGAGGTTCTCTAAAGACATGTCAGAGATCATCCTCAGGTCAGGTATGGTCATACTTAGAACATTAAACTCGATGTTCGCCAGCAAGAGAGCGAATGCTAGGCCCAATGGAAGATGATAGAGTTTCCACCCTGACCTCTCCTTAGAAAGGGACACGAAGGAACGCATCTTCACCACATAATCCTTAAAGCCGAGGGACTCGTCGCGTATCAGTAGGAACGCCACTACGATGACCGGAGCGTAGATAAGAGGTATCCACTCCAACGTCATCGTCGTGAACTTGGGCATCCCCAGGTTCAGGACTCGAAGCATCGACACCAGAGAGAAGCACTGCCAGATGATGGGGTTCTCCCTCATGAGCAGTGGCACCATGACGCACACGAGGATGTTCAGTAGATGCAGGATGATGCAGGCATCGAAGTTCCCTACGAACAGGAAACCCTCACCCAAGAGAATCATAGCCATGGGCATCACGATGGGCAGGACCATGGGAATGTGAACGTTCAGTCGGGAGAAGTGGAACTCCATCGGACTGGGAACAAAGTGACCATATTAAGACCTTATCCACTGATTTTTAATGAAAAATATCAAGGCCAGTTTTTTCTACAAATTTATCGAGGGTGCTAACACATATATAGTTACGATTGATTTCGAGGCATATTGCAGAGCGGACAGAGATCTGAACTGATACAGGTCTGGGACCTGCTGACCATAATACTAATTTCGGTCCTACTTGCAGTTTTCATATACTTCTTGCCAGACAATATAGGCAGGGTGATCTTCGGCCTGCCGTTTATCCTGTTCTTCCCCGGTTACGTTCTCGTAGCGACGCTGTTCCCTGAGAGGAAGTCTTTGGACCTGATAGAGAGGATCGCACTATCGTTCGGGATCAGCATCGCCGTGGTGCCGCTCATCGGCTTCGGGCTCAATTACACGCCGTTCGGCATACGCCTGACGCCGATACTCATATCCCTAGTCATCTTCAATGTGGTTTTCGCCATCGTGGCCACGTGGAGAAGGCTCCAGGCCAAGGATCCCTTCCTCCCGTTCGAGCCGCAGGACAAGTTCGCCCAGATGAGGAACCGCTTCCGGCAGGAAAGCAATCTGGACAAGGCGCTGAGCGTCATCTTGGTCCTTGCCATCCTCTCTTCCGTCTTCGCCCTCGGATACGTCGTGGCCGTGCCCAAGGAGGGAGAGCATTTCACCGAGTTCTATCTACTCGGTCCTGGCGGCAAAGCGGACGACTATCCAAACAATCTGACCGTTAACGAGATTGCCAGCGTCATCGTCGGCATAGCGAACCACGAGGGCCGCACCGTCGACTATTCCGTCGAGGTATGGTTGTCCAACATGACCTACGCGGATAATACCACGACGATAAACAGGCTGTACTACTTCGGTTCTTTCAATCAAACGCTGTCGCACACCGACGCCAACATCGAAGGCAACTGGGAGGTGCAGTGGCAGAGGGTGTACAACTTCTCCGTCCCGTTCTCCGGGCAGTTCAAGCTGTGGTTCGTCCTGCTCCTGGACGAGGAGGCCTACAGCGGAGCACAGTACACCAATGTCGTCGGTACTCAAACCGCGAATCGGTTCTTGAACATCCTCAACGATGACAACAGCTATACGCTGAACCTCAATCTCAACGTAGCCGGATAACGTCTCTTTTTACCTACACTACCTCACTGCTTAATGAGGTGCGACTTCATGAGAAGCGTAAGGGAGTTCAGTGTCAGCGCTGATATGGCAAGGAACGCGCCGATCATGAACAGGGCGACCGCCAGCATGACCTGCGATATGAACGAGCGCAACACGTAGAAGTCCACTAGGGTGAAGAAGCCGAGAGCAAGGCCGAAGGCCATGAAGATCGCGCCGGGCACCCCGAACATGATGAGGGGGTGCTTGTATCCGATCATGGACACCACGTTCCCGAGAAGCTTCATGCCCATGGAGACCGCGCCCTGCTTGTGCCCGTTGGGCACATCATAGCGCACGGAGATCGGCACCTCGGTGATCTTCAAGCCTCTATCCGAGAAGTGAGTGATCATGTCCGATTCGACATTGTAGCCGTCGGAGTGGAAGTCCAGGTTCTTGAGCGCCCTCGCGCTCAACGCGCGCATTCCCGACTGGGAGTCGGTGATGTTGACATTGGAGGAGGCGTTGGAGATGCGATTGATGACCTTCTGGCCGAAGATGCGGTACTTGGGGATGTCCTTCTGCTCGCCCAGGAAGCGGGAGCCTATTGCCAGGTCGGCCTCGTCCTTGACGATGGGAGCTAGAACTGTCGGTATGTCCTCGCAGCGATGCTGTCCGTCGCCGTCCAACATGACGGCGGCGTCGAAGCCCTGCTTCTCCGCTTCCCGCAAACCGGTAAGGAGAGCTTGAGCCTTGCCGCCGTTCTTAGGGAGGCGGATGACGTAAGCGCCGGCCTTCTCCGATATTTGTGAGGTTTGATCGTGGGAGTGATCATCCACTACGATGACGCTGTCGACGTACAGCAGAGCGCCGAGTACCACGCTGCCGATGGCGATCTCCTCGTTGTAGGCGGGGATGACCGCTACGGTCCGCAGCTCCGATGCTCTTTCCGGCACTTCCCCTATGCTTTCACCGGACATTGCTTGAAGCATAGGGGTGGTAGTATCTGATACTTGTCGTCGAACTCCTGCATCTACCAATCTGATGACCTCTTCTTATTTATCGAAGTGAATAATATAATTACATGATGTTCAAATACTTTTGCATAGGCCGCGACCTGATGTCTGGAGCTCGGGCCAAGTATGCCATTGTATATGGAGGTGGGCAAGGAGCTCTCACTCTCCATCGAACCGTCCCCTCCCCCTTTCCACCGTGTCCATGATCCGGGAGGCGGAATGCCCGTCCCCGAAGGGGTTGGACCACGAGGTCTTGCGGTTGAGCATGGCCCACACCGCCACCTGGATGCGCTCCGGGTCCGTGCCTGCGAGCATGTTCGCTCCCACGGCCACGGTCTCCGGTCTCTCCGTGTTCTCGCGCATGGTGACACATGGCACACCAAGAATGCATGCTTCCTCCTGAACGCCGCCAGAATCCGTCAACACGAGCCGGGCGTGGGACTCCATGCGCAGGAAGTCCATGTAGCCGAAGGGCTGGACAACGGAGACGTTCCTTGGATTGAGGCCAAACTCCTTGAGTCGATTCTGGGTGCGGGGGTGGGCGGGGAATATGATGGGCATGCCGGTCTCTCGCCCCACCGCCTCCATGCCCTCCACCATTCCCTTCAGACGTGACGACGAGTCCACATTCTCCTGCCGGTGCGCGGTCGCCAGAACGTACTCTTTCGCCTTTAAACCAAGGTTCTCCATGAGTCGCGATCGCTCGTCCGACAGCTTCCGGTTCTCGTTCACCGCGTCCACCACAGTGTTGCCCGTAACGGTCACACCCTTCTCGATTCCTTCCTTGGCCAGGTTCTTCCGCGCCTCCTCGGTGGGAGCAAAGAGCATGTCGGAGATGTGATCGGCGACCACGCGGTTGACCTCCTCGGGCATGGAGCGGTCATGAGAACGCAGACCGGATTCCACGTGACCGACCCTGATCCCCAGCTTGGATGCTGCGAGCGAGGCGGCCATCACGGTGTTGGTGTCCCCCTGGACGAGCACCATGTCCGGTCTGTCGGCGGTGAGCACGTTCTCCACCCCGGCGAGGATCTTAGAGGTCTGCATGGCATGGGAGGCCGAGCCGACGTCGAGGTTGTACTTGACGGGAGGGAGCGAGAGCTCCTCGAAGAACACCTTATCCATCTCGTACGAGTAGTGCTGGCCGGTGTGGAGGATGTAATAAGGGACTTTCCTCCGCTCGCACTCCCGGACCAGGGGGGACAACTTGATGATCTCAGGCCGGGTGCCCAGGACGATGGCTATCTTCATCGGGAGGCGATAAGGGGGTGCGGTTAAGAATTTTGCTCAGAAGAGCGGTCCGCGTTTATACTCTACCGGCCTTCATGTTGTTCTTCATGGCCATGTACTGGTCCTGTGATATCTCTCCCCTCGCATACCTGAGGTCGAGGAGATCGGTAGCGTTGGACGGCTCCAGGACCTTCATCGGTTGTGCGTGACCGCCGAAGAGGCTGCTCTTGACCTTCTCCTGGGTCTTGCTTATAAAACCCTGCTTGTCCTGCGTCATGAAGAGGTACACGGCGATGAGGATGAGGAGCATCAGCACCGGTAGCGTTACCAGAGCAACGGACATCCACCACGTCATCTGGGCCATGCTCTCGGCGATCGCTCTAGCCTCCGCGTTCTCGATGCCCGCCGTCTCCGCGTCCGGGTGGAAGTAGCCGGCTAGGATGATGAACATGAGGAAGACGATGAACGCCACCCCGGTGAGTATGAGGCTAAGCCCGCGCCTGTCGATATTCATGACCGTTCGGGCTGAGAATTAATATTTAGAGAACATAAATATTTGTAAGTGAATTTCAAAAGTTGATTATTAACACGAGCGCTCAGCCATGAGGACATGCTTCCCTATTGTCGCGAGCATGCTCCCTGCCCTGGCGTCGACGCTCTGTCGCTCTCTGTTCCATACCATTCCCTCTACAGGGTAATGAACAGGCTTGGATCTGTTCGTTCAGCTCCCATCGCAGTGTTCGGGTTTCGAAGGCGATGTCCCCATCCGCTCAACTGGAACCAAAAGCGATGGGGGTTGCCTATCGACGGAAAGCATATTTCCCGGAGGAACAGACTGATGACATTTCTTCGCCACCCGGTCCCCCTTCCGGCGATAATTAGAAATCACCGACGTAGGAAACAGAGTAGAGATAATTATGGCGGATGAGGAACAGATGAGGGAGTACTGCATTAGCGCTATGAACTACACCCAGAACTGGGATACTTGGAAGAAGACGCTGAAAGAGGCCATCACGGTGGGAAAGGGCATGGGTCTCTCGGACGATGAGATCAAGGACATCGCCAACCGGTTCACCGACTTCCTGGTAGAGAGGGTGTGCGCGGAGACGGCGGAGGAGGAGCTGCTGAAGGACATGTGGGATGCCGCCGATGTGGATGAGAGGAAGGCCATCGTGAGCATATTCTACAAGATGCTGTCCAAGGAGGCCTAGATCAGTCTAGATCCCTCCCTTTGGAGGCTCGGGGGCTGACATACATTAGCCCCATATCCAGCGTTGGATCGGAAAGATGATATGCTGTGCATAACGGGACAGGAGGAAGTGAGTTAGAAGAGCGTGTGATATGGGCTTCATGGACTGGTTCGCCAAGAGATTGATCGACAGGATGACGCCTAAGGAACGCTACGATCTCGCCTCCACGGCGATCACAGAGATGATATCGTCGATGACGCCGGAGGAGAGGAGGGACATGATCACCCGCCTGGTCCCCGACACTTTGAGGACCATGCTTGAGAGTATGACCCCGGAAGAGAGGAAGGATGTGATGGGCGCCCTGATGCCTGCCATCCTCCTTCAGTTGTCATCGTCCGGTGCGCTGAGCGGAATGGTGGAGCTGTTCCGGCCCAAAGGGATGGCGTGAAAAGGGCCATGGCGGCAACGTGATGTAGCTCCCACGACCATACATTGCTAGAGGTTGGGAGATGCCACACGTAGTGCTAACCGGAAGCGTGGTCATGGAGGAGTTGTTCAGAACGCTCAGGCCGATCATGATCAGGGAGGACCAGGACATCCTGCGGACCATGGACGCGTACATCAATGTCAACGGGACGTCCATCCTGATCGAGTCCCTCGCCGTGGAGGGGGGCAAGAAGACCTCCTTCCTCACCCTCGTCTCGTCCAGGGACGATGGCGTGGTGGTCAGGCTTTACCCCAAGCTCGAGGTGGAGAAGACCGATGGGGTCAAGAGGATCCTTGCCGAGCAGGCGAAGCAGATACTCACCTCCCTGCCGAACTTGAACATCGGTGAGACGAACCTGAGCAGCTATCTCGAGTAAGAATTCCATTACAGCGTCTGGGCACGCTTGGGCTGGCAGGTAGAAAAGGATCCATTCCAGAGGTAAGAAAAAAAGAATGGGCCGGGCAGATCTCTTATCGGCCCAAGTTTCGGTCCATTCAGCAGGCTGGAGGCAGCAGGACAGTGTCTATCACATGGATGACGCCGTTGCTGGCCTGGATATCCGCGGTCACCACCTTGGCGTTGTTGATGTAGACGGCATCGCCGCAGAACTGCACGGTCAGCTTGCCTCCCTGGAGGGTGCTGATCTTCATGCACTGCTCCAGGTCACCGGACATGGTCTCACCTGCCGCCACATGGTAGAGTAGGATCTGCGTCAACGTCTCCGTGTCGCACTTGAGCAGGTTCTTCAGAACGCATGGGTCCAGTGCTGCGAACGCGTCATCGGTGGGGGCGAACACCGTGAACGGTCCCGGTCCGCTCAGCTCATCCACGAGGCCTGCAGCCGTCAGTGCTTGTACCAGGCAGTCGAAATCACCGCTCGCTACCGCTATGTCCACAATGGTATCGCCAACAGGTGGTGCCGGCTCCTCTGGTGGGATGAGCACAGTGTCTATCACGTGGATCACACCGTTGCTGGCCTCGATGTCGGCCACCACGACCATGGCGTCATTGATCATGACCCCGTCGGCCGATATGGCAACGTTGAGGCTCTCACCCTGAAGAGTGTCCGCCGTCATCCCATCACTCAGGTCCGTGGACATCACCGCTCCGGACACAACATGGTACAGCAGAATATCTGCAAGCGCAGCCGTGTTGTTGTTGAGCAGGTCATCGAGGACTGCCGGGTCCAGTTTTGCGAACGCGTCATCGGTGGGGGCGAACACCGTGAACGGTCCCGGTCCGCTGAGGTCATCCACGAGGTCGGTCGCGGTCAAGGCAGCGACCAGACTGGTAAAGTTACCATCCTCCTGGGCGATCTCTACAATATTCTTTTCCGTAGCCTGTGCCTGGGTCCCAACGTGGCCTACTACCAAGGCCAACATTAGGGCCAAGCCCACAGCTAACGCCAATGCTTTCTTCATACCATTCATCCTCCGGAATAATTCCGAAAAATATTGTTATCATAAACGATTATATTAGATTTTTAAATAAACAATCGAGCGATACGCAAGTTTCATCCGTCTCTCGTTCCAGGCACCTTGGTGTGTATGCGTTGGCGGTGACTTCGTTCCCTCCACCGTTTGGCTCCGGATTCATGAGTGATAGCGAGCTCCTTCGTCATTCTGCAAGGACGCGGGCTCTATAGCGCATCAATATGGCATCAAGCGAAATGTTCCAGCACGAGACCAGAACATCGACCAACATGGTTAGTGACAGGACAGGCTCAGGGACGACTACGGTAGACCGGCACGGCGTTTAAGTACTCCTACTGAGGATACATGGCCATCTGAAGGGTCACTATGCAAGGAGACATCAACGTCATCACCGCCAAGTCCGAGGATATGAAGCTCATCAAGAAGCTGTCCAGGATCAAGCACACTATCGTGGTCATGTCCGGCAAGGGTGGGGTGGGGAAATCGACCGTAAGCGTGAACCTGGCCGTGGGGCTGGCGATGCGCGGCTACGAGGTCGGAATATTGGATGGGGACATCCACGGGCCGAACATCCCCAAGATGCTGAAGATCGAGAACGTGCAGCTGGACGCTGACGAGAACGGCATCTACCCGGCTTTCGTGCCACCCCACCTCAAGGTCATTTCCATGGCCTTGCTGTCATCGAACCGCGACCAGCCCATCATCTGGAGGGGGCCGATGAAGATGGGAGCGTTACGAAAATTCATCGAGGACGTGTACTGGGGTGACCTGGACTACCTCATCGTGGACCTCCCGCCGGGCACGGGGGACGAGCCGCTGACCATCGCTCAGCTCATACCCAAGGCGGACGGCTCCATCGTCGTGACCACCCCGCAGGACGTCGCCCTGCTGGACTCCCGAAAGACGGTGGTGTTCTCCGAAGGCCTGCACCTTCCGGTGGTGGGCATCATCGAGAACATGGCTGGGATGCAATGCCCCCACTGCGGGAAGGACATCGACCTGTTCAAGATCGGCGGCGGGGAGAAGGCGGCCAAGGAACTTGATGTCCCCTTCCTGGGAAGGGTTCCCATCGACCCGGACGTGGTCAACACCGGCGATGAGGGTCTGCCCATCGTCGCTGCCAATCCTGACTCGCCTGCGGCCAAGGCCTTCAACGAGATCATCGAGAAGGTCATCGAGTTCTCGAACCGCAAGGACGTGCCCCGGCCTTGAAGGCTCAAATGAGCTGATCTTACATCAACAGGCAGAAGGGCAGGAGGAACACCAGGAACAAGCAGGCAGATGTGGCCAGCTTCTTGGTGTCCACATCCTTCTTCTCCAACAGGTAGTAGGAGGCGGGTATGAGCATGGCAAGCAACGCAATGAACAATCCTCCGAGGAGCATCACTATCTCATCGAGGACCCCTATACCGATGATAGTGGCTTTTGCGGACAAGCTTGCCAATACCAGTCCTTCTAGCCCGATGATGGTGGCGACCCCCAGCTCGGCCATCGGTCCCAGGCGGTGGCCGAGGACCTTCTTGCCGAATATGAAACGGCCGTCCATGTACATGATGAGGACGCCTAGGAGGGCCAATACCATTAGCTGCGCTCCCGCGAGCTCAACTGTGAACGCCTTGATCCCTCCGATGCCCACGATGCTGGTCCTAGAAGCTATGCCGATAACCAACACGCCGATGGTTGCGAGCAACAGGAACAGGGACTTCCTTATGAGCAGGGGTAAGCTCTCGCGGCCCTTGAACAGCCGCAGCGTCACCAGGCCCGCACCTAGGGCGAACAGCTGGGCACCCAGGCCTGCCAACCAGAAGCTGTCCATCTGATCGCCGCCCCTTATGGTCATGGGGGCGGCCATCAACGCCACGGCAAGGCCTCCGATGAGCACTGCCATACCTACGATGGCGGGCATCCAGGTGAGAAGCTTGGGGACGATCTTGTGGATGCTGATGATCTTGGAGAGCAACTGGTCCAACTTGAACATCTTTTCCGAGGTGGTCACTGATAGTAGAGCGATCAACCCCAGGAGGAACAGGCCCAGACCGGCGAGCATAACCGTTCCCTGCCTGACACCGCCGATGCCATCAATGCTGACGCCCTTGGCCAGCGCTGCTATTGCCAATCCCTCTATCAGAAGTATGACTGCTAGAGTTAGGGACAAGTGCTTGAACCTGATCTTACTAAGGAACGGTAGGGCCACGCCCCATTGTAATACGTTAGGGATTTAATCCTTGATGTTCTGATTATTGGTGGCGATTCTGACACGGCCATGGGTTTATGAGCCATCATCGCCGTTTCGTATAGGGATAGAAATGAAAATATGTGTCACCGCCGAGGAGCCACAGCTGAGCTCGCTGATAGCCGAGGAGTTCGGCCATGCTCCGTACTTCATAATCTATGACAGCTTCACCCAGAAATGGGACGCGGTCCCCAACGACGCCGGGCCCAGCACCGAGGGCGCGGGCATGGTGGCGGCGGAGCAGATAGCACGCCTGGAGGCGGACGTGGTCCTGACCGGTTTCATAGGGCCGCACGGCGTGAAGAAGCTGCGCTCCAGGAACATCAAGATAATTCAGGACGAGGAGGGAACGGTGGAAGCGGCCATCAAGAAGTACATTAAAAAGCATGGGAACGAGTGCGTTCCCGCGAAGACGTCCACGAGGACCGATTTTCCGGAGTGATCACGCCATCTCTACGTCCAGGGGTATGCGGTTCCTCAGCGAGTCCAGTATGGGTGAGACCGTCTGCGCGTAGCGCACCAGTTCGCTGATCTCCTCATCCGGCGCTTCGGACTCCAGGCTCACCTTGACCCGTAGGTCCTGGAAACCGGGGCGGACCTCCCTGGACATGCCCAGGAAGCCGTGCACGTCCACATCGCCCTCCAGAGTTATGGTCAACTTGTCGATGTCTATGCCCCTCATGGCCGCATGGTACACGATAGAGACCGATAGACTTGAGGCCAGAGCGTGCAAGAGCGACACGATGGCGTTGGGAGCGGCGTCCTTGCCGAGGAGAACGATAGGCTCGTCCGATTCCAGGACGAAGGGCGCTTCGTGCAAGATCTCCTTCTCGTTCTGGTACAACTCCCTAACTACCGTACGGCTATTGGCGCCGTCCACCCACTCGTTGGTAGCGGTGAAACGGAGGGATGCCTGGTCCGGATCGTCGTTGAAGGTTGCCTTCAGCTCATCGATCCTCTCGACGTCCACTCCGTTGACATATCGCTTGATCTCTTCTTGCACCTTTACCATCTTCCCATCCTCTTTTCACGCTTTCCCTCGGCAACATGCTATAAAACACTTTTCCGAATAGAGAATAGGCGGAACGGACCTATAATGATAGTGAAGGATTGGTGCTCTAAGCGCCGAACTTGATTCTTATTATAATCAGTCCTCATACTACCCTGGACCGTTGTAGGACGTATCGGCCAAGTGAGGCAACGACAAGCACCGAACATCGGCCCTTTCCAACATAACAGTCCAGACTTAAATATAGATATTGTACATTAAATAATATTCGTCAATAAACGTATCTTATAACCGTCATTTGCATAACTATTCTCCATTTTGTTATTAACTCTCCTTTTTGACAGTTATATCCGAGATTCGCACAAGAATCGTTTTTTATCGACAAATATCGTAGCACCACTGTTACTTTTTTATATAATAACCCTACAATCCTGTCAGTCATGCGGAAACGACCCGCAATAGGGACGGACAGTGCCCGAGGGGAGCCTAACGGCCCCGCGACTTTTTCGGGATATGTCCGGCGTAGGTACGGAGATATGAACAAACGGGCGGTGATGGAGCGATGAGGAGCATCTTGCTACCCACCGATGGTTCCACCCCCGCACTGGTGGCCACTGCCAAGGCGGTTGAGATGGCCAAGGAGAGGGAGGCCACATTGATCATCCTCAAGGTCATCGAGACCGCGCCCATCGTGGACGTGGAGCGCATGGCCGAATCGTCGGCGCTCATGCGACCGGGCGAGGACGGTGACGGCGTGGAGTACGCCAAGGAGCTCGCGGACGAGGAGCGTGTACCGTTCAAGGTCCTGATCAAGGAGGGGCCGGTCGTGGGCGAGATCCTCCGAGCCGTGGAAGAGGAGAAACCTGAACTCATAGTCCTCGGCACATCCTCCGTGCACGGCCTCAACCGCCTGTACCTGGGGAGCGTGGCCAAAGCGGTGGTGAGCCAGGCGCCGATTTCGGTCGTGGTGATCAAGCCCACGATAGAGGAGATCGAGAAGGTCAAGAGACTGCTGAAGCGCGTGACCGAGCCCTCGCCGGAGAGGGCGGTGCGCTCCATCATCAGGACGAGGCAGTTCAAGATCGGCGTGTACCTCTTCGCCATCTATGTCATCAGCTACAGCGCGTTCATCCTCGCAGGATCTTACGCCAAGGACCTGTTCCGCCAGGAGATGCTGGGGATGAACGTCGGAACCGTGACCGGGATCACCATCATTCTGGTGACCATAGGCCTGGCCATAGGGTTCAACTGGTACGCGGGCCGCTCCGAGGAGGCTAGCTGATGGCCGAGATACATCCGCTGTCACTGTCCATCTTCATCATCATCACAGTGGCCACGCTGCTGATCTCCATCTACGCGTCTCGTCGCGTGCGTACAGCCGGACACTACTACGTCGCCGGCGGCGGGGTGCGGTGGTTCGTCAATGGGTTCGCCATCGCTGGTGACTACCTCAGTGCGGCGTCCTTCCTCGGGATCACCGGACTGATAGCCTTCGCCGGCTACGACGGCTTCATCTATGCCATCGGCTTCCTGGCCGGCTGGATCGTGGCGCTGTTCCTAGTGGCCATGCCGCTGCGGGCCATAGGGAAGTACACCTTCGCCGACGCTCTTACTACAAAGTTCAAGAGCCGCAGCATCCGCCTCATGGCCGCCATCAGCACGCTGGTGGTCTCGGTGTTCTACCTCATACCACAGATGGTCGGTTCCGGCTCCATAGTGGGACCGCTGATCGGCCTGGACTATGAGGTGGGGGTCATCATCATCGGTGGCCTGGTGGTCTTCATCGTGGCTACCGCAGGAATGGTCTCCACCACCTGGGTGCAGTTCATCAAGGGGTTCCTGCTGCTCATCGCCGTCATCGGCCTCACGGTCGGTGTCCTGTGGGTTGCGGGAATGGGGCCGTTCGAGTTCATCGGGGAGATCATCAACAGCAACATCACTCTCCCTTCGGGCGCGCAGGTCACCGGGGAGGCGTTCATGTCTCCCGGGCTGAAGTACAAGGACCCTCTGGACTTCGTGTCGCTGTCCATGGCCCTCATCCTGGGGACGGCAGCGCTGCCGCACATCCTGATACGGTACTTCACCGTGCCCAAGCCAGCGGACGCGAGGAAGTCGACGGTGGTCGCCATCATCGTCATGGGGATATTCTATCTCCTGATCCTGTTCCTGGGCCTGGGAGCTATCTACTTCTTCAACCAGGGGGCGACGGGCGTGATAAATCCTGCCGATGCCAATCTCACGGCGCCACTGCTGGCGCAGTACATCGGAGGGGACGTGTTCTACGCCATCATATCGTCGATAGCGTTCGCCACCATCCTGGGGACGGTGTCGGGCCTGATCATGGCATCGGCCGGCGCCATAGCGCACGACATCTACGCCGAGGTGCTGAAGAAGAAGATGGACGAGAAGCGGGCGCTGCGCATCTCCAAGCTCACCGCCGTGGGCGTGGGGATCATCGCCATCTTCCTGGGCATACTGTCCAAGGGGCAGAACGTGGCCTTCCTGGTCGGCCTGGCATTCGCCATCGCAGCGTCAGCTAACCTGCCGGCGCTGCTGTGCACGCTGTTCTGGAAGCGGACCTCGGAGATGGGGCTGGTGCTGGGGATAGCGGCAGGGCTGATATCCTCCATCCTGCTCATCGTCATCTCCCCCACGATGATGGGCAGCGGAGCGATCTTCTCCCTGAACAACCCTGGGATCATCTCCATCCCGCTGGGCTTCGCGGTCACCATCGGAGTGTCCCTGATGAGCAAGAGCGAGACCAAGGAGGCCATCACGGAGAAGTCGACGACCTGATCCGGCCCTCAAAACCCTTTTTCATTTCCTTTTTTTCAGCCAACATTGGAGTGGTATCGGAACCTCTGTTCCTGGATCCCCCGAGGTCCATTGAAAGCGCTGTGAACACACTTGGTCGTGAAACGGCGCATGTTTCTGATGATCGTTGGTCAATGGATAGGCCGCCGTATGTCCACGATCATTCCCTACTTTCTGCCCCATTTTGCCGTTCCCTGGGTGGACGTTAAATATACCCCTAAAGTGAATGCACCCAGCGGTCATCGGTTTCTGATGACAGGGATGGGAACACATGAAAGGTCAAAGGACACTGGTAATGTTATTGTTCGCCACGATGCTCCTCGCGGGCTTCGCGGCTGTGGTAGGAACAGGGCCTGTAGTGGCCGGGAATGAAGCGGTCGATGATACCGTAGGTGTCGGTCCTGGAATCTCGACATTCAGCTTATCCTCGCCCACCAATGGGCAGATATTCAACACCAGCACCGTTGGTGCCTCATGGTCCACTGATGCTGGGGCCGATTCCTACTCGGTCACCATTGACAGTGGATCGCCGATCAGTGTGGGAGGGGCGACCGTGGCCAACCTTGCGTCATTATCGGACGGTTCCCATACCGTTACTGTGACCAGTTTTGCCTCAGGTTCTCCCTTGCATTCTGTTTCGGCGAACTTCGTTGTGGACACCGTGGTCCCCACTCTGACCATCAACAGCCCCGCCTACGGCTCGTGGCTCAACGTGACCACCGTCAACGTAACCTGGTCCGCCTCTGACGCGGGAAGCGGCATCAAGAACGCCTCCATCTCCTTGGACGGAGGAGCATGGGCCGATGTGGCCACGGACTACTATGAGCTCAGCTACCTGACCGAGGGCGAACATACGGCCATGGTACGTGTCTACGATAACGCCCTCAACTACAAGGAGTCCAGCAAGGTGTTCAACATCGACACAAGCGTTCCCTTGGTGACCGTTACCGAGCCCTCCTCCGGTGAGACGGTCATCGGCTCTTCCGTGCAGATGGCTTGGTCCGGGAGCGCACCTTCCGGGATGGGCAACTACTGGGTCAGCATCGACGGGGGAGGGTGGATCGACGTCGACCTCAACACCACCTACACCTTCAACGGCCTAGGCGAGGGACAGCACCAGGTGGCTCTGAAGGCCACGTCCTATGCTGGCAACACGAACATGACTGAGGTGCCCTTCTCCATAGCGGCCAGCGGCTCTGTGGACCTGACGCCCCCGACCGTGACCGGCTCACCGTCCGGGGACAACGTGGGCATCGGCTCCAACGTGGTAGCGACGTTCTCCGAGGCCATGAACCAGAGCACCGTGGTCATCAACGTCAGCGGGGTCAGCGGCTCGACAGTATGGATCGGGAACGTGGCCACGTTCACTCCCTCCGAACCGCTCGCCTATGGGACGACCTACACCGTCAATGTGACCGGTGAGGACCTCGCCGGAAACGGGATGAGCGATGAGTGGATGTTCACCACGCTGCAGAACCAGGGCACATTGACCGGAGTCATCCGCGACGCCAACGGTAACAATCTCGCCGGCGCGCTCGTGACCCTGTCCAACGGGATGAACGCCACCACTGACGAGAACGGGGCCTTCACCATCGAGAACGTGCCCTCCGGTGTTTACGACCTGACCATCACCAAGGACGGGCATCCCACGGTGACGAAGAGCGTGGAGACCACCGCAGGGCAGACCAACAACCTGGGCGCTGTGAACCTGGTGAGCGAGTCCACCGGATCCGGTGGGATCGATGGCACCATAATCATGGTAGCAGCAGTGGCATTGGTCGCGGCCATGGTGGCCTTCCTGCTGATGGCCGGACGCCGCCTGAGGAAATAAAAAAGAGGCCGCGAGGCCTCACCTTCCGTTTTTTCATTATTCCGGTTGGCCGCTGGCATGTGTTGATCTTAGACGTTTTCGCCTTTCCACCTCGGAGGGCTCACTCTTCGGGCATCTCGCCCTCCCCTCCCATGGACGGACCGGCAGCACTGCCGCTCCTGGCCGCGATCACGTCGTCGATGCGTATGATCAGGCTGGCAGCTTCGGTAGCGGCGCTGATGATACGCGAGTTCACGCGCAGAGGTTCAAGTACATTGTTCTTCACCATGTCCTCGACCTTGCCGGTGAAGACATTCAGGCCCGCATGCACGCTGCCTGCCTTGTGAGCCTTCCTCATCTCGATGAGCACGTTCAATGCGTCCCACCCCGCGTTCTCGGCCAAGGCCGCGGGGATGGCTTCCATTGAACGGGCGTAGGCGCTGATGGCCATCTGCTCCCTACCCCCCATCTCGTCAGCGTAATCGTTCAGCCGCATGGCCAGCTCCATCGCCGTGGACCCGCCGCCGCTCACCATGGCCTCGTCCTCCACGGCCAGACGCACCACGTTGAGAGCGTCGTCCAGGGAGCGGTCGATCTCGTCCACCACGTGCTTGGTTCCGCCACGGATCAGTATGGACACTGCTCGCGGGTTCTTGCACCCGATGACGAAGGTCATCTCCTCGCTCTCCACCTTGCGCACCTCGATCGACGACGAGCTCCCCAGGTCTCCCTTCTCGAGATCTGCGGGCTTGGTCACGATGTCCGCGTTCGTCGCCTTGGACAACTTCTCCAGATCTGAAGCCTTAACGCGCTGCAGCGCGAGCATGCCCTCCTGGGCCAGGAAGTGCTGTGCCAGCTCGTCAATGCCCTTCTGGCAGAACACCGCAGTGGCTCCCGCTCTTTTCAGCTGGTCCACCATCTCCCGCAGGGTGTTCTCCTCGCCGCGCACGAAGGCCTGAAGCTGCGACGGCTCGGTGATCTGGATCTCCGCAGACACCTCCGTCTTCCTCACCTCCAGGGCTGAGCTGAGCAGCGCGATCCTGGCGTTCTTCACCTTCCGGGGCATGGAGGGGTGCGGAGGATGTCCATCGATGATTATACCCTGCAGGAGCTCGGTGTCATCCATGGAGCCCCCCTCACGCTTCACTATCTGGATGTTGTCCAGGTCGACCGTGTAATGCGAGTTCCTCTTCTCCGCCACCGCGCTCACGGACCTCACCGCCAGGTCGGCCATGTGCTCCCTGCTGCCGGTGACCGCCTTGCTCATCATGGCAGTGGTGGCGATGTTCCTCAGCGATACCGCATCATCGATGCCTGTTGGTATCGAAAGGGAACGCAATGTCTCCAACGCCTTGTCCCCAGCCAACCGGTATCCTTTGAGGATGTTGGTGGGGTGAATGTCAGCGTCGAGGAGGTCCAGCGACCTCTTCAGCAGTTCTCCCAATATCACCACCGCCGAGGTGGTTCCATCGCCGCACTCCTCGTCTAGGGTCTTGGACACTTCCACCACCATCTTGGCGGCGGGATGCTGGACCTCCAGGTCCTTCAGTATTGTAACGCCGTCGTTGGTGATGGTCACGTCCCCCAGGGCATCTAACATCATCTTGTCCATGCCCCTCGGTCCAAGGGTGCTCTTTACCATGTCCGCCACCGTCCGGGCGGCGTTTATGTTGTTGTACTGAGCATCCTTACCGCGCTCGCGCCTGGTCCCCTCTTTGAGAATTATGATCGGAGTACTGCCCATGCCCATGTGCCTTCCCTCCTATGGCCGTGATGCCGTCACGGTCACCGGACGAAAGCCCGTCCCTCATTGGTAGGGGTACATCAGCATCGGCACATGTCATTGATGCATCGCCAGTGCCGCTATGTCCGTGGTATCCCAGGAGGGCCTCGTCACGCCGGACCGCAATCGCACCACCTTTCTAACAATGGAGAGAGCCGATTGATAATCCCACCGCTAGATGATGCGTAAAGAATGGATGGATGTGAAGCACAGCTTTGATGTTTTTACAGGCTGGCCTAACGAACTTATTCTACGAAAGACACAGAATAATACCACGAGAAAAAAATGCGTGACCCTCAAGCCAGCCTTACACTGAACAGCTTACAGCTTATGCTCTGGCCTGAGGGTTCCGGCTCAGCAATGCTGGGGACGGCAGGGGTGGTCGTTCTCAGCCCTGGGATTCTGCGGCCAGCCTCGCCTTGCGCGCTTCCAGGCGTGCCTGGGCCTGCGCCACCACCACGTCCTTCTCGACCTGGTCGTTCATTTCTCCCAGCGCACGTTCGAACCTCGCGTCCGCGACGTCTGCTCTCCGCTGGATGCGATCTGAGACCGCGTCGATGGACACGTCGCCGCCCGATGATGCGATCTTCCCGGCTTGCTGGATGGCGTCCGCCGCCCTCTCCTTGGCCTTGGCCGCGATATCCATCGCCTCCAGGCGCTGGATCTGCTGCACCATGCCCTGGTGTTTGGTGCGGAGCGATGCCGTAGCGTCGATGAGAGCCTGCGA
The DNA here is from genome assembly GCA_012719175.1 of Methanomassiliicoccus sp. NCBI lineage: Archaea > Methanobacteriati > Thermoplasmatota > Thermoplasmata > Methanomassiliicoccales > Methanomassiliicoccaceae > Methanomassiliicoccus > Methanomassiliicoccus sp. The sequence continues at coordinate 603,921 of JAAYAX010000004.1, forward strand.
GGTCTTTTGCGCCGCCGCGAGCTCCTCCTCCTTGGTGCTCATCCGCTGCTCCAGCCCGATGAGCCTTGCCTCCAGGGGTGTGGCCAGGGAGTCGTTCTCCGGCTTGCTGTCCCCCAGGATGAAGTCGATGTTCTGGTTCAGCTCCTTCATCTGGTACTTGATCTGGTCCGATTCCCGCTGTACCGTGCGGACGTGACCGGCGGCGGTGGCGGAGGCATCCTCCAGGTCCTCCAAGGCCGACTCCAGGTCCCTCACGTACTGCTTCACCGCTCCGATGGAGTTGAGGTCGATGACCTTGTCCATGAGATTATGGGCTGCGCTCAAAGCTGCTATGCGTGCCTTTTGAAATAAGCTAGCTATCTCGATACCCCCTGTTAGTCATCTTTTTACATAGCTTAAAGGTATTTTGTGGTTGTTCCTTTACCACCCGGAGGAGCCGCCTCCGCGGCGCCCTCCCCTTGCCGGCCTGCCCCCCCAGCTGGTGGAGCCGCCCCTGTTCGAGGACCCCCCGGTCGCCTTCCACCCAGATGGGCTGCTGCGTCCTGGTGGAATGCCGGGACCGGGGCTTCTAGTGGTACCCCATGGCTGCTGGCCGGTGGGCGACCGTCCCGGCCCGGGGACGAGGATGGGAGGCCATACGATCTCCGGCATTTCGCCCTCATCCGAGGTCGGCCTCTCCCAGCTGTTGTCCACGTCCCTCTGGGCGAGGGAGTACGCCCTCTTGCTGTCCGCTTCCGCCCTGGTGAATAAGGAGATGCGGGATTCCAGGTCAGAGGTCCTCTCCCCCTCGCGGAGGTACCCTTCGGCGTTCTTCAGTGTGCGCTTGGCCTCCTCCTTCACCACCGGGGAGTGGTCATCGATGTACTCCCGAGCGATCGATAATTGGGCGGAGGCGTCCCGACGGGTGCTGGCGACCTTGGCGCGCTGCCGCTCCGCGGCCTCGTGCTCGCTCCTCGCTTGCACCAATACTCTGTCCGCCGCCTCATTGGCCTGCCTTGCCAGCTCGCAGGCCTTGAAGTGATCTGGTTGCGTGAGCGTCAGCTCCGCCTTGGCGGCCTCGTTCTTCCTCTCCGCGGCCCTGAGGTCGTCCTCCAGGCTCTCCCGGATGTCCTCATCGTACCGGTTGATGTACTCCCAGGCGCGGGCTATGTCCGCACTGGCGGCGCTGATCTCGTTGGGAGCGTCCCGCCGTGCGGTAAGCAGGTCCTTCTCCAACTGCTGGATGGATTTCATGAATGAATCAGCCTCGTCGAGCAGTCCGTTCCCCTTTTCCACCATCTCCAGAGCTCTGTGCCAATCGCTCTCCGCCGCCATCTCCCTGGCATCGTTCAATGCATCCGTGGCCCAGTTGACCCGGTTCTCCGCCTCCGTGCCGTTGCCCCGGATGGACCTCCATGTGGACTCGGCATACTCGTTGGAGATGTTGTCGAAGATATCCCTGCCCTCCACGATGGCGTTCTTCACCTGAGGGATCCGCGATTCCAGCACCGGGATGGCCGTGTCCACCTCCCCCTTCTTGCGGGGCAGTTCCTCCAAGGCAAGGGATGCCTTCTGCACGTGCTCGCTGGCCTGGTCCGCAAACTTACGACCCTCGGTGTAGCTTTTCTGTGAGACCAGCTCTTGGGCCCGGTCCAGGGATTCTCGGCCGCTCGCTAACAGAGAGGATACGTAGGAGGTCTTGTACCCCTCGGCCTGCATGCCCCTCTCCTTCACCGAAACCGCCTCCATGGCCGAGTTGACCTCAGAGACCTTGACCGCGTACCCGTCTATGGCCTGTTGTACCGCGGCGATCCGGTCCTCGACGTCCTTCGCCGCTTCCTTCGCTTCTCTTAGATCGGCAACTATCTTCAGGTACTCCTTCTCGATGTGCTCAAGCTCCATAACACCCAGCTTAGGGTTCTCAGGATTCCCCGCACTGTGCGCCAGTTCGCTGTACGCCAGGGAGCTGCGGTTCACCAGAGTAGTGGCCTTCTGCAGACCCTCACGCATGGGGGCCGCCTCCGTAGCCGAGACCTTTCTTTCGGTGACGTCCACCTTGATCTCCAGCATGCGGTTGGTCTCCAGGACCTCATTGATGCCCGAAGCCGCCGTCTGCTTGGCGAGCATGGCCCTCTGCCTCCAGGCCGACCTCTTGGCGCTCTGCCGCCGGTTCCAGAGAATGAGGACGACCACAGCGGCCACGGCCACGATGATAAGGACCGCCAGGAGGAGGGTCCAGTTCGTGGTGCCGGACTGCTGCTGGGCGGCTATGACCCGCCCTATCTCATTGAGCCCGGCGATGACGCCGGCGGAGTAATCTCCCTGGATGAAGTGAGGGTACATGGTGTCGGTCTGTATGCGCAGCCAGTTATCATCCAGCGCATCGTCCCACACATCCCCGTACCAAATTCCGCTCTCTCGCTCGTTGAAGGAGATGATCAACACGATGAGGTTGTTCTTGATGTTGCCGTCCTGGCCCTGCCAGGAGGGGCTGTCATCCTCCAGCTGCAGCTGGTACTGGTCCAGGTTGGCATAGGGGCTGTAGGTGGTGATGGTGCGGACCCTCACGTCCGCGCCCTTCTGCTCCAAGGCAGCGACGGCAGCCTCCACATCGTCGAGGTCGGCCCCAAAGATGCCGGCGCCGTCGATGACCGGTGTCTCATCGACCCCTTGCGAGTTCGCAATGCCAGGCATAACTGAGATTATGACTAAGGATAAACCTAGCAATATGGCAAGGAAACGAGCCGATCTACTGACCAATTTGAACCACCGAACCCGATCGTATCATAATGCTGCTCGACAGGGATTTTACTATCGGTGGTGTGTAACTCCAAATCCTCATGTTTTAGACCTGATTAAATAATAATTGATGAGGTTATAAAAAAGAAAATGGAGAAGAGGTTTTACGCTGTGACTCCAGATACAGACGCAGAGACCGTGTAGGTGCCCGGGATGTTGTACACTATCTTCAGGGTTCCAGTGTATGTATCAGCGGGGATGAGACGCTCCACGGTTATGGTATATGTCAGGCTCGAGTAGGTGAAGGAAGTACCGGATCCTGTAAGAGTTGCTCCACCAGTTGCAGTGCCAGTCAGATTAGCCACTATTGACCCTATGTCAGACCACTTCACGGCAGCTGTTGCATCCGTCTTGTTGATTGTTAAGGTTATGGTTGCCTTTGTTAAGTCCTCAGGAGTGACAATTGTCCAATCATAAAGCACCCCATCGTCATCAGTAGCATAGTAGGTGTCAGAGGGAGCGTTATTGAGATAGAGAGCGATCGCCTCTGTGCCGTGAATAGCTACTTTGTTTGTTGTCTTGGTCGGTGATGTCAAGATCACCGATGCTCCTACCAGTGCAGCAACAGCCACGAACACTCCCACGAGCGCCAGTGGAGATACTGCCTTTCCGAATAGTCTTACTTTCCTCATATCAATACATCCAGGCCATTTTATGGCCAGGAGAGAACATTTTCGATTGTTATTCATAAATATTGTATTCAAAACAAGTAGTTAATCTAAATAAAAATCTTTATTATTATCATACCTGATACTTGTGTGCAGTTCGTTCGACCAGTATGTTTAAAATTAATTGTGGACATGAGGCGTTTTATTATCTACCTCTTAAAAATATTATAAATCATATTCAACAATGATTCGCCTTTTAAGGCTAGCTGAATATGGAGATTGCGCCCCTGATGATTGATGTGATCATCCATTGGTGATCTGAAAATGGCTCGGTATCCACCTCATTTTTCTTGGAGGTCGCTCAACGCACGTCGGCCTGCTGCGACTGCTCGCGCTTCCTGCGCTCGATCTCCTTCTTTACGTCCTCGATCTCCCTCTCTATCTCCACCTTCTCGTCCTCGAGGTCCTCGAGCTGCTCCTGCAGCTGTGTCAGCTCGTCCTCCATGCGCCTCCCCATAGGAGGAATGAAGGGATCCCAGGGGTAGTATCCGGGGTAGAACACGTCCGGGGGCGGGCGCACCCGGGGGTCCACCCAAGGTGGCCACCACGGGCCCTGCGGCCCGTACCTTCTACGCCTTCTCCGATCTTCAGAACCATGCATGACCATGCCTGCCGAGGAGATTTTGGGAACGCATGTCTATTAAAGGCATCGCAGGTCGCGACGTTCCAAGAGGTCACCGTAACAATATGCGGACCTCGCTCTCCTTATCCAGGATATTTTTGCTACCTATGATCAGAGTATTGTCCTTGGCATTTTTTCTAAGAGAAGTGCGGGTTGACATCCCTTACTTGAAGGGACCTGAGCACCGAGCGTCCGGCAAGCGTCCTTGAGGAGTCCACCGGTAGTCCCTCCACAGAACATGGACTTGTCACAGGAACGGCGTCATTGATCACGTTCCCTGCGACCTTCTACCAAATCTTACCGCTGTGTTCGGTACTGGGTTGGCGAAAGTCCTGACAGCCTAGGGAGGGCAATGGTGGAATGACGGCGACCTCTACCGGTACGCCGTGTGGGTCAGCTCGTCCCGGCCGTGGTACAGCGCCGAGGTCATCTTCTCCTCCTCGGCCGGGGCGCGCATGGGGCTGGGGCCCAGCTCCGCGATCTTGGTCACGAATTCTTCGATGACGGCGCGGAAGCGGTACGGCTCATCGGCGTCGATCCACTCCACGCCCAGCCTTGCGGTGTCGAAGCCGAGCTGCTCCAGCACCTTGTTCAGGAGGATCATGCGGTTCCGGGTGCGCACGTTGCCGCCCTGGTAGTGGCAGTTGCCCTCGGTGCCGCCCAGGACCAGCACGCCGTCCACACCCCTGGACATGGCGCGCATCACCCACTCCGGGTCCACGCGGGCGGAGCACGGCGTGCGGATAATGCGGAAGCGCGCATCCATCTGCATCCTCTTCAGTCCGGCAAGATCAGCGGCTGGATAAGAGCACCAGTGGCAGGCGAACACCAGTGTCGCCGGCGAAGGCTCCTTGGAGTCCAGCAGACCTTCGGTGAACTCATCTATCTCGGCGATGACCTCCTCGTTGGTGAACCCCTCCAGGTTGAGCGCCCCAGAGGGGCAGGCGGCGACGCAGGCACCGCAGGCCTTGCACTCCGAGCGGTCTACCCGGGCCACGCGATGCCCGCCGTCTATCGGCTTGAAGTCTATCACGCCCGCCTTGCAGGTGGTGGCGCACACGCCGCAGCCGGAGCACAGCTCCTCGTTCACCGCCGCCCCCGGCCCGAACTTGGACGGCCTCATCTTGCGGGCACGAGCAATGGACATGGCCAGCTGGTCCATGGCCTTGGAGGTGGCGCTGTCCTCGTCGAGGGAATGGATCCAGGCCACCTGGTCGCGGAGGTTCGACTGCTCCACCATGAAGCGGTTGATCCCCGCCCTCTCTGCCACATCCTGGAACTCCGGGAGGTACGCTCGTGGGGAGCAGGCAGCGATGACGATGCGGTCCAGGCCGTTCTCGCGTATGACCTCGGTTACTTTCTCTCGCGAGCTTGAGGAGCACAGGTAGTCCGCCTTGTCCACGTAGACCACGTCCTTCTCTTTCTGGGCAAGGTCACGGAGCTTGTCGTAGTCGATCAGGCCCTTTATGGTCTGGCCACAGTCACAGAGGAATACGCCGATACGGGGGGTGCTGCTCTCCATCAAGAAACCTCCAAGGTTGGATAAGGCTATTTGATGCACCGCGTAGATAAAAGAATGTCCCCGGAATCAGAGCTGGTGGCAACCTTGTTCCGATATTCGTGACCCTTGTCCCTATGGTCCAACCGCTAGCCACCATCATAGATGAGGGGAACTCGGTCGTTGCCCGTGGTGCCCTACGTGACTATTGTTTTTGATGGCCAGGTGGGGAAGTATTTAGACCATTAGGGTCTGGGACTTTCTGGAAGCACCCCCATGAAGGTCGAGGAAAGGACGAAGCTAATCGTCATCACGATCCTCCTTAGCGTAGCCACCTCCGTGACCTTCTACTTCCACATCGTCCTGCAAGAGGGTACCATCTTCACCCAGTTCTTCTACCTCCCACTCACCCTGGCCGCGATCTGGTACCGCCGTTACGCCTTGCTGCTGGTCGCCTATCTCGCGGCCTTGCTGTACGTCACGGACCTGTACATAGGGAGCATGGGCATGCTGGCCAACGACATCCTGCGCACCACGTTCTTCCTCATGGTCGTCATCGTAATATCCTACTTGAGCGAACGCCTGAGGAGGACGCAGGAGGTGCTGGAGAGGTCCAACGCCCTCCTGGAGGCCGAGGTCGATCGGCGGACCGGGGAGCTAAAGAGCGCGAACGCGGAGCTGTTGCGGGAATTGGAGAAGCGGAGGAGGGCCGAGAACCAGCTGGCCGAGGAGATGGAGAGGCTATCGGTAACGCTGTCCAGCATCGGGGACGGGGTCATCGTCACCGACACCATGGGTAGGGCGCTGACCATGAACGACAACGCCGAGCGTTTGACGGGTAAGACCATCGAAGCGGCGAAGGGATTGGACGTGGGAGAGGCGTTCCCCTCGGTCGATGCGTCGGGCAATCTACAGAGCCCCACGGCACAAAGCCTCGCCGACGGAGGCATCCATCCGCTCGAGGGCCTCTATCTCCTGAGACCGGACGGGACCCGCATAGCTCTGTCGGGGACGGTGGCCCCCATAAGGGCGAGCGACATGACCATCGGAGCGGTGGCGGTGATCAGGGACGACTCCGAGAAGGATAAGGTGAGGCAGCAGATAGCGCGGGCCAACAGGGTCAGGGCCATAGAGCTGATGGCCGGGGGAGTTGCCCATGATCTCAACAACATCCTCACGGTGATGTCCAGCAACGTGGAGCTGGTCAAGCTCAGGATGCACGACGATCCTGACGCCCGGACCAGGCTGAACGAGGCCGAGAAGGCCACGGAGCGAGCGCGAGAGCTCGTCCGGCAGATGATGTCCCTGTCCAAGGCCGACAAGCCGGACAGGAAGCTCATATCCCTCAAACCGGTCCTGCGGGAGGAGGTGGAGTTCAGCCTCCGGGACTCCCCGGTCCGGGCTGATATGGATATCACCGACGACCTGTGGGACGTCATGGCCGACCAGGTGCAGGTGCGAGGGGTGATCTCCAACCTCGTGATCAACGCCCGCCAGGAGATGGTCGCCGGCGGAGAGCTCAAGGTCCGTGCTGTCAACGTCACCATCGCGCCAGGGGATGGCGTGCCGCTGCCGGCCGGCCGCTACGTTAGGATCTCCGTACAGGACCATGGGCGGGGCATCGCCCCCCAGGACCTGGACCGCATCTTCGAGCCGTACTACACCACGAAGAGGACCGGCTGCGGCCTTGGCCTGCCCATATCGCAGTCCATAGTCCTGGGCCACCGGGGGCATCTGGGTCTGGAGTCCGAGGTGGGGAAGGGGACCACCTTCACCATACACCTGCCGGCCGCCGATGGGCAAGCATCACCGCCGTCCTGAGCGATGTCGCCATTCAGGAGCAACAGCTAAAAATAAGGTCACCTGTCCGGCTACTTCAGACGATCGGCGATGATCTCAGGAGTGCCGCCTGTTAAGCTCCAGCTCGGGGACGTGGATGAAGCCCATCATATGCAACCAGTAGTACACCGCCTTCAGGTCGGAGATGTCCCAGCGCTCGCCCCGCTCCATGGCCACCGCGAACAGGGGGAAGTCTATGCTGTCCTCACCGCCCCTATAACGCTCCTGGAGCCACTCCATCGCCCGGTCCATGAGGATGGACAGCTCGGTCGGCCGGTCCGTTTGGAAGCCCATCGTTCAACCTCTAGCCTTCACTTGCTAATTAACGCACGCCTTATAAAAGAGGGAAGGTCAGGCCTTCCATAGTCCGTGAAGGTTGCAGTACTCCCGAACCGTGAACGTGGTAGGGGTGCACCGGAACTCCGCCACCGGGGGCATTCCTGGCTTGAGATACTTCCTCATGACCCTTCCGTCGGACACGACCTCGATCCACTCGATGTAGTGCTTCTCCTCCATGGGATGGAGCACGCTGCCGACCGTGACCTTGATGCCGTCCGCCGTCCTCTCCACCACTGGCACGTGCTTCTCCTTGGCGGCGTCCACGGTGTTCTCTACGAACCTTTTCATCGGCTGTCCGTGGCATACCAGCTCTCCGTTGCCGCCATGGACGACCTCGACCACGTTCCCGCACACGCTGCACTTGTAGATCTCGTTCAGTGATGTCAAGTCCTTGCCTCCTGTATTCTGACCTCAGAGCTATGGAACGGACAGGCTGCCAGGGCGGGCCGTTCCTGCCACACCAAGAGCTCATGGTCCTCACTTACGGAGATAGATAATGGGCTGTCCCCTCTTGAAGGTGGTCCCTGAGCCGGCCACTTCCCTTTGAGGGCCTCGTATTGCCCCAGGGGCAAGGTCGTGGGCGGTCTCATTTGAGATCATTGCATATCGTGCGTCTCACTTCCAGTGGCCTTGGGAGCAGCGACCCCTGGTGGCTCCACTGCGCTCCCTCACCCTCGGCTCACCGATCTCCACGCCCCGCTGGGCACCTTGATCTCGAAGCGGGCTCCCCTGCCGGGCTCGCCGTTCTCGCAGATGCTGATGCCAGTTATGGACAGGATCTCCTTCGAGAGGAATAGACCTAACCCCGTGTTCTTTCCGTAGCCCTTGGTGAACAGCTTGCCCTTGTCCGCGGCGGCTATCCCCTCGCCATCGTCCTGGTACGTTATCTCCAGGTCCCCGCCGTGATCGATCATGGAGATTGTTATGGTCGTCAGCTTCCCCCCGCCGTGGCGGAGGGAGTTGTCCATCAGGTTGTAGAACACCTTCTCCACCAATGGATCGGCGAAGAGCTCCAGTCCAGTACCTTGGATGACTAGCTTGACGTCGCGCATGGGCAGGGCCGCTGCCGCGTTCCACGCCAGGGCGATGACGTCCTGCCACACCGCGGACCTCACCCCCAGCTCCTCGTAGTCCTTGGTGAAGTCGATCTGCCGGGAGATCGCTTCGGAGGCCCCTTGCGCCCTATCGATCAGCTGTTTCATCCTTTCCGGGACGTTGGGGACCGATCTTCCCAGGTAGATATTCCCGTCCAGCACCAGCAGCTGGTTCTTGATATCGTGTCGCGTTATACCCGATAAGAGAGTAAGCTTCCGGTTGGCCATGCGCAGGGCGTTCTCCACCCGCCGCAGCTCGGTCACGTCGTGGAGGACACCTTCCACACCCTTGAGCGCGCCCCTGTCATCGTAGGCGAACCTGTTGTTCGATACCACGTGATGCACCGTCCCGTCCCGGGACCTCAGGGCCATGGGATAACCGGACAGGGAACCAGTTTTGCTCAGTGCCTTCATGAAGGCGTTCACATCTTCAGGGTTGGCGAACATCCTGGATATGGGCAGGCCGATCATCTCCGCGGGGTAGGAGAACCCCAGCAACCGCGCCCCGGACGGGCTGACCATGGTGAAGTTGCCGTCCATATCGGCCTCGTACACCAGGTCGATGAGGTTGTCGATCATGGTCCGTTTCTTTCTCTCGCTCTGCTGCAAAGCGTCCTCCGTGCGCTTGCGCTCGGTGATGTCTATGAACGTCGTGCAGGTGAACTGATCGAAGACCATCCCGCTTATGATGACATCTTTCACCATTCCGTCCTTGCAGGTCACCTTGAACTCCATGGGCTCTATGTCCTTACCGCTGAGCTTTGATTCCCTGACCGCGGTCATCCACACATCGATGACCTTTCGTCTGTATTCCTCATCGGGGTACGCCCGGGTCCACCAATCATCGAGGGTCCTAAGATCATCGACGGTGTAACTGAAGTATTGCTGGAACTTGTTATTGATGTACTGGAAGGTCCCGTTGTTCCCTATCAGGCAGATGGGGACGGGCATCATGGATATGAGCTGCCGGAACTGCTCCTCCCTATCCAGGAGGGCGTCCTCGGTGCGCTTGCGCTCGGTGACGTCCACGAACATAGCGGCCATGGAGCCGGGGGAGGTCTGGAATGCGGTAACGGCGAACACGCCGTTGATAGACCCTCCTTGGTAGGAGAGCTGCTCGGATTGCCAGGTGCCGCCATGCTCCGCTACATGACGGTACTGCTCCGGGACCTCGGTCCCAGCGAGCGCGGGGAACGCCGATTCCAGGGTCTTGCCGACGATCGGAATGTGGCTCATTCTGAGGATCTGATCGGCGCTGGGATTGGCTCCGGTAAAGATCAGGCTCCGGTCCGGCCTCAGCTCGTAGAAGTGCATGCCGTACGGCGAGCTCACTATCACGTTCCGGTACCTGGCCTCGCTCTCCTGGGCGGCCTTCTCCATGAGGATGCGATCGGTGACGTCCCGTCCGTGGAAGAGCAGTCCCTGGACCCCCAGCAGGTCTGGAAGGTAAACGAAGGAGCCTTCGATGTACAAGGTCCGACCATCGCGGTCAAGGCTCCTGAAGATAGGTATGTTCACTATTTTACCGGGATCGTGCGAGGCCTGCTCCGAGCACGAGATTATCTTATGGTAGTCGTCGGGGTGGATCTTCAACGGGTTGTCGTCGCTGGTGCATACCGTTCCCAATATCTTCTCCGCATCGAGCCCCATGAGGCGCAGGACCGAGGGGCTGACATAGGTGTGCCTGCGGTCCCTGTCGGTTATGGTGGTGAAGTCGGACAAGCACTCGGTGAACGCGCGGAACTTTTCCTCGGACACCCGGAGCGCTGCTTGACTGGTTCCCAGCCTGTCAACGTGCCTCTTCAGCTCCTCCTTGTCGCGGGTAAGCTCCTCGTTCGCGTCCTTCAGCTTGTCCTCGACCTCCTTCATCGAGGTGATGTCATTGGTGGAGACCCCCAGCCCGCCTCCCACCCTGAAGGCCCTGATGGTCAACCAGCACGTTCCGAACCGGTCCTCGGGCATCTTCTCCACGCTCGTGAACGGGACCCCGGTCCTGATGACGTCGAGGAACCGCTCACACTGTCCTCCTTGACCGAACTCGGGTAGGAGGTCCACCAGGTTCCTGCCGGTGACGTCCTCCTTCCTGGTTCCCGGGGGCAGGTAGCCCAGGGCGTTCTTGTTGAGGTCGATGAGGTTGAGATCATGGTCCCAAATGGTGAAGGCATCGGAGGCAGAGTCCATGAACATCTGGAGCTGCTCCTTGCTCTCCCGCAGTTCTTTCTCTCTCCTCAGCAGCTCATCGTACTGATCACGGAGCTTCTGCTCGGAGGCAATGATCCTCTCATTGGCGGCGCGTAGCTCCTCCTCCGTGCTCACGCGATTTGTTATGTCGCGCATGGACTCGATGGCACCGACGACCTCTCCCTTCTGATCGTACAGGGGGCTGGCCTTGGCCATCACGGTGGTGGGACGACCATTATTCCAGAATATGGTGGACTCCGCGATCAGATGGCCCCCCTCGGACTGGACGAAGCGGTAGTTCTTTAAGAAGGCCTCATCGGGTTCCAGGATCAGGTCGGCGAGCATCTTGCGCCTCTTTCCATATATGGGTAGGGAGTGCTCGCGGTCCCCCTTACCCATGATGTCAGCCGAGGAGATGTGCGTCAGCTCCTCCATGGCCAGGTTCCAAGCGATGACCCGACCCGAACGGTCGATAGCGAACGTAGCGTCCGGCAGGAAGTTGATGATCTCCGAGAGACGCTTCTCCGACTCCTTGAGGGCCAGCTCCGCGCTCCTCCTGTTTATCGCCTGGCGGATCTTGTAGGCCAGCTCGGTGAACTGGGAGGCCGGGTCCCCGCCCTTCTGGAGGTAGAAGTCCGCCCCCTCGTTCAACGCCTGGATTGCGATCTCCTCACGGCCCCGGCCGGTGAACAGGATGAATGGGATGTCGTTCCCTGACGTCCTCACCCGGCGAAGTAACTCGATGCCGTCCATGTCCGGCATCTGGTAATCGGAGACCACGGCATCATACCACTTCTGGCTCATCAGAGATAGGGCATCGAGCGCGGAGGTGACGGTGTCGATATTGAAGTGTCCCAGGCTCTCCAGGAATATCTTACCGATATCGAGAAGGCCGGATTCGTCATCGACATACAAGACAGAGAGCATGATCAAACACCAATCAGGGTGACCAGAGGAACCATCGACCGAGGCTCTTCCCGCATCGTACCGGTAAGGTGAAGAACCGTATAAAGGATGCTATCCAGACATGCGGACAGCGGACTACGGACGTGTGACCATATGCCTGGAAAGGCGATGCGGAGATGGTGCATCAGGAAAAAATTAGAATGATCGCAACCGAGATCGGAAGAGGATACGAAGGGTTGTTCACACCACCGATGTCAAGCGATGCACCTAACGAACATCGGTCAAACCTCGGTGTTCGAAGCCCCCGGTCCCGCTCACCCCTCGTAGTTCTAATCGCCGATATCCACCCTGCCGGGATCGGTGGAGCGCATGGACTTCAGCCCATCCTCGAAGGACATCATGCGGACGTCTAGCTCCGCCTCCACCCTCTGCGAGCTGAGGCACAGATATCTCCCTCGCTTCGCCACCAGGTCGGAATCGGCCACGCTGGCCCGCCGGCACAAGGACGAGGGAAGGCCGAACACCTCAGCCACCTGGAGGCCCATCTCGTAGCGGTCGAGGCAGTCCGCCCCGGCGACGTGGTAGATGCCCTGGCCATCCTTATCCAGCACCTGGAGCAGCACCTTGGCACAGTGGGGCGCGTATGTAGGGCAGGTCCGCCTGTCCTCGAAGAGGTTGACCATCTCCCCCTCCCTTAAGCGGGATAGGGCCCAGGTGACGAAGTTCTCCTTATCGATGAGGCGGTTCCATCCGTACAGTAGGGACACCCGGGCCACGATGTTACTTTCGTCCGCATCCAGGGTGATCCTCTCGGCCTCCAGCTTGGTCTGGGCGTATATGCCCAGGGGATCGGGGGTATCGAACTCGAAGTACGGCTCCCTCTTCTGGCCGTTGAACACCGCGTCAGTGGACACGTACAGGAGCTTGATGCCATTGAGCTTGCAGGCCGCGGCCACGTTTAGGGCGCCCTCAGCATTGACCTCCCATGCCTCCTGGGGGTTGGTCTCGCAGCGGTCCAGGTCCGTTATACCTGCGGCCAGGATGACCGCCTCCGGGCGTACGGACCTCAGGACCTCGCTGACCTCACCCTCGTTCCGAACATCCATGTGGACCAAGGTCCTCGTCCCTATCTTGGCATCGTTGTCGTGATAGGTCGCCGTGACCTCCCACCCTCGCTGGTATGCTTCCAGCACCAGGTACTGGCCCAGCAGACCGGTCCCGCCGATAATCAGCAGCCTCATTGCGTTATAATAAACACTAGTTCGAATTAAACTTGCTCCTGAATCGGTCGCCTGATATCGGATAGAGGACGGTGACGTTCCTGATCGTTCGAGCTATCGGTGAGCTTAAGATGCTCATCGACCAAGGTACCGTCGCTCGTTCACAGCATTCACGAGCATTGTCCGGACCGGTCTGGTCATGGTATGCATCCCCAGCCGGCAGGATGACTACGGACCTCTCACTTCTCGCAGGAGCACTTCACGTTCCCGGCGATTATCTCCGGCCAGTCCGCCAGGACGTCGTGGGTCCAGCAGTCATCGGCCCCGGCGGACTCGCGCATGGTGAGGGCGAAGATGTAGCACAGCTCCTTGACCGTGGCGCCGGCCTCCAGGGCGCCCTTGAAGTGCTTCCTCACGCAGGGTGCGCTCCGTCCCTTGATGGACAGCGCGAAGCAGATGAACTGATAGGTCTTCTCATCGATCATCCTCTTCTCCCTGTACATCGCATCGATCTCGTCCAGCTTGCCCGTGAACTCCGGGAAGAACTCCTCCAGCATTTTCACCGTCATCATCCCTCTAGTTGGTCGAAGTAATGAGACTTAACAATAATAAAGTCAGTCCTAGGATGCAGGTGTCCCTGAGGACATCTCCATGTCCACATTTTTCGACCCTTCAGGAAAACCGTATATAGTACACCAATTATCGGCAATCGATATAATGGAGAACCCGCCTGAGGAGAAGGGAAAGCGCACCGGGGCGATACTGTTCATACTGGCCAGCATGGCAATGATAGTAATGTTCGTGGAAATAATGATAGTTCCGGCGCTGCCCACCATGGCCCAGGACTTCCCGGCTCAGGTGGACTGGCTGCCCTGGGTGCTCTCCATCTACCTACTCGTGGGGGCCGTGGCCACACCCCTCGTGGGCAAGCTCGGGGACATCCACGGGAAGAAGAAGGTCCTTATCGCAGTTATGGTCATCTATGTGGTGGCCCTGCTGGGCAGCGGTTTCTCCCTGGAGATCTCGGATGCATTACTGGGAGAGCACAACATCTTCGTCCTGCTGTTCTTCCGCGGCCTGCAGGGAGTGGGCATGGGCATGTTCACCCTGGCCTTCGGCATCGTCCGGGACACCTTCCCCAAAGATAAGATACCGGTGGCCATAGGGATGATCTCGGCGATGTTCTCCGTGGGGGTCAGCATCGGCCTGGTGGGCGGCGGCTACATCACCTCGGTGGCACGGTGGACCGATGCCTTCCATGTCATAGTCCCCTTCTTCATGGTGCTCACGGTGGCGGCGGCCTACCTCATCCATGATCCCCGCTACGTCAGGAAAGGAAGCTTGGACATTCCGGGCGCGGTCACCCTGGGCATCGGGATCGTCGCCCTCCTGTTAGCGCTCACCGAGGGAGAAAGGTGGGGATGGGACAGCGGCGCCATACTCGCCTTGTTCGCCGCCTCCCTCGTTGCGTTCATCGTCTTCGTGCTCATCGAGATGCGTTCCAAGGACCCCATCGTGAGACCGTCCCTCCTGGCGAACCGGGGCATACTGGGCGGTAACATCGTGGCGTTGTTCGTCGGCCTGACCATGTTCATGGTGTACCAGACCCTTCCCTTCTTCCTGGAGACCCCTATTACCGCGGGTGGGTACTTCGGTCTCACCGATACGTTCACGGTCGGCCTGTACATGCTACCCAGCGCCATCGCTCAGCTGTTCTTCGGGCCCTACGGCGGGAAGCTGTCCAAGAAGATAGGACCCTCCAACGTACTGGCCATCGGCATGGCCATCACCACAGCGGGCTTCATCTCCCTGGTCTTCCTCAATTCCGACTTCTGGCAGCTCACCATCTCCATGGTGATCTTCGGTTCTGGGGTGGCCCTGTGCATGGTGTCCATGATCAACGTGGTGGTGGAGGCGGCACCCCAGAGCGAGTTCGGCGTGGCCTCGGGCATGAACACCCTGTTCCGCATCGTGGGCGGTTCCATCGGGCCGGTGCTAGCAGCGGTGATACTAGCGGCCAACTCCTTCCAGTACCAGGTGGCGCCAGGGGTGATCGTGGAACTGTACAAGGTGGAAGGCTTTATCCAGGCGTGGTGGGTGGGCTTCGTCCTTGCCCTCATCGGACTGGTCGTGGCCATCGTGCTCCGTCCCAAGCGTGAGGCAAGTGATGTAGTGGACGCAGTGACCCCCTCCGAGAACTAGTGAGCGTACCCGCAAGGCTCTTATCCACCACCGACCCTAGGGCACTGGATGGCAGAGAGAGTGACCCTCAGGGCGTGCCCCTACTGTGGAAGCATGGACACGCACCCCGCGCTGTTGTTCGGCGGACCGCTGCCGTGGGTGGACCACAACGACGGCGGGTACATTTGCCGGAGCTGCGGCAAGACCGCGGTGCCCCTGGACTTCGATTCCCGAGAAGATTTGACAGCTTTCCAGAAGAGCCTCAAGGCCGTGGCCAGCGGCACCGCCGACGATTTCATCCACCTTCCCATCATGCCGGTGGACACCGCGTCCCTGTTCAACGTCCCCGTGCTCAAGTACTCCGTGGGGCAGGTCGCCAAAGTGGTGGAGGTGGAGTGGGAGGACGGCTACCGGGTCCGGGGGAAGAGCGCCCGGTTCTCCCGGTACTGGTCAGCGGTGCAGAGCCCCCGCTACTCCGCCAAGGAGGTCATGCTCCTGGACCTAGCGGGGGTCAGGGACGGGCATCCCAACTTCGACGTTCTCAAGAAGCTGATAAGGAGCAAATACCAGGTGTGGCTGGACCTGGGGGTCAGAGCGCTGGACGACATCTTCGACGCCTTCACCATGGACGTGTCCCGGACGGTCATCGGCAGTCTCACCGCCCCCGACCTGGATGTGTTCGAGGAGGCCTTCGAGATCTCCGACCGCGTGGTGCCCTGCCTCCACTGGTCGCGTGAGGTGCTATGGTCCCATCGCGATGTGGGGCCCCGGGACCTGGGGAGGGCGATCGCCGCCATGAAGGACATCGGGTTCGATTCCATCGGGGTCATTGACATGACCCGCCTGGGGAGGGGGCAGGGCGTGGACCGTGGCCTGGTGGAGTCGCTGTCACGGCTGGATGCAGGAGTGATCATAGGTGGAGGTGTCATCGAGAAGGACCTCGACCTCATACGTTCATGCGGTCTCAAGGGCGCGTTCATGGACCCCTTTACGCCGGTCATCGGCGACCTCATACTCGAGGAGGAGCGGGAGCTGCCGACGGACGACGTGGCCCCCGCCGTGCGGCCGCTGGCCAAGGGCAAATTCGTTCCGGGCGAGTGATCCGTTCTCTAACCTTCAGTGGACATCAGCGGCCGATCCCTTTCCTTCTACCGTTCCTGCGTTCCTCCCACCTGCGTACAGAGGATACCTTGAAGTTGGGTGAGCGTTCATTAACCGCCGATGCGGGACCGTCTATTGGCTGCTCTTGATCGGCAGGGGGTGGACCGCCCTCCCTGTGTCAGCTTCGGCCAGACGGCCATCCTGGAGCTCCAGAAGGCGGTGGGCGCCCTGTGGCCCCAGGCGCATCAGGACGCTGAGCTCATGGCGCGGTTGGCGATGGCCTCAGTGGAGAGAGGAGGTCTGGAAGGTGCGCGGGTCCCTTTCGAGACCACGGTGGACGCCTCCGCGTTCGGGGCGGGAGTGGCCATGGGAGGGCCGACCAAGCACCCCTATGTGAGCTACCATCCCCTCCATGACCATGACAAGGTGGCCATAGCTCATGTCCCGGACCCGCGCAAGGACGGCCGCTCCCCCGTCGTTTTGGAGGCTGTGAGGAAGTTGAGCGGCGGGCAGGTACCGGTGCTGTGCGCGGTGACCGCGCCGTTCACGCTGGCCTGCTTTCTGCGGGGGGAGCGGGAGACGATGATGGACCTGATCGTCGATCCCACGTTCATCCACAACGTCATGTCGGTGGCAGAGAAGTTCTCCCTCGCCTTCGTGGAAGCGGCGGTGGAGGAGGGCGCCGAAGTGATAGTGGTGGAGGACACCTGGGCCAGCGGAGAGATACTCTCCATGCAGCAGTATGAGGAGTTCGCCCTCCCCGGGGAGCAGGCGTTGACATCGAAGGTGCGAGAACTGGGAGCACGGTCGATCCTGCAGCTCTGCGGCCATCCCATGCTCAACCTGCCGTTGATGTCCAAGTGCGGGGCTAACGGCATATCCGTACATCAGAAGGTAGATCTGGTGGAGGCGAGAGGGAAGTTGGGAGACGACATCGCACTGGTCGGTAACATCGACCCCAAGGACATGGTGCTGCAACCTCCAGAGAAGATACGTGATCTCAGCAGGAAGTGCATGGCCGATGGCATTGATGTCCTGTCCCCGGCCTGCGGCCTAGACCCCACTGCATCCCTGCAGAACCTGCGCGCCCTCTCGGAAGCCGCCAAGACCTTCCGGCGGGGCGATGGTTGAAACAAGCCTCTTCGGATGCGTGAGCTCGTCCAGGGCGCGCTGGACGTGCAGGACGATGAACAATATCAAACAATTCAAAGCCATCTAGGGCTGTTTTTAAATAAGATAGACGAATAGTAACGCTCCGGGATGCCTATAACATTCCATCTTGATGTCAACGGAGCTCCGGGAGCTGACATAGATTCATCCTGTTCCCCACACCAAGGTCTGGTCTTGACCGGAAGCGATGCTTTGCGGAGCTCGAGAGAGCTTTTCTCGATGAAGGATAAGCTCGAATGGAGTGACCCTGATATCGCTTCTCCCATCTACGCTGAACGGCTGGTGGTCTGTAGCAGCTCATCCTTAGAGAGGTGGGTATGAAGGCCGGAGCCGCCATCCTGTGCGCTCTGCTGCTTGCGGTATCCCTCGGCGGAACCGTATCCGCGGCCGACGACACTGACTCCTGCGCCTTCCTGTTCGACTTCGGGGACGGAAGGACGTACTGGACCGATGTGCCCCTGACGCCGGGGATGACCGGCTACGATGTCTTCACCAATGCCACGGAGACGTTCGGCTTCACCCAGACCAACATCTTCTTGGAGGAATGGGGCCATCAGATCATGAGCATCGAGGGATATGGCGGCAACTACAACTTCTCCGACCCCGACGCCCCCTACGATTTCTGGCGGCTGTTGAAATGGGAATCGTCGAGCAACAGCTGGATATGGTCAGCGACCCTCCTGGAGGGGATCAATCCCACCACCACGGACGCCATCGCCTTCATCTATACGAGGTGGACGTACATGGGGCCTCCGACCTCCACGCCCTCTGACCGGGACACCTGGATCACCGAGAGGGGAGATTACTCGAACACTGGAGGTCTTCAAAGCTATGTTCCATCGAGCATCGAAGCGCAGTGGTCGAAGGACCTGGGCAAAGGGGCCGTGGACGCGACCGCAATCTACGCCGCAGGGCATCTGTACGCCGTTACCAGCGGGACCACTAGCGATGGGACCACATACAGCACCAATGGCAAGATATTCTGCCTTGATGCCTCCGGCGAGGAGGTATGGAGCGAGGAGCTGGGCACCGGTCATCATGTGGCCAGTCCCATGTACTGGAACGGCTACGTGTACGTGCCCTCTGCGGACGGTAAGCTGTACGCGTTCAACGCCGAGAACGGGTTCCAGAGATGGAGCTATGATACTGGAACATCGGCCGCGGGCATCGTCTCCTCGCCGGTGATGTACCAGAACCTGATCATAGTGGCCAACGAGGACGGCAACGTCGTAGCGGTGGACCAGTTCGGGGCCCTCAAGTGGAGCGAGAAGCTCACCACGAACGTGAGCAGCGCCCCGGCCGTCCGCAACGGCCTCTTGTTGGTCAGCGGTGATGACGGCACCCTGTACGCGCTCGCCGGTGACGGCAGCGGGCTGGAATGGAGTCTACCGCTGGGCAGCAAGCTCACCTCCTCGCCGATCGCTACCAAGTATCAGGTCCTGGTACCTTTCGCGTCAGGTTCGGGAGGCGGAGTGGCTTCCGTAAATTATGATGGGGACCTGGAATGGACGGCTGAGACCGGGAAGGTTCCGGGTTCAGCGGCACTAACCTCCGAGGGAGTGGTGTCGGTATCGGAGGACGGGCTGACCCTGGTGGACCTCAACGGCACCAAGAAGTGGACCGCGACCATCGGGTCCGCTAGCGCGGAGAGCACAGTGGTGGCGGTCGACGGGATGAGCTACGTCGTTACCAGCGACGGCAGCGGCAAGATCATCGCGGTGGACAGCGATGGGGTGGTGGCATGGACCAAGGACGCCGGGCCCGCAGCCATAAGAGGTGCACCGTCCATGTCCAACGGCTCTCTGTTCCTGCCATCGAGCGATGGGAAAATGCTCGCATACTCGTTCGTCGACCTCCAGCGGGATGATGGAGGGGATAACAACGGAGGCGATAACAACGGAAACCCATCGGACGATGGGCAGACCCCTGGTACCGGCAGCGGAGGTAGCAATCCCATCTGGATCGTGGGCGTGGCCGCTCTGGTGTTCCTCGCCATGGCCACCATCTACGTGAGATGGCACAAGAAAGGGTCTTCGTGAATATGGTCAGCTTTCCAGTAGGAGAAACAATTCAATCCCTTTTTTATAACATATACTGTCCTCTCCCCTGTAAGCCATCAGGCCTGCTAGATGGTGGTGCAGATCGTGACTTCCAGGGTAAAGGTCAACATGTTCCCGTGCGGGAACACCTCGATCATAGAGGCGAACAGGAACGACGACGGGGACTTCGAGCTAAAGATCACCAGCAGCTGTCAGAAGGCCGTGAAGTTCGTGGAGGATCTCGGACCGCTAACCCTGTTCGACCTCACGGACAAGAGCAGTAGCAAGGTGTTCCGCAACTTCATCGATTCCGAGATGAGCGCCAACTGTCTTCTTTTGCCTGGTGTGATGACCGTGGCGTGGGTGGAGGCGGGCATGATCGCCCGGTCCATGGTCAAGAAGAAGATACCTCTAAGCATCGAGCTCGTCGATGAGTGAGCGAAGGGGGGACCACCACCAGGTCGCTCGAAGCAGGGGGCGAAATCCATTAATATTCAGATGATGGTTTAGCTTCAAAATTAATTGAAATGTATCGATATGGCCGATATCCTCATTGATCCTCTGATGAGCGGGCTCAACAGCCTGCTGGACTACCTGTCCCAGCACGTGCTTACGTGCCTCATCCCCGCATTCTTCATTGCCGGGGCCATCGCCGCCTTCATCAAGAAGGATGCTATCCTCAAATACTTCGGACCGAGGACAAAAAAGTACATCTCCTACCCTGTGGCGGCCGTCTCCGGTACGGTGCTGGCGGTATGTAGTTGCACCATCCTGCCCCTGTTCGCCGGCATATACAAGAAGGGCAGCGGCCTGGGCCCGGCTACCACGTTCCTGTTCTCAGGCCCCGCCATCAACGTCCTGGCCATCGTGTACACCGCCCAGGTGCTGGGCTACGACATCGGGCTGGCCAGAGCGGTGACGGCAGTTCTTTTGTCCGTGGTGATCGGCCTATGCATGTCGGTAATCTTCCGCAAGGAAGAGGAGAAACGAGCCTCAGAGACAAGCGAGTTAAAACTGCCCGCTATGGGCTCTGCTGGGGAGGAGAGACCCAGGTGGGTGGTCCCATCGTTCTTCGTCCTCCTCATCGCCATCCTCCTGATCGGCTCATCAAAGCTGGACTGGGTGCCCAAGCTCGCCCTCGTCTACGTCCTGACCCTGGCGGTGGCCGTCATCCTCATCTATTTCTTCCACAGGGACGAGGTGACCGAATGGGGTATGGAGACCTGGGAACTGACCAAGAAGATCTTTCCCATACTCATCGCCGGTACCTTCGTGGTCGGCGTCATCGCCTATTTCATTCCTGCGGAATCTTTCCGCCCCTACCTGGGCGGCAACTCCCTGCCCTCCACCTTTTTGGCATCCATCATCGGAGCGCTACTGTACATGCCCACGCTGCTGGAGGTCCCCATCATCGGCACGACCTTCGGCTACTCCACCGGCGTTATGGGAGGGGGACCTGCGCTTGCCTTGCTGCTCACCGGCCCATCGCTCAGCATACCGTCGATAGTCGTTCTATATCGGCTCATGGGGGCGAGGAAGACGGCGGTGTACATCCTGCTGGTGGTGGCCTTCTCCACCATCGTCTCGTTCGCCTACGGGCAGTTGTTCGGGTGATGCCATGCAAAACCATGGACTATGCTCTTTGATCTCATCGGCCGGGGACAAGAAGGTTCGCGATAACTGGTCAGGAATGGAATTAGCCACGCTGAATCTGATCAACCAGAAGGTCTCTCTAATGTGGCACGAGAACACTAGGGATTCTATCATGAAGATGCCTGAGAAGAAAGGACCACGTCTTCGTACCGTACCGCGGATAGCAGGACGAAATGGTCGCGATTATGAACGAGTGCGTGAGGAGAAGATAATATGGCAAGTAGGATCGAGGTTCTAGGAACCGGATGCGTGAAGTGCAAGAGGCTATTCAAGAACGCCCAGGAGGCGGTCAAGGAGCTGGGGCTGAACATCGAGGTCGCTAAGATCGAGGACCTTCACGAGATAGCCCACAGAGGCGTCATGATGACCCCTGGCCTGGTCATCGACGGTGAGGTCGTGGCCGTAGGCAGGGTCCCCGGCGTGGATGAGATCAAGAAGATGCTCGCAGGCAGTAAAGGATGACCAGAAACCATGTGAGATACGGCGCTTGAGAGCGCACCCTCACTCACGAGGGCGTGCGATGCGGTCCACGACCGACAGGCCTAACTCGCTAAGCATGTATATTCGCCATTTCTTGCGTGAGGACCATGTCACCAGCTTGGCCTCCTCCAGTACGCTGAGGTGGTACGATAGCTTGGAGTCAGAGAGCGCGGTGATCTCCTTGAGGATGCAGGGGCACAGGTCGGCGACCTGCAGGGCATGGAGGATCTGCAGACGGATGGGGTCGGACAATGACTGGAACAGCCTGGCCTCTTCGATAACGTTTTCGCGGCTGGGGACGCGGGACCTCAGCCCCTCCAGCCCCCCCAACTTCTCCATCGTCGCTGCCATCTCATCAGGTAGGTTCAGTATATCGGCGCAGCACTCCTTGTCCGCGGTACTTCTTGTTGACATCTCCATTCACCAGGTGTCCAGGGTAACAGTCGTCTAATCAATCCTTTGAATGCACTTATTATTTGCCACTGAGCGGCCGCAAGGAGCGGACCTAACGATTGTGCATAAATTTTTTATATGCACCTGTGGATTTACTTCAATAATTATTGAAATAACATTAACTAGCATAAAGAAGGTGGTGCTGGATGACCGGGCGGCATGATGGCAGTGCAAGAGCTGAGGGCGACAAGAAGAAGTTATCGTTCCTGAACAAGTACCTGACCGTCTGGATCTTCGCCGCCATGGGGTTGGGGGTCGCTCTGGGCGTGATCGTTCCCGGTTTCGCCGATACCCTGAACAGGTTGAGCATTGGGACGACGTCCATACCCATCGCCATCGGCCTCATCCTCATGATGTACCCGCCCCTGGCCAAGGTGAGGTATGAGGAGATCGGTAAGATAGCCAAGCAGCCCGAGGCCAAGAGGATGTTCGGCACGTCCCTAGGGCTTAACTACATCGTCGGTCCGCTGCTGATGTTCGCCCTGGCGTGGATCTTCCTCCCCGATGAGCCCCTGTACCGCATCGGTCTCATTCTCACCGGGGTCGCCAGATGTATCGCCATGGTGCTGGTGTGGAATCAGCTGGCCGAGGGAGACACGGAGTATGCGGCCATCCTCGTGGCTCTGAACTCCATCTTCCAGATCGTGCTGTACGCTTTCTATGCGTACTTCCTAATCGCCGTGCTCTCCGACGTCGTGTCACCCGGCTCAGGAGTGCCGGTGGAGATCAGCATCGTGTCCGTGGCCATCAGCGTCATCATCTACCTGGGGATCCCGTTCTTCGGAGGAATCCTGACGAGGTACCTGTTACGCCCACGGATCGGCGCGGACCGATACGATAACAAGTTCATCCCCATAGCCGGCAAGATCGGGCTGCTGGCATTGCTGTTCACCATCGTGGTGATGTTCTCGCTGCGCGCCCAGTCCATCGTGGACACCCCCCTGGACGTCGTAAGGATCGCCATACCTCTGGTGATCTACTTCGTCATCATGTTCCTGCTGTCGTTCTGGTTGTCGATGAGGTTCCGGTTCGACTACCCTCACGCGGCCACCCAGTCGTTCACCGCGGCCAGCAACAACTTCGAGCTGGCAATCGCCGTGGCGGTGGGGGTGTTCGGTATCAGCTCCGCCGTGGCTTTCGCCACGGTCATCGGCCCGTTGGTGGAGGTGCCGGCGCTCATCTCGCTGGTCAACCTGTCCCTGTACTTCAAGCGGAGGTACTACGACAGCAGAGGCCGTCACATCGGCAAGAGAACGGAGGCGGTGTGATATGGATGGCGATATCAAGGAGCTGGTGGCATCAAGGGCCACTGCCCATTGCCGGCCATCCTACAGGCATCGCATCGGTGGGGCGTGCAAACTGGACCTCGTTGAGGAGGACATGCGGTCGGCCATCGATATGGCAGAACGGATGAGCTTCGAGGGAGAACGATGCATGGCCGAGCTCGTTGACCAAGTGATCAGGGAAGGACAGATGGAGGAAAGAAAATGACCGTTGAGGAGATAGACCTATACTGGCTGAAGCCACAGGACCTTATGAACTACCTGCCCGCCGACAAGACCCCGGGTTGCGGGACCAAGAGCTGGGAGGAGTTCTCACAGCTGCTCGTGGATAAGAAGATAAAGGCTGCGGATTGCGACAAGATCGACAAGGCCATGGCCGAGGCGTTGGACGGGGCGCTGTCCGTGGACATAAGATTACCGGAGAGCGACCCCATGCAGCAGAAGGTACCGGAGCCGCTGCTCGAATACAACTCACCGGACGACAGTTCCCCGATCATCGTCACCAGCAACTCGGTGATCACGCACCAGATACTGGGCCTGGTACTGAACGCGGCCAAGGTGAAGGCCTTCGTCATACCCGTGGACGCTCAAGGTCTCACGTACGACAACGCGGTGGCGGGCAACTTCTTCTCAGGCATGCAGGTCATGAAAGCGATCACCGGAAGCGGAATATCCGCCAAGACCACCAGCCATAGGATGATCATCGGGGGTCTGGGGAAGGACGTCAGATCGTCGATAGAACGCATCACCAAGTGGAGCGTGGAGGTCGGTCCGGTAAGCTGTTTCGAGCTCCCCATGTACCTGGTCGCCAACCGCTGAGACAGGTGGATGAGCTTGCAGAAGGGAGCATTGGTGAGCCCAGTTGCCGTGAAGAGAGAGCAGAGGCACTATCCCCGCCCGGCGTGCGTGAGCGGGGATGTCCGCAGGCACTGTGCCTGCTGCGAGGCCGAGGTCGACCGGTTGCAGCGTACCTGCTCCCAGTGCTACGCCCCTCTGCGCAAGGAATGCCCACACTGCCACTACTGGGTGGAGATGGACGCGGCCTACTGCGTCTCCTGCCGCCGGCCGTTCCAGACCCCGCCTCCGCGAAAGGCGGTCATCAAGATGTGGCATCCTGACGGAGAGGGTGCGGTGTGAGGCCCTTGTCAAGTAACTGGACCAGGAATGGCGGTCACAAGCTCACTGATGAGAGATCGACCTTGGAGGTCGATGAAATAACCCCCATTCCACCCCTGATATCTTTCGTTATCAAAAATTGAAAATGATAAAAAGCTATCGCAAATAGTTCTAGGATATTAAATCAGAATAATAATATGTTCTGGCTCAAAGGAAAGATTTAAAAAATTTAGTCAATATATTGTAGTTAATATACATATATTGATTATATATAAAATATTGATAATTACCGCACCACCTATTTATGCGCTCCCACCGTCCAAATTGGGCGTTAGGTGGTTCATATGTCGAGGCTGAAAAGATCTAGCGTGGTGAAGGGAACGATAGCTATAGCAGCAGTTGTCCTCATCGGGCTGTTGCTGGTAGGAACGTTGGGAGCCCTCTTTAACGGTTCGGACCGCACGGATGCGGGGGCGCCCATAAAGACCGGCATCAATCCCGGTTCACCGACCCAGATCACCTCTCCGTTCCGGATCAACAGCGATGCCGAGCTCACTGCCAAGGCCTCCGCCATGGGTTGGGTCGGCGACGGTACGGCCAGCAACCCATACATCATCTATAATGTTTACATAAACAACAACTACTACGCTCATTCCACCTACGGCATCTTCGTCGGTAACACCACGAAGTCCTTCGTGATCTACCAGTGCTACATCTATCGGACCACCGACGCCTCCACGAACCCCTACACAACTGGCGCGATAAACCTGTATCACGTCAGCAATGCCCAGATACTCTCCACCAGCGTGAGCAGCGCCTACTATGGCATCATCCTCACAGGATGCACCAACGTCAGTCTGTACTCCGGCAGCTGCTATGATGTTATCAATGCCGGCGTTAAGATCGACAGCTCCAACAATGTCACTGTGGCCACGCGCAACATCAACTACTGCCGGTCCTATGGGATCTACCTGACACAATCCCAGGACGTGCTCCTGGACCACAACGATATTTACTATTCCAATTCCGGCGACGGCATATACCTCACCAACTCCGACAGGAACCGCATAGAGAACAACACCGTGGTCACCTCCTATCACGCTGGAATAGAGCTCATGAGCTCAGATAATAATACTATTCGCAGTAACACCATCAACTGCATCAACGGGATCGTGGTGGAGTCCTCGGCCCGGGACATCCTCATGTACAACACCCTCTCCTCGGGGTCCGGCAAGGGCGTGCACCTGATCTCTTCCAACAACATGACCGTGGAGGGGAACACCGCCAACAACTGGAACGTGGGCATGTACTCGCAATCCTCCGCGGACGTCCTGTTCCATAACAACACTGTGAACGCCTGCTCCTACGGAATATATCTCTACACGTCCAGCACCCGCAACGTCCTGGTCGAGAACCGCGTGAGCAACTGTGGCATCGGAGGGGTCACCGTGGAAGCGTCGATGTACAACACCTTCTATGACAACAACCTTACAGGAACCTCTTTCTACATCCAGTACAGCTCCTCCGATGTCTTTGCCCACCAGGAGATACCCGACAACAACACCGTGAACGGGCGGCCAGTGTACTACTATGCCAACGTCAACATGGACAACGCCTCGGTGCCCCTGGATGCGGGCCAGGTGATCCTGGCCTCCGTGCAGTACCTTAACGTGGCGGGACTGAACCTCAGCGACCAGAACGCGGGACTTCTCATCGGTTACAGCTCCCATATCCAGGTGGCGGACAACCTCTTCTCGGGAGGTGACCCCCAGGGAGTGAGGGCGGTCGTATGCACTGATAGCGTGTTCCACCACAACACCTTCGCCGACTGCGACACTGGCCTGTCCCTCTACCAGTCGACCGGTAACGTCATAGACAGCAACATCGTCACCGTCTGCACCGTGGGCATAGCGCTGGACTCCTGCCCCAGCAACGTGCTCGGTGCCAATGTGATATCCGACTGCACGAGGAGCGGCATCGAGCTCAGCTCCTCGAACGACAATGCCCTGTACGAGAACGTCCTGGTGTCCAGTTCCATCAACCTCGAGGGCTCGGAGTTCTACTTCAACTCCCAGGTCATCGCTACGAACAACACCGTGAACGGGCGGCCGGTGTACTACTATGCCAACGTGAACATGGACAACGCCTCGGTGCCCCTGGGGGCCGGGCAGGTCATACTCGCCAGTGTCCAGTATGCCCACGTGACCGGACAGAACCTCAGCGATCAGAACGTGGGCCTGCTCATCGGCTACAGCTCCCACATATTGGTCGACGGCAACACTATCGATAACGGGTCCCCCTACGGGGCCCGTATTTACCACAGCAGCGATTGCCTTATCGAGGAAAACGGTCTAGAGGGAGATGACCTCGGGATCATCCTGGACTCCTCCTCCTCTGTGGCCTTACGCAGCAACGAACTGATAGCCTGCGGCACTGGCCTCTACATCCATAACTGCGATGGGATCGAGGTATCGAGCAACGAGGTGAACGCCGACACCGGCATCAACCTCTACACTTCGACGTCGGTAATCGTCACTTCGAACCAGTTCCTCGAATGTGTGACTGGAGTGACCGTCTATTCCTCCGCCGCGACAGTTGAGGAGAATATCTTCGAAGACGTCACTTCGTACGGCATATACGTGGATAGCTCCAACGGGGGGATCCATGTTCTCAACAACGTGATGAACGATACCAACAACGGCCTAAAGCTCTGGGACTCCGATGGTAACGAGGTCAGGGGTAATGATATAAGCAACGCCACCTACGGCATCTCCATAGAGCTCTCTGCCAACAATATCGTTACCGGCAACAACGTGTCCTTCTCCAATATCGGCATAAAGGGCCATTACTGCACTGGATCGATCGGCGGCAACAATCTGACGGACTGTAACGAGGGGGTGCATGTCGATTACTGCAATCCCCTGGTCATCGAGGACTGCACCATCGTGCGATGCTCTGTGGGCATCAACACCTATAGCAGTAGTGGTGTCGTCGTCCAGGACAACGACATCTCCGACTGCGAGACCGGTGTCCGCATCTATTACACCACCAGCGCCAATGTGATAAACAATGAGATCGATGGCGGTGATAACGGCATCTATGTTTCGGGCAACAACCAGTGCACCGTGAGCTCCAACGACATCAACGGCTGCTCCCAGGCGGGCATATTCCTCTCCGGCACTAACAACAACGTGCTGACCAGCAACGCCCTGATCGGATGCGCCATCACCTTGGAAGGGAGCCAGAGCACCTACACCAGCCAGACCGTCCCGGCGTCCAACACCGTGAACGGCAAGCCTGTCTACTATTACGCGGCGATGGACATGACCAGCACTGCCGTTCCCACTGACGCGGGACAGGTCATACTGGGAAACGTCACCAACGGGCACATCAGCGGCCTGGCCATCGACAACACCACGGTTGCGTTCCTGTCTGGTTACTCGGACCATGTGACCATCGATGACTGCACCTTCGACAACGTGACGTCCGTGGCCGTGAGCCTCCAGAGCTGCCATTACTTCGCCGTCAGTCACTGTGACCTCATCACATGCGAGAAGGGCGTCTACCTGAGCTTTGGCAACAGCAACAAGGTGGACAACTGCACCTTCACAGGATGCAAGGAGGGCGTCAGGATCGACAGCGGAAACAATAACCGCTTTATCTACAACACCATCTCCGCCGGCGACACAGGGATGTACCTCAACGGCCAGGGCTCCCGTGCAGGATACAACACCATATCCCAGTGCGGGGTGGGCATCGATGTCCGCGGCGGTTCCATCGTTGTAGAGCACAACACCCTGTCCGGCTGCACCCAGGACGGCGTGCTGTTCTACTACTGCAGTTCCGGTGAGGCCTTCTCCAACATCATATCCGGATGCGCTGATGGCATCCACCTGTACCTCAGCGGCCACAGCGAGGTGCACTGGAACGATATAGGGTCTTGCGGCGTGGGGATAAACGCTACACAGACCTACTCCGAGGACCTGAACTATAACCGCATCATCGGCGCTGTGACCGCGGGCATCCTGCTCGACCATGTGGAGGAATGTGCGGTAGAGGCGAACGAGATATCGGATTGCCCACAGGGACTGATGGTAAAGAACAGCATGAACGTGGAGGTGACCGGTAACACTATCGAGGGGTGCCAGGACGGGGCCATGCTGCAGGGAAGCGAGAGCGTCCAGATGACCTGGAACCACGTGAACGGGTCCTCCGATATGGGAGTGAAGGTCATCTCCTCCGAAGAGGTCAGCATCAGTTACAACACCATCTCCAACAGCACCTCTTATGGCCTATGGTTCAACACCTCCCTGGACAACGAGGTCTTCCTCAACCGCTTCATCGACAACAACGGTGCCGGTGAGACCTACGACCCCGAGCATGCCCAGGCCTATGACGACTGCTACATCTATGTGGACATCTTCGGGCCGATCATCTATCTCTACGAGCCTTACGAGGGCCAGGAGATCTACGGGAACTTCTACGCCTACTGGGATGCATATGATGATGCAGGGGTGGACCGCGCCGAGTTCCGCATCGATGACGGGGAGTGGCAGATCCCCGAGGGAGAGGATTCGTTCTTCTACTACCCCCTGGAGCTGGAGGCCGGGGACCATAAGATCGAGGTCAGAGCGTGGGACGGTTTGAACAACAGCGCCTCGGCGTTCGCCAACTTCACCATAGAGGGCGGTCTGGACCTCCCGCTCTTCGCGTCGAAGGCACCGTCTCTCTCATCGCCGGCAGAGCCGGAGGAGCCCGCCACGGGTAGCACGACCCTTTGGAACTCGGGACCGGGAAACCTATGGAGCGACCTGCCCAGCCCTGACGCGGACCGTGACGGATACATGGACGTTCCCTACCAGATCGCCGGGGGCAACTCCACTGACGGGCATCCCCTATCGCAGGAGATCGCCAATCCTGATTCCCTCAACGCCGTGGCGGAGCCGTTCAGCGTGGACCTGAGCTGGAACGGCTATAACTATTCGCTCAAGGAATCCATCGACGGCTACCACCTCACCAGGAACTCCACCTCCGGTGGCAACTTCACCGTGGACCTGGGAGCGTCCGACACATCCTACAGTGACACCACGGTGGTACCCTATCATGAGTATTCCTACACTCTGATGGCGTTCAGCGGCGAGGTGCTCGGAGGCGAGGGGCAGATAGAGGTCATGACCCCCGATCCCTTCCCGCCCAGCATAGTGATCGATTCGCCCTCTAACGGGATCTTCACCAACGCCTCCAGCGTGGAAATGGCGTGGACAGGCACCGATGAATATTCGGGCATCGCAGGCTACTGGGTCAAGCTCAACGGCGGCGAATGGACCAGCGTGGGCCTGGAGGTCAGCTACACCTTCGAGAACCTGTCCGAAGGCAACAACACCCTGGCCGTCAAGGCCGTGGCCAACGCGGGGAACGTCAATGAGACCTCGGTCCTGGTGACCAGGGACTCCACAACACCCGTGATCACCATCGCCTCGCCTACCAACGGCCTGGTGACAGGGAGCGGCAACCTGACGGCCGCGTGGAGCGCTGTCGATCTCAACGGAGTGGATGGATACCAGTTCCGCCTTGACGGCGGGGAGTGGTCCGCACTCAATGGCACGCCCTCAACATCGTTCACCGGTCTGGAGGCCGGGACCCATACATTGGAGGTCCTCGTCATGGATGTGGCCGGCAACATCGGGAACGCATCGGTGAGCTTCTCTGTGGACCTCTCCATACCCTTGCTGTCCATTGCCTCGCCCGAGAACGGCACATGGATCTCCTCATTGCAGGTATCGTGGCAGGGATCGGACGACATCTCCTCCATCTACAGCTACGAGGTGAGACTGGACGGAGGGGTGTGGACCAACGTGGATTCAGCCACCCAGTACCTCTTTGAGGGCGTTGCCGACGGCCTGCACACCGTGCAGGTCAGGGCATATGACCAGGTAGGGAACAACGCCACCGCCGAGGTGCAGGTGTACCTAGATACCATCCTCCCCGTTCTAGTGATACAATCCCCGAGCGAGGGTGATCTCCTCAACGGAGGGAACGCCCAGGGTGCGTGGAACGGGACCGATGGCGAATCCGGTGTGGGCAACTACAGCCTTAGGGTCGACGGCGGGGAGTGGTCAGAGGTACCGACCACCTATGACCTGAGCGCCCTGGCCGAAGGGCAGCACCTTCTGGAGGTGAGGGTCTTCGATAACGCCGGGAACTTCGTGATCGAGATGGTGAGCTTCACCCTGGACCCTGAGGCGCCGAACATCACCGAACGCGTTCCCGAGGGGGAGCATGTGGACCCTGATGCGGATGTCTCTGTGACCTTCTCCGAGGGCATGGACGTCAGCTCCGTGAACCTGACCGTGGAGGGAGTGGAAGGGATCGTTAGCTGGTCCGGCAACACCGTGACCTTCGAGCCGTCCGCCAGCCTGCAGTACGCTACCTCCTACACGGTCGCGGTGAGCGGGATGGACCTCGCCGGCAATGAGGTGAACATGAGCTGGAATTTCACCATCACTAACCGCGGAGCCCTCTCCGGAAGGATAGTGGATACCAATGGAGCTCCGGTGTCGAATGCCCTGGTAACTCTGGACACGGGTGAGACCGCCCTCACCGATGAGAACGGCCTGTTCTACATCGTGACCGAGGCCGGGGAGCACACCATAACGGTGACCAAGGACGGCTATCAGGCAACGTTCTCCTCCGCCCTCCTGGGGGCCGGGGAGACCCTGTCCATCAGCGCCATCACCCTGACGCCCCAGGCCACGAGCTCATACGATTGGTGGCCTATCATACTGGCGGCGGCCGCTACCGGCTCCTTCTTCGTCCTCCTGTTCTCCACCAGCAGGAACGAGAACAACCGGGGCAAGAAGTAAGCCGGACCCAAAACCCCTTCCCCCTATCTTTTCTACTCTTGCATTCTCCTCTCCTAGTCTTTGACCGATGACCTATCCTGAACGGCCAGGACATGACCATCTATTTTATCACGGACCGTTCATACACTCAGCGTACCATGGCCCTCTTCGTGCTGGAGCTCATCATCGTCCTGATCGTGGCCTTCGTGCCCGCCCTCCTGTACCTGATGTGGATACGCCGGGCCGAGATCTATGACCGTGAACCGGTGGATGCCATCGCCGGGACGTTCATCTACGGGCTGATCGTCGCCCTGGGCATGGCCTTCGTGCTGGAGCTGCTGGCACTGACCTTGTTGGAGACGTACACGGACGGTGGCCTGGACCCCACGATGGAGAGCATAATCCTGGCCGTGGTCCTCGCCCCTGTGATCGAGGAGTTCACTAAGCTGACCGGGGTCATGGCCTCGAGCCGCCGGCTGACAGAGCTGGAGAACGGGCTGGTGTACGGGGCCGCGGTGGGCCTGGGCTTCGCCGCGGGAGAGAACGTCATGTACTACACCAGCTCCCTCACGGAAGGCGTGGAGCTGTTCATAATCACCGTCCTGGCCCGTACTATAACCTCGACCTTGCTGCACACCTCGGCGTCGGCCATCTCCGGTTTCGGCATATCGCGCTCGCACGTCTCCAAGCTGAGGACGGGGAGGGGTACAAGCTGGCTGCCCTACTACTTCGCAGCGGTGCTCATGCATGCGGCGTTCAACTTCCTGGCCATCCTGGGATCGGACATCCTGCCCGATGCCAGCGGTGAGATCTCCCTGCTGGGCCTGCTCGGCTCCCTGGTGTTGGTGTGGAGCACGGTGCGGTACATCCGCGGAAAGATCATCAGCCTCGACAGGGCCTATCCCCGGTACGTTCAACCGCCGTACTACCGCTGACGAGGATGATCGTTCACCGCAGGGGGTCGGCGTTCGACACTGTCGTCCTTTCGCCATAACAACGATTTTCAAGGATGCCTGACGGCCTTCCTGGGATGATTTGAGCGATCCCGACAGCGCTACTGACATCACGATCTCAGCGGCCGCCCCTTTTCCTAAAAGCGTTGTCTAGGTCTACCAGTGGCTCACTCCGGCTCCGGCCCGGGAGGGTTCTGCCCCAACCCAGGCATGGGCATGCCCATGGACCGCCGGGGGACGGGGCATCTCGCGGGCCCGGCGCTCTGCGCCAGCTCCCTCCCCAGCAGCCTCGCGTCGCTGAGGGCCGTGGGATGGTCGGCGATGGAGCCCTTCTCCTCGAAGCCGGCGAAGGTAAGCTTGCGCGACGGGGTGGCCTCGAGGGTATAGAAGAACGCCTGCGCGCTGGCCTCGGCAGAGGCGAAGTCGGTGCGTATCCTCGCCCCCACGGAGAGGAACGCCCCCTTGCGCTTCTTGGAGCGGTAGTGTAGAACGAACTTCTGAACCCAGCATAGCTGGGCCCGGTCGATGAAGGCCTTCATCTGAGCGGTGACGCCGTAGAAGTAGACAGGAGAGGCCAGTATGATCACATCGGCCTCCTCGAGCTTGGGATATAGTGAGGTCATGTCGTCATCGAGCACGCACCGCACCCCGTCCGCGCACCCATCGCAGGCGGTGCAGGGGCTGATGTTCAGCTTGCACAGCGTTATCTTCTCCACCGTGGCCCCGGTTTCCGCTGCACCCTCCAGGGCAGCGTCCAGAAGCATGTCGGTGTTGCCGCCCTCCCGTGGGCTGCCCAGCACTCCCAGCACATACGTCATGTCCTTTCCTCCGTCTTGATCCCTTCACCCTTGAAGAACGTGTACGCGAACGTCCCCGTACCCGTGGTACGGCGCAGACCGCGGACGCCCTCCTCCCACTCCGCCTCCGTCATCATTCCACAGGCGAGCACCTTATCCCTCACCCCATCCACCATGGCCGCGAAGGTGTTGCGCGTGAAGCCTTCCTCCAGTTCCGGGCGGGAGGGGTCCACGTACACCATGCGCGGAGTGACGGTTATCTTCTGCAGACCGGCTTCGGTCAGCAGGGGGAACAACCGGCGGCCGATGAGGGCGTCGCCGCCAGACCTGCTCTGCAGGTCCACCAGGCAGTCGATGGCGCGCTGCGACAGCGGGTTCAGGGGATAGAAGAAGGTGGAGCCGTGGTCCCCCTCTATCACCGTAATGCTCCCACCCGGCCTCAGCATGCTCACGGCGACGTCCAGCGCCCTCTCCGGCCGGGGGAGGTGCTCCAGTACGAAGCAGATGAACACGTGGTCGAAGCTCCCCGGGACGAACGGCAGTTCGAAGATGTTAGCCACCTGGAAGGTCACGTTGGTGATCCCTTCCCTCTCTGCAACGGCACGGGCCGCGGCCACCGAATCGGGGGAGATGTCCACTGAGGTTATCTCCGCCTCCGGGCTGTTACGGGCGAGGATCACCGTCTGCGCGCCGACCCCGCAGCCCATCTCCAGCACCTTGCTCCCAGCAGGGTAGCGGGTGTCATGGTGCAGAAGGTCGGTGAGCGTCCGTGACTGATCGTTCAGCCTTACCATTTCCCGGTCGGTGTAGCCGTGAACGTAATTGTCGGGGTTCATCCGACCGTCTATGACGCGTTTCCTTTCAGAATAACTTTTGCTCTCACCGTCCGCACGAGCAGGCCTCGATGTTCTCGAGGAGCCGGGAGCGCAGGCTCGAGTAGTAGCGGAAGGTCTTGACGATATAATCGCACGCCCCCAGCTTCATGGCCTGCACACTGAGCTCGGGGTCCTCGGCCGCGGACACGAAGATCACCGGGGCGGTGTATCCCTTGGCCCGGAGCTTCTTGAGCAGTTCCACCCCGGACATGTCCGGCAGCGCGTAGTCAAGCACCACTATGTCGAATGTGTTCTTGCCCAGGACCTTGAGGGCGTCGGATCCGTTGCCGGCCTCGGCAACCTCGAACTCCTCTTCGGGCAAGGATTCCTTGCACAGCAGGACATGCTCGTGGTTGTCATCGACCATCAGCACTGTAATCTTGCCTGTTGACGATGGCATATGATCACTCCATTGCTCTAGTTACGATCTTGGGGATTATGACATTATAGGAAGTTCCCCTGCAGGGATCTCCGGGAACGCGGTCCTCGACCCACACCTTTCCATGATAGCGGTCGGTGAGGATGCCCACCACTGACATGCTGAGCCCATATCCATCCGAGCCCTGGACCGTGTCTAGGCGGTCATACCGCCGGAACATCCCCCTCTTCTGTTCCTCAGGAATTCCCTTGCCGCCGTCCATGATCCGCACCCTCCACCATCCTCCGGTAGGGTCCTGGTGCTCCATCACGTCTATCTCCACCGGCCTCCCCTGGCCGTATTTGAACGCATATGCCAGGAGGTTATGGAACAGTACCTTGAGGGAGCTATCGGCCATCACCATAGCGATATCGGGGGCGGAGTTTATGTGAGCCTCCACGTCCTCGTTCACGGCGTTGGAGAGCAGGTCCTCTCTGACCTCCTTCAGGATGGGCACCAGGTTCACGGCCTCCAGGAGCGCCTCTCCCGTCTGTCTGCGCAGGCGCGACAGCTCCCTTATGTCGGAGATCACCTCGGAGATGTTGTCCGATTGCACCAGGGCCGAACGCACGTACCGGCGCTGCCGCAGGTCCAGCTTGGGGTCCTTGATTAGCATCTCCAGGAAGCCATGTATGGGTACGTTGAAGTTGGCGACATCGTGGGTGAGAAGGACGTTGTACATCTGGAGGTTACTGGCATAGATCCTGATCTGGTCGTACTGTGATGCCCGGTGGATGGCCATGGCCGCCTGCAGGGAGAACAGCTCGATGAGCTCGTACTGCTTCTTGGTGAACGGTATCCCTGGCCTCTTCTCCAAGGTCATGACCCCGAGCAGCTCTTCGGAGAGCTGCAGGGGCACGCATATGATGGAGCTGGGATCGTCATCCGGGGTCCCGGGGATGGTGATCGCCCGGGGGTCAAGGTCCGCCCGCACCACCAGCTGCCCCTTCCCGGTGTTCGCGACCAATCCAGTGATGCCCTCCCCCACCTTCAGCACCGGGACCTCGCGTATCTCCTCCTCGGTTATGTACGCTATCGCGTGGAGGCTCTCCCGAGAGTGGTCTAACTGGAAGATGTAGCAGTTGTCCGCGCTCACCAGGTTCCGGGCGGTGTGCAGGATCATCTGCAGCAGCTCCTTCAGCTCAAGCGTGGAGGACAATGCCTGCGTGGTCTCGTAGAGACCTTGCAGGATGTCCGAACGTACCATCAGCTCCTTATGGAGACGGGCGTTGCGCAGGGAGGTGGCCACATGGTTGCAGAAGACCTGGAGTATGGGATATAGAAGGCCGAGGTCCCCGCCCAGGCGGCGGTTCCCGAACACCGCGCACCCGTAAGCTCGCTCGGACCAGTTGACGGTGAGGCCAACCAGGGACCTTATCTCCGGTACCGGGCAGCTTATCTCCGATCGCTCCAGATCCTCTACCATTATCTCCTGCCCCCGGTTCACTGTCTGATACAGCAAGCTCCCATCGGGGAGCTGGGAGTCCAGGACCTGTACCGCATCTGCGTCCTCTATCCCGTGACATATGATCTGCGGCCTCTCCTGCGGGTGCAATATGCGGAAAATGGCGAAGTCCAGGCCGAGTGAGAGGGCGAGCCGAGAGGCCTCGCTCTCTATCAGCTCCTTGAGATCGCAGCCCTCATGGACTTCCAGGGAGGTGCTGGCCAGGACCTTGATCATCTCGTAAGGATCGGCCTCGCCCCGGGGGGGCTCGGTCCCGCGGCCATCACCCATTAGCAGGAGAGCCCCGTCAACGGTCCCATGCGCATCCCAGGAAGGGATGAGCACGCACTGGCGATCCACATTATGAGGGGTGTCGAAGACCAGGTTGGCCCTGGCCGGAGTCCCATTGGTACACTGCTTGAACGCTTGCTGATACTGGTCCAAACCATGACTCGAAAAGTTCTTGGACAGTAGCGCTTCAAGAAACTGGCCCTGGCATTCACAGGATGAACGTCCTAAGGCCGACTCTGCCGGACCGTTCAGGGAGACCATCCTCCCTCCCATGTCCAGGTGGATGAGGGGATCGGGCAGATGGTCAAGAAGATGAGAGGTGTTCAACATGGTGACCCTGTCCAGCACCTCATCTGAAGGGCCGTCTATGTCCTGCTGCCCAAGCATTAGCGGTCTCATTTCATTTTTGCATATATAAATAAGGAAGCCTTTATTATCACTTTGGGCCAGTATCCTCCGCATTTATATCCCTGTTCCCAAGATTTTTCGTTACGGAGGTGGCCAGAGGTACCGTGGACCCGCTTGTCCCGGTAGGGAGACATGACTGGTGAACGCCTACTCCAGTCATTTATAAGGGCGATAATATCATCTTCCGAAAACGATAATATAGAACGTTCTCCCCTGAGGTTAACACGCGGCCACGAGGGACGCTCGACCGTTCCTCGAAGTGGATCGCTCCTGAGCATGTCGTTGAGCGCTTGTATCCAAAACATTCCGATCTTAGGGTCTAATGGGAATGATGTAGGTTGTTGAAAGAAGGTACTAATATCCGGCCATGGTTAAGGTGCTTCAATGGACGAGGGCGATTTCACCAAGGCTCGCTCGATCCTTTTTCCAAGGAATGTGCTCGCGGGCCACGGCGTATTGGGGCAGACTCCCGATGTCTGCAGGGACTTCGGACTGTCAGGCACAGCCCTCATCGTCACCGGTTCCAAGACCAAGAACGTGGCCGCCGATATCGTCACCAACAGGATGATGGATGCAGGCTACGAAGTACAGATGGCCACCGTGGGAGAGGCCACCCAGGAGAACCTCGACAGGGTCGAGCAGATCGCCCGGGAATGCGGGACCAACTTCTTTCTGGGGGTCGGCGGAGGAAGCAAGATCGACCTCGCCAAGATGGCGGCCAAGAACCTGGGGCAGGAGTGGATATCCATACCCACCTCGGCATCGCATGACGGCATCGCTTCCGGCAGAGCATCCATCAAGAACGAGAACGGGCCCCTGTCCCTTGACGCCAAGGTCCCCCTGGGCGTGGTCGCGGACACGGCCATCATCGTCCAGGCACCATACCGCCTGCTTGCGGCAGGATGTGCTGACGTCATATCCAATTCCACCGCGGTAAAGGACTGGGAGTACGCCAAGCGTCTACGGGGAGAGGAGTTCTCCCGCTCCGCTTATTCTCTCGCCCTGTACACCGCCGAGACCATCATAGATAACGCCGACCTGATCAAGCCCAACCTCGAGGAGAGCGTGTGGGTGGCCATCAGGCCCATCATCATATCGGGCGTGTCCATGGCCGTGGCCGGGTCCTCGAGGCCGACAAGCGGATCGGAGCATATGTTCTCCCACGCTCTGGACATGATCGCTCCGGGCAAGGCCCTCCACGGAGAGCAGTGCGGTGTAGGCTCCATCATGATGATGTACCTCCATGGTGGCGATTGGTCGCGCATCCGGGAGGCGCTCGCCAAGATCGGCGCCCCCACCTCGGCCAAGGAGCTGGGGATCACCGAGGAGCAGGTCATCGAAGCCCTCGTCAACGCGCACAAGGTGCGCAGCAGATTCACTATACTGGGCCATGTAGGCCTAACTCACGAGGCCGCCGAGAGGCTGGCCACTATCACAAAGGTCATTTAAGGGAGGTTCAGCGATGGTCGTCATCACTCTGATAGGAGAGCACCTCGCCAAGGAAGGCGATGAGTTCGTTTACCGTGGGCCGCTCACGGAATGCCGTGACTGCAAGCTCAAGGGTGTCTGCTTCAACCTGGACACCGGAGGGCTGTACCGCATCAATGCCGTCCGCAGCGTGAAGCACCTATGCCGCATCCACGAGGAGGGGGTGCGCGTGGTGGAGGTGCAAAAGCTTCAACAGAAGTGCGCCCTGCCGCAGAAGTATGCGCTGGAGGGTTCCACCATAACCTTCGAGGAGGTCAAGTGCAAGTCCCCGGGGTGCGAGAACTACCGCATCTGCCACCCCATGGGTCTGGAGAAGAACATGAAGTTCCGTGTTCGCAGCATCGATGGGGACATCAAGTGCCCTGAGGGGCATCGGCTGGTCGCGGTCACCTTGGAGTAAAGGGAGGCTGGACGGTCCAGGTAAGGGTGAAAATAGATCCTTAATTCAATCCCCTTTCGAGACAATGATGAGCGACGGTACGGTTTACAGACAACAGAAGGATCCCTGGTTCCTCGTGATGGCCGTCGCATTCGCTGTGCTGGCCGCCCTTTCCATTGGGCTCAGTGCCCTCTATTCAAACCTCGAACTGCTCGTTGCCGGGATCGTCGTCGCCGTGATCTACGCGACCTTCATTGTGCC
Organism: Methanomassiliicoccus sp.; assembly: GCA_012719175.1. Classification (NCBI taxonomy): domain Archaea; kingdom Methanobacteriati; phylum Thermoplasmatota; class Thermoplasmata; order Methanomassiliicoccales; family Methanomassiliicoccaceae; genus Methanomassiliicoccus; species Methanomassiliicoccus sp. The sequence continues at coordinate 642,698 of JAAYAX010000004.1, forward strand.
CAACAACTTCTATGACCGCTATGAACTCAGCAAGGGGTCAGTCCACATCCGGTTATATTTTACAAATATTCGCATCCCGTATAAGGTCATCCTAGCCGCCGGTTCGGTTTGTTCCTGGAGCGTCATAGTTAAAACGATGCCGACCTCGCTCAAGATGAGGGAGATAAGTTATCGCGAGGAGGGCACAAAAGATACGTCTCCCACTCCCCGGCCGGTTGGGAACGGTTCTTGGAGGAGCTGAACTCCCGGATAGCGTAGAAGAACGCCCCCGCACCGACAGGGGAACCTGTCTAGAGGCATCCCTCATGTTCTCCCCGAATAACGGAAAATCCTTAATCGTCGCGGGCAACCTCCTCGTACTGCTGTTCAACGTGCTCCAGATAAGAAGCCTAAAGAAGCAGGCGGCAGGCATGACCGGCTCCGGCACCCCGGGAGGCAAGGTCCTTTTTAAGAAGGAAGATGCCTACGGCAGCGCGTTCATCGCCATCGTGTTCATCTTCATCGGCACTGCTATGCTTCTGCTGGAAGGACTCTCAGCCGGGGAACCCACAATGGATATCGACTGCTCCGACCCAATGACGCTGCTCAGGACGGTCCTACGAGTGGGCATCCTAATCCCCCCAACGTTCGCCGTTGCCATTTCTTTCCCAGGTGAGTTCTTTGTGAACTTCGAGGAGAGGATCGAGTGGTCAGGCATTGGATCGGCGCCGATTTGAACTCCACTGGCCACATCGCCGTGGTTGCCAATCCGACGACAGGCAAGGTCCAGAAGTACGGCAAGGAGGCTCCGCACATCCACAAGAAGTACTGTAAGATGCGGAGGCGCCTGTACATCGAAGGCCATCCCCGAGTGGCAAAGGAGAAAATCCAGCACAAGGAAAACAGGAAGATCAAAGACCTAAACCATAAGATATCCAGAGCCACATTGAAGGAGGCCGCTCAGCAAGGTTGCGGTATAAAAATGGAAAGGCTGAGCGACATACGAACGACCGTATCCCAGTCCAGGTCGTCCAGGCCCACGCTGCACAGTTGGTCTTTCTATCAAATACAGTATATGGTAGAGTACAAGGCCAAGCTGCTCGGGATACCGGTCGTCTACGTTGACCCTGCCTATACGAGCCAACGATGCTCCAGGTGTGGTCAACTAGGCACCAGGGAAGGCAAGGACTTCTCGTGCCCTCATTGCGGGCACGTTGATTACGCCGACGTCAACGCGTCGTTCAACATCGCGTTGCGTCCCTCTTTAGAGGAAGGCGATGGTCGATTGCACCAAGACAGGGATTGGTGCAAGGGCCGCATTGATACGCCCCAGGAGGCTCCGTCATGAGCGATGTCGACCTTAGAATCCTGCCAGTTAGTTCGCAGGAGTGTCAACGGAAGCTCTCGCCGGTCAGGCGCTCGAACATCTCGATGTAGAGGTCGCTCACCTTCTTGACCTCGGAACCAGGTAGCGGAGGAATGTCCGGTTCCTGCTGGCCGGCCTTCCTGGCCTTCGTCAGCTGATCGTAGTAACCGATGGAGCGGTAGTACTGGCGCACCGATTCCTTGGAAAGCTCCAGGCAATGCCCCGCCGCGTATGAGTCCTCGTCCCACCAGCGGTCCTCATCGGCCGTTCCGAAGGTATCGATCAGCATCAGACGGCGGTGCTCGTCGAAGGCGAACTCCTTCTTGCCGTCCACGTGGATGAGCATGCGCTCCTCGACCTCGGAGGCGATGAAGTCATCGATCTTGGCAACGACCTCGAACATATTGTCCATCTCCTCCTCGGTCAGGCCGGAGATCTTCAATGCCTCCTCGCGGTCGAGCAGACGGTCCACCTTCTCCAGCTTGGTGGTGGTCTCATAGAACGTCTTGGGGAGCTTCTCGCCGTACTTGACCTCATGGTCATGGGGGAAGCCCAGGTCCTCGACCTTGATCTCCTTGGAACATATGCGGTCCCACAGGGAGCCCGCCACATAGTGCCGGGAGATGACCTCTAGGGGGATGAGGTAGTTAGTAGTGGAGTGGTCGATCTTGGAGTAATCCTCTATGATCTCGACCCTCTTAACCCTCATGCGGTTGGGCGGTATCAGCTCGGTGAAGTGGGTCCTCACGCCGGCCTTACGGCAGACCTGGAACCAGAAGGCGGCGGTGCGGCACAGAGACTCTCCCTTGAAAGGTATCTGGGAAGGAATTGTCTTATCGAATACGGAAATGTTATCGGTGAAGAGGAACTCTAGCGTGTTGTCGTCCACCTCGTAAACCTGCTTTACCTTGCCGGTCCTGACCAACTGCATCTGGACTCACTCCGGCCCGAAGTAACATGTAAGGGGATTTATAGTTAGTGTTGCCAGTGGGCTCTTCGGGCCAGCTCAGACGTGGAACATCCTGACCACGTCCTTAGCGGGCAGGTGCAGGAATGCCTCAGCATAACCGTCCAGCGCCAGGCTCGCGGCACGGTAGCCGGTCAGGCCCTGGGACACCCTTACATAATCGATCTCCCGCACCTGTGTCCAGTGGTCCTTGATGGCCATGACCTTGCGCTCCATGGCGGAATTTACGGGGATGAGGAGGTTCGGCATGAGAGGGTTCCAGATCTCATATAGGATGGCATCGGGGTTGACGTTCATCTTCTCCACGGACAGCCTGAAGGCCTCGAAGGTCCTCAGGTGCTGGTCATGGTTCTCGAAGGGCGAGGGGGCGAAGATGGCATCGGGACGGTAACTTTCGATCTCCTGGGTGATGATCTCTACGGCCTCCTGAAGGGACGGGAACGATGATTCCCGTAGAATGAAGTCCTTCACCCCCAGGTGCTCCAGGGCGGAGTGTATCTCCTTTCGCCGTTCGTCGGGGGTGAAGTCCCCGACCTGCATGGAGAGGTACACCACTCGGACGGCCTTGCCCGCCTCCAGGAGCTTCACGATGGTGCCGCCGCATCCCACCGTATCATCATCGGGATGGGGGGAGAGGACCAGGAAGCGCTGTCCGGGAGGGACGTCCATGACCTTGGGGCTCCACTGGGTGCCCTCCAGCCTTCCAGGGACGGTGAAACGATTGCGCAGCTTCTCGGCGATGAGCCTCAGTTCCAACTTTGCTTCCTGATACCCCATGGACAATCTTGATTACCATTCACTAAATTAACCCATTGTCCTGATTATGAGGGTCGCGGTCCTGTCCTACTACGGTTTCGAAATGGTGAAGGGGGGCACGGAGCTTTTCACCGAGCAGCTCCGTCGGGCGTTCCCCGACCTCGTCACCATCACCTTCGAGGACAGCGGGCGGACCTCCCTGCCCATCCTCGACCGCCTCAATCTCAAAGAGGTGTGGATGGGCGCATCCATCGGACGCCACTTCCGGAGGTTATGCAAGGAGGAGGGCTTCGATCTCATCCTGTGCAACTCTACCGCGGGATGGTGGCTCTCCATTTTCCGACCGCGCGCACCCATGGTCAACGTGTTCCATTACACCTCCATAGGTTTCGCGGAGGGCACGCTTCATGGCACCCCTGGCTTCCTGCCGACGAGATATATGATGCCTCTTCTGGAGAAGTTGACATCGTTCTCCAAGCACAACGTGGCCGTGAGCCCCAAGGTGCAGAGGGAGCTGGCCGACCGCTATGGGATACGGTCCCAGGTGATAGTGAACGGAGTGGACGTGGAGCTATTCGCCCCTCGTGACAAGGTGGAAGCCAGGAGGATGCTGGGGATCGAGCACGACGGACCTGTGGCGATCTTCGTCGGAAGGGCGGACCGCACCAAGGGGTTCGACCTGGTCCGAGAGGTCGCCGCTCGCCGCGAGGACCTCAGGGTGCTGTGCGTCACCTCTTCGGAGGTGGAGGGGAAGAACCTCATTGTCCGCAGGAACGTCCCCCATGACCTCATGCCCCTGCACTATTGTGCGGCCGACCTCCTGCTGTTCCCTACTCACTATGAGGCCTGCAGCTACACGCCCTTCGAGGCCATGGCCTGTGATGTGCCGGTGGTGACCTCGCGCACAGGAATCTTCGAGGACCTCGAGGACGACAGGGTCGGGGTCGTCGTCCCCTCCTTCGATGTCGAGCACCACCTCGCAGCGATCGATGAGGTCTTGGCAAGGGAGCTTCATCCCCGTACGGTGGTGATGGAGAGTTTCAGCCTTGAGAGGTTCGCGGAGCAGTACCGGGAGATGGCCACAAGATTGGTCGCGGAGCGTTCAAAAAGGTGAGATAATATCTGGCTCGGAAGATATGAAGCTATGAATATTATTCATTTTTCTACATAACGAAAAAGTACACACCAATTTATAAATATGCTCGAAAAATAACAGGGGTAGGGGCCCTAAGGATATCTCCCTTTGAGAGAACCTTGCCCCTGGGCCGCCTTGAAAAAACTGCGGCCAGCAAAAAATATCCGGTCGTCGGCACGCCTTGAGCTTTATCTCCTGGCATGGTGACGCCCGCGAGCATCAGAGGAACACGATGAGAACGCCTGAGGACCGTTATCGCTCCGCAGCCGAAGGAAGCTTCAGTACACGGAAAAGCACAGGCTTCGGTCCCTGGTCGTCAACGGAGAGAGCGGAATGAGCATAATCAAAAGGACAGGGGCCGCGATGAGGGCGGGGCTCCGCTCGTCGACGAGCGGGGCACGGGCGATCACGGCCGTCCTCGTGCTCGCTCTCCTCCTGTGCTCCCTTTTCCCCCTGGCGTCATGGAACGACATTGCGGGGACGATCGCGATAGGTAACGACGATCGTTCGGACAGCAACGATGATGGTTCCTACCTCACTGCAGATGACAGCTCCGACGGCGCCGATGGTTCCCCGGGAGGAGCAGATGACGACAATGGAAGGTCCCTGATCACTGGAGGCGGTAAGAGCAGCTCGACGAGAGTTTTCGCCCTCGATGACGATGGGCGTACCATCGACCTGGACGCCCGCTCCTCAGAGCTCTCCGCGACAAGCACCGGCGGAACCTACGTGGTGCGAACAGACAATTATATGATGACCGTGGTTCAGTCAGGTAGCTCCGTCTCCTACCTCATCCGCCCCTACTTCACCACCGACTACATCCTGTATCAGAGGCTGGACCCGCTGACCGCGAACGAGGGAACGGTGGACGAGTACGGCAAGGACCTCAACTGGGTCACCACTCGGATCACTGGCTGGGGGCAGGACAGCGAAAAGGTATGGTTCCTGGAATCGTGCTCCCAGTTTAGCCTGCTACATACCTTTGACCTCTACCGGGACTACTTCGAGCTGGAAGTCACATATACGCCGGGAACGTCCAACGCCATCGTGACCTATGCCATCGCGCTGTGCTCCACCAATGGGCACATGTACGACCTGTTCAGCGATGGAAAGGCCCATCGCTACATACCCGGCATCCCCGAGGAGACACCCAAGACCAACGGCATCGGGGGCTGGTATCCATGCTACGAGATGTTCGCACCCGCCTTCGACATGAGGGTTCCGGGACGGACGTTGGGCGTGGAGTGGGGCTTCAACGAGGCCGAGGCGTACCTTTACTCCCCTATCTGGATCGAGGGGGACCCCGTGGACGGGGCCTCGGTGTTCGGGGTGAAGTATACCTCCACCGGCGGGGTGCTGCCCGATCCCTCGCTGGGGAAGGAGAAGACCTGGCACATGTTCGTGCGCCCCTACGAGCAGACGGACGGGGAGGCCCGGGGCCATGATGCCGGCTACGCGGAGTGGATCGGACCTCAGATCGCCGAGACCTGGGGGTACCGAAGCACCGAGCAGTTCCCCCTGACCTTCAACGACTTCGGCAAGGACCTCAACGGGCTGTCTGGCCAGTGGGACTCCTCCACCCGCTCGTGGGTGGAGAGCTCGCCCATCCTCGTGGCCACGCTGTCCACCAACCCCGATCAGGTGAACTGGCACTACAAGTCGGCCCAGCGCTATGGCGCGGGGACGATGCCCACCGAGTACAAGCTCTACGATTCCGTGGGCCATGCCTACACACTGCCGGACGGCACGGCCATCGCGTCCGCGTCCAGCAGCGCCTACCGCAAGTACCTCATATCCGGCGATGCGCACAACGAGTGGTGGTGGTCCAGCACCGGCGTGTTCTGGGACGAGATGAACATATGGTACGGGGATACCAACGAACCTCGCAGCGACTACAACCACCGCAGCGGGGTGTTCATCCATGAGGGGTACCTCAAGCTGGTGCAGGAGACGCGGGCCTCCGGCCACTTCGAGTTCGTCATCACCAATCCCTACACCCCGTCCATCCACCTAGCCATGCTCAGCGACCTCACCCTGGTGGAAGGGTTCGAGCCCTCCTCCATCCTCGGCACGGACCTGGTGTCCCATGTACGATCGATGATGGAGTTCGTGAACCACATGTCCTCGGAGCACAGACCGGACATACTGGTCTACCAGAACTACGATACTGGCAGCTCCTCGGACCAGGATGACGTGTACTCGGTGCTGTTCAACGCCGCCCGCTACGGGTTCTGCGTCGATCTGCTGTCTTATGACAGTTACTCCTCGCAGATGCACAACCTCAAGATGGCCGTGGCCATGTTCGAGGCCATGGGCGCGTCCCGTCATCAGGACCCCACCAACTGGCCGGCCACAATCGACCTGGGCTCGGAAGGCGGTTCACTGATCACGGACCGGCAGATGGTCGTGGTCACCGGCTCCGGGAGCGTGACCGTCACGTTCACCGAGGACCAGGATGCGTACACCTTTACCAACCTCGGTAACAAGGCCGTGAGCATAAACGCGGTGTTGCCCAGTGGAACCACCTGGCACTCTGACGGCAAGGGGATCGCGCTCACGAACGTGGAGAAATTGTCCGACGGCAGGGTCGTGTTCCACGGCACCATCGCCGCGGAGACGACCTCCAGCATCATACCGTGATCGAGAGATCGAACTATGCATCGTCAGAAGTCCGCCTTCAGGTTCGGCGGACGCTGCCGCCGTCCTTCCAGCCCTTCAGAAGGCCGTACACCTCGGACAGAGCTCCTACGGCAACGAAGAACGGGGGCATTTTCTCGGTGTCCGATGCCGCCTCCTTCTTGACCGCATCGGCCCGCGGCGCCCTCCTCGTGAAGAAGCCCATGAAGCGGGAGCCGAAGTAGTCCGCGAACCGCACCTGCTTCCCGAAGTGCTTACGCACGAGATAGGAGTTGTTCCTCCCCCACAGGTACCTCAGGCGGAGGTACCACTTCACCTTGTCCCTGCGGTAGGAGCCCTCGCACCATGCGTGCCAAACAAGCGCTCCCTCGTCGTACAGTATGCTGTATCCGGCTCCCAGGACCGCCAGGCAGGCATCGGTCTCGTCCTGGTGGAACTTGAAGTAGGGGTCGAAACCGCCCACGCCGGAAAGTGCGGTGCGGCGGAAGGACATGTTGCATCCGACCATCACCTGGCTCAGGCCCTCGATGCTCTCCCCCTTGGACTCGTCGAACCACTGGCCATCCGGGGCCACCGCGTTCCTGCCCATGGCGGGGCGGCCCTCGATGTCGTAGACCGGCCCTCCCGCTCCTCCCACCCGGGGGTCCCTGTACAGTGGAAGCAGAGAGGCCAGCCACCCCGGCTGGGCGATGGCATCGTCATCGATGTAGCAGACGATGTCCCCCTTGGCCTGCGAAAGACCGAGGTTCCTGGCAGCGGATATACCATCAAGCCGGGGCTGCCTCACAAGGGTGATGCTGCCCTGCTTTTCCAGTAGTTCCAGCATCTCCCTGGTGCCGTCGGTGGAAGGACCGTCGACCACCATGATCTCGTCGGGGCGGGGGACCTGCTCTTCAAGGGAACGGAGGCACTTCGACAGCCACTGTACCCGGTTGAACGTGCACACGATCACCGTGGCCGTCGGTCTGCCGCCTGTGGCGTCATCCGCGCCCCCTCCGGAACCTGCCGTTCCTGCATCCAGGCCGATGATGGCCTTCTTGTTAATGGTGCTCAAATCCGCTTCCCTCGCCGGACCTTTTATTCATATCTTTACATAATATAACTTTGTGTCCGCCCCACGGTTAGCGTGGGGGATGAGAAATGGGTTTCGATGTGGACATCGAGGATGTGGAATCAGGTTGAAGGAAGGGATATCATCCCTACTGCCGCTTCGTGCCCGTATGGATCGATGGCGGTCGTCAGCCGGTGACACCCAAGATCAGCAGGGCGACGACCATCCAGATGTCGGTGAGGGCGTGCACGGTGCCCACGAACATGAGGCTGTGGGACCTCATGTACAGCACCCCCATCACGATGCCCAGGAAGAAGGCGAAGAAGGCGTACGGCAGCGAGCCCCAGAACAGCATGAACACCGCCCCCAGGGACGCCGAGAACAGTATCGCCCGCCACCGGCCCAGCAATGGAAGGGAGGAGCGTAGGGCGATGCCCCGGAACAGCACCTCCTCCAGATACCCCCAAACCGCAATTATGGGGATCATCATGATGGTGGACCTTCCGATATGGAAGTTCTCGAAGAATCGGTAGCCCAGGAAAAGGGCCTCAGCCAGCGCCAGGCCCAGGGGCAGCACGAGCACGATCATCACCGAGCGCAGGAGGAGAGGGTGGGACCTGAGGACGGGGAGCTGGACGGAGCGGTAGTGAATGACGATGGCGCCGGCCATCACCACTAAGAGAGGCAGATGCTCCATGGGCAACCAGTTCAAATTAGGTAGGAGCATGACCACCAACGCCAAGGCCTGCACCAGGACCACCGAGGAGGCGGCCAGGGCCACCTCTCTCTGCTCGACGAACAGCACCATGACCATGGCCGACAGCAGCCCGAAGACCAACAGGAAAAGGGCGGCCAATGCTGCCTCCTCTATGCCCATGAGGCGGTAGAGGTAGATGGACGCGCACCCGCAAACAAAGGGCAGGCTCAGGAGGGTCAGCACAGGCCAGCGCACCTCCTCATGGACCTGTGTGGATGAGAAAGAAGTGGTCATACGATCAGGCCTCCTATCACCAGTACCAGGACCATCACCGCTATCGCCCACAGCCCGAACGTGGAAGATGTGACCAGGTTCCACCTGCGCCTAGAGGCCAGGGCGCCCAGCGTGAGCATCCCCACCAGGCACAGCATGCATATCAGCAGTGCGAGCACGGGAGAGGTTGAACCGATGTCCAGCTGGGGAACTATGACCGCCGCTAGGTTATCTCCAATGGAAGCCAGTTGCTCTTCACCTCCATACCATCATCAAGGGTCAGGTACAGGGTCTGGTTTCCGGCGGCATTGATCACGAAGGCGACGTCCTGCTGCCACTTTGCTCCCGGCTGCAGCTCGAACTGGTAGGACCTCCCCTGTCCGGGGGAGATGTCCACGATCTGCGCGGGGTCGAAGGCCGATGAATTGGCGGGCGTCTGCTCTAAAGATAGGACGAGGTGGAACATCTCTGCGGAGCTGAGGTGCGATATCACGGTCACCCTCATCAGGCCCGCCTGGCCCGGGGCCAGGACGCTGGGGAGGCTGTCCATGTCGCCGTCCACGCCTACGATGTGCAGCTCCGAGTGCTCCTCGACAACGGGCTTGGCGCCCATTCCCTGGACCGCCAGCGCTGCCAGCGCCACCACGGCCACGGCTATGAGCGCGGAGATGGCCCGCTCTCCCGAGGACAGTTTTGGCGTGCTCAACCGCGGGGTGCTGTATAGCACGAACTGGTCCTCCGGAGGAGTCAGCTCACGGCGCTTTATTGCCATCCAGGAGGCGACGTACGTTATCGTGATCGCCTCCACCGCCACTACCCAGACATCGAAGTTCAGGATGCCCCTGGTAATAACGGTGCCCGCCAGCGCCATGACCGCCGAGCCTAGTACCGAACCGATGATGATCCTCTCCAGGAGAGAGATGGTCATGGTGTGCTCGTCGCGGCGGGCGGTGAAGGACGGGGCGATGATGGCCTTGCGCCCTGGGAAGAGCGCGGACACGATGGCGTACCCGGGGGCGAAGAACACCGCCAGGAACCCTAGCGTCCATCGAACCACGCCCTGCACATCGAGAAGGGCCAGGAGGACCGAGACGGTCACGATCGCACAGACCGCAACCAGGTCATATGGCTTGCCCGGTCCAACGTATAACCTAACCGCCTTGTTTGCCATATGACGACCCTTGATCTGCTGCACATCTTTGCAACTTAACATTCATTAACTTATCGGTCCTCCGTTAACGCTAATATTAAGCCCCGGAGCCTTGGGCCTACGATCTCCCAGGAGTACCTTTCCGACACCAGCTCCCGTCCCCGTGATCCCAGGGCGTTCGCTCCCGGGGGGTCCCGCAGCAGGCTGATGACCTGCGAAGTGAATTCGTCCCGGTCCTTGCCCATCATGCAGTTGACACCGTGCTCCAGTTCCGGTATGCCCTCCAGGGCCAGGGGGCTCACCACCGTGGCCCTCCCCACCGAGAGCATGTCAATGACCTTGGTGAGGATGCCCACGCCCTTCCACATGGGGGCCACGCACACGTCCGCCGCGGACAGCCACAGGTACAGGTCCGGAACAAAGCCCAGCATCCTGACCCCCGGCGGCGCGTCCTCCCCCAACGACCCCGAACCGGCAATGAACAGCTCGGTCCCCGGGACCTCCGCGGCCACGCGGGGGTAGAGTTCCTTGGCAAGGTACTGCGCGGCATCGAGGTTGGGCATATATTTGAGCGTCCCGAAGAACAGCACCACCTTCGTGCCCTCACTGACCTTCAGCTCCTTCCTCGCCCCCTCCCTTGTCCGCGTCAGGGAGCGCACCAGGGTCATGTCGGCACACGTCGGGACCACCTCGAACTTGGAGATGTCGAAGCCCAGGGAGCGGTAGGCCTCGACCTCCTTCTGCGATACCACCAATATTTTCGTGGCCAGCCTCGCAAGGACCTTTTCCAGAAGAAGGTTTCCCTGCAGGAAGAGATCGGACTTGCCGAGGGTGGCGGAGAAGTCCTTGATGTTGCCGTGGTTGTCCCATATCATGGGCACTCCCAGCATGCGGGCGGCCATCCCCCCGGCGAGAGAGTAATAGGTACCTTCGGCGAAGACCGCCGACACCTTCTCCTTCCTCCCTCTCCTCAAAGTGCCCCACGTGATGGAGATCTCATTGAGCAAGAAGGTCACGTAGCGGAAGAAGCGGTTCCTCGACTGGTCGAAGGTCATCGTGTCCAGGGCGCCCGTGGGTATGGGCACCACCTCGAACCACTGCGAAAGGAGGTAGAGCAGCTTGGGGGTCCTCTCCGAGTTCGTGGGGTCCACCGCCACCCTGGGCACGAACGCGATCTTCATCCGTCCCTCCGGGTATAGATGTCCAGCAACCGCTCCGCCCCCACGTCGAAGCTGAAGTCGCGGAGGGCGACCTCGCGGGCCCGTGCCCCCATACGGTCCAGGCCCACGGGGTCCTCGAGGAGGGAGCGCAACTCCCCCGCCATCTCCTCCGGCCCCGGTGGCAGCATGGCCCCCGCCCCCTCGTCCACGATGTCGCTCTTGAGCCCCCGGGCAAAGGAGGTGGCGATGGGGACCCCGCAGGATATGGACTCTATGGCCGTGAACGGGAAGAGGTCGGTTCGCGAGGCCACCAGCAGCATGTCGGCGGCGTTGTACAACGCGGCCATGTCCGCCTGCTCCAGGCGGTCGGTCATGATCCTCACGTGGTCCTCCAGGCCGCTGCTCCTCACCATCTCCCGCAACGCAGGTTCCTGGGGCCCCGTTCCCTTCAGGATCAGAAGGCAGTCGGGGTCCCCTACGCGGAGGAAGGACATTGCTTTGACCATCAGGTCCATCCCCTTGTTCTCGTGCATCCGGCCGATGGACAGGAGGACGTTCTGTCCCTCCTCCACGTTGAACCGTGCTCGGGAGTCCTCCTTGTTCAGGGGGCGGTAGACATCGGTGTCCACGCCGGAGTGGACCACCGGAGCGATCCTCTCCTCGGGCACTCCAGCCTCTAGGAGGTGCCGGGCCGCGGAGCGGGAGCGGGGTATGACAGCCCGGCAGCCCCGGGTGACCGCCTTACCCAGCGTCCGGTAGTACTGCTTCTGGAGCCAACCCATGGGGCCCTGCATGTAGATGTCCAGCTCCTGCCAGATGAACATGTCCGGCCCCCCGTCGCGGGTAGCCGCCCAGGTGAGGTACGTACCCGGCTGGAACACCTCCCCCGACTGCACCACGTCGAAGTGCTCCCTATGTATCTCCTCCCTCAGGCTAGGGGTTAAGGGGGCCAGGGAAGGGGGGAACATCCACGGTAGCCGTGTGGGTATGTAGTCCATCTTCACCCCTCCCAGGTCTCCCGTGCTTTGAGGCCGGTAAGCATCGGCGACGAAGATGGTGACCTCATTGCCTCTACGTACGAGGCGCCGCCCGGTCTCCACTACGTTGAGGTCCTGGTCCGTGCCCGGCCGGAGGCCTGCGGTACGCATGACGCTGGCATCGGCCTGGACGTCGGCCGTCTTGGTGATGAGATTGACCAGTCCTATCCTCATGACTAAGTACCTCTGATATACATGACCCAAGCTCCCCCGTTGTCATAGACCCTGTAGTTGTACGGCGCCTGATCGCGATAGAAATCGTACATCCCGATGGTGCCCCACTGCCTGTACCACATCTCCGTGGTATCATCGAACACTATCGTCCCTCCGCCGTAGAACCTGGCTATGTTCCCTATGGACATATTGTACAGCGCGCTGATCTTTATGCGGTCGAACTGCTCCCCGGCATCGTCCCAGACATCGACGGGGTAGAATCCACCTCCCACGATGGTGTGGGGAGCGTTCCCGGCCAGGAAGTCGGCCACCTCCACCGCTCGGTCGTTGTTGATGTACAAGGCCTCCTGGTAGAAGATGGTGGAGGCCGCCGCCACCACTACCAGGGAGATGGCGACACTGAGACCTACGCGGAAGACCTTCTTGCGGTTGGTGATGAGTATGGGCACGAAGATAATGGGCGCCACCAGGGCGAGGTAGAGAATGCCACGGTCGTACAGCTGCCCATTGAAGAAGGCCATGTCCAAGGGGATTATGGCCAGCGGCAGGAGGAACAGGGCCAGTATGTTCCGGGGGAAGTTCACGTGGCGCCTGTTCTTGGACAGCAGATAGATCAGCAGCGCCAGGAGGGTGAGCGCTAGGAATATACCCAACATCCCCGTCCTCAGCTGCGGGTACAACTGCCCCAGTATGTTCTCCGAAGTACCCCTCATGGCCCATTGCTCGGACACGCTCTCCTGTACCTGCCCCAGCATGAACAGGCGGTTGGATATGAACTGAACGAGGTTGAAGGAGAAGGAGGAGGCCCCGGTGAAGAACCACCCCAGCCATATGAGGATGAACACCCCCACCGGCCACGGACGCTCCCAGCGCGTAGGCCTGCGGAGTCCCACGGTGAAGTACAGGAAGCGGTTGAACACCTCCTTTATGGCGATGGCCCCCAGAACAAAGATGAGGGTGGTGGGATGGGAGACCACGATGAAGGCAAAAAGGATGAGGGCAGCGTACAGCCACTCCCTGCCCTCTCTCTCCAGACAGACAAATATCAACAGTCCGGCCACCAGGCCCAGGGACTGCGGTGAGTAGTTGAACTGCAGCCACACGTTGGCGAAGGCCGCGAGCAGGAACGCCAGGCGGTGGTCCATTCGGGGCACGTAGGTCCTGGCGAAGAGGTAGATGGCCGCCACCGTCAGGGTCGCGGCGAAGATGGGGTAGAGCCTCAGGAACAGCAGCGCAGGGGGATCCCCCAGAAGTGCGAAGGAAGCGCCCAGGACGAAGAACCCGGGATAGTTGAACGCGTAATTGTACGCCGCCGTGTTAGGCACGAGGCCCTCCCGGACGATGGCCAGCGAGGCATCGTAGTGCACGTAGGAGTCCCACACCGTGGGGTACTTCTCGAACATGGCGGGTGCACACCACAAGGCCAGGAACAGCAGCAGGGACTGGACGAAGAACACCGTCTCATCGCCCGTGCGCAGGCCGATAGCAAGGGATATGACCAAGAAGAGGATGCCGATCCAGTAACCCATCGGGAGCAGGCCGAAGAGCCCGAAGGGGGTGCCCAGGGGAACGTACTGGACCTCGAAACCGAAAGAGGACACGATGCAGATGGCCATACCTGCAAGGCTCAGTGCGTACAGGAACGAAGGGCGAATGTCGTACTCCGACCTGCTCACGACTTCCCTCCGAGGCATCGCGAATTGGAAAATTGACTGGCCATATATACTTACCTATGGCCATGCCACTGCTCCGTTCCAGCACAGGAGGGGCAAAGGTTGAAATCGTCCCGCTGTACATTGTCCTCCACGGCCCCCAAGGCGGGCATCTGTAGGTGCTAACATGTGGTTCCCCGGACACCTGGCCTTCTCCCTGCTGTTGTGCCTTCCGTTCATCGTGTACATGAAGCGGGAGAGGGCATTGGCGCTGTCCTTCCTGGGAGTGTTCGCACTGCTGCCTGACTACATCCACCTGGGGGACCTCCGGGGCTTCTCCCACTCCTTCCTGGGGCTGGGAGCGATGCTCCTTATGTTCTTACTACCTCTGATCATAGCGTTCCGGCCACGCCTCGCCCTCATACTCCTGGCGATCACCGCGGCCGCTTCCCATCTCTTAGCGGACACCTACATAGGGACGGTGACCCCGTTCTATCCCTGGGACGATACGTGGCTCCAGGTCCATGCCTTCAACAGTGCGTTCGATATTCGCACCGAGGTCGTGCTCTTCGGCGTTGCCGCCATTGCCGTTACAGCCCTTCGTCCCCTGGAGGCCCTCCGTAACATCGACGATTACGATGTTCGGGAACGTGGAGCCCTTATCGTCACCTCGGCCCTGGTCATCGCCATGGCCGGGCTTCAGGCAGTGTACTTCCTCATCGTTTCCCAGGGTCCAGGTTTGGACCTTTTCCGCTCCCTGTTGCTGGCCGCGTTCGCGGTTAGCGTGCTATTTTCATCGGTCTTTTTTATAAAGACATTGGTCAAAAAACAACATTCGAAATCCATTTCGATAGTAGTAAAATGAAAATCTGGCTAGGCTCCGAGAAACCTTTATATATCTGTGAGTCTAAATAAATTTTCTAGGTGAAAGGACACCATCGGTAGTTTAGATCTATAATTGAGGGGGGACGAAAAAGTATGGCCAGTGTTGGTTTCGAGAAACTTTCGGATGCTATTAATACTCGGATTGGGGTATCCCAGGGAATGTGGTTGTGATGGCGAACAAGATAGTCGTCATGATACCCGCGTTGAACGAGGAACGCAGCATCGGGAAGGTTATCGATGATATCCCACGCAAGGAACTTATGCGGCGGGGGTTCGATGTTCGCGTTGTTGTCGTCGATGGCCAATCCACCGATAGGACGCTGGCCATCGCACGTGAGAAAGGGGCCTACATCCTAGTTCAAAAGGGTCGCGGCAAGGGCATAGGCGTCAGGCAGGCCATTGCACTATGCGATCCCCGTGAGGTGGTACCCAAGGTGCTAGCCCTCACAGGTGGCCTCTGCGCTAAGTTCTCCGATCTGGCGTCCATGCTCGACGCCAAGTACCTGATCATGCTGGATGCTGACGGTACGTACCCTCCGAGGTACATACTGGACGTGGTCTCCACCCTTGAGGAGGGTGCAGACGTGGTGATGGGGTCCCGCTTCCTGGGCAGCATAGCTGATGGAGCAATGACCCCCTTGAACCACTTCGGGAACATCCTCCTGAGCGACATAGCGACGCTCCTTTACCAGCAGCGGTGCACAGACCTGTGCACTGGAATGTGGGGATTCAACGGCCAGGCCCTCAGGACCTTGGAGCTCAGCTCCAAGCACTTCGAGCTGGAGGCAGAGCTCTTCGCCGAGTCCGTGAAGAAGGGTCTGAACGTAAGAGAGATCCCCATACACTACCTGCCCCGGGCCGGTGAGACCAAGCTGGTGCCCTTGAAGGCCGGTGTGACCATCGTGACCAAGCTGTTCGAGAGGCGCTTCTGGAGCGCTGCCGGGGAGTTCGACATCAAGATGGCCAAGAAGACCGATAGGGCAGAGCGGTTCTCTCTCCTGATCCCCATGCGCCACATCTAGAGGGAGCCAATGCGCGTGGCCATGGTAAGCCCAGAGTTCCTCAGCTGGGGCGGGGTCGGAAGCTACATGAAACAGCTCGCCGACCACCTGTCGCCGGAGCATGAGGTGCATGTCATATGCCTGGGAAAGGAAGGGGGTGCTCCCCAGGTGGAGAACATCACCCTGCACGTCCTTGGCACCGCTGAGGACACCTTCATGTACAACAACCAGTTCCAGGTGGCCCTGTGGCGGTCATTCGACAAGCTCCAGAAGGAGCATGAGTTCGACATCATGCACGGGAACCACGCGCAGATGGCGGACATCATGTTCAAGGTCCTGGGGGAGAAGGTGCCATCCGTCACTACGGTGCACAGCACCATCGGATCCCAGCGCATGGGCACGCGGTCCTCGGGCCTGCCGGCGAACAAACTGGAGATGTCCGAGAAGATGACGCTCCTGCTCCTCCCGCTGCTGACCACCCTGGAGAAGGTCTACATGAAGAGATCTTCCTCCCTGATCTACGTGTCCGACTTCATAAGGGACTGGTGCCAGGACCGCATAGGGGCGACGTGCGCGTCAGAGGTCATACACAACGGTATCGACACCGATCTGTTCTCACCGCGGGACCGTGATGAATGCCTCGCCCACTTCCCCGACCTGGAGGGGGCGGAGGACATCGTACTGTTCTCGGGTCGCATGATCGCCCTAAAGGGTATCGCCACGGCGATAGAGGCCGCTTCGCTGGTAGACCCCTCCGTATCGCCGACGTTCGTGTTCGCCGGAAACGGTAACGCCGAGCAGTGGAAGGCCATGGCCGCCAAGGCCGGGCTGTCCAAGGACGAGTGCCGCTTTATCGGACCAGTGAGCTATCGGGAGATGCCTTATCTCTATCCCCTCGCTTCCCTGTTCATGCTTCCTTCGTACTCGGAGAGCTTCCCCATGACCTTGTTAGAGGCTATGGCGTCAGGAACGCCGGTCGTCGCCAGCAAGGTGGGAGGGGTCCCGGAGATGATCGTGGACGGAACCACTGGCATTCTCGTGCCGCCCAAGGACGCGGCCGCCCTGGCGCGCAGCATCGAGACGGTACTCGCTGACAGGGACCTGGCCAGAAAGATGTCCACCGACGCCCGCACCCGGGTGCTGGAGGAGTTCAGCGCGGCGGTCATGGCTCGCCGTACCGCCGATGTGTACAAGAGGACCGTGGAGGCGTGGACTTGAAGGTCCTTCTCATCAACCCGCCCCGGCACCAAGGGGTGTCGGTTATCCGAGAGGAGCGCTGCGAGGTCACGGAACGCTATTCGGTCCTGGAACCGTACTCCCTGCTTCAGACCGGCGCGCTGCTGCGCAACGGAGGCCACCAGGTCGACCTCATCGACCTCAACGGGCGGGACCTGGGCTATGACGCCCTGCAGGCCAAGGTGAAGGTGTACCGACCAGACGCGGCCGTGTACCGCTTCACGCCCACAACGTTCGATTGGGACCAGAAGGCCGCGTCCACAGTGAAGGAAGTGGATAAGGACGTGCCCACGGTGGGCATATGCTGGACCCTCCACACCATGCCCAAGCAAGTGCTCACGGAAGCGCCAGCACAGGACATCTACGTCCGCCAGGACTACGAGGTCGTCGCACCGGCAGTGGTGGACGCGCTCAGCAAGGGAACGCCTCTCGAGCAGGTCAACGGCATCTCCTTCCGAAAGAACGGGGAGATCGTCAACAATCCGGCGGCCACGCCCCTCAAGGACTATGACTCCATGCCCCTGCCTGCGTATGACCTGCTGCCCGACCTGAAGCCATACTACGTCACCGCTCCCGCCGGCCGGCCGTTCACCATCCTGTACACGAGCAAGGGCTGCCCCTTCAAGTGCTCCTTCTGCACCGTGGCCGGCACTCCATGGAAGATGCGCACCGCGCCTCACATCATCGAGGAGCTGCGCTATCTAAAGGAGCATTACGGCTTGAGGACCGCCTCCTTCTTCGACGAGACTTTCACGTTCAACCGCCAGCGGGTGGTGGACATCTGCAACGCTCTCAAGGAGGAGGACCTTCGGATCAAGTGGTACTGCAACACCCGCACGCACCTCGTGGATGGCGAGCTGCTCGCCCTCATGCGCTCTGCCGGCTGCCGGGGCATGTCCTTCGGCATCGAGTCCGGAAGCCAGCGCATACTGGACTCGGTGGAGAAGCACATCAGCGTACAGCAGTGCCGTGATGCCGTCCTCAACGCCAAGGCCGAGAACATCAAGGTCCTGTGCTCCTTCATCTTCGGCCTGCCGGGCGAGGACTGGGACAGTGTCAACGAGACGCTGCAGTTCGTGCGTGAGACATTACCGACGTCGGCGCAGTTCAATGTCGCCGTGCCCTACCCGGGCACGAGGCTGCACGAGCAGATCTACGGCCTGCCAGGACTGGAGGAGCCGGACTTCCGCCAGCTGTACCAGCACGCCTCCGTGGTGGGAACGGATAAGATGACCCCGGCCGATCTGGACAAGGCGCGGGAGATGGCGTACAAGACGCTGTACTCCTCCCCGCAGTGGTGGGGCTCGAACATCAAGCATGTGCTCAAGGAGCCATCGGACCTGTACCTGGCGTTCCGCTACGCGTTGAAGATCACCAACAACTACCTGTTCCACGGCATGAAGGACGCGCATTAGGTGAGCGACATGGAGTCCCGAAGGATCGTTATGGCATCGACGTTCTATCCCCCTTACCACCTGGGCGGGGACGCGGTTCACGTCCGCTACCTCGCCGAGGAGCTGGTGAGGAGGGGGCACGAGGTCCATGTGGTCCACAGCCTGGACGCCTTCGCCCTCAAGGCCAAGGGTAAGAGACCGAATCCGGTAAGTTCCGACGTTCACACGCATCCGGTGAGCACCTCTTTAGGGGGCATATCTGCCCGCATGACCTACGTCCTGGGAACCAACGGTGCCGCGGAGCGGGAGCTGGAGAAAGTGGTGCGGGATGTAAGGCCGGATTGGATACACCACCACAACATCTCCCTCCTCGGCCAGCAGGTCCTGTCCATCGGCAATGCCCCCAAGATGTACACCGCCCACGATCACTGGCTGGTCTGCCCCCGCTCTGACCTCGCCTATCTAGGTGGACCGTGCTGCGACACGGACCGGTGCACCTCCTGCTCGCTGCGCACCTACAGGCCTCCGCAGTTGTGGCGGGGCAGCGGCTTCCGCAAGCGCATCCGACAGATAGACCGTTTCATCTCCCCCTCCAAGTACATGGCCACGTTCCTCAAGGTAAGGGTGGGCGTGGACTCCACCGTGCTGCCCAATTTCGGGCCCCGGCCGGAAGAATATCGCAAAGAGGAGCTGACACCGCACTTCGTGTTCGTGGGGGTGCTGGAGAAGCACAAGGGATTGGACCTGGTACTTCGGGCCCATGAGAAGTATGGGATCAGGTCGGAGCTGCACGTGCTCGGCAACGGTAACCTGATGCCGATGCTGAAGGAGTATGAGCAAAGGACCGGCGGAAAGGTCCGCGGCCTGGGCTTCCTGTCCCGGTCCGAGGTCCTCGCGGAGGTGGGAACGGCCATCGCCCTGGTGTCCCCGTCCACCTGCCAGGAGAACTCTCCTCTTTCAGCAATAGAGGCCCTGTCGGTGGGCACGCCCCTCATAGTCTCACCCAACGGCGGTCTCCCGGAGCTGGTGGCGGGTGGCTGCGGGATCGTGGCCCAGACCAATGTCGACGGGATCGGCATGGCCATGAAACACATGGAGGACCATCCTCAGGAGCGTGCGGACCTCTCCGCCCGCGCGCTCAATGCCTACGAGTCAGTGCACTCTCCTGACAGCTACGTCCAAAGCTACCTGAAGCTGGGGGAGGGGATGGCCTGAAGCTCATCATGGTCCGCAGGGACGAGGAGGTCCAAGGGACGGACACGTCAAAGGAAAGAAGGACTGGTAACATATCGGAAGACCTAGTGGAAGGAACGGTGACGGAGCGGTCCGAACGCATCGAGTGCATGGACCTGACCGTCCGGACGTTGGACAACACGATCGACCTCCAGAGCTACCAGGCGGAGTGGGAAGCGCTTCGTAAGAAGTGCGGTGGGTCCATCTTCTGCTCCTTCGACTGGGCCATCGAGTGGCTTAGGCACTTTGACAAGGAGTCCCTGCCCCGCGTCATCATGGTGGAGGAGAACGGCGTGCTCGTAGGCTTAGCACCCCTGGCGCTGACCGAACAGCACAGCATGGGCGTCAAGGTCAAGAGGCTGTCCCTAGTGGGCGACGGCATGGGAATTGCGGAGCTGTACGACCTGGGTATCTTCGTGAGCGAGGACCGCGAGGACATCTTGGATAAGATCGTTCAAGAGATGGGGCGCCTGGACTGGAACGTTCTGGATCTCAACAGGATGCGGGACTGCCCCTCGGCCCGAATGCTGTTCCAAAGGATCTACCGCCGCTGGGAGACCGAGGAACTCACGACCGTCCCCTGCCCGGGGACAGAGCTGCCCTCTTGCGGCAGCCTTATGGACGTCATATCGCCGCGCACCAAGCGCATCATGGTGAGGTCCATGACGATGCTGGAGGAGGAGAGCCGCATCCGCTACCGGTGCGTGGACACTCCCGACGAGGCCAACGAGGCCACGGCCATGTACGCGCTGAAGCACCTTGCCAAGATAGAAGGGAAGGACACTGGCACGTACAGCAACGAGAGGCAGTCAAGCTTCCTCACGGACGTCATGCTGGCCACGGTGCTCGAGGGCCGCGGGATGGTGTACGAGGCGTGGATAGACGGGTCCCTGGCCGCGCAGATGCTGTGCTTGGAGGACGGGGACATCATGCGCGCCTTCCGTGTAGGCACAGGCGAACGATATCAAGAATACTCTCCCAGCAACCTCGTGGCGCTGTACGCGATGAACGAGGCTCGTCATGCCGGGTTCACCTACTTCGATTTCGGCGCGGGCGCGGAGGTGTTCAAGTATCGTCTGGGAGCAAGGGACCGCCCCCTGCTTAGGATCGAGGCCAAGCGGGGAACGGTCCGCGCTATGTCCAAGATCAGCTCCCTGCCGGGCGTCCGGCATCTCATGGACCGCTCTGGCGTTAGACAACAGGCCCAGTAAGGCGGGGTAGTACCCCGGGGCTCAATACCAGACGATCCAACTGAGCAAGAAAAAAGAACGATGAGCTACTGCCGAAGCTGATACCACCATGCTTAATGAAATTCTCATCATGATGTCGATGAAGGGTTGAGATAAAAAAGGGAAGAGGTTTTGGGTTTACCTCACGGATCTGTTTAAGAGGACCTCCTGCGGTAGATCGCCATTGCCGCGAGGGTCACTGCCGCACCGATCATTCCGACGATGAGAAGCACCCACGGGAAGGATCCTCCTGAGCCGGTCTCCGTCCTGGTAGTGGCGTCCTGGGGATCGTTGGTCGAAGCACCGGCGTCATCGTCGGGACCGCCAACATCGGCGGCGTTGTCCACTACGTCCTCAGTGTTCTCGTCCACCACCCGGTAGACGTCGACACAGTGGTCGTCCTCTGCGGTGTACGCCACGTCACCGAAGAATCCGGTGGCGATGGCATTGTTCCTCAGCGGGTCTGGGCTATCCCCGACGACCCAGCTGCTAGTGAACACCCACACCTCATCGACGTCTAGCATGCCGTCGTTGTTCGTGTCCCCGGACTTGTATGTCGCTTCCCCGGTCAGGGAGTCAACCACAGTCACCGAGGATAGAGGCACGTTGCCAACGTTGTACACCTTGAAGGTGTAGGTGATGGTGTCGCCGACGTACGCGCACGCCGGACCGACCTTGTCCAGGCATATGCCCGGCTGCTCAGCAGGCAGGACGATGCGCTTGACTACGTCCAGGCAGTGGTCGTCATCGTCTGTGACTGGAACGTCCTCATAGTAACCAGTGGCGATCGCGGTGTTCCGGAGCGGGTCAGGGATCTCCTGCACTACCCAGGTGTCGGTGAACACCCACACCTCGTTTACGTCGAGCAGACCGTTACCGTTGTCGTCACCGGACTGGTAGGTCGCCACTCCGGTAACGGAGTCGGTCACGGTCACGTCGGATAGGGGCACGTCACCGGTGTTGTACACGTAGAACGTGTAGGTGATCGTGTCCCCAACGTAAGCGTAAGCAGGCCCGGTCTTGTCAACGCAGAGCCTGGGGCATACCTCCTCCTCGATGGGGATCGTCTCCTCATCCTCATCGGTGACCTCGTCTCCGTCCTTGTCCTCACCAGTAACGATAGCGATGTTTGTCAGGGGGTTGGCATCGCCAGCCTGGACTATGTACTCGACAGTGTAGGTCCAGACCTCGCCAGCCTCCAACAGTCCATCGCCGTCATCGCCGCCCACATAAATGGGGGTGATCCCGAAGACATCGCTCACCGTCACGTTGGATATGTCCGAGCCGTCAGACCCGGAAGCATGCTGAACCACTATGGTATAGAATATAGTGTCGCCGACCTTCGCAGACGTAACGTCAGCCTGCTTGTTTACCTCGATGATGGGGTTGTGCTCTATGAGTACCTCTTCATCGTCCTCGTCCTGTACCTCGTCACCGTCCTCATCCTCGCCTGTGGCTATTGCGGTGTTCACTAACGGATCGGGATCGCTAGCCTGTATCGTGTATTCCACGGTGTAGGTCCAGACTTCTCCGAGTTCCAGGATACCGTCGCCGTCATCTCCGTCGACATAGATCGGAGTGATGCCGAAGACATCGCTCACCGTCACGTTGTAGATGTTAAAGCCGTCGGAGGCTGGATCATGCTGTACCGTGATGGTGTAGGTGATGGTGTCACCGATGCTTGCGAAGTTGGGACCGGTCTTGGTGACAAGCAGGACTGGGTTGTGTTTGATATCGAGCTCATGGTCATCGGTGTCGGTGACCGGGGTGTCCTCGTAGTAGCCGGTGGCGGTTACGGTGTTCTCCAGGGGATCAGCGTCGTCGGCCTGGACGGTGTACTGCACGGTGAAGTACCAGG